>NZ_CP083564.1:1714166-2322500 GCF_025143985.1 Sulfitobacter sp. W027
TGGGCAATAAGGTGCAACTGGTTGGTGACGATCTTTTCGTAACCAATCCCGCGCGTCTGTCCGACGGCATCAAGCGCGGCTGCGCCAACTCCATGCTCGTGAAGGTCAACCAGATCGGCACCCTGACCGAGACGCTCAAGGCTGTCGATATCGCGCATCGCGCGGGGTACACCAACGTCATGTCGCACCGCTCGGGCGAGACCGAGGATGCCACCATCGCAGACCTCGCCGTGGCGACAAACTGCGGTCAGATCAAGACCGGCTCGCTCGCACGTTCTGACAGACTGGCGAAGTACAACCAGTTGATCCGTATCGAGGAAATGCTGGGTGAGACTGCCCAATACGCGGGCCGCTCGATCCTGCGCGGCTGATGTATAAAGTTGATATTCGTCCTGTCACCACCGCTGCGGATCTCGCGGCGGTGGTTGAACTTTGCTGGGCCTACCGCGACTTTCTGTACAACTTCGCCCCGACCGAGCGGCGGATTGTTGAGACATTCTACCCCCACGACAAATACAGCGCCCTGATGGACCGTCTGGCCGAAGAACACGCCCGCCCGCGTGGAATCATCCTGCTGGCCGAGCGTAACGGCATCCCCCTTGGCTGCGGCATGTCCCATGCGCTCAGCGATCGGGAGAGCGAGATTAAGCGCGTCTTCGTCACGGACGCGGCGCGCGGCACCGGTGCAGGCCGTGCGATTTGCCAAAGGTTGATTGATCAGGCGCGCGCGGATGGGTTTGAGAAGGTCTATCTTGACACCTCCATCGCCTTTGCACCTGCCCGCGCGCTCTATGCTTCACTTGGGTTTGCCGAGCGTGGCCCCTACCAGCCGATGCCCGATTTCGCACGTGAGGCGATCTGCTTTTATGAGCTGCCGTTGACCGACACTGCCGCCCAGTCCCGGTAATGCGTGAAAAAGGGGCGGATGGTTCCCCGCCCCTTGCCTCTCACTTTACTGCCGATCAGCCTGCGAAAAGCTGCAGGAACTTCTGTTTCGAATAGCCCAAAAGCAGCGCTCCCCGGTCAGACAGACGCGGCGCGACCCGCATGCGAATAATGTCTTTGTCGCTTTTCAGGGCTGCGTTAAGGCGCAGAATAGCGTCGACCTTACCGTTGGGTCCGGGTTTGACTTCCTCGATCATCCCCACCAAGACGCGGTCTTTGCTCCAAACAGGCGCGCCGATAAGCGTCGCGATGTTGATCGGTTTTGCCGAGGTCGCACTGCTGTCGGCCACGCCCGTTGCCCGGCCTGCAGCTGTACCGGGGACAGCGCCCTGACCGCCCGTAGCGATATTGCCGCTGCCAGAGCCACCGACCGAGACACCCGCCCCAGCCCCGGCACCGTGACTGCCGCCGCCAATAGATGCGCCGGCGCCTGCGTTCACGCCATCACCGCCGCCGATTGACGCGCCGACGCCTGCGTTCACGCCATCACCGCCGCCGATTGATGCGCCGGCCCCGGCTCCGATGCCGTCACTTCCGCCGACCGAGGCACCCACACCAACGTCCGCGCCACCGTGGCTCCCATGACCGCCGACGCTGACGCCCACCCCCAGACCGATTTCCGCATGGGTAGCAGGCGCAAGCAAAATCGCCGTTGCTGTGATTGCCATGGCGTTTGTAAAGGTTCTGTTTTGAAAGATAGTCATTTCGAATCTCCTTCTTTTGATCGGTAGCGCTAGGACCCAGCTCATCTGCCAGCCCTTGGCTCCCATGCTATAATCACGCATCAGAATGAGGTTTTGTTTCAAATAATTGCGCAAATGGCATCTTTCTTGAAACTTTGTTAAAAATATGCCGGGATTGGCAGCTTGGCAGCGCAAAAGCTGCACCCTGTCGCCCTATTAGGCGCCAGTTGGCAAATTCCCGTCAGAATTGAAATGCCAGCGCCCGTGTTTCAGTTGCGATTGACGGTGCCGCCACCCACAGCGGCCCGCACGCCAGTTGTGCCGGGACATGAGGTCGGCAAGCCCCGTGCCACCCGCACAGCGAGATATGCGAAAGCCTGTGCCTCTAGCATATCGCCGTCCAGCCCGATGTCCTCCACCGGAGCGACAGGGCAATCAAGGCTGACGTCCAGCATCCGCATCAGCACCGGGTTATGTCGCCCGCCCCCCGTGACATAGACCCGCTCAGGCGGGGCCGGGCAATGCTGCATTGCTTCGGCGACGCCAGCGGCGCACATGGCGGTCAGGGTGGCACAGGCGTCAGCGTCGGACAGTTCGCCCACCAGCGCCACCATTTCCGCGAAGTCATTCCGGTCGAGCGATTTGGGCGGCATGCGTGCGAAGTATGGCTCGGCGAGGAAGAGCTCCAGCGCACCATGCTCCACCCTGCCCCGCGCGGCCAGCTTGCCACCTTCGTCAAAGTCTTGGCCAAGGCGGGCTTGCATCAGATCGTTGATCGGCGCATTTGCCGGACCGGTATCGAAAGCCAGCAGCGCGCCTGCTTCCTCGGGCCGCGCAATACGCGGATCGACCCAGGTGAGGTTTCCCACACCCCCAAGGTTTAAAAAGGCCAACGGGCCCTCCCGACCGGCAAATCGCGCGCAGGCATGGTGAAAGAACGGGGCCAAAGGCGCGCCCTCTCCACCCAGTTCCACATCGGCGCTGCGGAAATCCCAGACCACGGGAAGATTGATCTGTCGCGCCAACAGGGCCCCGTCGCCCACTTGCAGCGTGCCTTGCATCCGCGGCGCATGGGCAAGGGTCTGGCCGTGGAAACCGACAAGCTCAACGGCAGGCTCATCTTTCAACAGATCATCCAACAGCGCCAGATGCGCGGTCTCGACCGCTTGGGCTGCCGCCTCAACCTCGGCCCCGTGCCATTTTCCGAATCCGGCGGCGATCACCCGACGCTCTTCGGCCGAATAGCTGCGATAGGCGCTGCGGCCAAAACTGGTGATGTCATAGCCGTCGGTGCGCAAAATCGCGGCGTCCACCCCGTCTAAAGAGGTGCCCGACATCATTCCCAATGCCGTCACCACACCGGTTCCGACATGTTGCCTGTGCATGGCCCTATTCATGGCCTTTTCCTTTGCCGCTCGTGCGCATATAGATTGCCCCGCAATACAGTTTTGAGGCAAGTCACCATGACATACCATCCCAAATCGGAGTTCATCCACACGATGATGCAGCGCGGCTTTCTGGCCGATTGCACCGATTATCAGGGATTGGACGACGCCCTGATGAAAGGTGCCGCTCCTGCTTATGTGGGCTATGACGCCACAGCCAAATCGCTGCACGTGGGGCATCTGGTCAATATCATGATGCTGCGGTGGTTGCAGAAGTGCGGCGGCAAGCCGATCACCCTGATGGGCGGCGGCACGACCAAGGTGGGCGATCCGTCGTTCCGCTCGGACGAACGCCCCCTGCTGACGCCCGAGGCGATTGACGACAATATCGAAGGTATCCGTCAGGTCTTTGCCCGCTACCTTGATTATGGGGATGGGCCGAGCGACGCGCTGATGCTTAACAACGCTGAATGGCTTGATGAGTTGAACTATCTCGATTTCCTGCGGGACATCGGGCGGCATTTCTCGATCAATCGGATGCTCAGCTTTGAAAGCGTGAAATCACGGTTGGACCGCGAGCAATCACTGTCATTCCTCGAATTCAACTACATGATCTTGCAAGCCTATGACTTCATGGAGTTGCACCGCCGTTATGGGTGTATCCTGCAGATGGGCGGCTCGGATCAATGGGGCAATATCGTCAACGGGATCGACCTGACGCGCCGCGTGATCGACGGCGAAGTCTACGGCCTGACCTCACCGCTACTGACCACCAGCGACGGCAAGAAGATGGGCAAATCGGCAGGGGGCGCGGTCTGGCTGAACGGCGACATGCTTTCGCCTTACGAGTTCTGGCAGTTCTGGCGCAATTGCACCGATGCCGACGTGGGCCGGTTCCTCAAGCTCTATACCGAGCTGCCGGTCGACGAATGCGACCGTCTGGGCGGGCTTGCCGGGTCTGAGATCAATGAGGCGAAGGTGCGACTGGCCAATGAGGTCACCGGCCTGCTGCACGGCGAAGAAGCGGCGCGGAACGCCGAAGCCACGGCGCGCGAGGTCTTTGAAAAAGGCGGCGTGGGCGACGATCTGCCTACATTGACTCTTACGGCGGCGGATGTGGGCGATGGGGTCTCGATCGTTCAACTGCTGGTGAAATCCGGCCTTGCGGGCTCCGGTAAAGAGGCCAAGCGCCTGATTGCCGAGAATGGTGCGCGGATTGATGATCAGCCGCTGACAGATGCGGGCTTGATGCTCGATGCGGGCGCGCTCTCGTCTCCTATCAAGCTGAGCGCAGGTAAGAAACGCCACGCGCTGGTGCAGATCGGCTAAAGTCTTAACTTAACGGGGGCTGCCTTACGGCCCCCAGTCTCCTCCTGCTCATCACCTGTTCCAGCAAGCATGGCTTGCATGGGGCCAAACTTCGTGTTGAACTGAACAAGCGTTCATATCGGGGGGAGCCATCATGAAACTAGACAGCACAGCCGCCATCATCACCGGGGGTGCCTCGGGGCTTGGCGAAGCCACGGCGCGCTATTTCGCTTCGCAAGGTGCGCAGGTCACCCTGCTGGATCGTGACGCCGACCGGGGCGAATCCGTCGCGAAAGAGATCGGCGGCCATTTCGTCATGACGGACGTGACGGATGAGACATCCGTGCAAGAGGCGGTGGACTATGCCCAAGACAAGATGGGCTGGATCACAGCAGCGGTGAACTGCGCCGGGATCGCTCTTGGCATCAAGACCACAGGCCGCGATGGCCCGCACCCATTGGACGCCTTCCAGCGCACGGTCGACATTAACCTTGTCGGCAGCTTCAACGTGGCGCGGCTCGCGGCGGTGGCTATGGCCAAGAACAGCCCCGAAGACGACGGCGCGCGCGGGGTGATCATCAACACTGCCTCCATCGCCGCTTTCGATGGGCAAAAGGGCCAAGCCGCCTATGCCGCGTCCAAAGGCGGGATCGTTGGCATGACCCTGCCCATGGCGCGGGATTTGGCCAAAGACGGTATCCGCGTCATGACCATCGCGCCGGGCATTTTCAAAACGCCGATGCTGGCCGGTCTGCCGGAAGAGGTTCAGGCTGAATTGGCTAAGGATGTGCCCAACCCTGCCCGCCTCGGCGATCCGTCGGAATACGGGCGACTGGCTGGGTTCATCGTTGAGATGGGATATCTCAACGGCGAAGTGATCCGCCTCGACGGGGCGCTCAGGATGCGGTGATGCCGCTGCAGAACCGCGTTCAGCCGGATGGAGAGATCATCGCCCACCCCGCGCGAGGTGGCTTCATGGGCAACCGCGGTATCCTGCACGATGAAGGCGGCCTGCACCCGACACGCCGATGGGCGCATCAGAACTGGGTGTGTTGTGTGCTGAGCTTCAAGGGGCGTCAGCGTCGCCTCATGGCCCCACGCCACTATACCGAGCTTTTCTTTTTCGATGAGGCCGTGGCCTTTGCCGCCGGGCACCGACCCTGCGCCGAATGCCGGGGCACAGACTATAGGCGGTTTCGGGCCTGCTGCGATGTGCCGGGGCCTGCTGCCGCCCTAGACCGTCAGCTGCACGCCGAACGCGCCGTACCGCGCGTGTTTCAGCAGCGCCGCCATCCAGAGGTGGAGGCGCGTGACCTGCCGACAGGGAGCTTCATCTTAGATCATGAGGGGCGCTGCGGGGTGCTTTTTGGTGACGCCTTTTACCCCTATGCCCCTTCAGGCTACGGTTCGCCAAAATCGCGCCCTTGGGGACATGTCACCTTGCTTACCCCGCCCAGTAGCGTTGCGGCTTTTCGCGCCGGATACCGGCCGCAGATCGCCCTGAAGGACTCAGCCGATTAACCCTGCGCCTTCTCTTCAAGCGCCATCCACTCTTCTTCAGCGTTCTGGAGCTTTTCGTGCCTCTGAACCAGCGCATCGGTGGCTTTTTGGAACTTCACCGGCTCGCGGGTGAACAATTCCGCGTCGCTGAGCAGTTCTTCGAGCTTGCCGATTTCCGCCTCAAGGCGCTCGATCTCACCCGGCAGCGCTTCGAGCCGGTGCTTTTCGGTAAAGCTCAGACCCGAGGCGGCCGGCTTTTTCTCAGCCTTCGGCTCGGCCTTGCCGGGTTTGGACTTTACCACGCTGTCCGAAAAATCGTCCTGCCCGCGCTGCGCCAGATAGTCGGTCCAACCGCCCGCATAGACCGTGGCACGCCCGTCGCCCTCCATGGCGATGGTGGTGGCGGCCACCCGGTCGAGGAAGTCGCGGTCGTGGCTGACCAGCAGCACGGTGCCGTCATAGGTGCTGAGAAGCTCCTGCATGAGGTCGAGGGTTTCGACATCCAGATCGTTGGTCGGCTCGTCGAGCACCAAAAGGTTCGAGGATCGCGCCATAATCTTGGCCAGCAACAGCCGGGCCTTTTCCCCGCCCGAGAGCGAGCGGACCGGCGCGCGGGCCTGTGCTTCGTCAAAGAGAAACTCTTTCAGGTAGCCCACCACATGTTTCGGCTGTCCGCGCACCAGCACCTGATCGGCCTTGCCCGAGACGCGCATGTCAGGATCGCCGGTCAGGCTTTCCCAAAGCGTCATATTGCCATCAAGCTGCGCACGTGCCTGATCGAAAAGCGCGAGTTCCAGATTGGTGCCGAGCTTGATCTCGCCGGTGTCGGGCTGCTCTTTCCCGATCATCATGTTAAGCAGCGTGGTCTTGCCCACCCCATTCGGTCCCACCAGCGCAATGCGGTCGCCGCGTTGCACAGTGATCGAAAAGTCGCGCAGGATCTGTTTGTCGCCGAACTTCTTAGCCACGCCTGTCGCTTCGATCACTTTGCGCCCTGACTTTGGCCCGGCTTCCAGCGCCATCGCGGCGGTCCCTTGACGGGTGATCTGGGCTGAGCGTTCGGCCCTCAGGTCTTGCAAGGCGCGCACGCGGCCTTGGTTGCGCTTGCGCCGGGCCGAGATGCCCTCAACCGCCCAACGCGCTTCGGCCTTGATCTTGCGGTTGAGCTTGTGGCGCTGCATGTCCTCTTCTTCCCAGATCTGATCGCGCCATGCTTCAAACCCCTCAAAACCGATCTCTTGACGGCGCACGGCGCCGCGGTCGATCCAGAGGGTGGCGCGGGTCAGATTGCGCAGGAAGGCGCGGTCGTGGCTGATGATGACAAAGGCGGTCCGGGTGCTTTTGAGTTCAGCTTCAAGCCAAGCGATGGCTTCGATATCAAGGTGGTTGGTCGGCTCATCCAGCAGCATCAGCTCGGGCTCTTCGGCCATCAGCCGCGCCAGTGCCGCGCGGCGGCGTTCACCGCCCGAAGCGGTGGCGACGGGGCGTGCGGGATCGAACTTTAGCCCCTCGCCCGCGCGCTCGACTTTGTACATCTCGCCCGGGTCAAGGCCATGCGCCGCGAAATCGCCCAGCGTCTCGAAACCCGACAGATCCGGCTCCTGTTCCATATAGCCGACCGACACGCCGGGCCCGGCAATGACCGCCCCGCTGTCCGGCTCAACAAGCCCGGCCATCACCTTCATTAGCGTGGATTTGCCCGAGCCATTGCGACCAACCAAAGCCAGCCGGTCGCCGGTCTGAACCACTAGTGAAAGGTCTTCGAAAACAGGATCGCCGCCAAAGGTCAGCGAAATGTCGGTGAGTTGTAAAAGGGGTGCGCGTGCCATGCCCGCCAGCTATCTCTCGGCGCGGCCAAGGTCAATGTCCCTTGAGGTTGGGCGCTGTGCTTTCGCGCGCTTTAGGCCAAGGCGCGCAGGAGCCGCGCGCGGTTCGGCGGGATCGCCGCGATCTCGAGCCCGGTAAAGACATGTAACGTGTCCATCTGCCGGTCGATCACCGCGTGATCGCTGACCCAGCCGCCCATGGCAAGGTAGCTGCGCAGCAGCGGCGGGGTCTGTTGGCGCGCGCGGCGGAGGTCAGCGGTATGCGTTTCGCGGGCGTAGGCGAAGGTCCAGTCGGCTTTCATGGCGGGCCGCCATTGCGTAGGGGCAAGGTGCTTTTGCTTCAATTGGGCAAAGGCATCGCGATAGGCGGTCGGGTCTGTGCCTGTGAAGGATGAGCAGCCGAACAGCAATGCAGCGCCGTTGCGGTCCACCTCCCGCGCCAACTGCCCCCAGGCGAGACGTTGAATATCGGGGTCTTGCCAGTCTGGATCGACGCAGAAACGCCCCAACTCCAGCAGAGCGCCATTGATCCGGGTGAGATTATTGAGGTCATAGAATTGCGCGGCATAGCTCTGCGCGAGGGTCGCGGCGCGAAACAGCGTGAGGCGAAAGCAACAGACCAGCGCGCCGCTGGCACGGTCCTCAACCAGAAAATGCCGGGCCTTTGCGTCAAAAGCATCAGTGTCACGCGTTGCACCGGTCTGAAAACACCGTGCCCGCAGCATTTGCGCACGGGTTATATCAGCGGGCGTTGTGGCTTCGCGCGTCAGATATCGGCCCGGGGGCGCTTGGGTCATCTGCGAGATCGCCTTCGGTTGTCCGCAGCCCTGCCCCGCCGATCACGCGCCGGGACCTGCTGGAGGTAACTTAGCTGCCGAATGCCGAGGGGCTAAAGCGGCCGAGGTTGCCCAGAATCTGACGCAGGAAGGTGTTGTCGGCCACTGGTGATGTTGTCACACGGCGCGACAGCGGCACCACCTGCCCACGCTCAAGACCGAAGCGTTCGACGTTTTCTACCACGCCCGCTTGGTTAAAGCTGACGGTGACCACCTCGCGCTCGATCTCTTTCGGGGCCATGAACCCCAAGGCGCGTTGGCGCATCTTAACGTAATAGTAACTATCATCGCTCAAAACACCCGAAGCGGTGGGCACACCGATCTTTTGGGCGACGCTTTCCTTGGTATCGCTGCCAACCACGATCTGCTCTAGCTGATCTTCTGGCGGCACATAACCGTGGTTTTGATACTGCGGGCTGCAGGCCATCAGAAGCAGTGCAAGGCCCATACCTGCGAGCCGAAGGCTTGTCTTGCCGATCTGTTTCGTGTTGCGCATTTGGTCTGCCCTCTTGCCCTGACGGATTATGGCTTTTATTTCGCATACACCAAGGCACCCCAAGTGTACAAGAAACGAAAGTCGGATCTCATGTCGCGCAAATCACCTACGCCAACCGCTCTACGGGTCGCTGACCTGTCTCAGACGGAGCCAAACGGCTTTGCGCTGCGCCCCGATGCGGAGGCTTTATCGCAAATCGCTGAGGAGTTGGAGCTGTCCGCCCTGCGCAAACTCAGCTTCTCGGGCAGCATCAAACCTCTGGGCAAGCAAGATTGGCAACTCAAGGGCACCTTGGGCGCCACGGTGGTTCAGCCCTGCGTTGTGACGCTGGAGCCGGTGACCACGCGTATCGACGTCAATATCACCCGCCGTTTTGTCCATGATTTCGAACTTCCCGATGAGGAAGAGGTCGAGATGCCCGAAGATGACACGACCGAACCTCTGGGCAAGTGGATCGACCCGGCTCAAGTGATGATCGAGGCGCTGGCGCTGGAAGTGCCGGAATATCCCCGCAAGGGCGATGTTGAGCTGGGTCAGATGGTCCATGCAGAACCGGGCCAGGAGCCAATGACCGACGAAGACGCCCGACCCTTTGCGGGGCTGGGTGCATTGCGCGATGCGCTAAAGAAAGACCAAACCTAAGAAAACGGGCGGAAAACCGCGGAAATACCGGGTTGCATCGCGCCGGTTTCGCGTTATTTTGCCGCCCTCACCCGAATTAAGGTTGGACATTGCGCGGCTGCGGCCCTAAAGCGTCGTCACGCCCGAAACGGGGTCCGAATTGAAACACGGTTGCGGCCTGCCCTATGCATGTCAGCAACCCCGAAGGCAAAGGCACCAGACATGGCTGTCCAACAGAATAAAGTATCCAAATCGCGCCGCAACAACCGTCGCGCCCACGATTCGCTCACAGCAGCGAACCCGAACGAATGTTCGAACTGTGGTGAGCTGAAGCGTCCGCACCACATCTGCGCCGCTTGCGGTCACTACGATGACACCGAAGTTGTCGCCCTGACCGAAGAAGTAGACCTGGAAGACGACGCAGCCTAAGCTGCCGCTGTTTCCAAGGTTTTCTCTAAGGCAGTGAGGCATTCGCACCGATGACGGCACAGCCCGATCACCCCAACGCGAAAGCCGGACACACCCTGATCTCGGTCGACGCGATGGGGGGTGACGAAGGCCCGGCAGCAGTTGTTGCCGGGTGTGCGCTTTCTGCGACAGCAAATCCCGACATCGGTTTTATCCTGCATGGTCCCCGCGATCAGCTGGAGCCTTTGGTCGCCAAACGTGGTGAGTTGTCGGGCCGCTGCGAGATACGTCACGCCACGGATGTCGTCACGATGGACGACAAGCCGAGTCAGGTCGTACGTACCGGCAAAGACAGCTCCATGTGGTCGGCTATCGAATCCGTGCGCAGCGGCGAGGCGGCTGTGGCTGTCTCATGCGGTAATACCGGCGCGCTGATGGCGATGTCGATGATACGGCTGCGTAAGCTGCCGGGCGTTAACCGCCCTGCGATTGCCGTGCTCTACCCTTCTTCCAATCCTCAGGGCTTTAACGTGATGCTTGACGTAGGCGCCGATGTACGTGCCGACGCCGATGATCTGTTGCGTTTTGCGCTAATGGGCACCTCCTATGCCCGCAACGGCATGGATCTGGACCGCCCCCGCGTCGGCCTGCTGAATGTCGGCACCGAAGAGCACAAGGGCCGTACGGAACTCAAAGAAGCCTACGATCTGATTCGCGCCCAAGGTGATGCCACGGGGTTTGAATTCGTGGGTTTCGTCGAAGGTGGCGATATCTCAGGCAACCGCGCCGATGTCATCGTTACCGATGGGTTCACCGGGAACGTGGCGATCAAGACCGGCGAGGGCACTGCCAACATGATCGGCAACCGCCTGCGCGAAGCTTTCAAATATTCGCCCCTGTCGCGTCTAGCCTCGCTGCTGGCCTATACCTCACTCCGCCGCCTCAGCAAAAAGATCGACCCACGCCGCGTGAACGGTGGCGTCTTTCTGGGTTTGAACGGGACGGTCGTAAAATCGCACGGCTCTGCCGATGCAACCGGCATCTCTGCGGCGATCAAGCTCGCCGCGCAGTTGTCGCAGAATAAATTCAATGACAAGTTGGCCGCTCGCGTCGCCGCGACGCTGCCATCTGAGGAGTCCGTCAAATGAGCCTGCGCGCCGTTGTCACTGGTTGTGGCCACTACCTGCCCGCCCGTGTCGTGGAAAATGCTGAATTTGAAGCGACCCTCGACACGAATGACGAATGGATTCGCTCGCGCTCTGGCATCGAACGCCGACATTTCGCTGCTGAAGGGGAGAATACCTCCTCTATGGCCAGCGCCGCGGCGCGTAAAGCGCTTGAGGCTGCGGGCCGCGAAGTCTCTGACGTCGACGCGATCATTGTGGCGACCTCCACCCCTGACCTCACCTTCCCCTCTGCTGCGACCATGGTGCAGGCTGAATTGGGCATGACCAGTGGTTTTGCCTTTGACGTGCAGGCGGTCTGCGCGGGCTTTGTCTATGCGCTGGCGAACGCCAATGCGTTGATCGTTTCGGGCCAAGCGCGCAACGTGCTGGTGATCGGGGCTGAGACCTTTAGCCGGATCATGGACTGGACCGACCGCTCGACCTGCGTGCTCTTTGGCGATGGCGCGGGGGCGCTGCTGCTCGAAGCGCAGGAAGGCAAAGGCAGCCCCGAAGATCGCGGCATCCTTGCGACTGACCTGAATTCCGATGGCCGCTACCGGGACTTGCTCTATGTCGATGGCGGTGTTTCCACTGGCACCACAGGCTATCTGCGGATGCAGGGCAACCAAGTTTTCCGTCACGCGGTGGAAAAGCTCGCCGCCACGGCAAATACCGCAATGGAACGTGCGGGCGTTAGTGCCGATGATGTCGATTGGATCGTACCGCATCAGGCCAACATCCGCATTATCCAAGGCACCGCAAAGAAATTGAACCTGCCGATGGAGCGCGTGGTTGTAACCGTACAGGACCACGGCAACACCTCTGCAGCCTCGATCCCGCTTGCCTTGTCTGTGGGCCGTGAGCGCGGCCAGATCAAAGAGGGTGATCTCATCGTTACCGAAGCCATTGGCGGTGGTTTGGCCTGGGGCTCTGTTGTCCTGCGCTGGTAAGTCCCTGAGCTAACGCAGAAAATTTCCGCCGAATCGCGCGCGATCCGGGCATTGATGTTGACTCTAAAATTCTGAGCAGCATATGCTGTTGCAAAGCATGGGGGATATAATGCCGAACAAGACATTGACGCGCATGGATTTAAGCGAAGCTGTATTTCGTGAAGTCGGTCTTTCACGCAATGAGAGCGCCCAATTGGTAGAAGCGGTGCTTGAACATATGTCCGACGCCTTGGTCGAGGGGGAGCAGGTTAAGATCTCTTCCTTCGGCACATTCTCGGTGCGCGACAAGACCGCGCGCGTGGGGCGCAATCCGAAGACTGGCGAAGAGGTTCCGATCAACCCGCGCCGCGTGCTGACCTTCCGCCCTTCGCATCTGATGAAAGACCGCGTTGCCGAAGGCAACAAGTCCTGACCCATGGTCAAATCGCCGGACGCTTTTCGCACCATCTCCGAAGTCGCTGACTGGCTCGGCATCCAGGCCCACGTTCTGCGGTTCTGGGAGAGCAAGTTCACGCAGGTAAAGCCCATCAAACGGGCTGGCGGACGGCGTTACTACCGTCCGGCGGATATGCTGCTGTTGGGGGGGATCAAAAAGCTTCTCCATGATGATGGGCTGACCATCAAAGGCGTCCAAAAGATCCTGCGCGAAGAAGGGATGACCCATGTGTCCTCCCTCTCCGCACCGCTGGATGAGTTGGACTTTGTGGAGCCTCGGTCCGCCCCCAAACCGGACATAGTCCGCCCGGAAACCGGTGTGGTTTTGAGCTTTGGCAGCACGAAGGCTGAAGCGCCGGACGCTGCTGGTTCGGATAAGCAAACTGCAGAAGCGAAATCGGCTGACAATACGCCCGCTGCTTCGCCCGTTCCCACACCACCAAGCGCGCCGCAGGTCACCCCCGCAGAGCCCACGCCCCCCGCTCCTGTGCCACCTGCCGACGATCACCCGCGCGCGACGCCTGATCCGTTGGCACCGTCGGACAGCACCACACCCGACGCGCCGCAGCTGGATCCAACCGTCGGCCCCGAAGTCGAAGAGACCCCAGCCGATCCCGAGACGCAGGCCGCGGCAAATGCCAGCCTGCCCGACTTCCTAAAACGCCCCCTCGCGTCTGAACCCGAAGCGCCGACCGATGTGGAACCTGTATCCCCTGCAGATGAAGCGCCCACTGAGCCGGGAATCGAAGAGTTTGACGATACGCCCAGACCCGCGATCATCGACCTGCCGGACTTCACCCCCGAGGCTGAATTCCCAGCCCGTCCGGGTCTGTTGAGTGCGGCGACCCGTGTGCATTACCTGCCCCGCGATGTGCAGCCGCTCGTGGCTGGTCTGCTGCTCGATTTGGCCGAGTTGCGGGCGCGGATGGCCGCTGAACCCGGCTTTGAAAGTAATTACTGATCGCAATGAAAAGATCGGCAATTCCCCCTTGCGCCCCCTGCGAGATCGGGTATGAAGCCCACGTAGTCGGGCTATGGCGCAGCCTGGTAGCGCGTCCGTCTGGGGGACGGAAGGTCGCAGGTTCGAGTCCTGCTAGCCCGACCAACCGACTACAACAAAACGCCCGCGCCGGTAACGCGCGGGCGTTTGTCATTTGAAAGGCCCCGCTTGATGCCCAATGCGATGAACGGGGTGCTCCCCAACCAGCAGATTTCAGCGATGATCGAAAGCGGTGCCATTGCCGCTGATCCGGCGGTCACCGCTGCCCAGATCCAGCCTGCCAGCCTTGATCTGCGCCTCGGCAACGTCGCCTATCGCGTACGGGCATCCTTCCTTGCCGGGCAAGGGGCCAAGGTCGCGGATCGCCTGGCAGAGTTCGAGATGCACCGTGTGGACCTTAGCGATGGGGCCGTGTTGGAAAAGGGCTGCGTCTATGTCGTGCCTTTGATGGAAACACTCGCGCTGTCTGAAAATGTCTCTGCGGTCGCTAATGCCAAAAGCTCCACCGGGCGGCTCGATCTTTTGACACGCACCATCACCGATGGCGGGACCGAATTTGACCGGATCGCGCCGGGCTACACAGGGCCGCTCTATGCCGAGATCTGCCCCCGCTCCTTTTCCGTGCTTGTGCGCCCTGGCATGCGGTTGAACCAGATCCGCTTCGGCAGCGGCGACGCGACGCTGGATGATGACGCCCTGCGTGCGCTGCATGATAAAACCCCCTTGGTAGATGGCACAGCCGTGATCGACGAAGGCTTGGGCTTTTCCGTCGATCTGCGCCTACCCGGCACCAGCCTCGTTGGCTACCGCGCCAAGCCGCATACCGGGGTGATTGATCTGGATAAAATCGGCCACTACGCACCGGCGGATTATTGGGAAGAGGTGCACAGCACCAATGGGCAGATCATCCTTGATCCCGGTGCTTTCTACATTCTGGTTAGCCGCGAGGCCGTGACGATCCCCCCCGCCTATGCTGCTGAAATGGCGCCCTATTTAGCGATGGTGGGTGAATTCCGTGTGCATTACGCGGGCTTCTTCGATCCCGGCTTTGGACATGCCGAGGCGGGCGGTACAGGTTCACGCGGGGTGCTGGAAGTGCGCTGCCATGAGGCACCTTTCGTGCTGGAGCATGGTCAGGTCGTGGGTCGCTTGGTCTATGAGCATATGGCACAGGTCCCCGGCCAGCTCTACGGGGCCGACATCGCATCGAATTACCAAGGTCAGGGTCTGAAACTCTCGAAGCACTTCCGCTCCGGCTGATGGCGCGGAGGCTTACCTTGATCGCAATAAACGCCGCAGCAGCCGAATGCCCTGCTGCGCAGTGCCTGCGTTAAATGCGCCACCCCTGCGGGTCCCGTGTTTGCCAATACGCCGCGCACCAGCACCTACCCCGCGCGACAGCAGGCGGCGCATGAGGTGACGTATGACCATTGACGAACGGTTTCATCGGCCCTCTCCTTCGGATCAGCCCGCTTGATGTAGGTGCGCGGGGCCGGAATCCAGCCCCTTGCCCATCAATCTTCGAACAGCTCGCTTTGGCCCTCGGTGGTCTCCGGCTCGTCTTCGCCATCGCCCACGGTGGGCAGCAGACCGGCGGGCGGGCGGTTCTCTAACAGCCCGGCAGAGCGAAGCTCTTTCAGCCCCGGCAGATCTCGCGCGCTTTCCAGACCGAAGTGATCGAGGAACTCTTGCGTCACCACAAAGGTCACCGGACGGCCCGGTGTCATCTTCCGGCGGCCAAAGCGGATCCACTCCATCTCTAGCAGTTGATCGACCGTGCCACGAGAGACCGCGACGCCCCGAATCTCTTCGATCTCGGCGCGGGTGACGGGCTGGTGATAGGCGATGATTGCAAGCGTTTCGATGGCGGCCCGGCTGAGTTTGCGGGTCTCGACCGTTTCCCGATGCATGAGAAAGCCAAGGTCCGGCGCGGTGCGAAAGGCATAGGCATCACCAACTTTCATCACCTGCACGCCGCGCCCCTGATAGCGGTGACGTAGAAAGGCCATCGCCTCGCCCACGTCCGAACCGCGCGGTAGGCGCGCTTCGAGTTCACGTAAGGTGATCGGCTCGGAACTGGCGAAAAGCACGGCTTCGATCATACGTTCCTGTTCGGCCAGCGAGGGCGCGTCGAACAGCTTCTTTTCTTTTGTTTCAATGTCTTCCGACACGCATCAATCCTTCTTGCGCAGTTGGATGGGGGCGAAAATCTCTTTTTGGCGGATCTCCAAATGCCCCTCCTTGACCAATTGGAGTGAGGCAGCAAAGGTCGCCGCCGTGGCCGAGCGTCGCCGCTCAGGATCGCTTTCCCAACCTTCAGGCAGATAGCTGTTCAGATCGCCCCAATCGCCTGCATAGCCAATCAGCCCGCGCATCCGTTCCAGCGCTTCTTCCATGGTGAAAACCTTGTCGCGGTCCATCACGAAGGGGCGGAAATCATCGCGGGTGCGAGTGCGCGCGTAGCCTTGCATGAGGTCCAGCAAGGTGGCGGTATAGGTCACCTTTTTGACGCGGGTGATCTCATGGGTTTGGCCCCGCGCAAAGAAGTCCCGGCCGAGTTGGTCCCGCGCCATGAGCCTTGCGGCAGCATCGCGCATGGCTTGGAGACGTTCCAATTGGAACGCCAGATGCGCGGCCATCTCTTCGCCTGACGGGCCTTCTTCGGTAGGGTCCGGAGGCAACAGCAGGCGCGACTTGAGGAACGCCAGCCATGCTGCCATCACAAGGTAGTCTGCCGCCAATTCCAGCCGCAACTCCTTGGCCCGCTCAACAAAAGCCAGATACTGCCTGGCCAGTTGCAGCACCGAGATCTTGCGCAGATCAACCTTCTGGGTCCGGCTTAACGACAGCAGCAGGTCGAGAGGCCCTTCATAGCCCTCGACATCGATGATGAAGGCTTCGGCGGCCAGCCGATCGGCCACGGAGCCGCCAGCCCCGTCCCTGTATTCTTCAAATGCCGTTTCAGCCATGCAATGTCCCGCCCAGAAGCGCCTCAAGCTGGGCGCTGAGGGCGTCGATGTCAACGTCATCGGGGGGGTGCCGCGCATCCATTGCGCGCAGGGCGCGGGTCTGGGCGGCGGGTGTCATCTCGCCAGCGGCCTCTGCCACAGCGCGGCGCTCTTCCAGCAAGCCATTGCAGAAAAGGGCCACGTCACAGCCCGCAGCGATGGCCGCGCGGGTGCTCTCCGCAGGGGTCATTTGCAGTGCCTTCATCGAGATGTCGTCGGTCATCACAAGGTTGTCGAAGTCGATATCCTCACGGATGATCCGCATGACCTTAGCAGACAGGGTCGCGGGGGTATCATCCAGCGCGTCATAGACCAGATGGGCGGTCATCCCCATAGGCAGTTCCCGCAGGCTGCGGAAGGGCGCAAAATCGACCGCCTCCAGATCAATCCGGCGGGCATCGACACGGGGCAGATTGTGGTGGCTGTCGAGCGTGGCGCGGCCATGACCGGGCATATGTTTCATCACCGGCAACACGCCCCCGGCCAGCAGTGCATCGGCCACGGCGCGGCCAATCTCGGCCACCTGCCCCGGCGTCTCGCCATAGCAGCGGTTGCGCAGGAAGGGATGGGTTTCGGGCGATGCCACATCGATCAGCGGCGCGCAGTTGCTATCGATTCCGACGCTGTGCAATTCATGGGCGATGATCCGGTACATGAGATAGAACGCTCGACGTGCCTGATCCCCGGTGCGTGCAGCAAGGTCCATCGGCGGCATCCAATCGCGCCACTCAGGGGCACGCATGCGCTGCACGCGGCCGCCCTCTTGGTCGATGGTGATCACCGCGTCATGGCCCGCCGCCTCTCGCATCTCCTCACAAAGCGCGCGAACTTGGTCGGGGCTGTCGATGTTGCGAGAAAAAAGAATGAAGCCAAAGGGCCGCACGTCCCGGAAGAACGCCTTTTCCTCGACGCTGAGCCGGTGGCCCGTCGCGTCGAGGATCGTGGCCCCGAAGGGGCGCATCAGCGCATCACCACCGGGATACAATCCGCATTTTCAGCGACGAGAGCCGAACAGAAGCGCCGCGCATCGGCGATATCGTCAAAACCCATGGCGCGCAGGCGGTAGAACACCCGGCCACCGCTGGTGGCCTTTTGCACGACGCGGTTCTTGCCTTGCAGATAAGCGCCGAAACGGCTCTGCAGGCGGTCCCACTGTTCACGGGCCACTTCGGGGCTGTCAAAGGCGCCAAGCTGGGCCATGCGGGTGCCAGCGGGAAGCGCTGTGGGGTCAACCTCTTGCGTGGCGACTGCGACCGGGTTGCTCTGCACGGCGGCGGGTGTCACCACGGCTGCGCCTGCGGGGCGGCGACGCGGGCGCAGTGAATTGCGCACGCCGGGGGCGTTGAGGACGGCTTTGACCACTTTGGGCTGAACCGATGTATCGGCCAGCGCCATGGCAACGGCAGCATCCACGGGGTTGGCGGAGGCAATCACCTCCCCCCCTGCTCCGGTCAGCGGGGCGACGCCATTGGTCAACTGCGCCACCAGGTCTTGAACATTGCCCGAGCGGATCGCGGCGGAGGCGTCGATCAGGTCGCCGTCCGTGTCACGAGCGACGGCTTGGATCACATCGTCTTGTGTCTTTGCAGCAACCATTGCCACTTGGACGGGCTGGTCTTCGTCCTGCAATTCGATCTGGCGCGGCGCAAGGCGAAGCTGATCAGCAGGCCGTCCTGCGCTGCCTTCGGCGGCAACGACGTTCACCGACAGCCCTTGATGGCGCGCCAATTCGCCGCCCGGTTCTTCGGGGCGCACGCGCATCTCGCCTTCGATCGCGCGCACCACCGGAATGCCGGTCACGTCGCGTACAAGCAGCTTATAGCCCCAAACACCAATCCCTGCCACAAGGGCCAAGGAAACCACGGCGCCCGCGACATTGGTGAGCGTTGTCAGTGTCTTGGGCGTGGCGCCCACTGCATAACTATGCGCGGAATCGGGCGCATAGCCCGCCGTCGTCGAAGAAGACGTAAAATCTGCCATCTCTGCCTCTTTGCCCGGCGTGATACATCGCCACGCGGGTCTGGTCATGGGGTTGCCTGTTTTCGGCGCGCTGGTGCAGTTACCGCATCTCCTGCGCCGGTGTGACCCCAAGAATACCAAGACCCGCCGCAATTACAATCGCAACGGCACGCGACAGGGCGATTTTTGCCTGCGATGTGGCAGCGTCCCCTTCCTGCAACGCACGCAGCCCATCTTCGGAGCGGCCAAGGTGATAAAGGCTGTGGAAATCGGACGCGAGTTCATAGAGGTAGAAGGCCACTCGGTGCGGCTCGTTGCTGCGCGCGGCGGTTTCGACCAGTCGCGGCCATTCGGCCAGTTTGCGCAGCAGGCCAAGCTCGGCGTCATGGTCAAGTTTGGTCAGATCCGCATCCATCAGCGTGGCATCGGCAACCTCGACCCCGGCCTCTTGCGCCTTGCGCAGGATCGAAGCGACCCGCGCGTGGGCGTATTGCACGTAGAACACCGGATTTTCGCGGCTTTGCTCCAGTACCTTGTCGAAGTCAAAGTCGAGCATCGCATCGTTCTTGCGCGTCAGCATCACAAAGCGCGTCACATCAGGGCCCACTTGATCGACTACATCACGCAGGGTCACAAAGGTCCCTGCCCGTTTGGACATCTTGAACGGCTCGCCGTTCTTATAGAGTTTCACCAGCTGCGTCAGCTTGATGTCGAGCGGCACATGACCATCGCTCAGCGCCGAGACTGCTGCCTTCATCCGCTTGACGTAGCCGCCATGGTCCGCGCCAAAGACGTCGATCAGCATGTCAAAGTCGCGGCTGACCTTGTCGTAGTGATAGGCGATATCGGGGGCGAAATAGGTCCAGGACCCGTCGGATTTCTTGACCGGGCGGTCCACGTCATCGCCGTGCTCGGTGGATTTGAACAACGTCTGTTCGCGCGGCTCCCAATCTTCTGGCTTCTTGCCCTTTGGTGGCTCCAGCACGCCTTCGTAGATCAGCCCTTTAGCTTCGAGTGACGCAATCGCCGCTTCGATTTGGCCTGTGCCGTAAAGAGATTTTTCGCTGTAGAAGACATCCATCTCAACGCCAAGTGAGGCCAGATCCTCACGGATCAAGTTCATCATCGCATCGGTCGCGAAATCGCGGATATGATCGAGCCACTCGCTTTCAGGCTGATCGACCAGCTTATCGCCATACATTTTCGCCAGCGCCTCGCCCAGCGGGATCAGGTAGTCACCGGGGTATGTGCCATCGGGGAAAGCCACCTCTTTGCCATTGGCTTCGAGATAGCGCAGGTACACGGACCGCGCCAGCACATCGACCTGCGCGCCGCCGTCGTTAATATAGTATTCTCGCGTCACATCGTAGCCTGCAAAATCCAGCAGGCTGGCCAGCGCATCGCCAAAGACCGCGCCACGGGTGTGGCCCACATGCAGCGGGCCGGTGGGGTTGGCCGAGACATATTCGACGTTCACCCGTTGACCGGCCCCGAGGATCGCGCGGCCAAAGTCGGTGCCTTGGCTGAGCACCTGCCGCGCCACGTTCTGCCAGACCGACGGCGCAAGGCGCAGGTTGATAAAACCCGGACCGGCCACTTCGGCGGAGGTGATGCGCGGATCGTTCTGCAACTGCGCAGCCAATGCTTCGGCGATATCGCGCGGCTTCATGCCCGCAGGCTTGGCCAGCACCATCGCGGCGTTGGTCGCCATATCGCCATGCGCGGGGTCGCGCGGGGGCTCGGCGGTGATCGGGTCAAAGTTCAGGGTCGCAGGCAGGGCGTCCTGCGCGACCATCTGTTCCAGCGTCGCAATGATAAGATGGCGAATTTCGGCAAATAGGTTCATGTCGGGTATCCTTGTTCCCCGCCCGTTTATCATGTGCGGGGGTGCAGTCAATGAAGCGGCGGGCCGCGATGGCCCAAGTCAGGGAATGGCGTTTGAAGCGGCGATCTCAGCCGAGGTCCAAACGCCCACTCCGGAGCCGTCGGCCAGCTTCGGACCCAAGGTACAGCGCGGTGTCTGCGGCCAACTCAGCCTGCCCCTCGGGCACCGTAATCAGGTGAAAATGCAGCCCGCGTGCGCCAAAGACCTTATCGAGCGCGGCATTGGCTGCCTCAAAGGCTCCGATCATCCCATGACCAGCAAGCGCCAGCGGCTGGCTGGGGCGCGGCAGGACGGTCACGACAGACCCCTGCCCGGCCACCAAGCCCCGGCCCAAGGCCCGCACCATGGCAGACAGCCCCCGGATTTGTGCGTCCATTCCTTGGGCGCAATCATCGGGATCAAGCGGCATCAGGTTCAACACCAGATGCAGCGGCGTGCCGCCCCAGTTGCGGTAAAGCGGCTCGAACCGGTTGACCAGATCCCCGGCAAGCGCCAGCCCTTCGACCCGTGCGGGTGATTGGCTCATTAGCCGTGCCAGAACGGCGGGGTCGCGGTCCATCGCCACGACTTCGGCCCCCAGACCAGCCGCGCGTTTGGCCACTGTTGGGCCCGGCGCTTGCCCTGCCGAGAGGATCGCGAAAGTCGCGTCACCGGCCAGACTTTCCGGCAGAACGGGGGTTTGTATCATGTCAGGTCACCTATGGATCACAGGGGGCAGGCTACCATGCCGCAAAGATTAGCGGAAGCTGCGCAAGTCACTGCCAAAGAGGCGGGCGTGTTCTTGCAATGCAAAGCGGTCCGTCATGCCTGCAATGTAGTCAGAGACCATCCGCGCCAGCGTGGTTTCATCCTCTGCCGCCTCAATCGCCGCGGCCCAATGGCGCGGCAGCAGGTTGGGTTGAGATAGAAACAGCGGAAAGAGGTCTTCGACCACCTTTGTCACCTTCTCGCGATTCTCCATGACCGAGGGCGCGCGGTACATGCGGGTAAACAGGAACTTTCGAATCTCGCGCAGATCCTGCCAGACGGGATCCGAAAAGCGGATCACCGGGCGGCCTAGATGACGGATGGCATCGGGGGATTTGGCCTCCGCCTCTTTCAGCAATTTGGACGATGTTTCGATCACGTCGCCGACCATCACCCCAAAGACCCGCCGCAGCGCCTCATGGCGACGGCGATAGCTGTCCGTGTCGGGGTAGAGCCGGTCCACTTCCGCATAGGCCGCGCCAACCATGGGCAGCTCGGCAATCTCGGCTTCGGTGAACAGACCCGCCCGCAGCCCGTCGTGCAGATCGTGGTTGTTGTAGGCAATGTCATCGGAAAGTGCGGCCACCTGCGCCTCGGCGCTGGCGTGGGTGTGTAGTTCCAGATCATGCCGTGCGTTGTAGTCTGCCAGCGCATGGGGCACCTCTCCGGTAACGGGCCCATTGTGTTTGGCAATGCCTTCCAGCGTGTCCCACGTCAGGTTCAGCCCGTTAAATTCGGCATAGTGCCGCTCCAGCGTGGTAACGATCTTGATCGCCTGCGCGTTGTGGTCAAACCCTCCGTAGGGCGCCATCAGCTTATGCAGCGCGTCCTCGCCGGTGTGGCCAAAGGGCGTGTGGCCCAGGTCATGCGCCAGCGCCACGGCCTCGGTTAGCTCGCCGTTCAGGCGCAACGCCCCTGCGATGGTGCGCGCCACTTGGGCCACTTCGATCGAATGTGTCAGACGGGTGCGGAAATAATCGCCCTCATGTTCGACAAAGACCTGCGTCTTATGTTTAAGCCGCCGAAAGGCGGAGGCGTGAATGATCCGGTCTCGGTCCCGCTGATAGCAGGAGCGAAACGTGCTTTCCTCCTCCGGCACCAACCGTCCCCTGGCGGTGTCCGGATCCGAGGCAAATTCTGCGCGCATTGCGGCTGGTCCTCTCTCGCGGTCCTTGTGACCTGTCCTTGTGGTTTCTATATGTTAGGGGAACGCGAAAGAAAACCGATGCATCGGAGCCCGCAGATGAACCTGCCCCCCAAAGTCACCCCCCGCGCCTTTGAACGCCTCGCTGAGATCGGGGCCGCCGAGGAAGGCAAGGCCCTGCGCATCGCTGTCGAAGGCGGCGGCTGCTCGGGGTTTCAGTATGACATCGCACTGGACGAACCTGCCGAGGATGACCTCGTTCTGGAAGGCAGTGGTCAGAAGGTGGTGGTCGATAGCGTGTCCCTGCCGTTTCTAGCCGATGCCGTGATCGACTTCACCGAAGAGCTGATCGGTGCGCGGTTCACGATTGAGAACCCCAATGCGACGGCGGCCTGCGGCTGCGGCACGTCCTTTTCGATGTAAACCCTGCCGGGCGCGCTTAGCTACGCGCCCGTGCGAAGCCCTCGAAAAACTGTTCGAAATGCGGGCTGGAACGTTCGGCCTCCAGCAAGATCGCATGGCTCTCTGGTCCAAGGTAAGACAGGACATGCGGGCGCATGTGCCCCCAATCCGCGCTGCGCTGTGCCCCCATGTCATTCAGGCAAGCCGCCAGCGGGCGCAGCGCCCCCTGCCCGTTGTGACATGCATGAAAGCGCAGCGCGCCATCGGGGAGGTGGCGGGCGCCCATCGGGCGGCCCGCGATATCTGCCGCCCAGCCAGTGACCAGCCATTCATGGTAATCGTCCTGCAAAGAAGCACTGATGTTCGGCTGGATGCGGTAGCCGCGGTTGCAGGCGGCAACTGCATTTTCCCACGATTGGCTGGGCTGCACCCCGGCAAGGCGCAGCGCGGCGCAGACTTCGGCAAGCAGGTCCATGTCTTGATCAAGAAATGCCAGCAATCCGGTGAACTGCAGGCTCTTTTCCGCTTCATTCGGCAAATCGGGGTCGCAGCGGCCATAGTCCGATAGGTAATAAACGATATGGGTCAACTCATAGGCCGCCTTGCGATTGGGCATTGCGAAGGTGGCACTGCGTGAGACGAAATCGCGCAACCGCTGGCCAAGCGCACCATCCCCGACCTGCGGCCCCATGCCCCGACGGCGGAGCAGGCGGCGTGCTTCGGCCCGCTGCAGGTCAGACAGCTCAGCGCCTTCCAGCCCCGCGCGAGCCACTTCATCGCAAAGTGCGGCACCGTGAAGTGCTGGCAGGCCGAGGTCTTCGAGATCAAGACAGATCGACAGGATGAAACGGTAGTACTGCGGAAAGTCACGCAGCATGTCTCGGGACCCCGCGTGGAAAGCGCGGAGCGGTTCGAGCGTTTCGCGATCTAACCGGTTGCCCGTGCTTGCCAGAACCCCCAGCAATTCCGCGTTTTCCTTCAGCCAAAAGACATCTCCTTGGGCGCGGCGTTCGATCGCAAAGCATCGGATCAGCCGAGCCGTCCGGGTGGTAGGATCGCATGTATCGTCAGGTCTGAGCAGAACAACATTGGTCATAGAGACGCCTCCGATAAGGGGAGCAGCGGGCGGAAGACCCGCCCGCCAACTCAAACTTTAACCAGTGAAGGGCAGCACTTGCGTCTCAGCAGGCGCGAGGCCGGTGGTGAAAAGACCAACGCCGGATCCCTGCGCAATGCTGCCGCTGTTGCGTTGCAATCCGGTGGTGAACATCTCAGTACCCTCGCCCATCAGCATCTCGCTGCCATGGCGGTTAAGACCGGTGGTGAAAAGACCAACCCCCGCGCCAAGGCTCATCAGGTTGTCCTGTGTCTCCGGCGCTGTTACGGGGGCAATGTTGCATGCAGAAATAGCAGTCATGTCGTGTCCTTTCAGAAGGAATTGCAATTTAAAGGTGTAGTGGACTCACTGATGCATCTTAAAGGTGTTTCGCCAAGGAATTTTTCGTTAAGTTATTGTACTGTAAGAGTTATCCACATTAATACCGCGCCGCAGTTCTGCCTCAGTGACCAGTTTTTCCTCCTGTGGTCGGGGAAAAATAAGATCCCTCCACAGGGCAGACTCATGACAAAAGCGGCCATCACCTTCACATCATTCCCGCCAAAGTAGAGGAAGGTGAGAGAGAATCTCCCTAAACGCGCAAGCCTTCCCCTTGCTCCGCAAGGCCATTTGCGCGATAGCAGTCGGACATCTTAAGGGGGCCGGATATGAAGATCGCGAGTTTCAACATCAATGGTATCAAAGCCCGCGCGGCGGCCCTTCCCGAATGGCTTGATGAGGCGCAGCCGGACATTGTGGTCCTGCAAGAGATCAAGTCAGTCGATGAGGCCTTCCCCCGCGAAATGCTCGAAGAGCGCGGCTATAACGTTGAAACCCACGGGCAGAAATCGTTTAACGGCGTGGCGATCTTGTCGAAACTGCCGTTGGAAGACGTAACCCGTGGTCTGCCCGGTGACGATGAGGATGATCAGTCCCGCTGGATCGAGGCCACGGTCGTGGGCGACGATATGGCGCTGCGGATCTGTGGGCTCTACCTGCCCAACGGCAACCCGGTGCCGGGGCCAAAGTATGATTACAAACTCGCGTGGATGGCGCGGCTTCAGGCCCGCGCCGAGGCGCTGCTGGCAGAAGAAACGCCCTTCCTCATGGCGGGCGATTACAACATCATCCCGCAGGCCGAAGACGCTGCCAAACCCGAAAGCTGGCGCGAAGACGCGCTGTTTCGCCCCGAGTCCCGCGCCGCATGGCGGCGGTTGGTGAACCTTGGCCTTACCGATGCCTTCCGCGCGCGGACCCAAGGGCCGGGGCATTACTCGTTCTGGGATTATCAGGCAGGTGCGTGGAACCGAAACAACGGCATTCGCATAGACCATTTTCTGCTGTCACCGACCGTGGCGGACCGGCTGCGCGCTTGCCAGATCGACCGTGACGTGCGCGGGCGCGATAAGCCGTCGGACCATGTGCCGATCTGGGTCGAGTTGGAAATCTAAGCGTCAGGCTTCCAGCTCGGCATCCCAATAAAGGAAATCCATCCAGCTTTCGTGCAGATGCCCGGGCGGAAATTTGCGCCCCATGTTGCGCAGTTCTTCAGCGGCAGGCTGGCGCGGCGGCTTGCGCAAGCAAAGCCCGGTCCGGTGCAGGGGCCGCGAGCCTTTGCGCAGGTTGCAGGGGCTACAGGCCGCTACAACGTTTTGCCAACTCGTTACCCCGCCCGCGGCGCGTGGCACCACATGGTCAAAGGTCAGATCGCCCTTCGCGCCGCAGTATTGGCAGCGGAATTCATCCCTCAGAAATAAATTAAAGCGCGTGAAGGCCACGCGCTTTTGAGGTTTGACATAGTCTTTGAGGACGACAACCGAGGGTATCCTAATCACCGTCGAGGGGCTGCGCACCACCTCGTCATATTCTGCGACGATCTCAACCCGGTCGAGCCATTTGGCCTTGACCGCTTCTTGCCAAGGCCAAAGCGACAGAGGGTAATAGGATAAAGGTCTGTAATCCGCGTTGAGCACCAGCGCGGGGTGGTGTTTGAGTGCCGCCGGGTGGCGGGTAAATTCGGCCCTGAAATCGCCGTCCATCTGGTCGCGTCCTCTGCCCGTTTCTTTCACTATATCTCGCGGTTTCTCTCTGGCAAGACAAAGGTGAACCACTAGATGTCGCCGATTTTGCCCAAAGATTACGACAGAGACGTGACAGATGGGCACAGTTTGTTAACCTTGTGGCATGATCAAAACCCCCCTGCCCGTTGCCCCAGCCCCGCGCGCCCTGCTCGAAGCCGCCATTTACGTCGATAATCTGGATGCGGCGCGGGCGTTTTACCGCGACATCTTGGGTTTGCAGCTTTTTCAGGAGGTGCCGGGGCGGCATATGTTCTTTGCGCTCGGCCCTGCGGTCTTGTTGGTCTTCAACGCCACCGCCACGGACCAGCCGCCCGGCAATCCGAAGATGCCGGTGCCACCCCATGGGGCGCGGGGTCCGGGGCATGTGTGTTTTGCGATGAACCGGGCAGAAATCGCCGCGATGGAAACGCGCCTCCGGGCCGCCGGGGTCGAGATCGACACCAGCTTTGATTGGCCCAACGGGGCGCGCTCGCTTTATGTGCGCGACCCCGCCGGCAACTCGATCGAGTTCGCCGAACCGTGGCTCTGGGACGAGATGAAGGGTTAAAGCCCCAGTTTGTCACGCATAAAGGCAAGTGCCACGCTCAGCCCATCTGGCGCGATGCCGTGGCCGGTGCCCTTCATCACATGGGCGTAGACGTCCTGCCAGCCAGCCTCTTGCAGCGCTTCGGCGGCTTGCGGCAGGGATTGCGGCGGCACCACGTCATCGGCATCGCCATGCACCAGCAGCACCGGTGGCTTCACCCGCGCCTCCTCGGCCAGCGCTTCGGGGTTCAGCAGGCGGCCCGAGAAAGCCACGATCCCCGCTACCGCATCTTCACGCCGAGGTGCCACGTGCAGCGACATCATCGTGCCTTGGGAAAAGCCGAAAAGTACGACCTGTTCGGGCAGCACGTCTTCGTCCACCATCAGCGCGTCGAGGAATGCGTCAAGGTCTTCGACCGCGCTCATCATTCCGCGCATCGATTCCTCTTCGGACGATCCGTCGATCCATGGGATCGGGAACCATTGGAAGCCCATCGGTGCACCGGCGCAGGCTTCGGGCGCGTCGGGGGCGATGAACAGCGTGTCTGGCAAGTGCTCGCTCATCGGATCGGCCAGCCCCAGCAGGTCAGCGCCATTGGCGCCGTAGCCATGCAGGAACACCACAACCGACCGTGTGGTGCCAGAGACCGGCTCGCGGCGCTCGGCGTTCAAAACCCGTGTCATGACAATCCTTCCTTTTGTTTCAACACCCGGTAGTAGGCAAAGAGCAAGCGCGCCGCAACCGACCGCCAAGGTGACCATGCGGCGGCCATCGCGGTAAGGTCTTTTGGCGTGGGGCGTGCGGGCAGATCAAACAGCCCCCGCGCGGCCTCTTGCAGCGCGAGATCGCCGCTTGGAAACACATCGCGGCGGCCAAGGCAGAACATCACATAAATCTGCGCGGTCCATGGCCCGATGCCCGGCATGTCGATCAGTGCGGCAATGGCGTCGGCATCAGACAGGCTGTGCAGCGCGTCAAAGTCGAAATCACGTTCCGCCAGGGCCAGCACATAGCGCGCCTTGGGACGGCTCAACCCCGCGGCGCGCAGCCCGTCGTCCCCGGCGCGCAGAACATTCTCCGGCTCATGCAGCCCCGCCTCAACCAGCCGCGCATAGATCGCCCGGGCGGAGGCCACGCTGACCTGCTGTCCAACGATGATGTCGAGCAGCCCGGCAAATCCCGGTGGACGCAGGCGCAGTGGCAATGGCCCGGTACGTGTGAGCGCCATGGCAAAACATGGCTCGGCCTTGGCCAGCCAAGTGGCCCCCTCGGCCACATCGGCATCACAGGTGATCGGAGGATAGGCGCTCAAAGTCGGGCCACCCAGTCCATCATCGCGTGAAGATCGCTCAGGCAGTGCGCCCCTTCCGGCAAGCGCGGCTTTTCGATGAGGACCACCGGCAGGCCAAGAGCAAGTGCGGCGTCCACTTTCGGGCGGCTGGCGTCTCCGCCAAGGTTGCGGCAGATCAGAAGATCGACGCCGAGGTCACGAAACAACGCGGTTTCACTTGCGACTGTAAAGGGCGGATCGCCAAAGATCAGATCGACGAAAGCATAGGGCGCAGGCCGGTCATGGCGGCTTGTTTGGCGCAGCATAAGGCGCGCGCCCTGAAAGGGCAGGAACTGCGGCAGGCTGGCCCAACCGGTGGCGGCAAAGACGCGGGCACCGGGTGGCACGGCCTGGGCGGCGGCGGGCACATCGCTCGCCGATTGCAACTGCGGATCATCCAAAGCCCAGCCGGGGCGCGTGAAGCTGACAAAGGGCTTGCTTAAAGCCGTGGCGGCGGCAAAGCCTGCGTGGCTCAAGACCGCGTCGAACCCATGGCTGAGGTCGAGCACCGCATCAAAACCTGCCATGTCGCGCCGCAGGGCATTAGCGTCTTCAGGGGCGCGCATCTCAAACGCCATCGGCATCGGATTGCTGCCGCGCGGCGGTTCCGTCAGCCACGCGGTGACCCTGTGCCCGGCCTCAGCCAAGGCGACGCCAAGCTGCCGCGCCTCGGCAGTGCCAGCGAGCAGAAGAAGGTTCAGCGAAGGGCGGTTTGGGGCGGTCATCGGCGCGATCATCGGCGAGCTTGGCGTCAGGCGCAAGCGCCAACGGAGAGGCAAAAATCGGTGCCGGACTTGCCCTTACCCGACGGCAAGGCTACGCCTTGGCGAGAAGTGAGGAATTCAGACATGATCGACGACAGACGCGCCCGGCGCAACGTAGCGGTGCTGGTGGCGGCACAGGCCTTTCTCGGCGCGCAGATGCCGATGATTTTCCTCGTCGGAGGGTTGGCCGGGCAGTCGCTGGCGACCAATGTCTGTCTTGCGACACTGCCGATTTCGATGATCGTGCTGGGCTCCATGCTCTCGGCCACGCCGGTGTCGGCCATCATGCAACGCTATGGCCGCCGCGCCGGGTTCTTTCTGGGCGCAGCGGGCGGCGCTCTGGGGGGCGCGGTCGCGGCCTATGGGCTTTATCTGGCCTCTTTCCCAGTCTTTCTGGTAGGCTCCCTACTCACCGGCGTCTACATGTCGGCGCAGGGGTTTTACCGTTTCGCCGCCGCCGATACCGCGTCGGATGACTTCCGACCCAAGGCGATCTCTTACGTTATGGCCGGGGGGCTGGTCTCTGCGATCATCGGGCCGCAGCTTGCCACGGCGACCTCGGGCAGCCTCGTGGTGCCCTTTCTTGGCACCTATCTGGCGGTGGTGGCGGTAAACCTTATCGGCGCGCTGCTGTTTCTTTTCATCGACATCCCCAAGCCGCCAGTCCCGGCCCATGACGCGCCCAAGGGCCGCAGCCGTTGGGAGCTTTTGACCACGCCGCGCATCGCGGTGGCTGTGATTTGTGCCATGGTATCCTACGCGCTGATGAACCTCGTGATGACTTCGACCCCGCTTGCCGTCGTCGGCTGCGGATATAGCCAAGACAACGCGGGCTATGTGGTCACCGGCCATGTGCTGGCGATGTTCACGCCGTCCTTCTTCACCGGTCATCTGATCAACCGTTTCGGGGTCGAGCGGATCATGGGCCTTGGTATCGCGATCCTTGCCGCCGCCGGGCTGGTGGCGCTGCAGGGGGTGGAACTGGGCAACTTTTTTGTCGCACTGATCCTCTTGGGGCTGGGCTGGAACTTTGGCTTTATCGGGGCCACCACAATGCTTGCAGGTGCGCACGCGCCGCATGAACGTGGACGGATGCAGGGCCTGAACGATCTGCTGGTCTTCGGCGGCGTGACCGTCGCTTCTTTGGCCTCGGGCGGTTTAATGAACTGCTCAGGCGGCACGGCGCAGGAAGGCTGGGCGGCGGTGAACTTTGCCATGGTGCCGTTCTTGGTGCTGGCCGGTGGGTCGCTGATCTGGCTGGTGATGCGCAGCCGCAGAGAGACGCAAATCAGCTAAGCGCCTACCAGCGCGACACCATGGCCCGCAGCGCGAAATGGCGGCGCGGGTCAGGCAGCGCAGCTTCTGAGACCTTTTGTGGGGCTGCTACAGCCGCACGCAAGACAGGTCCGGCATGGGCGGCAGGCAGTAAGGCGGGCCACGCCGTTTTCGGGATCTGCCCCCGGTTGGCGCGCGCTGATTTCAGACGGTCCAGCGCCCCTTGGGCAAGGGTCGAGACCCCCTCCGCCGTGCCGTTCAGAAGCGGCACACGGCCCGCCTCCTCCAGATTCGGAATCGCACAGAGCCAAGCGGCGATGCCGGTGGCATAGGCCGCATCGCGCACAACTGCTTCCTCCGTCGCACCAAGGCAGCGCGCGGCGACCCACATCAGATGGCCTGCGGTCTGGTCGATGTAGCGCTCGAAGTGGCCAGCATCCTCAAAGGGATCTTTGTAGATATCCCACCGCCGTGCGGCGACGAGTTCGTCTAGCAGTTCCGCATCTTCGCGCGCGATGGCGCGGGCCAGCGGCGTGGTCACCTCATGTCGCCTGACGGGACCACCCTTGCCAATCTCCTCCAGCGCGTCGCGCCACCATTGCAGGCGCATCTCGGCGATCATCGCCTCTTGGGTGACCCATGGCGCGCGGGCAACCTCGACGTTGAAGGCATAGAGCGGGAAGAGCAGCTTGCGTGTCTCAACCGGGGAGGCCATGGCCGCGCGAAAGCGCCAAGGATCGGCGCGCTCTACCATGGCGGCGCAGGCGTTTAGGTCGGCGTCGAAAGTCATACGGGGCGGGCCACCGTCAGCAGGTAGCCAAACTCATCCCGATGCGCGCGCCAGCAGGCGATTTCGGCCTCAGTGGCATCAAGCATGTTCGTCAATTCTTCGTCTGCGCCGGGGCGCAGCTTTTCGACGCGGGCCTCCAGCGGGGTGTAGTAATTTTCCCATGCCTCATCCGACAGAACGCGGGTGGCCACGACCTCATACCCTGCCGCGCGGACCTGGTCGGCGATGCCGTCCGCGTCGCTCATCGCCGGAAAGTCGGCCCATTGCGCACGGGCTTCGTCCGAGGGGGCATCGGTCAGCCAGCATGGCTCGGAGAAGGCCACCACACCACCCGCGCGCAGGGATTTGCGCCAGCGGGTCAGCGCTTCGGTCACGCCAAGGAAATAGACCGCACCTGCGCACCAGATGAGATCATATTCATTGGCGATGGCGGCCATATCGGCGCGCAACAGGGTGACATTGCCATCCGCCACGAAACGACCCCGCGCGGTGTCGACAAAATGCGCGGTTTTATCGAGAGCGGTGACATGCCCCTGCGGGATCGCCGCGCGGAGTGCGCCGATGTCACTGCCGGGGCCACAGGCCACATCCGCGATCTCGGCACGTGCGGGCAAGTCGACCTGCTCCACGACCCAGTTGACGTCGGCAGACTCTCCCGGCCCTTCGCGTGGCAGGTCGCGGTGCAGGGTGAAAAAGGCGGTCATATCGTCTGTCATTGGGCGCGGTCCCGGATCAATTTCCAACGTATCGCATCTAGCAGGGCCTCGAAGGAGGCGTCGAGTATGTTGGCGCTGACGCCCACCGTGGACCAGCGCCGCCCCTGCCCGTCTTCGCTGTCGATGATGACGCGGGTGGTGGCTTCGGTGCCGCCTTGGGTGATGCGCACTTTGAAGTCAACCAATCGCATGTCGTCCAGAAGGCTGCTGTATTTGCCCAAGTCCTTGGCCAGCGCCTTGGACAGCGCGTTGACCGGGCCACGATCCGAGCCATCCGCGTCGAGCGATTCCGAAACCGACAAACGCTTTTCGCCATCGACTTCGACCACCACGACCGCCTCCGACAGGCTGACCATGCGACCTTTGGTGTTCCGGCGGCGTTCGACGGTGACGCGGTAGCGTTCGACTTCGAAAAGATGCGGCAATTGGCCCATTACCTCCCGCGCGAGCAGCTCGAAACTCGCCTGCGCTGTGTCATAGGCATAGCCCTGCGCCTCACGGTCCTTCACTTCCTCTAGGATCTGTCCAAGCGCCGGATCGCCCTTGGCCACGGCCAGACCAGCATCACTCAGCCGTTTGCGCAGGTTGGACTGTCCGGCTTGGTTCGACATCGGGATGATGCGGGTATTGCCGACCAAGGCGGGGTCGATATGCTCATAGGTGCTGGGGTCTTTGGCAATGGCGCTGGCATGGAGCCCGGCCTTATGCGCGAAAGCCGATGACCCCACGAAGCCCGCCTGTTTCATCGGCACCCGGTTGAGGATCTCGTCGAGCATTCGACTGATCCGCGTCAACCCTTTTAGCGCGGCGCGGGTGACGCCAATCTCGAACTGGCTGGCGTATGGTTCTTTCAGCAGTAAGATGGGGATCAGCGTGGTCAGGTTGGCATTGCCGCAACGCTCCCCCAACCCGTTAAGCGTGCCTTGGATCTGCCGCGCGCCCGCGCCGACGGCTGCCAGCGTGCAGGCCACGGCGTTTTCAGTGTCGTCATGGGTGTGGATGCCCAGCCGGTCGCCCGGGATGCCCGCGGCGATCACGGCCTTTGTGATTTCGCCGATCTCAGCGGGCAGCGTGCCGCCATTGGTGTCGCAGAGAACGATCCAGCGCGCACCTGCGTCATAGGCCGAGCGGATCGCCTCAAGCGCGTAGTCCGGGTTCGCCTTATAGCCGTCAAAGAAGTGCTCTGCGTCAAACAACGCCTCGCGCCCCTGTGCGACGAGATGCGCGACGGACTTAACGATGTTGTCGGTGTTTTCTTCCAGCGTAATGCCAAGGGCGGTTTTGACATGAAAATCATGGGTCTTGCCGACGATACAGACCGATTGCGTCCCGGCGTTGAGCACGGCGGCCAGCACGTCGTCATTCTCGGCCGACATGCCTGCACGTTTCGTCATGCCAAAGGCAGTGAGGCGTGCCTTCGTCTGCGGAGCGGCCTCGAAAAAGGCGCTGTCGGTGGGGTTGGCACCGGGCCAGCCGCCTTCGATATAGTCTACCCCGAGCGTGTCGAGCGCCTCGGCGATCTGGCGCTTTTCATCGGTGGAGAACTGCACGCCCTGGGTCTGCTGCCCATCACGCAAAGTAGTGTCGTAGAGGGTGAGGCGTTCGCAGGTCACAACATCCCCTCCAACTGGCTCCGGTCGAAACCCGGCGGTGGGGTTAGCTTCACGCCGTCTTTGCTCATCTGCACTTCGATGCCCGCGGAGGTCAGCGCCGATTTGATCCGGTCCACCTCGGCAAAGTTCTTCGTCTCCATCGCCGTGGCACGCGCGTCGCTGAGGAAGGCCTCGATGTCGCTGAGGTCCAGCGCCTGCACCGCAGCCCATTCTGGGATCAGGTCGCCCATCAATCCCAGAAGCATCAACGCCCCGCGCAGGCCCGCCGTATCGTTCGCGTTTGACAGACGGTGGCATTCGGTGAGCGCCCCATGGGTGTTGAGGTCATCTGCCAAGAGCGCCAGCAGTTCCGGACTAGGTGTCGCAGCCTCCACCTCCGCCGCCTGAAGATACCATTTGCGCAGGGTCTTTTCGGCCTCCTCGCGCTTCTTCACGGTCCAGTCCATCGGCTTGCGGTAATGGGTCGAAAGCATCACGAAACGGATCACCTCGCCCTGCACACCTTGGTCCAGCAGATCGCGTACGGTAAAGAAATTGCCTAAGGATTTGGACATCTTTTTGCCCTCAACCTGCAACATCTCATTGTGCAGCCAGTAGTTGGCAAAACCGTGGCCTGCGCATTTTGACTGAGCGATCTCATTCTCATGATGCGGGAATTGCAGGTCGATCCCGCCTCCGTGAATGTCGAACCGCGCGCCCAACAGATCATGGGCCATGGCCGAGCATTCAATATGCCATCCCGGACGGCCTTGCCCCCAAGGAGACTCCCACCCCGATGTGCCTGCGTCCGAAGGTTTCCAGAGCACGAAATCCATCGGGTCTTCTTTGTAGGGCGCCACCTCGACCCGCGCACCGGCGATCATATCATCGACAGACCGACCCGAAAGCGCGCCGTATTCGGTGTATTTGCGTACCCGAAACAACACATGGCCCTCGGCCTCATAGGCATAACTTTCGTCGATCAGCCCGCGGATCATCGCGACCATTTGCGGGATGTATTGCGTGGCGCGGGGCATGTGATCAGGCTCCAGCGCACCGACGGCGGCCATATCGTCGAGATACCACTGCGTCGTCTCGGCGGTGATCTCACCAATGCTGCGCCCGCTTGCAGCGGCGCGAGCGTTAATCTTGTCATCTACGTCGGTGAAATTGCGCACGTAAGTGACATGCCGCGGCCCATAAACGTGGCGCAGCAACCGGTAGAGCACATCGAATACGATCACGGGCCGCGCGTTGCCCAGATGCGCCCGGTCATAGACAGTGGGGCCGCAGACATACATCCGCACATTCTGCGCATCAATCGGCGTGAAATCCTCTTTCTTGCGAGTGGCGGTGTTGTGCAGCTTGATCGTCAGGTCACGGGTCATGGATAGGCGTCCTTGCGCGGGTGTAGCGCGGGCTTGGCATAGTTTTGTCAAAATGGGAATGACGTGAACAGCGGCCCGCGAGAATGTCTCAGCGGGTAATGCAGCAAATAATGAGCGTTGCGGTGTTCATGAGAGGCTTCTAGCAAGCCTGCCGCTCTGCGCCAAGCCCTTTGCTGGCTAAGCTCTAAACGGTCTGCGATTGGTATGCGAACAGCGGATGTAAGTGTCGGCGATGCGGCTTGACCGGATAAAAAAAGACCGGCCTCCTTTCGGAAGCCGGTCCAACTATCCAAGCGAGAGATCTCGCCAAGACAGATTAGAAGCGCATGGAGCCGCGCAGCGAGATCGTAGTCGCGTCCAGATCGTCGCCTGTTCCGCCTACGTCATCAAATTTGTGCTGCAGAACTTCGCCACCGACTGTGTAACGGTCAGTCACTTTATATGTGACACCCAGACCGGCGAAGGGACCAGTTTCGTCACCAACGCTTGTGTCGGCACGCGCTGCACCGGCTGTTGCGTAGACCAAGGTGTTGCCGAAGTCGTAGCCGGCTTTGACCTTTGCACGGGCTACGGAATCTACGTCGCCTGCGCCGCCGCCCAGATCGATGTCGGTTTTGTCATAATCGAGTTCACCACCCAATACGAACTTACCGAAGTCATAGTCGTAACCGGCGTGGAAACCGTAGGATGTGTCGTCACCGTCAAGCGCGCCGCTGTCGCTGTCGATGTCGGTCTGGCCAACCTGAAGACCAGTGTAGAAACCTGTCCAGCTGCCATCGACGGCCACAGGTGTCGGTGCTGGTGTGAAAACCGGTGCTTCAACGGTGGTGTCTTCCAGCGAGCCTGCTGCGGCTACACCAGCGAATGCGCTGGATGCGATCAGGGCGATGCTGGCGATTGTTGTCGTGCGTTTCATGTTCTGCTCCTTAAATACAGGTGACCTGCGATCCTCGCCGCAGGGTCACTCAAGCAACGCCTCATCTAGTATTCAGTTTCAGGAAAAGCACTTCACAGATTTGCGATGCGCTGATTGTCGCACATTTGCAACAGAAGGTAGGCCAAGCCCCGCTTAAGTTATGTATCAACTACAATGAACAGGCGCGGGATGGCCGGAAAAACGTATATCTGTCAGCAACTTGCAACTGCAATATTGATTATGCACCACATTTTTCTGACAATTAGGCAACCATGGCCCTTCACATCCCGAGACGCTCACCAGTGAAACACCCGCCAATGAAAAAGGGTCCAAACCTTTCGATCCGAACCCTTAAAGGACACATAGGGGAAGTTGGGACGTCCCTGCTATTGTTTACCGCAACAGGTCATTCTTCCGTTGGCGCTGTCGGCAACATGCCCGCCTCACCCGCACCTTGAACCTCCGCCGCATCCAAACCGCCGTCGGCGTTCAAATCCATGACCGAAAACTGCTCTCCGGTTATCTCGGGGTAGACCATCTGCAATTCCGCGATGCTCAAGAGCCCGTCGCCATTGGTGTCAATTTCCATCGTATTGGCCAAAGCGAAGGACGGAACCGCAAGCGCGGCAGAAAGAAGGGCGGCGATCTTGGTCAGTCGTGTCATTTTGATACTCCGTTCAGGTTAGTTATGCGAAGGCCTTGGGCGCCTTCATAAGGTTAGATGCCCAAGACCCCTTTTGCGTTCGGCAGCACACTGCACCGCGCGGGGGTCTGCCGATCGCAGATGCTAGGTTAAGCGGCCCCTCGCCCAAAAAGCCCCGGTACAGATCATCGGCGGATTTCGCGCACTGGTTGTGTTGGAAAAAATCAGCATCTTGCCTTCAAAACGAGAAGAAGAGGCAGAGATGACGACAGAGCTAACCGACCCGCATTCCGCCCTTTGGGTTAGATTACGCACCCGCGCCCGGCGGCTTTCCAATTCAGTTGAAGAGGCAGAGGACCTTTTGCAGGAAACCGCCATGCGGCTGATGCAAACGCTGCGGGACGGCACGGTGATTGATGCGCCCGACCGCTATGCGATGATCACCTTGCACAACCTCGCCCGCCAAGGCTGGAGGCAAAGGCGCGAGACCGAGGAATTGGAAGAGAACATGGCCCTCACGCCACCCGCCGCCCCTGCCCGGCTGGCCTGTGCCGATCTGCGTGAGGCCATCAACCGGCTTCCGCCCGACCAGCAGCGTCTGATGCGATTGGTCCATGACGGAGAGAGCAGCCCGCGTGCTTTGGCAGCACAAACCGGCCTGCCGCTTGGCACCGTTATGTCGCGGCTTGCCCGTGCCCGCGCGCGGTTGCGAGAGGAGATGGGCTTGGGTGCAGATGCTTCCGTCAGAGAGCTGATTTAGCATTTGCATAGCCATCGGTGGGGCAAGGCTTGCTGTTAAGGTGGAAAGGGTTATCTCCTTGTCTTGGCAGCAAAAGGGAGCAAGCCACAGCCTATGTCTTGGATCACCACCCATCTGGAAATCGTCATCATCGTGATCCTGACGCTGCTTGCGGCGATCGTCATCTTGCAACAGCGCCGCACTCCGCAATCGACGGCGGCTTGGCTCTTGTTCATCATCGTTCTGCCTTGGGTCGCGGTGCCGCTGTTTTTGGGGCTCGGCTTTCGCAAGCAGTCCTCGCGCTACTCTCCGGTGCATTTTCTGAAGGGCGACACCGGCGGCCCACCGCCCCGCCCGGTGCATACGCTGGACGCGACGATGCAGTATTTCGGTCTGCCCGCGGCTGCCCATGGCCAAGACCTGCGGCTCTTGGGCGATCCGACAGCGGCGCATGAGGCGGTGATGGCCCTGATCCAAGGGGCTGAGAAGCATCTCGACGTGCTCTTTTACATCGTCGCCAATGACGAGACCGGGCGCATCTTCGTCGACGCGCTGACCGAACGGGCCAAAGCTGGTGTGAAAGTGCGCCTGTTGATGGACCGTCTTGGCACCTTTCGCGGCCCGGCTGCCGCCCTGCGCCGTCTGCGCAAAGCGGGAGGTGAGGTGCGGTTTTACTCCCCGCTGCTGCAGGTGCCCGGCTCTGGCCACCTGAACCTGCGCAACCACCGCAAGATGATTATCGCGGATGATGCCCGCGTGTTTTCGGGGGGAATGAACATCGGCGCGCATTATCTCGGCCCCGTTGCGCGGGAGGACGGATGGACCGATCTGGCCTATTTGCTTGAAGGACGCGCGGTGCAAAGCTTTGGCGATGTCTTTCGCTCGGATTGGGAAGTGGCGAGTGGTGAGACGCTGGAGCCTGCGCCTTCCGTCGCCGCCGACACGGGCGGGACGGCAACGGTGCAATTGGTCCCCTCCGGCCCAGACATTGCCGAAGATCCGCTGCACGACGGGTTGATCCGCGCGCTGCATCTGGCCGAGGCGCGCATCTGGCTGGTCACCCCCTATTTTGTGCCCACCGAAGCGCTTGGCGCGGCGCTTACCACGGCGGCCCGACGTGGCGTCGATGTACGCGTGCTGGTGCCCGAACGCTCCAACCAGCGGCTCGCGGATTTCGCCCGCGGTGCCTACCTGCGTGATTTGCATGAGGCCGGGGGCCACGTGCTTTACTATCAACCGGGCATGATCCACGCCAAAGCCGGGATCATCGACGACATGGGCCTGGTCGGCACCGCTAATTTCGACGTGCGCAGCATGCTGTTGAACTTCGAAGTGACGCTCTTTGTCTATGACGCCGCCTCGGTCGCCAAATTGCATGACTGGTTCGAGCATCTGTCAGAGCATTGCGCCATGGAAAAGCCGCCCACCGGGATGATCCGCAAGGTGGCCGAGGGGCTGTTCCGTTTGGGAGCACCTGTCCTATGATCCCCGCCGTTGCCCCGCAATCGCTGCGCATTGTCAGCTATAACATCCGCAAGGCCATGGGCACCGACCGCCGCCGCGACCCTGAGCGGATCATGCGCATCATCCGCAGCCTGCATGCGGATGTGGTGGTGCTACAAGAGGCCGACCGCCGCCGCGCCCCGCGTCCCTCGGCCCTGCCCTTAGATCGGGTAGAGGAGGTCACGGGTATGCGGCCCGTGCCCACGCCGAGCAATGTCAGCATTGGCTGGCACGGCAACGCCGTTCTAGTGCGTCCCTCTGCCAAGATTGACCGGGTGGCGCATCTGACCCTGCCGGGGGTGGAGCCGCGCGGCGCGATGGTGGCCGATCTTCATTTGGGGGCGCGGCAATTGCGGGTGATCGCCTCGCATCTCGGCCTGCTGCGCCCGTCGCGCAAAGAGCAGCTCAGCGCGATGATCGCCCATCTTGACGCCTGCGCCGCCTGCCCGACCCTGATCGCCGGTGACCTCAACGAATGGTCGCAAAAGGTCGGGCTTGGCCGCTTGGCAAAACGTTTTACCATCCACGCGCCGGGCAAAAGCTATCACGCGCGCATACCCGTTGCGTTTCTTGACCGCATTGCGCTGGACCAGCATCTCACCGTGCGGCAGGGCGGCGTGGTAGAGACGTCGCAGACCCGTCGTGCGTCAGATCATCTGCCGATCTGGCTTGATGTGGCGCATCGCTAAAACCACCTACCCCGTGGCCCAAGCCAGTTCGCCCACGATCACATTACAGGCCTGCTGCGGGGTAGAGAAAGCGACCTGCATGTCAAAGGCCATGCGCACATCTGCACGGGCCTTCGCAATCGTCGCATCCGTCGCCCCAAGCCGCCGCGCAGTGGCGATGTTCTGGTTCGCATCATGGCGCAGCTTTCGCACGCTTTCATAGCCGCCCGCAAAGCCCGCACATTGTTTGGCCGTTAATTCCGCCGCCGCCGCTCTGCGCGCCGCGGCTTCCATGGGCGAGGCCGGAGGTTCGACACAACCCGCCAATGATCCGGTGAGAAATCCCAATATAATAAGACGTTTCATCAAATACTCCCTTTCTTGTCTTTGATAGGGAGAGACTGGTTTAATTTTGGTTAACGCTGGTTTTGCTTCACGCGCCATGAGGTGAAGGCCCGGCATCTAAAACGATCCGCAAACTCAGACCTCCTTATACCGTCGGCGCATTACGCTGGCCCAAGATTACGCCCCCGACATCCTGCTGACGTGAACCTCCGGTGCAATCGCCCTTCAATACATAGTTAACCCTGCGAGGTTAAGACATGTCACCAAAGCCTAGCTGACCTATCCGAAAGCGCATGCCCGCCATCCACCTGCCCAGATTGACGCGAATGTTGCCCAGTGAAAGCCTGAAGCGGGATAAATTGAGAGTAAGTCATGATATTCTTTAAGTTTTTTCGCAGGAGTGCCAAGGCCGTTTTGGGGGCATTCTTTTGGCTATGTTTCTCGACCATGGTGCTGTCCCATGGTGCGTGGCTGGGCGGTGGCGGCATCTCACTGACCGATGCCAGCCGCCAGCAGATTGCGGACAGGGTCGCGGCGGGGCTGCCGCCGATTTCAGCCGGTGATACCGTTGCCGTCATTGCCGATTTTCCAGTCATCGCCGAAGGGACGATCGACGGCCCGGGGGGATATGCGACGCTCTATGTTCCTGCGGGAAGCGAGGTCACCTCCGCCTATATCACAGATGCGACCGGGGCGCCCCGTGACGCCCGCCCTGCCCGTGCGTCCACCGGCTCTGGCGTATCGAAGGGTTGGGGTCCGAAGGGCCAACAGACCTTTGATATCTCCCCCAACGGATGGTCGCCCTCGGAAACGACCCAATGCCAAGCGGCAGGTTTTTCCATCGCCAATTGCAACGCTGGGCTTGCCTATATCTATGGGGATACTGGCATTTTCTACTCGACACGTCCGGACACAGCCCTGTTCGCGAACGGTTCTGACATCGCGACGTTGGAGAATGGATACCTCATCAATCCCACGAACGGCAGCCCGTGGGGCAGCGTGGGGGGCACCGGCACGGCACGCGTCCACAACAAGTGGGACGCGGTTCAGATTAACGCCTTCGGTTCAGGGGGGACAATCGATCCGAATGGTTTCTCAACGCAGGAAGAAACCTCGATCACCGGCGGTCGCGGTGCGACACCCTTTCGTGCAGGCAGCCCTGTGGCAGGCCCGGATTCAGGTTCCGATTGGGATCGTTACGGCACCACGGGCCCTTGGAACCGGATCAGCTATCCCGGGTCGTGCGAAGCGGATGATCCCCTTCTTGCGGGCCCCGACGGGCCAGCCAATGGTGCCGGTTCGGTCTTTCCTGACACATTGGATCCGGGTGTTAACTCCTACGAAGCCTGCACCGAAACTGCGGCTGGATTTAACCTGAATAGCAGCGTCGCTTCCCTGCCAAGCGACACAAATGCAGTGCGCTACGCCTTTGGGGGGATCGCGCAGGGAGAGACCTTCTATGCCGTCATGGAAGTAAAGGTCAGCGACCCGGCTAATATCGGATATTTCAACGCTGAGGGCCATGGCGGCGACTCCGCCGAAGGGGCGGCCGCCGGGAACGATAACCCTTGGCGCTATTGGGTCGCGGGCACTTCTGCCGTTTCTCCTGCGGGGCCTGAAGACCTCTTTGTCTCGATCTCTATTTCAGCAGTCAACGGGACACCCTACTCGGGCGGCGATATCCCGCAAGGGGCCACGCTGACCTACCGCGTCAGCTATGTGAATACGTCACTAAGCCCTATGACCAATGTGCAAACCTCGGTAACGCTGCCACCGGAAATCTCTGGTACAACGAATTTTCAGGTGATCTCTGGCGCGGATATCCGCCCTGCTACCGCCCCGACAAACGGCACTTTCTCGCTGCTTCCTGTTCCCAGCCTGAACGGACTTGGAAGCGGCGCCATCGAGTTTGATGCCTATGTCTCGACGGCGGCGGGGGGCAGCATCACTGCCGATGCAGCAAACTCTAGTGACGAAGGTGGTGCCGATACCGATAGCGTCAGCGTGAACGTTACCGCCGTGCCAGCCGATACGCTTCCGACCTGCTCTGGAACGCGGTTTTCGGTTGTCGACTGGGCATCTGACAGTCCTGCAACACTCGGCGCGACATCAGCTTTTACCCGCTACGGCGTGGGCGGTTCACTCACTGTGGCCGCAAACGCCGATGCGACCTTCGGCCGAGCAGCCGCGATCGGAACCTCGAATGAACTCTATTCCGCCGGGTATGGCGGCAATCCCGTTTTGACACAGCAATATGCTACATTGAACGTCGATTTTGATACACCGATGAACTCGGTCCATGTCTATATCACGAGCCTGGATCTCGACGAATCCGTAACGATTTACGGCGAACGTAACGGTGTCCGCGCGCAGCCAGCCATCGCCGACGGCCCGCTGTCTGCGCCAATGCTGCGACTGGCTAATGCCGATGGTTCCGTCTTGGCAGAGCGAAACAGCACATTCTCCACAGCCGCCCTGCCGGAAAACTTTGCCGTGGAAGTTGGGTTTGGTGCCCCGATCGACCGGATTGTGATCGATCATGGGACACGCAAGAATAATAGCGGGAATTTCGCCGGATCACTTCAGCTGACGGACATCCAGGCCTGTGCCGATTTCACCGATGCCCCGTCGATCTATGGAGATGCCCTCCATACGCTGGCGCAAGAACCACGGGTCTATTTAGGCGACGCTGTCACGAGCGACGCAGGTCCCGGCAACGCCGATGATGCGGGCTCGGACAATGACGACGGCATCACCATTCCCCCGCTCATTCAGGGGTTTATCGCAACGATAGAAGCGCGTGTGCAAGGCGATGGTGGCTTCCTAACCGCTTGGATCGACTACGACGGTAATGATGTCATGGCCGTCGCCACCGCAGAAGAAATCGCGCGTGATTTGCAAGACGACGGCACGGGCGGGGATCAGGTCGCGGGCGATGGCCTGATCCAGTTCGACGTGATCGTGCCCGGTGATGCGGTATTGGACCAGACCTTTGCCCGCTTCCGGTGGTCTACAACCCCGGTCGTCGGCGTGGCGGATGTCTTCCTAGATGGCGAAGTCGAAGATTACCCCATCAATATCGCTGCGGCCCCTCTGGTCGATCGCGGTGACGCGCCGGCAAGCTATGGAGATCCTTTGCACATTATCGCAGAAACCGGCATCGCAGGCACCTATCTGGGGGCAATCTCCCCCGACCCCGAGGCGGCCTCGCAGGCAAGCCCCGATGCGTTGGGAGATGATCTGGACGGGAATGACGACGAAGATGGTGTCACCCTGCCGCAACTCTATGCGGGCGGCACGAACGAAATAACCGTCTTTGTGAACGAGGTGACCGGCGGTGTCGGCGGCCTAACGGGTGGTGTGGCCTATCTTCAGGCGTGGATAGACTTTAACGGAAACGGTGTCTTCGGCGCTGCGGAACAGATCGCCTCAGACCTTCAAGATGGCAGTGCCGGAGATAAGGATGGCACGCTCAACGGCGAAATCCGGTTTGACGTGAGCGTTCCCGGTGGTTCCGTGCTCACGCCGACCTTCGCCCGGTTCCGATGGTCGACCACCGAAGGCGTGGTCCCCGTGGCACTTGACGGGGAGGTTGAGGATTACATGCTGACTGTTTCTGGCGACGTTCCTCCGGTCTCATGTGACAGCGGCCTATACTTGCTGTCTGACGACCCTACGCAATTGCGTAAGCTGCGCTTTAGCGACACCGGATCGGGCTATTCCATGTCGCTGCAATCTCTCGGCACAGCGCCGCGTCGGATAGAGGCCGGCTGGGGATACAATGAGCTTGATGGCTATATCTACGGGGTTCGCCCCGGCAAAGACGAGCTTTGGCGGGTGGACGGGATCGGGAACTTTACCGAGATGCTGACATTCCCGGGCAGCGCCGAGCAGGCCGAAGATGCTGGCGATATCTTACCCAACGGCATCTTGGTATATGAGGCAGACGACGTGACTTGGCAATTGTTGGATCTGGCCGATCCCAACAACCCGGTCGACGCCGGACAGTTAATCCTATCCCAAGCTGTAACCGTGTCCGATTTTGCTGTAAATCCGTTGGATGGGTTTATTTACGGGATCAACGAAGACACGGGCAGACTATTTCGCGCCTTCGCGAACAATGGTCTCGCTGGTTTCACCACAGTGGTGGAGTTTGGTCCCGCAGTTTACACTGGTATCTGGTCCGCGGTTTTCTTTGACGAGAACGGCCAGATGTACGCTTACGAGGAAAACTCGAACTCAATTTACCTAATCGATACCTCAAGCGGCAACAGGCTAAGACTGGCAACAGGGACGGACGAGGGCGGTTTCAGCGATGGCACCTCGTGTCGCGGCGGGACACCTTTCGTTCTCTCCGGTCTGGGGGGCAATATCTATGTCGACCAAGACGGATCGGACATAAAGGACGGAACAGAGAAGAACTTGGCGGGCGGAATCCGGGTGGATCTTTACTCAGATAATGCGACGCCAAATGATCTGGACGATGATAGCTTCATCAGAACTGTCGATACCGAACCCGACGGAACCTATGCTTTCGTTGGTTTGCCCGCGGGTGCCACCTACCGGGTAGAGGTGGACGTCAATGATGCAGACCTGCCCCCCGGTGCGCAAATCGGTACGTCTAACCCCCTCGTCGGTGTAAGGGCGGATTCCGGTGCATTTACCGTGGCATACGACTTTGGGTTTGATCCGCAGTTTTCCGATCTCTCGATCACCAAAGAAGCCTTTCAGGCGGGCACCACCTCACCGGTCACCACCGCCGTCGAAGGCGATATTATCGACTGGGTGATCAGTGTGACAAACGACGGCCCCGGCTCGCCTTCCGGGGTTAAAGTGATCGAAAACATCCCCGCGGGTTTTGCCTATATCAGCGACACAGCCCCCCCGACAGGAGATTACTTTGATCCAAGCACAGGGCTTTGGTTCGTGGATGAAATTCTGCCCGGCGCGACCGAGACGCTTACCATTCGTGTCCGGGTAACGGCGGGTGGCAACTACACAAACGTGGTTGAGATTGTTAGCAGTTCCCTGCCCGACCTCGACAGCGATCCCGCCGTTGGTCTGTCACAGGATGACTTGCAGGATGGAATTGCCGACGACGACGAAGCGAGTGTCACGATCACCCTCGCAACCACGGGCGGCCAAATCTCGGGCCAGTTGATCCGCGACGATGGCCGCGGCGCGGTCGCCCACGATGGGTTGGCAACGGGAGACGAGGCTGGCACCAATGCAGGCAGCATTCTGCTGCTGGATGATGCTGGCGCACTCTTGGCAAGTCCACCAGCTGCCGCCGATGGACGATGGTCCTATCGGCTCGCGCCAGATTACACCGGCAGCTTGACCATCTCCACGGCCCCGTCCGAGGGGTGGCGCGCGATTTCCGAGAGACCGGGATCATTGCCGGGATTGGTGAATAGCGATCCCCATGATGGCGCGTTCAGCTTTACCCCCGCGCCCAATACTGATTACAGCGGAATTGCCCTAGGGATCATTCCTCTCCCCACCTTGAGTGAAGACCGTGACGCGCGCATCGGCGCGGGCCAGATTGCCCTTCTCCCCCACCTCTATCGCGCCAGCTCATCCGCAATCACAACCTTTACCGTTGAAAATATCTCCGAGCCGTCGGTCGGCGCGTTCTCGGTCGCACTCTTCATCGATAACGATTGCGACGGTGCACCCGACACCCCAGTGACAGTGCCCATCTCCGTTCAAGCGGGCGATGAGCTCTGTCTCATCTCACGGGTCTCGGCGGGCGGCGGCCTGCCACCGGGCAGCGCTTTAACCTATGAAGTGCAAGCCACGACTGACTTTTCCGGCACCACGGCTTCGCATGTGGTAACCGATACAGATCGCGTGACAGTGGAAGTCGGTGGCAGTCAACTCGTTCTGGTGAAAACAGTCCGGAACGAAACCCAAGGCACTGACGAAGGCTATGCAAACCAAGCCTCGCCCGGGGATGTGCTCGTCTACCGCATCAGCTTGGTGAACCCAAGCCAGCGCATTGCATCGGCCATCGTGATTTACGACCGAACGCCGCCCTATACACAATTGGCGGAAGCGGTGACTACACCGCAAACCGTAAGCCCTTCTCTGATCTGCGATCTTGCAAACCCGAGCACTAACCTGCCGGGATATATGGGCCCCTTGCGGTGGGATTGCAGCGGAACCCACGCCGCAGGCGCTGAAGGGAGCGTTATCTTCAAGGTGCGCGTCACGCCTTGATCGGATCCGCCGGACAGGCTTGCAGGTCGAGGATGTGCGATACACCCTTGAACGGCTGCAAACCTGTCCGAAAGCTCGGACCGCTTTACAATTGCCTCACCTTACGTCGCGGCGGGTTGGTTTAACTGCAGCCGCTGGTGCCGCCGCAGGTGTTGCATTTCATGCAGGTGCCGTTGCGAACCAGCGTGTAGTTGCCACATTCGCCACAGGCTTCGCCCTCATAACCCTGCATCTTGGCCTTGGCCCGCGCATCAAGGCTCACCGCGCCGGAATTGACGGCAGCGGAGGAATTTACCGCCAATGCCAAGTCGCCGCTGACCTGTGGCGCGAGGGTTTGAACGGCAGCACTTGCCTCCACACCTTGCCCGCCCTGCAGCACAACAAGCTCTTGCGGCAGACGGTTGCGCAGGTAACCGGAAGAACTGATTTGCTTAAGCACTTCCAGTGACTTATTCGCCGCCTTCTCACTCAGCTCGCTGACGTTCCCGAGGTTCTCTTCCTCACCCCGGCCCAGATCATCAAAGGTCGCGCCTTCAGGCTTCACATGCGCCAGATCGGTCCGGTCGAGGTAGGACACTGCCAGTTCGCGGAACACGTAGTCAAGGATCGAGGTCGCCTGTTTGATGCTGTCATTGCCCTGCACCATGCCCGCGGGCTCGAATTTGGTGAAAGTGAAGGCATCGACGAACTCCTCCAACGGCACGCCGTATTGAAGGCCGACCGAGACCGCGATGGCGAAGTTGTTCATCATCGCCCGGAAACCTGCACCTTCCTTGTGCATGTCGATGAAAATCTCGCCGAGCTTACCGTCTTCATATTCGCCCGTGCGCAGATAGACTTTATGACCACCCACATTCGCCTTCTGCGTATAACCCTTCCGGCGCTGCGGCATCTTTTCGCGGTGGGATTTGATGATCTCCTTAACGATCACCTTCTCGACGATCTTTTCGGCCAGCACGGCGGCCTTCTCATGTGGCGTGCCGCTTTCCAGTGTCTCGGCGGCGTCCTCATCGTCTTCGACCAGCGCCGCGGCCAGTGGCTGGCTCAGCTTTGAGCCGTCACGGTAGAGCGCGTTCGCCTTGATCCCGAGAGACCAGCTTAGCTCATAAGCTTTCTGGCAATCCTCGATGGTCGCGTCATTCGGCATGTTGATCGTCTTGGAGATCGCCCCTGAGATGAAGCTCTGCGCGGCTGCCATCATATAGATGTGGCTGTTAACCGACAGGTACCGTTTGCCCTTCTTGCCGCAGGGGTTGGCGCAGTCGAAGATGCCGTAATGTTCTTCTTTCAGATGCGGCGCGCCTTCCAGCGTCATGGTGCCGCAAACGTGATCATTGGCCGCTTCGATGTCCGCCTTGCTAAAGCCGAGCGAGCGCAGCAGGTCAAAGGTCGGGTCGTTCAGCTTCTCGGTCGGGATGCCAAGCACCTGCGTGCAGAAGGCCTCTCCCAGCGTCCACTGATTGAACACAAAGCGGATGTCGAAGGCCTGTTTTAGCGCGGCGTCGACCTTGGCCAACTCGTTGGCACCAAAGCCGTGGCCCGCCAGCGTGGTGTGGTTGATCGCGGGTGCGTTGCCGATTGTGCCGTGGCCCACGGCATAGCTGACGATCTCTTCGATCTGAGCCGACCCGTAGCCGAGTTTCTCCAGCGCGGCAGGCACCGACTGGTTGATGATCTTAAAATAGCCACCACCCGCAAGTTTCTTGAACTTCACCAGCGCAAAGTCCGGCTCAATCCCCGTGGTGTCGCAGTCCATCACCAGACCGATGGTGCCCGTGGGCGCGATGACAGAGGTCTGCGCGTTGCGGTAGCCATGCGCTTCGCCAAGTTTCAGCGCCTCGTCCCAGCAGGATTTGGCAATCTCGACCAACCCGGCTTGCGGGCAATTGGCGTGATCCAGCGGCACCGGCTTGACCGAAAGCTGCTCATACCCATCCGCTTCACCATAGGCGGCGGTGCGGTGGTTGCGGATGACCCGCAGCATGTGATTGGCGTTCTTTGCATAGCCCGGGAAGGCCCCCAATTCACCCGCCATCTCGGCAGAGGTGGCATAGGCCACACCAGTCATGATCGCGGTGAGCGCGCCGCCAAGGGCGCGGCCCTCGTCGCTGTCATAGGAATAGCCCATGTTCATCAGCAACCCGCCGATGTTCGCATAGCCCAGACCAAGCGTGCGGAAGTCATAAGACCGCTGCGCGATTTCCTTGGAGGGGAACTGCGCCATCATCACACTGATCTCCAGCGTCACGGTCCAGAGGCGGCTGGCGTGCATGTAGTCTTCAACCTGAAACTCGCCATCCTTGAGGAAGGTCAGCAGGTTCATCGAGGCCAAGTTGCAGGCCGTATCGTCGAGGAACATATATTCTGAACAGGGGTTCGAGCCACGGATCGCGCCATCTTCGGGGCAGGTGTGCCAGTCGTTCACGGTGTCGTGGTACTGGATCCCCGGATCGGCGCAGGCCCACGCGGCGTGGCCGACTTGATCCCAAAGGTCACGCGCCCGGATGGTCTTGGTCACCCGATTTTCGGTGCGGCTGATAAGCTCCCAGTCGGCGTCTTTTTCGACGGCTGTCAGAAACGCATTTGTGACGCGGATCGAGTTGTTCGAGTTCTGGCCGGAAACCGAGTTATAGGCTTCCGAATCCCAATCGGTGTCATAGGTCGGGAATTCGATGCTAGTGTGGCCCTGCTTGGCGTAGTCCAGTACCCGCTTGACATAAGTCTCGGGGATCGCGACCTTTTTGGCTTCGCGGATCGCCTGTTTCAACTGATCGTTCTTGGCCGGGTCATAGGCATCTTCAGCCACGCCGTCCCATGCTTTGATCGCGTCGAAAAGCAGGTTCAGCTTTTGCTCGTGCATCTTGGAGCCAGCCACGATGCTCGCGACCTTCTGCTCTTCGAGCACCTTCCAATTGATGAAATCTTGAATGTCGGGGTGGTCGGCGTCGACGATCACCATCTTGGCGGCCCGGCGGGTGGTGCCGCCGGATTTGATGGCGCCAGCGGCGCGGTCCCCGATCTTGAGGAACCCCATCAAACCCGACGACTTGCCGCCGCCCGACAGCTTCTCGCCCTCTCCGCGGAGCGATGAAAAGTTGGTGCCTGTGCCTGAACCGTATTTAAACAGCCGCGCCTCGCGGACCCAAAGGTCCATGATGCCGCCATCGCCCACCAGATCGTCGGCGACCGATTGGATAAAGCAGGCATGCGGCTGCGGGTGTTCGTAGGAGGATTTGGACCGGGTCAGCTTGCCGGTCTTGTAGTCGACATAGTAGTGCCCCTGCGCAGGGCCATCGATGCCGTATGCCCAATGCAGGCCGGTGTTGAACCACTGCGGCGAGTTCGGTGCCGCTCGCTGGCTAGCGAGCATATGGCGCATCTCGTCGTAGTAGGCCTGAGCGTCTTCTTCGGTGCTGAAATAACCACCCTTCCAGCCCCAGTAGGCCCAAGCACCCGCTAGACGATCGAACACCTGCTTCGAAGACGTCTCGCCGCCCATGGTCGCGTCATCTGTCGGGACCGAGCGCCACAGGAATTCCGGCACGCCCTTCTCTTTGATGCGGCGCGTGGCGCTTGGCACGCCTGCTTTGCGGAAATACTTCTGCGCGATCACGTCACTTGCTACTTGGCTCCAGGATTTCGGCACTTCGACATTGTCGAGTTTGAACACCACCGAACCGTCAGGATTGCGAATCTCCGACACCGTGGTGACAAAGTCCAAGTCCGCATAGGCGTCCTGTCCGGCTTTAGTGAAATTACGTTCAATTTTCATTGTCGCTGCCTCATATCCAGCATTTCAAATCCCAAGCCGATCCGCCCCCGGCAGACCGCCTCGCCCCTCATTCGAAACAGCAAAGACAGATCTTTCTTGTGGCGCCCGCGCAATAACGAACGACCCTAAACCTTAAAACGTTGGTTCTATACCCTGTCCCACTGTCAAAGCGCCTGCCTGCGTTAACCACAACATCTTGTGGCGCTTTTCTTGACTTCCACAAACTGGCGTAGATAGGACTATTTGGTCAACGGTTTTTTTACGAAATATTTTGCCGCTTTCGGTTGACCGATGCCTGCTGGTTTGCGCTGGCCGACCACGCAGTGATTCAGCCTCAGGATATCCCCAGAGATACCCGCAAGCTGCTGGCCGGGGCGAAATCGAAATAATCATGTATCGCGGCAGGGTTAGCAGGTGGGCCTTGGAATTTTGGTAAATTCATCCACAGCACGGAGTGTGAGCAAGGATATCGGACGATACCTCCCGACCACCCATGCGAAAAAAGAGGCGCCTTGCCTGCGCGCGCCGCGCTCTCGCCTGCAACCGCGACAGAATCAACACGCTCCTTCTGCGAGAAGGCAGAGACCTGCCAAAGCACAGGCGGCCAACACTATATCTTGTGCAGAATGCGAATGTTCCAGCATATGCAGCCCCAACCAAGGGCTGGGACCGACCAAAACGGCTCTGGAAGAAAGTGGTCGGAGCGAGAGGATTCGAACCTCCGACCCCCTGTACCCAAAACAGGTGCGCTACCAGGCTGCGCCACGCTCCGACTGGGGCTTCTTTAGCCATAAGCCCGCCGATTGAAAAGCCCCGATTGACCTTAAAGTGGCAAAATCGGCGAAGTCTTTAGCAAGGCCAGGCTGGATCGTTCTTTGCAAAGGCCGGATGGCGGATTTCGCTGCCCTCAATGATGCCCAGACGTTTGGACAGACCGCCGTTGATCTCCAAGACCGAGAGCAGATCATCCCCGCCCGGAATCGGTGTCTCATCCAGCGGTTTGGCGGCGTGGTGAATTTTTTGCACAACGCCCTGCGCGTCGATGAAAAGCAGATCGAGCGGGATCAGCGTATTGCGCATCCAAAAGGTAAGCGGCTGGGGCGTGTCATAGATAAAAAGCATCCCCGCGCTCAGCGGCAGAGAGCGCCGGTGCATCAGCCCCTGCGCGCGCTCAGCCGTGTCATCCGCCACCTCAACGGAGAAACGCGCCTTGCCCCAGTCGCCCCGCAGGGTCACGGCATCTGCGCGGCAAACCTCTGCCGCCGCCGTTCCAGCAAGCAACAGGGTGGCGAGCGCCGCCGCTGCCAGATGCTTCAGCCCCCCTAGCCGTCTATCACTGCGTCCCATGAGCTTACCTCTGCAGCCAGATGGCCCCGATCGCCAACAATCACCCGCATGGCAAGCGCTTCGCCAGTTTGCAAATCACAAAGTCCGGATTGGCGCAGCACGTCGATATGCAGAAACACATCTTCCGCGGAGCCGAATACATTTGCAAATCCGAATCCTTTGGCCTTGTCGAACCATTTCACGCGGGCAGGCTCAAACTTGGCGGCGGCAAGTTGGTCTGGGTCAAACCCCGCGAAATCGACCACAGCGGCAGGCAGTTCGCTGGGGGGCTCGATGGCCAGGACTTCAACCGCCTGCGCGCCGCGCTCGGTCTGCTGCACGCGGACCTTGACCCGCGCCCCGTCGGCGACAGAACTTTGGCCGAAGCTGCGCAGCACATTGACGTGGAGCAATATGTCAGCCCCGCCCGTTTCAGCCACGACGAATCCGAAACCTTTAAGTGGATCAAACCACTTCACCACCCCATCAAGGGGATCTTTGATCCCCGCCGGTTCCGCTTCGTTCTCAGATACATCTTTCATTGTTTATCGTGCTGCCCCGTCAAGGATTAAGCCGAGTGACGGTCCAAGGCGCTGCGGCATCCGCGCGGCGCCATTGGAAGCGGTCATGCAGACGGAACTCTCCGTCCGCCCAGAATTCGATTTCCAGCGGTGTGATACGGTAGCCGCCCCAGAACGGCGGGCGTTTGGGGTTCACCCCCTGCTGCGCCGTCACCTTGGCCACTTCAGCCATCAGCGCACCGCGGCCCGACAGGGGCTGCGACTGGCGCGAGGCCCACGCCCCCAAACGGCTTTTAAGCGAGCGCGACGCGTAATAGGCATCGGCCTTTGGCCCGTCTTCACGTGAGATCAGCCCCCGCACCCGGACCTGACGGCGCAGGGATTTCCAATGCATGACAAACGCCGCCTTGCCCGTGCCATCCAGTTCTTCGGCTTTTTGGCTTTCGTAATTGGTGTAAAAGACAAAGGCGTCCGGCTCGATCTCTTTCAACAACACCATCCGTGCGTTTGGCAGCCCTTGCGAATCTACCGTGCTCAGCGCGATGGCATTAGGATCATTCGGCTCACGCGCTTCTGCTTCGGTTAGCCAACGTTGCGCGATTGCAAAGGGGTCATCCCCTGCAAAGATACCTGTCCGCGTCTCCATTTGGCATCCCCTTTTAGAGTGTTTGAGCCTGTGACCGGTTCTATGCCGGAGTCTGAGTTATTCGCTAAGACATTTGTTAACGATGGGCAACTCAAAGGACAACCTCACCCAATTTCCGTCAGTTAGCTGCCGGTCTTATGGAAAATGACGCGCGGCAACGCGCGCGTGCAGTCTTGATGGTGGCGCTGCAATCGCCTAGACCAAGGCAACCAAAACGGAACATAGACAAGGCGGCGGAATGGGAAACGAATTGATGCGGGGCAAGCGTGGGCTCATCATGGGTCTTGCGAATGACAAATCCATCGCATGGGGCGTGGCCAAAGCGCTGGCAGATGCGGGGGCGGAACTTGCTTTCTCTTACCAAGGCGATGCGCTTAAGAAACGCGTCGGCCCTTTGGCCGAGCAGCTTGGTAGCGACATCGTTCTGCCCTGCGACGTGGGCGACGAAGCCTCGATCGATGCGCTGTTTGACGGGCTGAAAGAACGCTGGGACGGGCTTGATTTCATCGTTCACGCCATCGGCTTTTCCGACAAGGGTGAACTGCGGGGCCGCTACGTCGACACCAGCCGCGGCAACTTCGCCATGTCGATGGATATTTCGGTCTATTCCTTCACTGCGGTGATGCAGCGCGCGGAAAAGATGATGTCGCCCGGTGCCAGCGCCCTGACGCTGACCTACTACGGTGCCGAGAAGGTCATGCCGCATTATAATGTGATGGGTGTGGCCAAGGCAGCACTTGAAGCGTCGGTCAAATACTTGGCCGAAGACCTTGGTAAGGACGGCATCCGCGTCAACGCGATCTCTGCCGGACCGATCAAAACGCTAGCCGCCTCCGGCATCGGCGATTTCCGCTACATCATGAAGTGGAACGAGTACAACTCGCCCCTGCGCCGCAATGTCACCACCGAAGACGTGGGCAAGGCCGCCCTCTTCTTGCTGTCGGATCTGGGCAGTGGCACTACGGGTGAAAACCTGCATGTCGACGCGGGCTATCACGTTGTCGGCATGAAGGCGGTTGACGCGCCGGACATGTCCAAGGAATAACGCGCCCCAAATCTCTTCTCGCGCGGGTTCCCGCGCCAGCCGCTGCAAAGGAACACCATGAGCACCCAAAAGGACGCCTCGCGCCTGCCCCACGAAAAGGGCTTTCACATTTCTTGGGATCAAATCCACCGCGACAGCCGTGCACTGGCATGGCGTCTGGATGGGCTTGGCCCCGACAATGGCGCGTGGCGTGCCGTGGTGGCGATTACGCGCGGTGGCATGGCCCCGGCGATGATCGTCGCGCGTGAGTTGGATATCCGCACGGTCGATACGATCTCGGTCATGTCCTATCATTCGGGCGGCGGAGCCGCTGACCAGCGGCGTGAGGCGAAGGTGCTGAAATCCCCTGATGCAGAGATGATGGATGACGGCACCGGCATCCTGATCGTTGATGATTTGGTCGACAGCGGCAAGACCATCGAACTGGTGCGCGAACTTTACCCTAACGCCCATTTCGCCACCGTCTATGCCAAGCCCGAGGGCGAGCCGCAGGTTGATACTTTCATCACCGGTGTTAGCCAAGACACATGGATTTTCTTCCCGTGGGACATGGCCCTGCAATACGTCGAACCCTACCGCGGCAAGGACTAAGGGGGCCTAGGCCACCCTCCCTGCCCCTTACCTGACCGGATACACCTATGCCGCTTTCGCGCACCGCCACCACATTCTTCCCTCCGGTGATGGAGGCGCGGCGCTGGCTGGATGGCGTGACATTCACCAACGACCGACCGCTTATCAACGTGAGCCAAGCCGCCCCCGTCGATCCGCCCCCCGAAGGGCTGCGCCGGGCGATGGCCGACGTCACGCTGAACAATGATGAGGCGCATCTTTATGGCCCCGTGTTGGGCCTGCCGGAACTGCGTGCGGAATTGGCACGGCAAACGGCTGAGAAATACGCAGGCGTGGTGACCGACGAACAGGTCTGCATCACCTCGGGCTGCAACCAAGCCTTCGCCGCCGCGATCGCTACGCTTTGCGGTGAGGGGGATGAGGTGATTATCCCGACGCCTTGGTACTTTAACCACAAGATGTGGCTCGACATGAGCGGCGTGACCGCCGTTCCCCTGCCCGTCGAAGCGGACATGCTGCCAGACCCGGCCCGCGCCGAGGCCTCCATCACACCCCGCACCCGCGCCATTGCCCTTGTCACGCCGAACAACCCTGGCGGCGTTGAGTATCCAGCCGCCCTTGTGCAGGACTTCTTTGATCTGGCTCGCCGCCATGGCATCGCGCTGATCCTCGACGAGACCTACCGCGACTTTCACAGCCGCCCCGGCCCGCCCCACGCGCTGTTCAGCGACCCCGATTGGCACGACACGCTGATACACCTCTATTCCTTTTCCAAGGCCTACCGCCTCACCGGTCACCGCGTCGGCGCGCTGATCGCCAGCAAGGCGCGGCTGGCGGAGGTGGAAAAGTTCCTCGACACTGTGGCGATCTGCCCCGCGCAGATCGGTCAGCACGGCGCGCTCTGGGGGATGCAGAACCTGAGCGCGTGGCTCGCGGGCGAACGCGAAGAAATCCTGGCCCGCCGGGCGGCCATCTCGGCACTGATGCCAAAGATCGAACCGCTGGGTTGGGAGCTTTTGGGGCTGGGTGGCTATTTTGCCTACTTGCGCCATCCATTCCCCATCTCCTCTGCTGATCTGGCGCCGCAGCTGGTGCGCGATGCGGGTGTGCTCTGCCTGCCCGGCACGATGTTCCAGCCCGAGGGCGACGCGCGCGGCGAAAGCCAGTTGCGCATCGCCTTTGCCAACCTCGACGCCGCCGGTCTTGAGGTGCTTTTCGACAGGCTTGCAGCCCTGCCACGCAACGCATAGACAGGTCCGAAATTAACGAGGGACCGTGTCATGGCCAAAAAAGGCTTCAGCTTATCGAAAACCGCCGTTTGGGTCTTGATGGGCCTGCTTATCTTGGGTCTGGGCGGCTTTGGCGCGATCAATCTCAGTGGCAATCTGCGCAGCATTGGCAGCGTGGGTGACAAGTCCATTTCAGTCGATCAATACGCCCGCCAGTTGCAGCAGGAAATCCGTGCTATTGAGGCCCAGACAGGGGAGAGCCTGCCCTTTGCCCGCGCCCAAGAGATGGGCCTCGACCGCGCGGTGCTGCAACGCATCGTGCGCAACCGCGCGCTGGATCACGAAGCCGCCGAGATGGGCATCTCCATCGGCGATGCCACCCTGCGCGATGAGATCGTCGCGATCTCGGCTTTTCAGGGCATCGACGGCAATTTTGACCGCGAGGGCTATCGTTTCGCCCTCCAGCAGAGCGGTATGAGCGAAGCAGCCTTTGAAACCTCCATCCGCGAAGAGGCCGCGCGCGGCCTGCTGCAACGTGCGATCTTGGGCGGCGTCTCAATGCCTAACACCTACGCCCGCACGCTGGTCGACTACGTTGCCGAAGAGCGTAGCTTCACTTGGGCCCGGCTGAGCGCGGATGACCTCGACACGCCCGTCGCTGAACCGACAGAAGAAGAGCTTCAGGCCTATTACGACGCCAACACCGATGACTTCATGCTGCCCGCCAGCAAAAGCATCACCTACGCATGGCTCCGCCCCGAAGACCTGCTGGACGAAGTTGAAGTGCCCGAAGAAGAGTTGCGCGCCGAATATGATGCCCGCAGCGATGAATACGACCAGCCCGAGCGTCGCTTGGTTGAACGTTTGGTCTTTGCCAACGAAGAGGCCGCCACGCAGGCCGCAGCAGCGCTCGAAGTTGACGGCACCACCTTTGAAGCGCTGGTCGAAGAGCGCGGGCTGGCGCTGGCGGATGTGGATATGGGCGATGTCGCTAAATCCGATCTCGACGCGGCTGGTGATGCCGTCTTTACCGCCGAGAGCGGCGAGATTGTTGGCCCCCTGCCCAGCTCGCTCGGGCCTGCACTTTTCCGCGTGAACGGCATCTTGCCCGCACAGAACGTGCCTTTCGAAGAGGCGCGTGAGGTGCTTGAAGAAACCCTCGCCATTTCCCGTGCGACCCGCGCCGTGGAAGCCCGCGCGCAAGAGATTGACGACCGTCTCGCAGGGGGTGCCACGCTCGAAGACCTGGCCAAGGAAACCAAGATGAACCTCGGCGCCATCGACTGGACCCAAGAAAGCAGTGAAGGCATCGCCGCCTACGGCGCGTTCCGCGAGGCTGCGGCTGGCTTGAGTGCCGATGCCTTCCCCCAGATCGACCAGTTGGAAGACGGCGGCATCTTTGCCATGCGCCTGGATGAGACCAAACCCGAGCGTCCCGAACCATTCGAACAGGCCCGCGACGCGGTTCAGACCGCATGGCGCAACGCGCAGATCGTAGAGGCCCTGACCGCCAAGGCCGAAAGCCTGACCACTGAACTGGCCAAAGAAGGTGGCTTTGAAGCCGCTGGTCTTGAGCCCAAGCTGGGTGAGGGCATGACCCGCAGCTCCTATGTGGACGGCACGCCGGACAACTTCATGGATCAAGTTTTTGACCTCGACGAAGGCGGCGTGGCCGTGTTGCCCGCGGGCGACCATGTGGTGGTGTTGCGTCTTGATGCCGTGACCCCGGCGGGTGAGAACGATGAAACCCAAGCGCTGATGGACCGTCTGTCGCAGCAGTTGGATCAGGCGCTGGCCCAAGGTCTTTTCGATATCTACAGCAATGCAGTGATGCGCGATGCCGATCCTCAGATCGACCAGCGCGCGGTCAGTGCCGTGCATGTGAACTTTCCCTGATAGGCAGTTTTGATGGCCCTGACCCCGGATTTCGACACTTTCGCCCGCGCCTATGAAGCGGGCGAAAACCAGATCGTCTACACCCGCCTTGCCGCCGATCTCGACACGCCTGTGTCCTTGATGCTGAAACTCACCGGCGCGGCAGAGAATGCCTTTGTGCTGGAATCCGTCACCGGCGGTGACGTGCGCGGGCGCTATTCGATCATCGGCATGAAGCCCGACCTGATCTGGCGTTGCCGGGGGGAGACCGCCGCCCTCAATCGCGCCGCTCGCTACGATGCGGACGCCTTTGAGGACATGCCCGGCGATCCGCTGGACCGTCTGCGCGATGTCATAGCGGAATCCCGGATCACCCTGCCCGATGATCTGCCCCAAGCCGCAGCCGGTCTCTTTGGCTATCTTGGCTATGACATGATCCGCCTGGTCGAGCATCTGCCCCATGTGAACCCCGACCCTCTCGGCCTGCCTGACGCGGTAATGATGCGCCCCTCGGTCGTGGCCGTGTTGGATGGGGTGAAGGGCGAAGTCACCATCGTCTCCCCCGCGTGGGTGTCCGAGGGTCAGACGGCCCGTGCCGCCTATGCCCAAGCCGCCGAGCGGGTGATGGATGCCGTGCGCGATCTGGAACGGGCCATGCCGCAGACCTCCCGCGATTTAGGAGAGCCTGAAGACGCGCCGGAGCCGGTCAGCAACTTCACCCGCGACGGATACAAGGACGCAGTGGAAAAGGCGCGCGATTATATCAAGGCGGGCGATATCTTTCAGGTGGTGCCAAGCCAGCGTTGGGCCCAAGGGTTCACGCAACCGCCCTTCGCGCTCTACCGCAGCCTGCGGCGCACCAATCCGTCGCCTTTCATGTTCTACTTCAACTTCGGCGGCTTCCATGTGGTCGGCGCAAGCCCCGAAATCCTCGTGCGGGTCTTTGGCAACGAAGTCACCATTCGCCCCATCGCAGGCACCCGCAAGCGCGGTGCCACGCCGGAGGAGGACCGCGCGCTGGAGGCCGACCTGCTGAGCGATCCGAAAGAACTGGCCGAGCACCTCATGCTGCTCGATCTGGGCCGCAACGATGTGGGCCGGGTCGCCAAGATCGGCACCGTGCGCCCCACCGAAGAGTTCATTGTTGAGCGCTACAGCCACGTCATGCACATCGTCTCCAACGTGGTCGGAGAGTTGAAGGAGGGCAAAGATGCGCTCGACGCATTCTTTGCCGGAATGCCCGCAGGCACCGTCTCGGGCGCGCCCAAGGTCCGCGCGATGGAGATTATCGACGAGTTGGAACCCGAAAAGCGCGGCGTCTACGGCGGCGGCGTGGGGTATTTCAGCGCGGGCGGCGACATGGACATGTGCATCGCCCTGCGCACCGCGGTGGTGAAGGACGAAACGCTCTACATCCAAGCCGGGGGCGGTGTCGTTTACGACAGCGATCCAGAGGCCGAGTTCATGGAAACCGTCCATAAATCCGGCGCGATCCGCCGGGCTGCAGCCGATGCCGCGCGCTTTGGCGGTAAAGGGAACAGCTGACCATGCCGAACCGTGCCCCCTTTCAGATTGCGGGGCATTCCGTTGCCCCCGGCAGCAGCCTTGCGGTCGACCTGCCCGTCTCGATTCTGCCGGATCACACGCCGGTGCATCTGTCGCTTGAGATCTACCACGGAAAACGCCCGGGGCCGACGATGTTCGTCTCTGCCGCCGTGCATGGGGATGAGGTCATCGGCGTTGAGATCACCCGTCGCTTGCTGCGCGCGCCGCAACTCTCTGCCCTGCGTGGCACGCTGATCGTGGTGCCGGTGGTGAACTCTTTCGGTTTTCTCAACCGCTCACGCTACCTGCCCGACCGCCGCGACCTGAACCGCTGCTTCCCCGGCTCGCCTTCTGGCAGTCTTGGCGCGCGGCTGGCGCATATTTTCCTGCAAGAGGTGGTGCTGCGCTGCGACTTTGGTGTGGATCTACATTCGGCGGCGATCCACCGCACGAACCTGCCGCAGGTGCGCGTCTCGCCCGCCGACAAGGTGACCCAAAAGATGGCGATGGATTTCGGCGCGCCGGTGGTGCTGACCTCACCCCTGCGGGACGGTTCTTTGCGCGCGGTCGCGGCAAAACAAGGCACGCCAATCCTGCTTTATGAGGCGGGCGAAGGGCTGCGTTTTGACGAAATGGCCGTGCGTGCGGGGCTCGCGGGGATCCTGCGGGTCATGCGCGGCCAAGACATGCTGCCCGCAAAGGGCATCGCCCGGGCCCGCAGCGCGCCCTATATCTGCACCGCATCCCATTGGCTCCGCGCCCCTGCGGGGGGGCTGCTGCGCACCTTCCGCGCCGAAGGTGAGACGGTGGCCGAAGGCGAACTGCTCGCCATCGTGTCAGACCCGTTTGGCAAAGAAGAAGCCGAGCTTCTGGCCGATGCGCCGGGGATCCTCATCGGGCGGGCGATCTTGCCCATCGTCAACGAAGGCGACGCGGTCTTTCACCTTGCCAAGCTTAGCCCCCGCGCGGCGGAGGCAACGGTCGATGATTTGGCCAGCCAGTTGGAAGAAGATCCGCTCTTCGACGAAGACGAGATCATCTAAACCTGCGCGGGGTCACTCCTCGCGCAGCAAGACCGCAGAGACGGGGACCAAGGTCACATCACTGGCCCGGTCCTGCAACCCCCAGAGCAACAGCGCCGAGACGGTATCGGGCCGCAAGCGGCCCAGCATGATCACCGCCCCCTCCTGCCCGGCCCTGAACGCTGCCTGATCCAGAAAACGGCGGATCACCCGCGCGGTCTGATCCTTGCTGTCAAAGTCACGAAACACCGGATCCGCAGGCACGCCCGCTTTCCGCGCCAGTTTGGGCATGGTGTTAAGCCCCTTGTCCTGTGTCACCAACCCATGGCCTGACTGCGCAAGGATATCTGTTACCTGATCGGTCAGCGCACGGCTGCCTTGAAAACCGCTCTCGGTCCCTTCCAGTACACCCACCACCGGACCGATCCGGTCGAGCGTGGCGGCAAAGGTCGTCTCGGCGTCGCTGGGTTGGGCGCCCTCCGGCAGATCGACCATCGCCAAGACCTCAAACCCGGCTTCGCGGTAAATCTTTACCCGCTCCGCCGCATTTGGCAGAGTGCTGTCGACGGCAAAGCTCAGCGGATAGGGAAAGCTGCGCAGCGCGGCCAAGCCAGCACTCCCTGCGGTGACCGAGGTGCCATCGTCGATCAGCACCACGCTCATCAGCGGCTTGCCCTCGGGCAGCTCACCAGCGAAGCTATTGACCACCACGGGGCGCGGGTCTTCAACTGAGATCTCGTCAGGCTCGCCGGGCTCTGCCACGGCTGTCGCGCCGGGGCGGTTGATCACAACGCCCGTGTTGCGGTCAGTCAGCGTAGCTGCCGGTGAGCCGATGGCCGGGCGGCTGTCGCCCTCGGGATCGGCGGGTTCTGGATCGACTTCTACGGCCTCCAGATCTTCTGGCACAGGGGTGTCTGCTGCGGCGGTTTCAGTGTCCGCCATGGGTTCGGGCGTGTCTGCTTCGGCGTCAGCAGTAGGTGCGGTTTCGACCACATCCGTCTGCGGAGCGGGCTCCACAGCATCCTCTTCAACCGACACTTCTTCCGCTGGCAAGGTGATTGGATCGGCCTCCTCCACCTCCGGCGCTTCCATGCCCTGCGGGGCGTCAAAAGCGCCTTCGATATCGGCCACATCCGGCGCAGGCGGCTGTGCAGGTTCGGTGCTGATCGAAAGCTCATCTACGGGCTGCGGCACGCCGGGCGCCATGGCTTGTGGGTTCGGCAGCACTGGCTCTTCCGCACCGGGAGACCTCGGGGTCTGGCCCTCTGGGGCTGCGGGGGTGCTAAGCCCTTCGGCATCGCCCGTCTCCGGCAAGCTGGCTGAGGTCTGGGTGTCAGGGTCGAGCGCGGCAAGGCTGTCTTGCTGCGGGACATCCGCACGCGGTGCGGGGGCGTTCAACACCGGCGCGGAATCGCGGCTGCGCCCCTGGTCGCCTGCATCGGTCACATTCACCCGCGCCGGCGCGAGACCGGAGCCCGGCGCATCGCCCACCTGCGGCGGCAGCGGCAAGGGCATCATGAGCGACACCGCACCGGCGACGCCGATGCTGGCCACACCGCCCCAAATCAGCCCGCTTAGAATTCCGCGTGCCATCTGCGCTACTCCTGCTGTCTGCGCCACGGCCAGAAAGCCCGGCGATCCCTCAATTGGCTTGCCCCAAACTCTTGACGATAGGGTTCAAGCCTGAACATGTATGCGAAAACCTATACCGCGCCCCGGCGTGGTTTCTCCAGTCCTAATACAAAGAAATGCCTGCCTGTGCTGCTGCTCATCGATAACTACGACAGCTTTACCTATAATCTGGTTCATTACCTGGGCAGCCTCGGCGCGGATGTGCAGGTGCACCGCAACGATGCGCTTAGCGTGGATGAAGCGATGTCCATGAACCCCGCCGGGATCTTGCTGTCTCCCGGCCCCTGTGATCCTGACCAAGCGGGGATTTGCCTAGGGTTGACCCATGCCGCTGCCGAAGCGCGGGTGCCGCTCTTGGGTGTCTGCCTTGGTCATCAAACGCTGGGCCAAGCCTTTGGCGGAAAAGTCGTGCGCGCGGATGACATCGTGCACGGCAAACTGGGCCAGATGCAGCACGAAGGGCGCGGTGTCTTTGCCGGGCTGCCCTCGCCTTTCGGGGCCACGCGTTATCACTCGCTGGTGGTGGAACGCGCAAGCCTGCCTGATTGCCTTGAGATTACCGCCTCGCTCGAAGACGGCACGATTATGGGCCTGCAACACCGCGAATTGCCGCTGCACGGCGTGCAATTCCACCCGGAATCGATCCGGTCCGAGCATGGCCACGCCCTGCTGCAAAACTTCCTGAATGAAATGAAAGTCCCGGCATGAGCGCTGCGTTAAAACCTCTGTTGGACGCCGCCGCCAATGGGCCGCTGACCTCGGAACAAGCTGTCGAAGCCTTTGAGATCCTCTTTGAAGGCGAAGCCACGCCAAGCCAGATCGGCGGTTTTCTCATGGCCCTGCGCACCCGGGGCGAAACGGTCACCGAATATGCCGCCGCGGCACAGGTCATGCGCAGCAAATGCATCGCCGTGCGCGCGCCCGAAGGGGCGATCGACATCGTTGGCACCGGCGGCGATGGCAAGGGCACGCTCAACATATCCACCGCTGCAGCCTTTGTCGCGGCGGGCGCCGGGGCGATCGTCGCGAAACACGGCAACCGCAACCTCAGCTCGAAATCTGGCGCTTCCGACGCGCTGTCGCAGCTTGGGATCAACGTCATGGTTGGCCCCGCCGTTGTGGAGCGGGAATTGGCTGAGGCCGGCATCGGCTTCATGATGGCGCCGATGCACCACCCTGCGGTCGCCCATGTCATGCCGACCCGGTCCGAACTTGGCACCCGCACGATCTTTAACATCCTGGGCCCGCTCACCAATCCGGCAGGGGTGAAGCGCCAGTTGACCGGCGCCTATACCCGCAATCTGATCGAGCCGATGGCCCTGACGCTGAAACACCTTGGCTCCGAAAAAGCGTGGCTCGTTCACGGCTCCGACGGCACGGATGAGTTGACCATCACCGGCGTGAGCTGGGTCGCGGCCTTGGAAAATGGCGTGGTGAACCTGCGCGAATTGCACCCCGAAGACGCGGGTCTGCCCGTGCATCCATTCGAGGCAATCGCTGGGGGCGAACCGGCTGAGAACACCAAACATTTCAAAGCGCTGCTGGACGGCGCGCCATCGGGCTACCGGGATGCGGTTCTGCTAAACGCCGCGGCCGCGCTGGTGGTTGCGGATGTGGCAACCGACCTCAAATCCGGCGTCGAAATGGCGCGGGAAAGCATCGACAGCGGTGCTGCGCGGGACCGGATCGAAAAAGTGGCGCGCATCAGTCAGGCGAAATGACGCCCCTGAACCTCAGCACGCTTGGGTGTTGGGCAGAACTGCCCTTTTTCGCAGAAGAATGGCCCGGCATCGCGGAGAGATTGGCCGCTGAGCCGCGCGAGGTTCTCCCTCCCGCACCCCAGATCTTCGCCGCCCTTGAACATATCCACCCCGATGCGGTCGACGTCGTCATCCTAGGTCAAGATCCCTATCCCACGCCGGGCCACGCCCACGGCTATGCCTTCTCAGCGGAACCGGACGTGCGCCCTATTCCAAGATCATTAGTGAATATTTTCAAGGAATTGCATGACGATCTTGGCGCATCACCTCAAGACCCAGATCTGCGGTTCTGGACCGATCAGGGCGTCTTGCTGTTAAACACCGTTCTTACCGTACCTGCGGGCGACGCGAATGGCCACGCCAAACTCGGCTGGCAAAAACTGACCACGCAGGTGCTCACCCGCCTTTCGGATCGTCCTCGTGCCTATCTGCTCTGGGGTGCGCATGCGCAAAAGGCAGCAGCGCAGGTTGATCCGGTGCAGAACCTCAAGATCGAGACGCCGCACCCCTCGCCGCTCTCCGCCCGGCGCGGCTTCTTCGGATCACGACCTTTCAGCCGCGTGAATGACTGGTTGCAGCGCCAAGGCAAGCCCGGCATACATTGGACAAACCCGTGAGGATGCCATGACCGCCACAATTCTGGAAAAAATCAAAGCCTATAAGCTGGAAGAAATCGCCGCTGCCAAGGCCGAAAAATCGCAGGCCGACATGGAGGCCGCCGCCCGTGCAGCACCGCCCGTGCGCCCCTTTGCGCAGCGCTTGCACGAAGCCTCCCGCGAGGGCTATGGCCTGATCGCCGAGATCAAGAAAGCCAGCCCGTCGAAAGGGTTGATCCGAGAAGATTTCGAGCCCGCCGACCTTGCCCGCGCCTATGCCGCAGGCGGCGCAACCTGCCTTTCGGTTTTGACCGACACGCCGAGTTTCCAAGGCGCGAAAGAGTTTTTGGTCGATGCCCGCGCGGCCTGCGACCTTCCGGTGCTGCGCAAGGATTTCCTTTACGACCCCTATCAAGTCGCCGAAGCGCGCAGCCTTGGCGCGGATTGCATTCTGATCATCATGGCCTCTGTCTCTGATGCGCAGGCCGCCGAGTTGGAGCAAGCCGCGCAGGACTGGGGAATGGATGCGTTGATCGAAGTGCATGACGCCGCCGAACTGGCCCGCGCCGAAAAACTTACCAGCCGTATGATCGGTATTAATAACCGCAATCTCAATACCTTCGAGACCTCTCTTGATGTGACACGTCAACTGTCCGAGGCGGTTCCGCCTGATCGGATTCTGGTCTGCGAATCTGGCCTCTATACCCCAGCCGACCTCGCTGATATGGCGATTTACGGCGCGCGCTGTTTCTTGATTGGCGAAAGTCTTATGCGGCAGGAAGATGTCGAACAGGCCACCCGCGATCTGTTGGCGAGTCCACTCGTCCCCGGAGGTATGTGATGGCGCTCACCCACTTTGATGCTGAAGGCGACGCGCATATGGTCGATGTCTCAGATAAGGCCGTGACCTCCCGCGTGGCCAAGGCCGAGAGCTACATCAAGATGGCGTCGGAAACGTTTGATATCATTACCGAAGGACGCGCGAAGAAGGGTGACGTTCTGGGCGTCGCGCGGCTTGCTGGCATTATGGCCGCCAAGCGCACCGCCGATCTGATTCCCCTTTGCCATCCTCTGCCCATCACCAAAGTTAGTGTCGAGCTGACCCCCGATGCCTCCCTCCCTGGTATTCGTATCGTTGCGACAGTCAAAACCACGGGCCAAACCGGGGTTGAGATGGAAGCCCTTACGGCAGCCTCGGTCGCTGCACTCACCGTCTATGATATGTCAAAGGCCGTGGATAAGGCGATGGAGATCGGCGGCACAAGGGTCATTCTAAAAGATGGCGGTAAATCAGGCCGTTACGAGGCGACATGATCAGCGTAGATGAGGCGTTGGACGCGGTCCTTAACCTTGTAGCGCCCCTAAAGTCCGAAGACGTTCCCCTCCGCGCCGTCAATGGCCGTGTGCTATCGCGCCCCGTGACCGCGCAACGTAACCAGCCGCCCTTCGCCGCGTCCTCCATGGACGGCTACGCCCTGCGCCGGGCCGAGGTCGAGCCCGATGCGATGTTCAAGGTCGTCGGCGAAGCCGCGGCGGGCCATGGATACGCAGGCACGCTTCGCGCCGGTCAGGCCGTCCGCATTTTCACCGGCGCGCCGGTGCCAGATGGCGCAGATTTCGTCGTGATCCAAGAGGACGTGACCCGGAGAGGCGACCTTATTACTCTTGGGCATCGAATTGATAAGAAAGACAATATCAGACCAGCCGGGGGTGATTTTAGGCTTGGCGATGAACTGACCGCACCGCGCCGCCTGCGCCCCGCCGATGTGGCGCTGTTGGCAGCCATGAACGTCGCAAGTGTGCCCGTCACCCGCAAACCGATCATCGCGATCCTTGCCACCGGCGATGAGTTGGTGCAGCCCGGCGAAGACCCCGGCCCGGACCAGATCATCGCCTCCAACAGTTACGGGCTTGCCGCGATGTTAGAAGACGCTGGCGCCGAAGTCCGGATGCTGCCCATCGCCCGTGACACCGTGGCATCGCTTAAACAAGCCTTCGCTTTAGCCCATGGTGCGGACCTGATCGTCACGATCGGTGGCGCATCAGTTGGCGATCATGATCTTATCGCCCCGGTTGCTGCGGAATTGGGGATGGAACAGGCCTTTTATAAGGTCGCGATGCGCCCGGGCAAGCCGCTCATGGCTGGGAAGATTGCGGGTGCTACGATGATTGGGCTTCCGGGAAATCCAGTCTCGGCAATGGTTTGCGGGGCGATCTTCGTTCTGCCAATGCTGCGTCGAATGCTCGGGCTCTCAAATGTGCATGCGCCGCTACACAGTGCCCCCCTCGGACGCGAGATCGGCGCAAACGGGCCGCGCGCGCATTACATGCGGGCCAACCTCCGAGACGGTGCGCTTTATCCAGATGATCAACAGGATTCGTCCCTTTTGTCTGTGCTGGCACAGGCCGATGCTTTGATGATCCGTCCGCCGCAGGATCCGGCACGAAATGCCGGGGAAATACAGCAGTACATTTTGATTTAACGCCTACCTGCGGTTGACACAAAACAAGAACATCCCTAGAACAAAACCAACAAAAGCTTCAGGGGGCGTGCGATGCTGACCAAAAAACAACTCGATTTGCTGTCTTTCATTCATCAGCGCGCGCAACGCGATGGCGTCCCGCCCAGCTTTGATGAGATGAAATTGGCGCTCGATCTGCGGTCAAAATCAGGCATCCACCGGTTGATTACGGCGTTGGAAGAACGCGGGTTCATCCGCCGTCTTGCCCATCGCGCCCGGGCGATTGAAGTGGTGAAACTGCCTGAGAGCCTAGGCGGTGCACCCGGTTTCGCACCGCGCGTGATTGACGGGGATCGCCCCGACACCCCACCGCCGGCCACCGCCCAGCCAATTACATCTCATCACGCCTTCGACGTGCCCGTCATGGGCCGGATCGCCGCCGGTGTTCCGATTGAGGCGATCTCGCAAGTGTCCCACAGCGTCACTGTGCCCGGTGGCATGATCGCCGGTCAGGGAGAGCATTACGCGCTTGAGGTGCGGGGCGACTCGATGATTGAGGCTGGCATTAACGATGGCGATATCGTGGTGATCCGTGAGACATCGGTCGCTGACAATGGCGATATCGTGGTCGCCTTGGTTGAGGATCAAGAGGCGACGCTAAAACGTTTCCGCCGACAGGGGTCTTCGGTCGCGTTGGAGGCGGCGAATGCGGCCTATGAGACCCGCGTGCTGCCTTCGGATAAGGTGAAGGTTCAGGGGCGTCTTGTTGGGTTGATCCGCACCTACTGACGCGGCGGCCTGCTGTTCCACAAACGTGCGCCGGCGCGGTCCTTTGCCGTGGTGATCTGCCATCCTTGGGGTGATCTATGCAGCGCCAGCGCGCCGGTTTCCCGTAGTTGAACAGGATCGAAAACAGGGCAGCCCCAGTTCCGGGCCGCCTCGACCTTAGCCGACGCGATCACGATTTCTCCGCTCTGACAGCCGGTAAATGCGGCGACGGCCCGTTTTCCTGAAAGATGAATGATGCTTACTTCATTGTCTGGCCAGCGCCGAGCCGCCTTGGCCTGATCGGCACCGTCACCATCGTTCTCAAGCCAGTTTCGCGCGACAAAACCGGCGCCTTTCTCTTTACTGAGCGCGCGGCCCGTTGGGGTCATCACGCCGACAAGCGTTCCGGTTTCTGCGACCAATACTTCCGGCCGCACTGTCCCTTGCCAGAGTATGAAGGACAGCGACATCGCAAGGCAGCCCAGCCAGCGTAAGCGTCCTTGCCACAGGATCAACCATAGGAACCCCAACGACAACAGGGGGAGCACCCAGCCCCCTGGCCCCGGAACGAAGCTGCGTGCCCCGGGCCAATGGGATACCACGTCGGCGACGAAAAGGATCCATCTCAGCCCCAGCCCCATTGCCCATAGCGGTATCCCGTCCAATCCAAAGGGCGCAGCGACTGCGGCCAAGACGGCGGCGGGGATGACCAAAAGCCCCATCAATGGGACCGACAGCAGGTTTGCCACCAATCCGTAATGCGCGATTGTGTTAAAATGCGCGGCTGAGATCGGCGCAGTGGCGAACCCTGCCACAGCAGAAGAAATCACCACAGCGGCGACCGGGCGGAGGTGACGCGGGATGACCTCGCCTTCGAAATCGCGCATCCAGCCGAAGACCGCGACAAGCGCCGTGGTTGCGGCGAATGACATCTGAAACCCCGGCCCCATAAGCGCTTCGGGGCGCAGGGTCAGCACGATGATCCCCGCCACGGCCACGGCGCGCAATGAGATTGCCCGCCGCCCAATCATCAGCGCGCATAATGCGACGGCGCACATGACATAGGCCCGCTCGGTCGCGACATTGCCGCCGGACAGCGCAAGGTAGCCTGTGGCTGCGGTGAGGGCGGCCCCCGCGGCGATGCTTCGGCTTGGCCAGCGTGTTGCGCTTACAGGATGCAGGGCCAAGATCAGGCGGACCGCTCCGAAGACCACCGCGCTCAGCAGCCCCATATGGAGACCAGAAATTGCCAATAGATGCGCGAGATTGCTGCTGCGGAGGTTCTGGAGCGCATCTTGAGAAATGGCGCTGCGGTCACCTGTTGTGATGGCCGCGGCGAACCCGCCGATGTCGCCGGGAAGACGTTCGCGCACGCGGGCTGAGGCGGCCATACGCAACTGAAACAAAGTGAGCCCGAAATCCCTTTTAGAAGGTTCCGCAATCCCCATCAGCGGGACACGGGCGTAACCCACAGCGCCCAGTCCGGCGAACCAAGCATGTCGTTGAAAATCGAAGCCACCCGGTTCGACCGGGCCTGAGGGTGGCGACAGATGCGCCGTGGTCATCACCTGCATCCCCGGCCTGGGCGCGATTGCCCCAGGAAGTGGCGAATGCAACGATACCCGCACCCGCGCCGGGGTGCGCCCGGGCGGCACTCGGTCCAACCGGACGTGATCAAGCGTGACACGCGGCGCGTCCGACTGGCTGCGGTCGAGGGCCACGACGCGCCCTTCGACCGGGCCGTAGTAGCGCCAACCGAGCACCGGCGCAGCCATTAAGTGAGCCCGCAGCGCTGCGAGCAGCAGGCCAAGCAAAACCACGGCCATGGCCACGGCAAAGGGTGCCGTGACCTCAGGCAACAGCCTCGATGCTATCGCAAGTCCCGCCACGGCGAGGGCAACGCCCCATAGCTGCGACAAAGACGGCTCCTCCGCCAGCGAAAAGTACCAGCCGATACCCAAAGCGAGGCAAACCGGCACCCAGCCAAACAGATGCCCCCGCTGGCGCAGCATCATGGCGCTGAACTGGTTCCAAAGGCCCATGCTTGCCCCCGCGGATCGCACTGGGTAGACAGTCATCAAATCCTAGGAGCGGGATGGTTACCAATCGGTAAACGCCGCTCCGAACAGCATATCTCTGACCGAAAGGCCCCCCGCCATGAACGCCCCTGTTGTGACCCGCTTCGCCCCTTCTCCCACCGGGTTCCTGCACATCGGCGGGGCGCGTACCGCTCTGTTTAATTGGCTTTATGCGCGTGGCCGGGGGGGCAAATTCCTGCTGCGGATCGAAGACACCGACCGGGCGCGCTCCACTCCCGAGGCGACCGAAGCGATTCTCAAAGGCATGGCGTGGCTGGGCCTTGACCACGACGGCGAGATCGTCAGCCAGTTTGAGAATGCCCCGCGCCACGCCGAAGTGGCGAACGAGCTGCTCGCAGCGGGCAAAGCCTATAAGTGTTTTGCCACCCAAGACGAAATCACCGCCTTCCGCGAGGCGGCCAAGGCCGAGGGGCGCAGCACGCTCTATCGCTCCCCTTGGCGCGATGCCGATCCGGCGAGCCATCCTGACGCACCTTTCGTCATCCGGATCAAGGCCCCATTGGAAGGCACCACCGTGATCCGCGATCAGGTGCAAGGCGATGTCACCATCCGCAACGACCAGCTCGACGATATGATCCTGCTGCGCTCGGACGGTACACCGGTTTATATGCTCGCCGTGGTGGTGGACGATCACGATATGGGCGTGACCCATGTGGTGCGCGGCGATGACCACCTCAACAATGCCGCCCGCCAGATGATGATCTATGAGGCGATGGGCTGGGACGTGCCGGTTTGGGCGCATATCCCGCTGATCCACGGCGCGGACGGCAAGAAACTGTCGAAACGTCACGGCGCTTTGGGGGCGCAGGAATATCAGGTGATGGGCTATCCGGCGGCGGGGATGCGCAACTATCTCGCGCGGCTGGGGTGGAGCCATGGGGATGACGAATTCTTTACCGATGCACAGGCGCAGGAGTGGTTCGACCTTGACGGGATACGCAAAAGCCCCGCGCAGTTTGACCTAAAAAAGCTGGAAAACCTCTGCGGTCAACATATCGCGCAGGCCGATGATGCCGCGCTGCGGCGCGAAATCGAAGCCTATCTGGAGGCCGCTGGCCTATCTGCCCTTACGGCACCCCAAGCCGAGGGTTTGGAGCAGGCCATGTATTGCCTCAAAGATCGCGCGAAGACATTCCCAGAACTTCTTGAAAAAGCGTATTTTGTTCTCGCGGAACGCCCGATCACTCCGGATGAGAAGGCCGCAAAGAATCTTGATACGGTATCCCGTGGCATACTGTCGGAATTGACGCCGCAATTGCAAAATGCTAGCTGGAACAAAGAAACGCTGGAGGAGGTACTGAACGGCTTTGCTGCCGCGCATGACACCAAATTTGGCAAGCTGGCGGGGCCCCTTCGGGCGGCTTTGGCTGGCAGGGCAGTCACCCCATCGGTTTTTGACATGATGTTGGTGCTGGGGCGCGATGAAACCCTTGCCCGACTGACAGACGCCGCGGCCTAAGTTTTGGTTCACCACTTCTTTGGGCGGCAGGTATAACTGAACGGGACAGCCTCATTTGGGGCTAGGCCCAGACGGCGGGGCACATCTCCGCAGCCTACATTCGGGAAGGGATTTCATGACCAATAACAATAAAACCGCAACGCTGACGATCGACGACAAGAGCTACGATCTGCCGATCCACAGCCCCACCGACGGGCCTGATGTGCTCGACATTCGCAAGCTCTATGCGCAGGCGGGTGTCTTTACCTATGACCCGGGCTTTACCTCAACAGCGGCCTGCGACAGCACCATCACTTTCATCGACGGTGACAAAGGCGTTCTGCTGCACCGGGGCTATCCGATCGAGCAACTTGCGTCGAAGTCGCATTACCTCGAAGTATGTTATCTGTTGCTCTACGGTGAGCTGCCCGGCCCCAAAGCGCTGGAAGAATTCGAGTGCTTGGTGACCAACCACACCATGCTGCACGAACAGATGATGAACTTCTTCCGCGGTTTCCGTCGTGATGCGCATCCGATGGCAATCATGGTAGGCGTGGTCGGTGCGATGTCGGCCTTCTATCACGACAGCACCGACATCAATGACGAACACCAGCGCGAGGTCGCTACGATCCGCCTGATCGCCAAAATGCCGACCATTGCGGCGATGGCCTATAAATACACCATCGGCCAGCCCTTCATCTATCCGCGCAATGATCTGGACTATGCGTCGAACTTCCTGCGCATGTGCTTTGCCGTGCCCGCCGAAGATCATGAGGTGAACCCGATCCTTAGCCGCGCCATGGACCGGATCTTTACCCTCCACGCGGATCACGAGCAGAACGCCTCGACTTCCACGGTGCGTCTGGCGTCGTCCTCGGGTGCGAACCCGTTTGCCTGTATCGCCGCTGGCATCGCCTGCCTCTGGGGTCCCGCACACGGCGGTGCGAACCAAGCCTGCCTTGAAATGCTCAAGGAAATCGGCACGCCTGACCGCATTCCTGAGTTCATCGCCCGCGCCAAGGACAAGAACGATCCGTTCCGCCTGATGGGCTTTGGCCACCGCGTCTATAAGAACCACGACCCACGCGCGACTGTGATGAAAGAAAGCGCCGACGAAGTGCTGGAGCTTATGGGGGTCGAGAACAACCCGATCCTTCAGGTTGCCAAGGAACTCGAAAAACAGGCGCTGGAGGATCCGTATTTCGCGGAGAAGAAGCTCTTCCCGAATGTCGATTTCTACTCGGGCATCATCCTCGAAGCGATGGGCTTCCCCACCTCGATGTTCACCCCGATCTTCGCGCTTGCGCGGACCGTGGGCTGGATTTCGCAGTGGAAAGAACAGATCAGCGATCCACAGCTTAAAATTGGCCGTCCGCGTCAGCTGTACCTCGGTGAAGACAAGCGCGACTACGTCGATATCGAGAACCGCTGAACCGACTGTTAAAAGACAACGCGAACGCCCCGGATTTCCGGGGCGTTTCGCATTTTGACCGAGCGGTATCCGGGGGCGTTGTTAACCCTAGGGCAACAATGGGGTCGCCACCTACACGGCCCGCAGATCCCTACCGAATCGGGCAACCGTGAGCTTTTCAACAGACCGGTTCCAATGCTCCTGAAAATGAGTGAATGTTTCCAAGCGTTTTGCCAGTTTCGAAACACCCAGCCAAGAAATACGGCCAAATTACGGCACTGTTTCGCGCTGCATGACAATGCCTGCCCCGCGCTTGACGGGATTCCCCGATCAACGTTAGCGTGTAGGCAAGATGTCTTTTCGGGGTGGGAAAGGCATAGCGCGGCACTGCCTTGGGGGGACGTCCCTTTCGCAGTCCGGTAAGATTCCGCTCCATTAGTTGAAGACTTTAAGCTGCCTCGCAGCATGGCCGAGACGAAGGAACGCGCAATGACCGCATCAGATCGGACCAAAGGGCTTCAGTGGGACTGCGCCACAGGGCTGACTCCTGCAAAGGCCAGAGATATGCCCGGCCCCCAAGGCGCGTTGGTGCCCGACACGTTGCATGACTGCGATCAGATCGCCGTGGTCTATGACAAGGGCCAGACCCCGCCAAGGATCACCATTGCGCAGGTTTCACGCTCGGTCCACACGGTCTTGGCCGATGGGGTCGCCGTGGCAGTGGTGGCGCGGGCCAGCGGCCCGGCGCCTTCGGCAGATGATGTGCTGCTGGTTGAGCGCCTGTGCTAGCGCTTAGCGGCCCTGAAACTTCGGGCTGCGTTTTTGCGTGAAGGCCGTGACCCCTTCGGCAAAGTCGTGCGATTTGCCGCAACGCCCCTGTGCCTCGGTCTCAAGCGACAGCTGATCTTCGAGACCATTGTCCCATGACGCTCGGATCGCCTGTTTCGCTTCCGCATAGGCCGCAGTGGGCCCGGCGGCCAGTTGCGCCGCCTTGGCCCGCCAATGTGCGTCGAACTCCGCATCCGGCACCGCCTGCCAGATCATGCCCCAGTCATCGGCTTGACGCGCGCTGATCTTATCGGCGAAGAGCGCGGCACCCATTGCTTTGGCCATGCCCATCTGACGCGGCAGGGCATAGGTGCCGCCCGCGTCGGGCATCAAACCAATGCGGGTGAAGGCCTGCATGAAATACGCGCTTTCGCAGGCAAAGACGACATCGGCGGCCAGCGCGATATTCGCCCCCGCCCCGGCTGCCGGCCCATTCACAGCGGCAATCGTCGGCACCGGGCAATTGACGATGGCACGTAAGAGCGGTGCATATTCTTCGCGTAGGGTCTTTTCCAGATCGGCCACGCCACCAGCGCGGTCGGCGAGATCCTGACCCGAGCAGAAGGCCCTTCCAGCACCGGTGAGGACCACAACCCGCGCTTCACGCCCGGCTTCTGTCACTGCATGAGTCAGTTCGGCCCGCATCTGAGTGGTAAGCGCGTTCATTTTATCAGCGCGGCTCAGCGTGATCAGCGCGACGCCGTCGGTCAGCGCATAGGTGATCGTTTCATAGTCCATCTGGGTATCCTCGATTGCTTAACCGCAGCATAGCAAAGCAAGCTGCCACGGCCAGTGCAACCGGGCGTCAGCCGTCGAGAATGTCGCGCAGGCGAGTTTCTTCTTCCGGCGAGAGCGGCACTTCGCCTACCGCTTTGCTGCGCGCACGACCGCGCAGATAGACCACGCCCAGCCCCCCGGCCAGCAAGAGCATCAGCGGCCCCGCCCCCCAAAGCAGCCAATTGGCCCCGGTGGCGCGGGGGCTCAGCAGGACGTATTCACCGTAGCGTGAAACGATGAAATCCACTGCTTCTTCGTTGCTATCTCCGGCCACCAACCGCTCGCGCAGAAGCAACCGCAGGTCACGGGCAAGGCTCGCGTTGCTCTCATCAATGCTCTCATTGCGGCAGACGAGGCAGCGCAGCCCTTGGCTCAATTCCCGCGCGCGGGCTTCTAGGGCAGGATCATCCAATACCTCATCGGGCTGCACCGCCCAGAGGGGACTGGCGAGAAGCGTCAGGATCAGCAGCAGCCGTTTCATTCTGCGGGCACTCCTACAGTCTGCTTTCGTGCCCCAGCCGCGACGCGGAAGCGCCGGTCACTCAGGCTCAGCACCCCGCCGATCGCCATCAAAGCGCAGCCGATCCAAATCCAATTGGTCATCGGCTTGATATAGGTCCGCACCGCCCAACCGCCGCCGTCCTGCGCGTCCCCGATCACCACGTAGACATCCCGCGCGAGGTTGTAGTCGATCGCCGCTTCCGTCGTGGGCATCTGCGCCACGGGGTAGAACCGCTTCTCGGGGCGCAGCGTGGCGATCTGCGCGCCGTCTTGGGCCAGCGAAAGCTCTGCGATGGTGGTCAGGTAGTTCGGCCCCCGTTCCTCGCTCACACTATGTAGGGTCAGCGTATAGCTGCCCACGTCAAAAGGTTCATCAATCCGGGCCACGCGGATATCATCCACGGCCCAAGCCATCAGCCCGGCAATCCCCGCCATGGTGATGCCCAGCCCGCCATGCGCCGTGGCCTTGCCCCAATCGGCCCGCGGCAGGCGGCGCAAACGGCGCAACTTGCCCGGACCGCGTCCCAGACGCTGCATGAGGTCCACCACGGTGCCCATCACCAGCCATGCCCCAAGGAACATGCCCACAGGCCCCAGCAGCCCGCGCCCGGACTGCATCGCAAAAGCCAGCCCGCCGAGCGCCAGCGCCAGCAGAAAGACATAGCGCAGCGGATAAAGCGCGCGGAGGATCTTGGCCCGTTTCCACGGCATGGCGCTGCCAATCGGCAGGATCAAACCAAGCGCTACCATGAATGGTGTAAACGCAGCGTTAAAGAACGGCGGCCCGACGCTGAGTTTGCGATCAAGGAACATCTCGGCCACCAGCGGCCACATGGTGCCGACAAAGACCACGAAACAGGCCACCGCCAGCAGCAGGTTATTGACCACCAAGGCGGTCTCGCGGCTGAGCAGGCCAAAGACGCCCTTAGCCTCAAGCGCCGACGCACGCAGGGAATAAAGCACCAGCGCCCCTCCGGTGAAGAAACCCAGAATGGCCAGAATAAACACCCCGCGCTCGGGGTCGTTGGCAAAGGCATGGACAGAGGTCAGCAGGCCGGAACGCACGATGAAGGTACCGATCAGCGAAAAGCCGAACGCGAGAATGGCGAGCAGGATGGTCCAGCTTTTCAGGCTCTCACGCTTTTCCACCACGATCGCTGAATGCAACAGCGCCGCTGCCAAGAGCCACGGCATGAAGCTGGCGTTCTCGACCGGGTCCCAGAACCAGAAACCGCCCCAACCCAGTTCGTAATAGGCCCACCAAGACCCAAGCGCGATGCCGATGGTCAGAAAGACCCAAGCCGCCAGCGTCCAAGGCCGCACCCAGCGACCCCAAGCCGCATCAACGCGCCCTTCGATCAGCGCTGCCACGGCAAAGCTGAACGCCATGCTGAGGCCAACATAGCCGAGATAGAGGAATGGTGGATGAAAGGCTAAGCCCGGGTCTTGCAGCAGCGGGTTCAGGTCTTGGCCGTCAAAGGGCGGCGTGCCCATGCGCAGGAACGGGTTGGAGGTGAAGAGGATAAAAGCCAGAAAGGCCACGCCAATCGCCGCCTGCACCGACAGCACCCGCGCGCGCAACCGCGGCGGCAGATTGCCGCCAAACCACGCAGCCATCGCCCCGAAGAGCGCCACGATCAGCACCCAAAGCAACATAGAGCCTTCGTGGTTGCCCCATGTACCGCTGATTTTATAGAGCATCGGCTTGGCGGAATGGCTGTTGGCCACCACCAATTGCAGGCTGAAATCCGAGGTGATGAAGGCCCACATCAACGCGCCAAAAGACAGTGCAATCAGGATAAACTGCGCCGCCGCCGCCGGTTCGGCCACCGCCATCCAGCCCGCGCGGCCCCGCCAAGCGCCCCACATCGGCACCACCATCTGTACCAAGGCCACGCCAAAGGCGAGCACCAGCGCGAAATGTCCAAGCTCTGTAATCATGGGTCGGACTATAGGGGGCCTAAGTCCCCTAAGCCATGGCAAATCAAACGTTGGAAACGGTCAATCGGTCGCAGTCAGGCGCGGCTGCGGCGCCATGCGTCTAGGGCCGCATTGTCCGACGGTTCTACCACAGCAAGGGCCAGACGACTGTCGGCACCGGTGTCGGCCACGCGCGGGCTATCGGCGCGCAACCTGCGCAGCGTCTCGATATTCTCGACCACCTGCGGCACCCGTGCGATGGTGCCCACTATCGCGCGCTGAAACTCCTGCGATTTCACCTGTTGCCGGGCGCCGAAATAGAAAGAGACGATCACCCCCAACAGCCACCACAGCGGCTCTGGCACCAATGCGATGCCCTGCATCCGTTCGGCAAACCAAAGCGGGTTAACCATTGCAGTGACGAACAGTCCCAAGGTGCCCAAGGCCAGCATCGGGCGCGGCAGGCGGTTCAGCCCATCCATGAAACGGTCAAAGCCGCCCGTGCGCGGATGGGCAAACTCCGCCCCGTATTGCGCCATCGCTTGGCCCTGCACCGCATGGGCGCGCTGCGCCCCGGCCTCGGCATTCTCGCGGAATACTTCGACCGTGTCGCGGATGACATTGCGCTCACCGCCGAAGACAGTCGTGAAGATGCGTTCGATCAGCCCCATTGTGCCACCCGCTCTGCAAAGGCCGCATCGGTCATGTGATATTGCGGCGTTATGAATTCCTCGGCCCGGCGGATCCAGCCGCCCTTGCCGCCTGCCCGACTGCGCGCATATTTCCGGCTTGCGGGGCGGCGGTCGGCCAGACGGAAGTAGTAGTTGCGCCGCGCGATCCCATAAGCGTCGACCAGATGATCGGGCGCGTCGCGCCACGCGGCATGGGCCGCACGGATTGTCTGAGGGCCGATGGCACCGTCAACCGCGATGTCTTGGTCCATCTTACGAAGCAGGCTTTGCAGGATCTTCACCGCGTTGCTGCCTGCGTTGACATACATGTCAAAGACGCTCGGTTGCAAAGGCGCGGGTAATTCCGCGATACGCGGGGCGTTGAAGTAATGTCTGACGAAGATATCAACCGCCTGCGCACGGCTGAGGCGGCGCACATCCGCCGCATCGACCGCCCCATCGCCGGTCAGATCCAGCCCTAACCGGCGCATGGTATGGATCGTCACGCCAAAGTTGGTCGCCCCGCCGGGGTCATCGGGATCATTCACAAAGCCGCCCTCACGGGCGACGATGGCACTGGCGATCTCACGGACGGTCTGCATCGCGGGCTCTCCTGTCTTGGGTGAAAACAGGCTCTGCCAGATTGGTTAACGCAGGCTCATGCCGCCGCGCGTTGCGCGCAAATCAGCCCTCGGGGTCGCGGTAAACACCCTGCGCCTTTAGCGCATCCGTCACTTCCTTCGGCATGTAGGTCTCGTCATGTTTCGCAAGGATTTCAGAGGCTTCAAAGACCCCGTCGACATAGCGCCCGGTGCCAACCATGCCTTGGTTCTCTTCAAACAGATCCGGAAGAACGCCAGTGAAAACAACTGGCACCGTCGCCCCGCCATCGGTCACGGCAAAGCGAATCGCCTCCCCCTGCCCGCGTTTCAGCGAGCCTTCCTCAACCAGCCCGCCGATGCGAAAAACCTCTGCCGGGCCGGGTGGCTCGGCGATCACTTGGCTCGGCGCGCGGAAATAGTTGATCCCGTCGCGCAGCGCGTAACCGATCAATGCGGTCGATAGGACCAATGCCACCGCCGCCACGGCAATGATCTGGATCCGGCGCTGTTTCTTGAGGCTCTTCATGGGAAGAGCGGGGCCATCATCAGCCCCTCCGTTTCCGGCAGGCCCAGCATCAGGTTCGCGTTTTGCAACGCCTGCCCGCTGGAGCCTTTGGTCAGGTTATCGAGCGCCGCGACCACAGTCGCCCGCCCTGTCTGGCGGTCGCCCACCACGCCGATATGACAGAAGTTCGAGCCACGAATATGCCGGGTGCTGGGCGCTTCGCCAAAAGGCAGCACTTCGATAAAGGGCTCATCTGCATAGGCTTTTTTAAGCGTCTCATAAATCGCCTGCGCATCCCCTTTGACATAGCAGGTTGCCAAGATACCACGGTTTGCAGGCACCAGATGCGGGGTGAACTGCACCTGCACGGGCCGCCCGGCGATGGCCGAGAATTCCTGATCGAACTCACCCAAATGGCGGTGCGTGCTGCCAAGCGCATAGGCGTGATAGCCCTCGCTCAGCTCTGCATGGAGCAGGTTTTCCTTCAGCGAGCGCCCTGCACCTGACACGGCGCATTTCAGATCCAGAATGATGTCATCCAAATCAATCACCCCCGCCGCGATCAGCGGACGCAGGGCAAATTGCCCCGTGGCCGCGTTACAGCCCGTGCCCGCCACCAAACGCGCGGCGGCGATCTCTTCACGGTAGAATTCGGTGAGCCCATACACCGCCTCTTTCTGCACATCAACAGCCGCGTGTTTGTTGCCGTACCATTTGGCGTAGGCCTCGGGGTCGCGCAGGCGGAAATCGGCGGAAAGATCGACGATCTTTAGATCTTTCGGCAATGCCGCGATGACCTCTTGGCTAGTCTTATGCGGCAGCGCGCAGAAACACAGATCAATCTGGGAAAAGTCGATCTCTTCGATTGTAACCAACGCGGGCAGATCAAGATGCCGCAGATGCGGAAAGACCTCTGCCATGGTCTGCCCCGCCTTGGAGTTGGCCCCCAAAGCGGTGATCTTCATCGAAGAATGGCCAGCAATCAGCCGGATGAGTTCTGCCCCGGTATAGCCGGAGGCGCCAAGAATGGCGATGTTCTGGGTCATGGTCTGTCCCCTTGTTCGGAACGAAATATAATTGGAGTTCAGGCGGCGGTGAATGTGATCTGTCGTCGCAGGAACTGCGTCGCACGGTCGCTCACCCGGGCGGGGTCGCCGGTGGTGAGAAACGCCGCCTCGCCACTGCCCATCATATTTGGGTGCCGTTTGAGATAATCTGCCAAAGAGTCCGCCACTAATTCCGCTTGGCTAAACACTTTCACCTGCGCCCCCAAAGCCGCCTGAAAGGCCTCTTGCATCAGCGGGTAATGGGTACAGCCCAAGATCGCCGCGTCGGGGTTGGGCATCTTGCGTTTCAGCGCATCCACATGGCTGCGCACCAACGCTTCGGCGAGGATCATGTCGCCCTCTTCAATAGCATCGACCACCCCGCCGCAGGCCTGCGCCTCGACATCCACACCGATCGCGCGGAAGGAAAGTTCGCGTTGAAACGCGCGGCTCGCCACGGTTGCGGGGGTGGCAAAGAGCGCCACATGGTTCACGGCCACTTCGCGCGGCGGGGAATTGTCGCCCCACTGCCGCTCCGTCATCGCCTCAATCAGCGGCACAAAGACGCCCAGCACACGTTTTTCGCGGGGGATCCACCCCTCTTGCATGCGCCGCAGCGCAGCAGCAGAGGCAGTATTACAGGCGAGGATCACCAGATCGCAGCCTGCATCAAACAGCCGCTGCACGGCGGCACAGGTCAGATTATAGATGTCATCGGCATTCCGCACGCCGTAAGGCGCGTGGGCGCTGTCCGCGAGATAGACAAAATCCACCTCCGGCAGCCGTTCTTGCACCTTGTTCCAGACGGTCAGCCCGCCCAGCCCCGAATCGAAAATACCAACTGCCATGGTCTGTCGTCACCTACCTCTTGTCGGGGCACGCCCGGTTGTCTGGCCAAGTCATAAGAGGCTTTGACGCGGAAATCTATGGCCGGATCGTTCCTGACGCAAGCGGGGCAGCGCCGGACCGGGGGCTGGCGTAGGTGCCGTTGCCGTTTGGCAGCTTCCCGAAGCCGCGTAGGCGCTCGTTTCTTAACCGGCACTCAGATTGCAAAAGCGCCAGACCATGGGACGGTCTGGCGCTGCCCGGCGGCCTGACGCCTTGATTCCGGGCGGTTTCGCAGGTCGCCGAGGTTACTCGGCGGCCTTCGCAGTCGAGGTCCCACCCGCACGGATCACCGCCAGCAATTCCTCACGGCGTTTTTCGGCCTTGGCCTCATTGGCCTGTTTCACCGGACCAAACCCGCGGATCTGCAAGGGAAGCTCAGCCAGTGCGACAATGGCGTCGCGGGTCTGGTCGGTGAGCTTGGGCAGCACCTCGGCCATGTCCTGCTCGTATTGGGTGATCAGAGCACGCTCCATCTTGCGCTCGGCGGTATAGCCGAAGGGATCGAACGGCGTGCCGCGCAGCCCTTTGAACTTGGCCATCACCCGCAGCGGCCCTTCGAGCCACTGCCCAAACTCGCGCTTTTCCGGACGGCCATTCGGCCCCATTTTCGACAAGAGCGGCGGTGCCATGTGGAAGGTCATCTTGAAGTCACCATCGAACTCGGCCCGCGCCTTGTCACGGCTGGTGACCAGCAAGCGGGCGACTTCGTATTCGTCTTTATAGCTCAGCAGCTTGTGATAGCCCAAAGCCGCCGCCGCTTTGACGTCGCGGTCCTCTATGCCATCGAGCATTTTTGTATAGCGCTTGGCCAGAGACTTGCCCTGATAGGCGGTCAGATGGTCGGCGCGGAACGCGATCTTCTCATCCAGCGACTTGGGCAGTTCCACGACCTTGCTGGGCTGGCTCACTTTCTGCGCGTCCTCGGGGTAAAGCACCGCCCAACGGCCAATCTCAAAGGCGCGCATGTTGCGCTCGACCGCAGCCCCATTCATGCGGATCGCTTCGTGCAGGCTTTCCAGTGTCAGCGGCAACAAGCCGCGCTGCCATGCCGCGCCAAAGATCATCATGTTGGAGAAGATCGAGTCGCCCAATGCGGCCTTGGCCAGATCAGAGGCGTCGAACATCGCCACATCGTCTTTCAACCGCGCCTCCAGCGCCAGCGACAGACGGTCATAAGGCATTTGGAATTCGGTATCGCGGGTGAAATCGCCGGTAATGATCTGGTGCGAGTTCACCACCGCCCCGGTGCGGCCTGCGCGCGTAAGACCCAGCGTCTTATGCCCCGCGGAAACCACCAGATCGCCACCAATCAGCGCATGTGCTTCACCCGTCGCCACGCGGATCGCGCTGATATCCTCGGGCCGCTCGGCCAGCCGGCAGTGGATATGCACCGCACCGCCCTTCTGGGCAAGACCGGCCATTTCCATCATGCCCGCACCCTTGCCATCCAACTGAGCCGCTTGGGCCAGCAGCGCGCCGATGGTCACAACGCCGGTGCCGCCGACGCCGGTGATGACCACGTTATGCGTGCCGTTGATCGTCGGCAATTCGGGCATCGGCAGGTCGGGGATGTTGAGTTCGGTGGTCGGGTCCTTGCGCACCTTGGCCCCTTCCAGTGTCAGGAAGGAGGGGCAGAACCCGTTGACGCAGGAGAAATCCTTGTTGCAAGACGACTGGTCAATCGCACGCTTGCGACCCAGTTCCGTCTCGTTCGGCACCACGGCCACGCAGTTGGATTGCACACCGCAATCGCCGCAGCCCTCGCAGACGTCTTCGTTGATGAACACCCGCTTGTCGGGGTCCGGAAACAGCCCGCGCTTGCGGCGGCGGCGTTTTTCGGCGGCGCAGGTCTGGATATAGACGATGGCGCTCACGCCCTCATGCTCGCGGTAGGCTTTTTGCACGTTCGGCATCTCGGCCCGTTCATGCACCTCGACGCCTTTGAAGCGCGTGAGGTCCACGTCTTCTTTCTCGTCATAGACCACGGCGACGTTCTTCACGCCCATCGCCTTCAGCTCCGCGACGATGCGGTAGGCATCCAGATCGCCTTCGTTGTGCTGACCGCCGGTCATGGCCACCGCATCGTTATAAAGGATCTTGTAGGTGATGTTCGTCCCAGCCGCGAGTGCCGCCCGGATCGCCTGAACGCCGGAGTGATTATAGGTGCCGTCGCCGAGGTTCTGGAACACGTGCTTGGTGTTGGAGAACGGCGCTTCGCCAATCCAGTTCGCGCCCTCACCGCCCATATGGGTGAAGCCGGTGGTCTCTCGGTCCATCCACTGCACCATGTAGTGACAGCCGATGCCGGCATAGGCGCGGGAGCCTTCCGGCACTTTGGTTGAGGAGTTATGCGGGCAGCCTGCGCAGTAATAGGGCAGACGTGCGGCAATGTCCTCGGCATTGTCCGAACGGCGCGCTTCGTTGAGCGCTTCCAGCCCGGCGCGGATGCCGTCGGTCTCGCGGCCTTCCTCCAGCAGAATACCGCCGATCTTCTCGGCAATCAGGATCGGATCAAGCGCGCCCCGGGTCGGGAACAGCTCTTCGCCATGCTCCATGCCGGCACCGCCCTTGTGCCAGCCATAGACGCGGCGGTGGGTGTCGTTAAAGAGCGCTTCCTTGATCTGCACTTCGATCAGCTTGCGCTTTTCCTCGACCACGACCACCAGATCGAGCCCGTCGGCCCATTCGTGGAAACCCTGCATGTCGAGCGGGAAGGTCTGGCCGATCTTATAGGTGGTGATGCCAAGGCGTTCGGCCTCATTCTCATCAATGTTCAAAAGGCTCAGCGCATGAACCAGATCGAGCCAATTTTTGCCCGCCGCCGCAAAGCCGATCTTGGCCCCGCGCTTGCCCCACATGCGTTTGTCCATCTTGTTGGCATGGGAAAACGCTTCCGCCGCGAAACGCTTATAGTCGATCATCCGCGCCTCTTGCAGGTGCGGCGTGTCGCCCAGACGGATGCTCAGGCCCCCGTCAGGCATGTCGAACTCGGGCGTGATCAGCTTCATCCGGTTTGGATCGCCGTTCACGACGCTGGTCGCCTCTACCGTGTCCTTCATCGTCTTCAGGCCAACCCAAAGGCCAGAGAACCGGCTCAGCGCCCAGCCATAAATGCCGTAGTCAAGAATTTCCTGAACACCGGCGGGGGAGACGACGGGCATATAGGCGTCCACCATGGCCCATTCCGACTGGTGCAACACGGTAGAGGATTCGCCCGTATGGTCATCCCCCATCGCCATCAGCACACCGCCATGGGGCGAGGTGCCCGCCATATTCGCATGGCGCATCACATCGCCGGTGCGGTCCACACCCGGCCCCTTGCCGTACCACAGACCAAAGACACCGTCGTATTTCCCTTCGCCGCGCAACTCGGCTTGCTGGCTGCCCCAAAGCATCGTCGCCGCGAGGTCTTCGTTTAGACCCGGCTCAAACCGCACGTTATGCTCGGCCAGTTTCTTTTCGGCGCGCTGCATTTGCAGATCGACCCCGCCCAGCGGGCTGCCCCGGTAGCCGGTCACATAGCCTGCGGTGTTCAACCCTGCCGCGCGGTCGCGTGCGGATTGCATCATCATCAGCCGGACCAGCGCCTGCGTGCCGTTCAGCAGCACCGGGCTTTTCTCAAGGTCGAAACGATCGTTCAGTGAAATCTTTTGCGTTGTCATGGCGGGCCCTCCCTAGCACGTCAGTCTGCATGATTGCCCCGTATATAGGTCACAAATACTGACCTGTATAGCAGATATTCCGAAAAGCCCGACCGACGGTGAACGGTTTGTGCTGTCTTCTCCCGCCTATTAAGATAGGAGAAAGGCTGGGCAAGGAAAGTACGGGCCATGGATTGGGACAAACTGAGAATTTTTCACGCCGTGGCCGATGCCGGGTCTCTGACCCATGCGGGCGACAAGCTTAATCTATCGCAATCCGCGGTTAGCCGGCAGATTCGCGGACTTGAGGAACAGCTCAACACCAATCTCTTTCACCGCCACGCCCGCGGGCTGATCCTGACCGAACAGGGGGAGCTTTTGTTCGACGCCACCTCGGCCATGGCCAAGCGTCTCGACGCCGCTGCCGCGCGCATCCGCGACAGCGAAGAAGAGGTCTTTGGCGAGCTGCGCGTGACCACAACCACCGGCTTCGGCACCCTTTGGCTCGCCCCCCGCCTGCCCAAACTTTATGAGCAATACCCCGACCTCAAAGTCGACCTGATGCTTGAAGAACGCGTGCTCGACCTGCCCATGCGCGAGGCCGATGTGGCGATCCGCATGAAAGAGCCGAGCCAGGCCGATCTGGTCCGCAAACGTCTCATGACCGTGCGCATGGGGCTCTACGCCAGCCCTGAGTATCTGGAAAAACATGGCACACCGCAGCGGATGGAAGATATGGCCGATCACCGACTGATCTGCCAAAACACCGACAGCGATCAGGTCGGTGCGGGACTGCAACTGGTCAAAGAGTTGATGATGTATGACCTGCGCTCGCTACTGACGGTGAACAACTACTTCGGCGTCTTGCAGGGCGTAGTGCACCACCTTGGCCTTGGCGTGCTGCCTAACTACCTCATTCAGGACTTCCCGCATATCGTGCAGGTGATGCCCGATATCGAATCCGCCGAAGTGCCGGTATACCTCGCTTACCCCGAAGAGCTTCGCCAATCCAAACGCGTCGCCGCCTTCAAGGATTTCGTCCAGGAAGAGATCATTACCTACCGCAAACTCTGGCGCGAACGCACCGAAGCCGAAGGCTGACTGCCCTTCAGCCATGCAATAGGCGCATATCGGCCATGATGACTTGCGATGTTAAATAGCCTTGATTTGAGCAGCGCTGCCTCCTATTTCACCGTCATGAAGATTGACAGCCTGAGGGCGCGTCGCTTCATACCTCCCTGTTGGACTTGGCCGAGCTTTTAGCTCGGCCTTTTTTTTGGCTCTTCCCATTCTTTCAACCCGCAGGCGGCCAAACCCACTTCCCCCCCGGCATTTCCCCTTGTATGAGGGCGCAAACGCGCCAGCCGGGGAATTTCCATGCAAGATCCAGCCATCACGCCCGACCTCATCGCCAGCCACGGGTTCACCCCCGAGGAATACGCCGAGGTCGTCAATATCCTCGGGCGGGAGCCGAACTACACCGAGATGGGTATTTTCTCGGCCATGTGGAACGAGCATTGTTCCTATAAGTCCTCCAAGAAATGGCTCCGCACCCTGCCCACAGACGGCCCGCAGGTGATCTGCGGCCCCGGCGAAAACGCGGGCGTGGTCGACATCGGCGATGGCCAAGCGCTGGTCTTCAAGATGGAAAGCCACAACCACCCCTCCTACATCGAACCCTACCAAGGCGCCGCAACCGGCGTCGGCGGCATCCTGCGCGACGTCTTCACCATGGGCGCGCGCCCGATCGCGGCGATGAACGCGCTCAGCTTTGGCCGCCCTGATCACCCTAAAACCCGCCAGCTTGTGCACGGCGTTGTCGAAGGCGTCGGCGGCTACGGCAACTGCTTCGGCGTCCCGACCGTTGGCGGCGAAGTACGTTTCGACAAAGCCTATGACGGCAACTGCCTCGTGAATGCCTTCGCAGCCGGTCTCGCCGATGCCGACAAGATCTTCTACTCCGCCGCTTCCGGCGTCGGCATGCCCGTGGTTTACCTCGGTGCGAAAACAGGCCGCGATGGTGTCGGCGGCGCGACGATGGCCAGCGCCGAGTTCGACGACACCATCGAAGAGAAGCGTCCCACCGTGCAAGTCGGCGATCCCTTCACCGAAAAGCGCCTGATGGAAGCCACGCTGGAACTGATGGCCACCGGTGCCGTGATCTCGATCCAAGACATGGGTGCCGCAGGCCTGACCTGCTCTGCCGTGGAAATGGGGGACAAAGGCGGCCTCGGCGTGCGTCTCGACCTTGAAAAAGTGCCGACGCGCGAACCGCATATGACCGCCTATGAAATGATGCTCAGCGAAAGCCAAGAGCGGATGCTCATGGTGCTGCGCCCCGAGCTTGAGGCCGAGGCCAAAGCCGTCTTCGACAAATGGGACCTCGACTTCGCAATCGTCGGCGAAACCCTCCCTGAAGACCGTTTCCTCATCTGCCTAAATGGCGAGGTCAAAGCCGACCTGCCGCTGTCGAAACTCGCCTCCACAGCACCAGAATACGACCGCCCCTGGGTGGAAACCCCCGCCGCTCCCGCGCTGACCGATGCCCCCACCATCGACCCCATCGAAGGACTGCGCAGCCTCATCGGCTCCGTGAACCACAGTTCCAAAGCATGGGTCTATGAGCAATATGACACTATGGTCATGGGCGACACCGTCCGCCTGCCCGGCCTCGGCGCTGGCATCGTACGTGTACATGGCACTAACAAAGCGCTGGCGTTCACGTCCGACGTGACCCCGCGCTACGTCAAAGCCAACCCCACCGAAGGCGGCAAACAAGCCGTGGCCGAAGCTTACCGCAACCTCTGCGCGGTAGGTGCCAAACCGCTTGCCACCACCGACAACCTGAACTTCGGCAACCCAGAAAAGCCCGAGATCATGGGCCAGCTCGTCGGCGCGATCAAAGGCATCGGCGAAGCTGTCGGCGCGCTCGACATGCCTATCGTCTCGGGCAATGTATCCCTTTACAATGAAACCGACGGCAAAGGCATCCTGCCCACCCCCACCATCGGTGCCGTGGGCCTGCTCGACACCGTCGATGACATCATCAGCAATCAACTGCGCGAAGGTCATGTCGCCCTTCTGATCGGAACCACGGGCAGCCACCTTGGCCAATCCGCTCTGCTCGCCGAAGCCTTTGGCCGCACCGAGGGCGACGCGCCTCATGTCGACCTCGCGGCTGAACGCCGTCACGGTGAATTTATCCGCGCCCAGTCCAGCCAAATCTCCGCCTGCACCGACCTCGGAGATGGTGGTCTTGCCCTCGCCGCCTTCGAGCTGGCCGAGACCGCTGGCATCGGCGTCGAAATCGAAAGCGATGACACCGCGACGCTCTTCGGTGAAGACCAAGCCCGCTACCTCGTCGCCTGCACCGCCGAGGCCGCCGAAACCCTGATCGCCGCTGGCAAGGACGCAAACGTTCCCGTCTCCCAAATCGGCGCCTTCGGTGGCAACATGATCAGCTTCGGTGCGGCTTCCGCCCCGCTGTCCGATCTGCGCCAGACCTATCGGACCACTTTCGCCAAGGCCTTCGCTTAAAACTCTAGTTTTGGAGCGGCCCTTGCTTGAGAACAATGGGTCGCGCGCAGGGCGGCGGGGCAAGCGAAATCGCCGAGGGGCCCCTTCAGGGGATACGGCTATTTCGCTTGAGCCGACGACAGGCGGGTGACAGGCCGGGATCAATCAAAGGTGGCTCTGAAACCTTCTGGTTTTGGAGAGGCCCGCAGCCCCACTTCGCTCACATCATCGCCTAGAGGTCAGCGTTCAACCCCGCCATCATCCGCGCCTTTTCGCCCGGATCATCGGGGCGCGAGATCGCCTCGGCCAGGGCTTCCAAAGACGCGATGGAATGCCCTGCGCGAAAACTGTCGACATGGGGCAGCATCGCGCGAATGCCCGCCGCCTTGGGCGCGAAGCCGTCCCAGCGGAGCAGCGGGTTCAGCCAAATTACCCGTCGTGCGGTGAGTTGCAGCCGCTGCATCTGACGCGCCAGTTCCGCCGGATCGTCCCGGTCCAGCCCGTCAGTGATCAACAAAACCACCGCCCCCTGCCCCATGACCCGCCGCGACCAATCTCGGTTGAACGCCGCTAGTGCTGCACCGATCCGAGTGCCGCCCTCCCAGTCCTGTGCCTGTGCGCCCGCCGCTGCCAGTGCTGCGTCCACGTCGCGGGTGGCGAGATGCCGGGTGATATTGGTCAGACGCGTGCCAAAGGTGAAACCATGCACCTGCGCCCAGCCAGCCCCCTTGCGATTGGCAACGGCATGCAGGAAATGCAGGATCACCCGACTGTATTGGCTCATCGAGCCCGAGATATCACAGAGCACCACAAGGTTCGGATAGCGCTCACGTGGCTTCATCCGGTAGAGCCGCTCCATCTCCCCCCCGCGCCGTAGCGCCGCTTTCATTGTACGTGCCACATCAATCCGCCCCTGCGCCGCCGCCATATTCCGCCGGCTGGGCATCGGCGGTACCGGAAGCGAGAGCTTGGCCAACATCCGCTTCGCCTGAGCCATCTCGGCAAGGTTCATCTGTTCGAAATCCAGCGTTCTGAGCCGTTCGCGCGCCGACATCGTGAGGCTCGCGTCCACCTCGATGAGCGTTTCCTCAAGCTCGGGCTGATCCTCGCGTTCCGGCGCTTCGGCGCCGTCCAGCAAGGCTTCCGCTGCGCGTTTCTCTGCCGGGGTCGCGGGGCGGTCCTCCTGCACACCGCGAATGGCGGGCAGCATCGCGGCCATCATATGTTCCAGATACCGCGGATCGCGCCAGTAGAGCCGGAAGATCTGCGCAAAGACCCGCGCCTGTTCAGGGCGGCTCACAAAACAGGCGTGCAGCGTCCAATAGAAGTCGCGGCGGCTGGTGAAGCCAACGGCAGCCACCGCCTCCACCGCCTCCACCACGCGCCCCGGCCCGATCGACAATCCCGCCCGCCGCAGGGCACGGGCGAAATGGGTGATATTGCCCGCAAGCTTCGGATCGTCCGGCAAGATGAGGGGAAGCTGCTCAGCCATCCTGCTCAGGCAGGCACCAGCGAGGCGCGGGCCTGTTCCAGAATGCGCGCGGCCTCGGAGCCCTGCAGCTTGGCGATGTCGTCTTGGTATTTCAGCACCGCCCCCAGCGTATCAGCGATGACCTCGGGGCTCAGGGTCGTCACGTCCAAGGCCAACAAACATTTCGCCCAATCAATGGTTTCTGCCACGCCGGGCTTCTTGAACAGATCCTCGGTGCGCAATTGCTGAACAAAAGCCACAACCTCGCGGCTAAGCGCCTCCGCCGCCTCAGGCGCGCGGGCCAGCAGGATCGCCATCTCGCGTTCCACATCCGGATAATCAACCCAGTGGTAAAGGCACCGCCGCTTCAGCGCGTCATGCACTTCCCGCGTGCGATTTGAGGTGAGGATCACAATCGGCGGCTCCGGCGCACGGATCGTGCCAAGTTCGGGGATCGTCACCTGAAAATCGCTCAGGGCTTCCAGCAGAAAGGCCTCGAACGGGGCGTCGGTGCGGTCCAACTCGTCGATGAGCAGCACCGGTGCGCCATTCTCATCCGGGCGCAGCGCCTGCAGAAGGGGGCGTTCGATCAGGTAGTCATCGCTGAACAATTCTTGGGTCAACGCACGCCGGTCCGCGCCGCCGCCCGCCTCTGCCGTACGGATCGCCACCATCTGAGCCGGAAAATTCCACTCATAAACCGCGCTAGAGGCATCGAGCCCTTCATAGCACTGCAACCGGATCAGCCGCCGCCCCAGCCCGGCGGCCAACGCCTTGGCGATCTCGGTCTTGCCGACACCTGCTTCGCCCTCCAAAAACAAGGGCCGCCCCAGTGTCAGGCTCAGGAAAACCACAACCCCAAGCGCGCGATCGCAGACATAGCCCTCAGCGCTCAGCATCTTTTGGACCGCGTCGATGGTATCAATGTTTTTCATGGCCCCAGTGGTGCATTCCCGCCCCGCCCCGTCAAGGGGTCTGACAAGGCTTGCGCAGATTGACGTGATTTCACCGCGCTGCCATAGTCTTATCCAATAATTGACGGCCACCGGGGACAACCACCGGGGCCACAGGGGCAGATATGGGACAGTGTACTATCATCGTGACCCGGCGCGGCGGGGTCTGACATGCGCACCACCGCTGTCACCTGCGTCAAGAACGAGGGCCCTTTTCTACTGGAATGGATCGCCTTTAATCGGGTGATCGGGGTCAGTGATTTTCTTTTCTACTCCAATGATTGCACTGATGGGACCGACCGTCTGCTTGACGCGCTTGGCGCGCGGGGCATCGTCACCCATCTGCCGAACCCCGCGACCAATCGGAACTACCAGATGCAGGCGCTCAAGGATGCGCGGGGTCAGCCCGTCGTCACACGGGCCGATTGGGTCTGGGTCGCGGATGTGGATGAGTTTTTGAACATACATGTGGGCGACCACCGCCTGCCCGCGCTCATTGAGGCTTGCGGCAACCCGCAGGCGATTTCGGTCCACTTTCAATTCTTTGCCAATGGCGGGGTCGAGGAATTCGTCGATGCACCGATCATCGCGCAATTTACCCGCAGCCATAACCCCGACATCTGCTGTGCCGATACGGCGATAGAGGTCAAATCACTGGTCCGCCAAGATTTCCCGCTAGGCTACTACGGTGCGCACCGGCCTTTTCATGATGACGAAAAACACCAACCGCATTGGACCGATGGCGCAGGCCGACAGGTGCCCGCGCCCTTTCGCAGCGCTGCCAACAAACGCCGCATCCGCGCCTTTCCCGCCCGCGGCGCAAGGCGGTTTGCGACGTTGAACCACTACGCGCTACGCTCGCTTGACAGCTATCTGGTCAAGAATGATCGGGGCGATGTAAACCGCGAACACCGCGCTTTTGATGACACCTATTGGCGCGAGCGGAATGACACCGCTTGGGAAGATCGCTCAATCCTGCGCTACCTGCCCGCCCTGCATGCTGAAATGGAACATCTTAAATCCCTGCCCGGCATCGCGGCCCTTCATGCCGAAGCCGTTACCGCCCACCGTGCGCGCCGCGACGCGCTGCTGGCCGATCCGGCCTACCGCGCGATGCAGGCGCAACTGCGCAAAGCCAGCCTCTATTGCGCTGCCGAAGCAGATATCCGCGCCGAGATCGGGCTGACATGACGGGACCGCGCATCATCAATCTAGGCCTTCCCAAGACCGGCACAACCACGCTCACAGACGCGCTACGCCACGCCGGGCTCAAGGTTGCCGATTGGCGCATCCGCAAGGGGCAAAGCACCCTGCCCGAAATCACTGGAGAGCATGTCGGCCGGATCATCTATGCCGATTACTTTGCCAACGGCGACCCGCTCGCGCGATTGGGGGAGTTCGACGTGGTCAATGAAATGAGTGCCGTACGCCACGACCGCAGCCTCTGGCCGCAGACCGATTGGGGCCTCTTGAGCGCCATTCAAAGCCATCATCCCGAGGTTAAATTTCTCCTCTCATACCGCGATCCAGCAAAGACAGCCAACAGCATGATCCGCTGGAACAATCTGGGCCGCCATCGCCTGCCTCAGGCCGATGTACCGGGCTTGCCGCGGGGGTTTGGCCGCAGCGAAGCCGAGCTTGCCAAATGGGTCGAGGGGCATTTCACCTTTTGCCGTCGTGTCTTTGCCGGATGCGGCAATTTTCTGGAATTCGACATTGAAGACCCCGGTGCGCGCGACAAGATCGCCGCCTACCTCGGCATCGACCTGCCATGGTGGGGCCAAAGCAACACTGGCAAGGTGGGGGCCGAGTGATGCGTCTCACCCTTTTCATCGGCCCGACCGAGAAAGCTGCCGCGCGATTGCGCAATATCCTGCAGCAGCAAAAGGACGCGCTTCTGAAAGAAGGAATTTTGGCCGCTGATTGGAACCATGTCCGCCTCTATGCCGCCTGCGCCGCGCCCGATGCGGTGGGGCTGCTACGCCATCGACGCGGACTCGACAGTGCGTTGATCGGTGCCACGCTGCGCGATGAATTCCACGCGCTGATCCCCCGCGACTTGGCAGAGACCCGCGCCGATCATGTGGTGCTCAGCGCGGCGCAACTCGGCAATCTGCTGTCGCGGCCTGAAGAGCTTACCCGTCTGCGTGATCTGCTCAGCTCCAATTTCAACGATATCCGCATTATCGCCCATCTTGAAGAACAGGCTCGGCTTCTCACCGCGCACTATGCCTTTGCCGTGAGCGAAGGCCGCCGCCATCCGCTGACGCAGGAACTGGCCTTGGCCGCACAGGGCAACTGGTGGCAAGGCGCGCTTGAACCGACAGAGAATGCCCCTGATTTCGGCCTGTTCCCCGACGTGCAAAACGCGCCCTTCTGGCTGGATTATCACGCGCTTTACACCCATTGGGCCGAGGAATTTGGCGCAGAGAACGTGCAGCTTCGCCCGCTCGATCTGCCGCATCTGCTGTCCAAAGAAGGCGGCCGTGAGGTGTCGGACAGTCTCGGCCTCGCTCCCCTCGGTCCAGTGGACCCGGGCCGCGCGCTTGCCCCTATGCCTGCGCCATGGCTCACCCGAATGCGCGCGTTTAACGATGTATTGATCCGCTATTTGCAGGCGCATGACCTGTCCTGCTCGCGCAGCACTTGGAGCCAGATGTTGCAAGCGCTGCAAATCGGCGGCGCACCGATCAAACCCGGCAACCTTGCCCCGATCTCTGACCATTTCGCCGATGACAACGCCGCACTGATCGCCCAATTCCCCGCGCTGGCCGAGGCGCTTACCCCCGATGCGCCGGAACCTCTCTGGCGCGAAGCAGACCCCGAGCTCGGCTTTCGCGCCACACAGTACCTTGCCGCCTTCGCCCACCGCATCCGCACCACGGCGACCCCTCTGGCGCAAAAACGCGCGGAGGCTGACATGGCGCGGCAGTCGGCCCGCAAGTTCGAGGCGATGCTATCGGACCCCGTAGCGTCGGAAGCTGACCGCGAGGCCAATGCCCACCTCTTGAACCGGGTGAAGGTCAACCATGAGATGATCCTTAGCAGCCCCTTCCGCCCGCACAACCGCGCAGCCCCCGAGGGCGAGGATCAGCCCGCGCCTGCCTATACCACTGTCGCACCGCGCCAATTGCCCCCCGGCAGCAGCGGCAATGTCATCGTCGGCTGTATGAAAAACGAGGCCCCCTATATCCTTGAGTGGGTTGCCTATCACCGTGCAGTGGGCTTTGATAATTTCCTGATCTACACTAATGACTGCACCGACGGCACCGATGCCGTGTTGGGGCGGTTGCAAGAGATGGGCATCCTGCAACACCGCAATAATGACGACTGGAAGGGCAACTCCCCCCAGCAGCATGCGCTGAACCAAGCGCTGAAAGAGCCGCTGATCCGCGACGCGGACTGGATCGCGCATATCGACGTGGATGAATTCGTGAACATCCGCACCGGCAATGGCCGACTTCAGGATTTCTTCGCCGCCGCGCCGGACGCCACCAATGTCGCTATGACATGGCGGCTCTTTGGCCATAACGGGGTGACCGCACTTTCAGAGGCCCCGGTGATCGGCCAATTCGACCACTGCGCGCCCAGCTTCTGCCCAAAGCCCCATACCGCATGGGGGTTCAAAACGATGTTCCGCAACATCGGCGCCTATGAAAAACTCTCCTGCCACCGGCCCAACAAGCTGAACGATGCGCGGGCTGAGGGGGTCAAATGGGTCAACGGCGCGGGCCGCGACATGACGCGCGACGCGCTGCGCAATGGATGGCGTTCTTCCAAAAGCAACATCGGATACGACCTGCTGCAACTGAACCATTACGCGCTACGCTCAGCCGCTTCCTTCCTTGTCAAACGCCAACGCGGGCGCGCGCTGCATGTCGACCGTTCCATCGGTATCAATTACTGGATCCGCATGGATTGGAACGACCACCGCGATGTCTCAATCCAGCGCAACCTACCGCGCCTCCGCGCCGAGATGGACCGGCTGCTGGCAGACGAACAACTGCGCACACATCACCAAGCGGGCCTTGCTTGGCATAGCGCCAAGGCAGAAGAACTGCACCAGATACCAGAGTTCCGCGATCTCTACCGCCAAGCGCTTAACACCAAGTTAAGCGCAACCGAGCGGGTCGCCTATGCTCTCGCCCTCGACATGGAAAGCTGACCCGTGACCGACACCCCGACCGAGCCGAGTTTCATCCACTCCCGCGGCATGAAGTTCCCCGATGATCCCGCGATCCTGCGCGGGCGGGTCCGCAAACTGCTGCGCCAAAACGCCTATGAGGCAAAGGAAAGCGAAGCCGCGCTGCGTGTGGTCCGCGAGGGTGACCGGGTAATCGAACTGGGCGGCGGGGTTGGCTATATGTCGACACTGGTGGCCAGCAAACGCCAAGTCGCCTCGGTTCATTCCTTTGAAGCGAACCCCAACCTCATCCCCTTCATCCGCCGGGTCCACGCGGCCAATGGGTTGAGCAATGCCCATATCACCAATGCCATCCTAGGCCCCGCGCCCGGCAAGGTCGACTTCCACGTGCGCGAACAGATTCTGTCGTCTTCGATGACCCGCTTCGACGGCGAAGCACCGCCCGAGACTCACCAGATCGATGTGTTGGATGCCGAAAAGGTCTTTGCCGATCTCACCCCCACCGTGTTGATCTGCGACATAGAAGGTGCCGAGGTTGACCTGATCCCGGCCCTGCCCCTCAATAATCTCCGCGCCGCCATTATTGAACTGCATCCGCAGTGGATTGGCCCCGCGGGGGTTAATAAGGTGTTCAGCGCCTTCATGCAGGCCGGAATGGCCTATTACCACCGCGGTTCGCATAACAAAGTCGTGGCCTTCCGCCGTGAGTGGTAAGATCTCTCACCTCGCGATCCTTTGCGTCCGCAACGAGGGTGCATTCTTGCTGGAATGGCTGGCGCATCACCGCGCCATCGGTTTCGACCATGTGCTGGTCTTTTCCAACGATTGCGACGACGGCACGGATGCGATGCTCGACCGGTTGCAAGAGCTTGGCGGCGTGACCCACATCCGCAACGACGGCCCCTATGAGAATGGCGGCATTCAGTTCACCGCGCTGAAGGCCGCGGCCGACTTGGAGCTTGTGCAGCAGGCCGATTGGATCCTGCCGCTTGACGTCGATGAATTCGTCAACATCCACTGCGGGGATCACAGCCTCGCCGCGCTGCACGCCGCCCTGCCCGAGGCCACAGCGATCACCCTCACATGGCGGCTTTTTGGCAGTGCGGATCAGGTCCGATACGAAGACCGCCCGGTGACCGAGGCCTTTACCCGCTGCGCGCCAGCGGTGATGCATTGGCCGTGGCGGGCGGCGATGTTCAAGACGCTTTACCGCAACGATGGCACCTATGCGCAGCCCGGCGTGCACCGTCCCCGCGGCCCCAACCCTAAGCAGTTGGGCCGAGCCCGCTGGTTCGACAGCCATGGCCGCCCCCTGCCCGATCTGTTCAAGACGCGCCGCATATTTTCGACCTATGGGCGGCAGAATTATGGGCTCGCGCAGATTAACCACTACCCTTTGGGCGCCATGGAGTCCTATGTGCTCAAGGCCGATCGGGGCCGCGCGGTGCATAGCGATCAGATGCTCGGGTTGGACTATTGGGTAGAGCGGAATTTCAACATCGAGACCGACACTTCAATCAACGCCACCGCCCCGGCGCGCGACCAAGAACTCGCCACCCTTAAGGCCGATCCTACCCTCGCCACGCTGCACGAGGCCGCCGTCGAATGGCGTCGCGCCCGTTTCGACGCCCTTATGCAACAAGACCCCTTCCGCGCCCTATTCGGGCGCCTGCTTATGGCTCCGCCAAGCCGCCCGGTCACCGCGAAAGCCGCAGGTTTCATGGTCAAATTCGCAAGGCGCGACCGAGAGCGCAAAAGCCAGCAGTAATCCGCTTGTCGCCGCACCGCCCGCGGAGAACCGTCACATTCTCTTCAAATTCTCACGGTTTCTCCCCATTTTTGCCCTATTATCCGGCTAGACAAAGCTGAAATGGCGGATCTGCCCCGCCGTGCCATGCCCGAGGATCCCTGATGCCAAGCGATACGCCTACGATCGAAAGCTCACTGGCCGATATGCCCAAGCGCAAATGGCTGCGCGCGGTTGAGGCCGTGGCCGAAGAAGATGGCTATTTCCAATCCTTAGGCAAAAGCCATTTCTCGGCCTTTATCGAGCGTGACACCACCCTGCTGGTCACCTTTGAAACCTACCAAGGCATGCATGCCCTTTCGGACAAGGCGCAGCCCTTGGGCTGGGACATGGTGCGCAACCACGACTGGTCGCATCTGTGTCTGGCCAGCGATGGCGACACATGGTTCCGCGCCGAAGAGGTCTATGCCTATTTCGACCGGCTGATCGACGACGGTTTCTTCGATGAGTTTGACCAAGTGCTTTTCTACGGCGCTGGCCCCTGCGCCTATGCCGCCGCTGCTTATTCCGTCGCGTCTCCTGGTGCGGCGGTCGTGGCAATCCAACCGCAGGCAACGCTAAACCCGCGCATCACCGAATGGGACGACCGTTTCACCGATATGCGCATCCTCGATTTCACCTCCCGCTATGGCTATGCGCCCGATATGCTCGACGCCGCGGAACGGGTTTTTGTTCTCTACGATCCGAGAGAGAAACTCGACGCGATGCATGCGGCGCTGTTCACCCGCGCTAATGTAACCAAACTGCGCATGCCCTTTATGGGCGACGCGCTGCAAACCGACCTGCTGGAAATCGATCAACTTGACCCTCTGCTGCAGGCCGCCGCAGATGGCACCCTCGACACCGCGCGTTTCGCCGCCCTCTACCGCGCGCGACGCGATTACCTTCCCTATCTGCGCAACCTCAGCCAAGCGCTTAACGCCCAAGGGCGGGAGATATTGCTCGAAGCGCTTTGCGCCAATGTCAGCGCGCGAATGAGTGCCCCACGTTTTGCCCGCCGGCTCGAGCGGATGCGCGCCCGCCGACAGGCCCGTATGGCCGAGGTCGCAACCGCCAGCGGGTAGGTTTTCAATCTGGCGCGCGCCCCCGCTCTGTGCTAGCCCCGCGCCCATGACACAAAGCCTCACGATCCGCCGTCCCGACGACTGGCACCTGCACCTGCGCGACGGCGACATGCTGCGCGCCGTGCTGCCGCATAGCGCCCGCGACTTCGCCCGCGCCATTATCATGCCGAACCTCGTGCCCCCAGTGGTGACCGGCGCCCAAGCCGCCGCCTACCGCGACCGGATCATGGCGGCCCTGCCCGAAGGCGCGGATTTCACCCCGCTGATGACCCTCTACCTGACCGAGGACACCGACCCCGATGACGTGGCCCGCGCCCATGCCGATGGGTTGATCCACGCCGTCAAACTCTACCCTGCGGGCGCCACCACCAATTCCGCCAGCGGCGTGTCCAATTTCGACAAGGTCGCCCCCGTGCTCGACCGCATGGCCGAGATTGGCTTGCCGCTCTGCACCCACGGCGAAGTCACCGACAGCGCAATCGACATCTTCGACCGCGAAGCCGTCTTTATTGACCGCGTTCTCGACCCGATCCGCCGCGCCCATCCCGCGCTGCGCGTGATCATGGAGCATATCACCACCGCCGATGCCGCCGACTATGTGCGTAGCAACGACAGCGGCCTTGCCGCCACGATCACCACGCACCACCTCGTGATCAACCGCAACCACATCCTCGCCGGTGGCATTCGCCCGCATTACTACTGCCTGCCTGTCGCCAAGCGCGAAACCCACCGCCTCGCCCTGCGCGCTGCCGCCACTTCCGGCGACGCGCGTTTCTTCCTTGGCACCGACAGCGCGCCCCATACCGATGGCGCCAAACTGCAACCCTGCGGCTGCGCCGGTTGCTTCACCGCGCCCAACACAATGTCGATCCTGGCACAGGTTTTCGAAGGCGACGGTGCCCTCGACAAGCTCGAAGCTTTCACCTCACTCAACGGCCCCGCCTTCTATGGCCTGCCGCCAAACGAAACCCGCATCACCCTGCGCCGCGACGCCCCTCAGCACCCCACCAGCATCGACACCCCCGACGGCCCGGTCACGGTCTTCGACCCCGGTTTCGATCTACACTGGACCTCCTAATCTTCATCCTTTCTCAAATACCGCTCCGACCTCTCCCCACCCAAGGACGCCTGCCATGATCCCCACCAGCCACCCAAGCCCCGAAGAAATGGCCCGCCTCACCGCGCGCATGCTGCTGGAGATCGGCGCAGTCCATTTCAACGCGGAAGAGCCCTTCACGCTGGCCTCCGGCCTGCCAAGCCCAACCTATATCGACTGCCGCAAGCTGATCTCCCACCCGCGCATCCGTTCGACACTGATGGATTTCCTAACCGTCACCGTGATGCGGAATGCAGGTTTCGAGGCTTTCGACAACATCGCCGGAGGCGAGACCGCAGGCATTCCTTTCGCCGCGATGGTCGCCGAGCGTATGGCGTTGCCCATGACCTATGTGCGCAAAAAGCCCAAAGGCTATGGCCGCAATGCCCGGATCGAAGGAGAGATGACCGAAGGCCAGCGCGTGCTGCTGGTCGAGGATCTGACCACCGATGGCGGCTCGAAACTCAGCTTCGTCGACGCGATTCGGGAAACCGGGGCGACTTGCGCCCACACGGCGGTGATCTTTCACTACGGCATTTTCCCGCAGACTGAAAAGACCCTTGGCGACCATGGCGTTACGCTCCACGCGCTTTGCACATGGTGGGATGTGCTGGCCGAAGCCCGCGCCCAGAACGCCTTCGATACGGCCACGCTGACCGAAGTCGAAGCCTTTCTTAATGCCCCGCGCGAATGGCAGGATGCCCGCAAAGGGTAAGGCATTTCCAGCAAGATGTTGACGTAGGGCCCCGCCACAAGGCAAGATGTGGTGGGGCCTTTTGCGCGTAGAGATATCCACAGAAAGATACAATTTGCGCCGGGCAAACCCGCTGGTTATGACGACCATCTGGGTAAATATGGGTGAGGTCATGAACGAGATTACATCGCTGAACGCGAACCAATTGGCTGTACAGGCACCGGAATCGATGCCGCATTCGATTGAGGCCGAACAGCAGTTGCTGGGCGCCATTCTGACCAACAACGACGTCTATGACCGCGTCGCCTCTGTCATTGGGCCAAAGCATTTCTACGAGCCTGTCCATGCGCGGATCTTCGATATCGCGGCCCAGCGGATCGCCAAGAACAACCTAGCCTCCCCGGTCACGCTAAAGGCCTTCATGGAAGACGACGAGGGTCTGAAAGAACTCGGCGGCCCGGCCTATCTCGCCCGTCTTGCGGGCGCCGCGATCAGCGCCTTTGCAGTGCGCGACTATGCGCAGATGATCTATGACCTCGCTGTGCGCCGCGATCTGATCCAACTGGGCCGTGACATCTCGGCAAAGGCCGCGCAGGTGGATGTTTCCTCCGAGCCGCGCGAACAGATTGTCGAGGCGGAGCAAGAACTCTACAAGCTGGCCGAACAGGGTCAGGTTGAAAGCGGCTTTCAGTCCTTCCTCAAGGCGGTGACCGATGCGGTGAACGTCGCCAATGCCGCCTATCAGCGGGACGGCGGCCTGTCGGGCGTTTCTACCGGTCTGATCGACATGGATAAAAAGCTCGGCGGGTTGCACCGGTCTGACCTTTTGATCCTCGCGGGGCGTCCGTCTATGGGGAAAACCTCGCTCGCCACCAACATCGCCTTTAACGTCGCCAAAGCCTACAAGCGTGGGACAAAGCCTGACGGCACGACCGGCGCGGTCGACGGCGGTGTGGTGGGGTTCTACAGCCTTGAGATGAGCGCCGAACAGCTTGCCGCGCGTATCCTGTCTGAAGCCGCCGAAATCCCCAGTCAGCAGATTCGCTCGGGCGATATGACAGAGACCGAGTTCCGCCGTTTCGTCGATGCCGCCAAGGCGCTGGAGGCCTGCCCGCTCTTCATCGACGACACGCCCGCCCTGCCGATCAGCCAGCTTGCCGCGCGCGCACGGCGCCTCAAGCGGACGCACGGGCTTGATGTATTGATCATCGACTACCTGCAGCTGGTGCGCGGCACCGGCAAATCCGAAAACCGGGTGAACGAGATTTCGGAAATCACCATGGGTCTCAAGGCCATCGCCAAGGAACTCGACATTCCAGTGATCGCGCTCTCGCAGCTCTCGCGTCAGGTGGAGAGCCGCGAAGATAAACGTCCGCAGCTGTCGGACCTGCGCGAATCCGGCTCGATCGAACAGGATGCCGATGTGGTGATGTTCGTCTACCGTGAGGAATACTACAAAGAACGTGAGAAGCCCGGCGATCACGAGTTGGACAAGATGGCCGCCTGGCAGGAAGAGATGGAACGCCTGCACGGCCGCGCCGAAGTGGTGATCGGCAAGCAGCGTCACGGCCCGATTGGCACGGTGGACCTTAGCTTTGAGGGCAAGTTCACCCGTTTCGGCAATCTTGTGCAGCCGTGGCAGCAGGGCGGCGGCAACGACGATCAGGAATTCTGATCTCTCGATTTATGGCCACTGCTCTTTCGCGGGCCGGTGGCACTCTCCTACCATTCCCCTCCTCATCAAATTCACATACCTGAATAAATGATTTGGATTGTCCGTCACTGCCGTTAGGCTAGATGGGCGGTTCTGCGCATCGCGCCAGTACCGTCACTCACCTTGGGAGGACCAAATGACCAATATCATCCGCGCCATCTGCCTGATGCTCGCCACCACCTTCGCCTTCGCGCTCCACGCCGAAGAATCCGAGCGCTACGGCAAGCAAAAAGTCGTCTATCACATCAACTACAACGGCGGCGAAGCCTCAAAGGCGCATCTGGGGGCCATGCGCAACATTCAAAATCACATCAACGCTGTCGGAGCCGAGAATATCGACGTGAAAGTCGTGTTGCACGGCAACGGGCTGAGCCTCTTGGCCGATGCCAAAGGCAATGAGAAGATGCAGACCACCGTCTCATCGCTCAAAGGACAAAACGTCAGCTTCCACGTCTGCAACAACACATTGCGCGGGCGCAAGATCAGCTATGAGAACGATCTCTATGACGTGTGGGAAGAAGACATTGTGCCTTCTGGCGTTGCGGAACTCTCGCGTCTGCAACAGATGGGCTATACCTACATCAAACCGTAAAGCGCAACGCCTGGGGGGACACCCCCCCCGGGCGTTCGTTTTGTTACTCCCCCGCCGCGCGGGTCTCATACATCAGCCCCTTGGCGCTGCCTTCGGCAAAACCTTTCCAATAGCTGTGGTCTTCCTTCTCGGTCCCGTCTTCTGCGACCGACCAGACGCCTGCGTTGGAATCCTCCACCAGATCAAGATAGGCCGCCTTCTCAGCCTCGCCCTTCAAGTGGCTGTCCAGCCATGCGGTTACGAAATGCTGGGCGATATTATTCATCCGCACCGTGTCCCAAACCGCATCCGTGTAGTGTTCTGAGATGTTGAATCCTTTGTCTTCGTTGAAATAATAGGACTCCTCTGGAGCGGGCATCGGCGCGCCGGCGTTGTGGCCCGCGTTCATATAGGTCAGCATTGCGCGGTCGACGCCCGAGGTGTTCTCCCAGATTGCGCGAATGCCATCTTCGTAGAGAGATGTGTCATCCTGCGATCCGGCAATGAAGAGCATCGGGATCTGCACGCCCGACAGACCCTCGGCATCCCAGAAGCCACGGTTCATGCCCCAAGGCCCAAAGGCCACGGCTGTCTTGATGCGCGGATCGGGCAGCGCATTATGGGTCTCGGACCCGGCCTGATGAATGCCCAATGTGCCATGCGGCCCACCCCATGTGTAGCCGACCGATGCCTCGGTCACGCCGCCGCCTGCGGTGATGATCGCGCCGTAGCCGCCCATGGAGTAGCCGATCAATCCGGTGTTCTGGGCATCATAAAGCCCCGCAAAATCGCCGCCCTCTTCGGCCTTTTGGGCCATCTGTTCCAGCACGAACAGCTGATCGAGCGAGCGGTTCACTAGGGTCGAGCCAAAGGCCGCCTGTGTGCGATAGGTGCTGTCGGTGTGATCGATCGACGCCACGACATAGCCTTTAGAGGCAAGGTTCTCGGCCAGATGCGACAGCAGATAGCGGTTACCCGGATAGCCGTGGCTGATTAGGACCAGCGGAAAGGTCTCTCCCGCCAGTGGGTCCACGTCGCGCATGGCCTGCCCGGTGAGGGTGACTTCGGTGGTGCCATCGCGCAGGTACGCTTTGAAGGCGGTGTCACCGTTCGCGCCCTCGGCGGCAGGGTAGTACATCTCAACGGTCAGGGGCCGATCATAGCGCGGCATCTCGGCAGGTTTGTCGGCGGCGGGGTCAATCGCCAGAATGTCGATCTGGCCGGGGTTCACCATCTCAAGTGTGCGCACGCCCACCGCGTGGTCGCCATAGGCCGCGAGTTCCGGCGCGTTCGGCAGCTGTTGGTCGATCCGGTTCTCGGCCTGTGCCGCCCCGGCGGCAAGGCTGGCGGCAAGCAGGGCTGTGGTTGTCATATGTCGATGCATGGTTCGTCCTCCCTTGGATAGGCTTGAGCCTACCTCCGCCACCGACACAAACAAGCGCCCTGCCCGTGACGTTACGGAAGTTTCCCATTCATCCCCGCGCGGCGCGGGCTATTTCAGCCTCAGTCAGCCCGTATTTCCCGGCGAATTTGGCGCGGGATGCCAACAGCCTCGGGTCATCAGGTTTCATTCCCAAAGTCCGGATAAAGGCGATGCGCTGCTGCTGTTTCAACGCTTCGGCGTCGATATCCGTGCCCATGGCGCGATCGATGATCTCTCCACCAGGGCTGACGTGGAACCACTTATTGAAGTCCCGAAAATGATGCTGGTTGTGCAGCCGCGTGACATGGCGCTCAACCGCCGTTTTGGGGAGGGTCAGATGCGCGGTCATGTGGAACCACTCATAGCTCAGAAAGGTCAGCACCCCGCCAAGAGGCACAATTGCCGTGGCGATCCAAATAGCCGCTTCAAACCCCAGCAGCGCTGCGATCCCCCAGACCAAAAGAAAATTCCCCACAAGCATCGGCAAAGCGACCCAAAGCGGGACAAAGAACAGACCGTGATTGGTGGGAAAATCATGGTGCCCGTAATGCGCGCGGTAAAGCAGATCGAAGGCCCACTGCCGTTTCGGCGGGTCAAGGTGGAAGATATGACGGTGCAGATTGTATTCATTAAGCATCTGCGCCGCGATCCCCAGTGGCACCAGCGCCCAGCACCACAGCGGCGCCCCCCAGAGCATCGCCAGAAAGGCCACCGCGCAGGCCAGCGCCATGAGGGACACACCCGCATGGCCGAACATAATCCTGATCCGTGACATCCGCCTGACCTCCCCCTCCTGCGCATCCGGTAGGCGAAACCGTAACAAATCGCCGCCGCGGTTGTCGCGCGTTACGTTAGGTGCGCTTGGCCGCTTGACCTCGCCCCGCATTCTGGCCCACATCCGCGCATGAGCAAAGCAACCCTGACCATCGACCTGCAAGCCATCGCCGACAACTGGCGCGCCCTTGACCGCATGACGGAAGCCGTAACCGGCGCGGTCGTCAAAGCCGACAGCTATGGGTTGGGCGCAGCCCGCGTGGCGACAGCCTTGGCCGAGGCTGGCGCACGGCAGTTCTTTGTGGCCTTGGCCGAAGAAGGTGTGGCGCTGCGACAGGCCTTGGGCGAAGGCCCGGTCATCAATGTATTTTCCGGCCATATGGCAGGCGACGCCGAGGCGATTTCCGGTGCCGCGCTGACGCCGATGATCAACTCGACCGAGCAACTGCTGCGCCAGCTTGAAACCCTGCCCGGGCATGGCTTTGGCATCCAGCTCGACAGCGGAATGAACCGGCTCGGGATGGAGCCTGCGGAATGGGCGGCCCTGCGCGACATCGCGCTAAGCCAAGGCCCTTCGCTAATCATGTCACATCTGGCCTGCTCGGATGAGCCGGATCACGAGATGAACGACGCGCAACTGCGCAGTTTTCGTGAGATGACCCAAGGAATTGACGCGCCACGCTCGCTCTCTGCCACCGGGGGCATTTTGCTGGGCCCCGACTATCACTTCGATGTCACCCGTCCCGGAATTGGCCTTTACGGCGGTCGCCCCTTCACTGACGCGCGGCCCGTCGTTACCCTTGATGTACCGGTGATCCAAATCCGCAGCGTCACGCCGGGTGAGACTGTAGGCTACGGGAATTCTTGGACCGCAGAGGGCACGGTGAAGCTTGCCACCGTTGCAGCAGGCTATGCCGATGGCCTCATGCGCGCGATGGGCAATGTAGCGGGCACAGCCTGTTTCCAGCATGACGGTATCCCTTTGCCCATCGTTGGCCGGATCTCAATGGACTTGATCACGGTTGATATTTCCGCCCTGCCAGACGCACCTCAGACGCTACAATTGATTGGCCCTGCAAAGGGCGTCGACGATCTGGCGGATTGGGCCGGGACGATTGGCTATGAAGTGCTGACTTCGCTCGGTGCAAGATACGCTCGCGCCTACAGCGCATAGATCGGCGATTTTCCACCGTCCTGCGGACGCTTGCGGCAAAAATCACCCCACTTGCAGAACCTGCTCCAAGGCGAACAGCCGTTTCCCGCCCACGACGGATCACGGAAAAATGCGCTCTTCCAGACCAAAAAGTTTCCGAAATACGGCGGGTTGTGGCATGATATCTGCAACAGATTGTTAAATCCTCAGCATAATTCCGCGTGTAACGGGAACAAAGAAGGATAAGGGGGCGTTGGTCGGCAGAAACTTGCTTAGTAGCTCTTCCAGGGGGGAGAATGTATGTCCCAGCTTCGTTCCTTTGCCTACCTCGTTCAATTCGCTTTTCAGCGCCTTGCCTTGGTGGTTTTCGCCCTCGCGGCACTCGCTCTGACCGGTGCCAGCATTATGGCCGCACTCGGTCTTTGGAATTGGATCAGTCTTGATTTGCAGTATGGCGGTGAGCCGGTGGAGAACGCCGGGATGTACGCCCAGCTTGCTCTGACCGTTTTGGCCGTGGGCCTGTGTTTTTTCCTGCCCACCAACCGCCGCGTCATGCAGCTTGAAACCTCGCATCGCCAGTTCAATGTCGGCATGCAGGATGTGGCACGCGCCTATGCTGCCGTTCACGCTGCTGACCGCGCTGAAACTTTTCAGATGAGTTCGGAATTCGATTCGGTGCGTGAGCGACTTGCCTATCTTCGCGATCACCCTGACCTCAGCACGCTGGAGCCCGCCGTTCTGGAAATGGCCGCGCAGATGAGCCATGTGGCCCGCGATCTGGCCGAAGTTTATTCTGACGAGAAACTGGCCCGTGCACGTAGTTTCCTGAAGCAGCGTCAAGAAGAGGTTGAACTTTTCAACAGCCGTCTCACGCAGGCCAAGGGGATCTCGACCGAAATGAAGCATTGGCTGCATGAAGTCGAACTCGAAGAGAGCGTCGCCGTGGCCCAACTCGAACGTCTGCGCGATGAGATGCGGGAGATCATGCCGGAACTTGGCCTTGAGCGTGTGGTCCAAACTGAAGCGCCCGCCCCCAATCGCAAGCCTGATCCCACATCGCTTGATAACATTGTGATCGACCTACCACCCAAGGCCGCCGAATAAGTTAGGCGGCAGCATCCGGCCCTTGGGTTCCCCCCCGGGATCATCGCCCAAAGGCCGGATGCTTTTCCTTTGACGCCATCCGGCACCTGCGCGAAAAGGGCCCATGGCTAAAACCTCCTCAAATTTTTCTTGCACCGAATGCGGCGCAAAACATTCCAAATGGTCCGGGCGCTGCGACGCCTGCGGCGCTTGGAACTCGATTGTCGAAGATAAAGGCATCTCCGCAGGCCCACCCAGTAAATCTCTGGGCGCGCGGCGCGGCTCTGCCATTGAGCTAACCGACCTTGCCACCCAAGAAACCCCGCCGCCCCGCGCGCAATCGGGCATTGCCGAATTGGACCGCGTTCTGGGTGGCGGGTTGGTGCCGGCCTCGGCGATCCTCGTGGGCGGCGATCCAGGTATCGGGAAATCGACCCTTTTGCTGCAGGCTGCCGCCCATTTCGCGAAATCGGGGCTAAAGACAATCTATGTCAGCGGCGAAGAAGCCAGCGCTCAAGTCCGCATGCGCGCGCAGCGGCTAGATTTGGCCGAAGCGCCGGTGAAACTGGCAGCAGAGACCAACCTGCGCGATATCCTCACCACCTTGGAGGCCGAGCGCCCGCAACTGGCGATCATTGATTCCATTCAGACCATGTGGGCCGACAACGTCGAAAGCGCCCCCGGTTCCGTCAGTCAGGTTCGTGCGGCGGCGCATGAATTGACCACCTTTGCCAAACGCCGCGGTGTGGCGGTGATTCTGGTGGGTCACGTGACCAAAGAAGGCCAGATCGCGGGCCCGCGCGTGGTGGAGCATATGGTCGACACCGTGCTTTATTTCGAAGGCGAGCGCGGCCACCAGTTCCGCATTCTGCGCGCGGTGAAAAACCGTTTTGGTCCGGCGGATGAAATCGGCGTCTTTGAGATGACCGGCAGCGGGTTGGCCGAGGTTACCAACCCCTCAGCCCTGTTTCTGTCCGAGCGCGGCCAGCCTTCTCCCGGCTCTGTCGTTTTTGCGGGTATCGAAGGCACACGACCCGTTTTGGTGGAGCTTCAGGCGCTTGTTGCACCCTCGCCCCACTCCCAAGCGCGGCGCACGGTGGTGGGCTGGGACTCGGGGCGTCTGGCAATGATCCTCGCGGTTTTAGAGGCACGCTGCGGCATTCCCTTTGCCGGGCTTGACGTCTATCTCAACGTCGCGGGCGGCATGAAAATTTCAGAGCCTGCCGCCGATTTGGCCGTCGCCGCCGCGATCCTTTCCGCTCGCGAAGATGTTGCATTACCTGCCGAAACCGTTGTTTTCGGGGAAATCAGCCTTTCCGGTGCGCTGCGACCCGCCAGCCAGACGGAAAACAGGTTGAAAGAGGCGCAAAAACTTGGTTTTACGAGCGCTATTGCACCGCGCGGCGGGAAAGCCGTGGGTGCGACCGGAATTGCGCTGAATACAATGAGCGATCTGACCGGATTTGTTGGCGAAATTTTCGGGGCGGGCTGATCCCCCCTTAGACGAGGGCGAGAACGCGCATGGACGGTTTTACCATTATTGACGGGGTGGTTGCGGTGGTCATCGTGCTATCGGCACTGCTGGCCTATGGCCGCGGGCTGGTGCGCGAGCTGATGGCGATTGTTGGCTGGATTGCAGCTGCAGTGTTGGCCTTCCTCTTTGCACCGCAGGTTGAGCCGCTGGTGCGCGAATTGCCCTACGTCGGTGAGTTCCTTGCCGATAGCTGTGAGCTGTCGGTCATCGGTGCCTTTGCGCTGGTCTTTGCGGCGGCCTTGATCGTTGTGTCGCTCTTCACGCCGCTATTCTCTTCTTTGGTGCACCGGTCGATTCTTGGTGGGATCGATCAGGGGCTTGGCTTTGTCTTCGGCGTGGTCCGGGGTGTGCTGCTCGTGGCGATTGCCTTCTTCGTCTACGACACGGTCATCACCGGAGAGCGCACAACGATGGTTGAAAACAGCCGCTCCGCCGCCGTTTTCTCGCGCTTTACCGGCCAGATCGAAGAGAAAGACCCACAAGAGGCGCTTGGTTGGATTACCAACCGTTACGAGGCGCTGGTTGGGAAATGTAGCGCGTAAAGCCTTCACAATCTCTTCACACAATCGTTTTAAACAGGCGGCCAAAGCTTAGGGCCGCCTGTTTTGCATCTGGGATATGGTCGGCAGTGGCTGCGGGGTCCTGATGGCCACCACTGCCCATCTGCCGATCGAGCGCATCGCTTTATCGCGCCCAGTGCCGCTTGCGGGCGACATGCGGGGTGACAGTCGGGTGCGAAGCCCCTACATAGACAGCGACCTCACCCGGATTCGGAGTTGCCCCGTTGTCCAAGCTCATGCCACCCGCCCATCCTTTTGACACATCCTATCTGCGCGACAGCGGAGATGAAGACAAACTGAAGGAGGAATGCGGCGTTTTCGGCGTTGTTGGCGTTGCTGATGCCGCCACGTTTGTGGCCCTTGGCCTCCACGCCCTCCAGCACCGCGGACAAGAGGCTGGCGGCATCGTCAGCTATGATCCCGAAGCTGGTTTCCAATCTGCCCGACGCTTTGGCTATGTCCGCGATAACTTCACCTCGCAGGACATCATGCAAACTCTGCCCGGCGAATTATCGATCGGTCATGTCCGCTACTCCACCTCTGGCAACAAAGGCCCGACCGCGATCCGCGACGTGCAGCCCTTCTTTGGCGAATTTGCCATGGGCGGCGCCGCGATTGCGCACAATGGCAATATCACGAATGCTAATGCGCTGCGCCGTGAGTTGATCGAGCGCGGCTCGATCTTTCAGTCGTCCTCGGACAGTGAGTGCATCATTCACCTGATGGCACGCTCCCTGCAGCAAAACATCCCCGAACGGATGGAAGATGCCCTGCGCCGGGTCGAAGGTGCCTTTTCAGTCGTGGCGATGACCCGCACCAAGCTGATCGGTGTGCGCGACCCGCTGGGCGTGCGTCCGCTGGTTCTGGGCCGTGTCGGCGATGGCTGGGCGCTCAGCTCTGAGACCTGCGCGCTCGACATTATCGGTGCCGAATTCGTGCGCGAGATTGCACCGGGCGAAATGGTGGTCATCACCGAAAAAGGGGTCGAAAGCCATTTCCCTTTCCGCCGCGTGCCATCGCGCTTCTGCATCTTTGAGCATGTCTATTTCAGCCGCCCTGATAGTATCCTCGGCGGTCGCTCGGTCTATGAAACGCGCGAGAATATTGGCCGTGAACTGGCCAAGGAAAGCCCCGTCGACGCCGATCTCGTCTGCCCTGTGCCCGACAGCGGCACCCCGGCGGCGATCGGGTTCAGCCTCGAGTCCGGCATTCCGTATGCGATGGGGATCATCCGCAACCAATATATGGGCCGGACCTTCATTGAGCCGACCGAGCAAATCCGCAACATGGGTGTGCGCCTCAAGCTCAACGTCAACCGGGCGCTGATCAAGGGCAAGCGGGTGATTTTGGTCGACGACTCGGTGGTGCGCGGCACGACCTCGCGCAAGATCAAAGAGATGATTCTGGATGCCGGGGCCAAGGAAGTGCATTTCCGCATCGCCTCCCCGCCCACGGCTTGGCCTTGTTTCTACGGTGTCGACACTCCGCAGCGCGAAAAGCTGCTGGCGGCTACCATGTCGGAAGATGAGATGCGCGATCACCTCCAAGTCGATAGCCTCAAGTTCATCTCGCTTGACGGTCTTTACCGTGCGGTGGGCGAAGCTGAAGGCCGCAAGGCCGAATGCCCGCAGTATTGCGACGCCTGTTTCTCGGGCGATTATCCGGTGACACCCGCCGATCAGGTGAAAGAGGGGTTCCAGATGAAGCCTGCCGCCGAATAGGCCTGCGCTTGACCATGTTCAAAACAAAGGCCGCGTCCGAAACTCCGGACGCGGCCTTTATCTTTTGCTATTAAGCGGTTGTTTAATTCTGCGCCGCAGGTTCTGCCGCGTCATTTGCGCTTTCGGTTGCATCATCCACTGCGTCGCTGATCGCCTCACCTGCAGCATCCACCGTGTCGGTGATCGCATCGGCAGCTTCTTCAGCGGCTTGGGTCGCATCCTCAGCCAGCGCGGGCGCATTGATCGCGTCAGAAGCCTCAATCGCCACTTCTTGCGGCCCTTTGCCAGTGAAAAGCATATAGCCTGCCAGCGCAATCAGCGCCGCTACGACCAACCAGACCAGATTCTTCATTCTATTCCCCTTAATCTACGCCCCGCGAAGTCAAAGATTACCCGCGTGGCCGCATACCCGTCAATTGCGTCACAATTGCTGCGGATCAAGGGGAAATCGGTGCAAACCCCACTTATAGCGCAATTTTGCGGCTTGAAGATGCCCCCCTCCGGGTTTACCTTGCATTCTCGGAATAGGTAACAATCAAAGGACCATCACCATCGCTCGCAGACCTCATAACGCGCCGCCCCAACGTGACACCGGCCCGCGCGTCAACGACAAGATCCGCTCCACTGAAATCCGCCTGATCGGTGCGGACGGCGAAAACGTCGGCGTTGTGACGCCTCAGCGTGCCATGGAAATGGCCGATGAAGCCGGCCTCGACCTTGTCGAGATTTCGCCCAATGCCAAGCCGCCCGTGTGTAAGATCATGGATTTCGGCAAGTTCAAATATGAACAGCAAAAGCGCGAGAGCGAAGCCCGCAAGAAACAGAAGATCATCGAGATCAAAGAGGTCAAGTTCCGTCCCAACACGGATACGAACGACTACGATGTGAAGATGCGTAACGTCTTTAAGTTTCTCGAAGGTGGCGACAAGGTGAAGGTGACCCTACGGTTCCGTGGCCGTGAAATGGCGCACCAGAACCTTGGTCGTGAGCTTTTGGAGCGCGTTGCTGCAGATACCAAAGACATTGGCCGGGTTGAGAACTTCCCCAAGATGGAAGGCCGCCAGATGGTCATGGTGATCGGGCCCCTGCCCAACAAGTGATCTAAACTGTCTCGGGCTTGCTTAGCGGGCTTGATGAACGGTTTTCTCGTCTCCAACGTAAAACGCCCCCGGATCGCTCCGGGGGCGTTTTCTATTTTAAGTTAGGTCTGCTTAGCGCAGCAGACCAGAGATGTTGCGTACAACAGCGCGGCGGTTGGCAGGCTCTGCCGCTGTTGTCGGCACGCGTAGCTGGCTTTCACCGTAGCCTTGTGTGATCAGGTTGGCTGGCGGTACGTCAAAGTACTCGGTCAGCGCCAGTGCAACGGTTTCCGCACGACGGTCAGACAGAGCGAGATTGTAGCTCGCATCGCCAACGGCGTCGGTATGGCCCTCAACTAGGATCACAGTGCGCGGGTCTTTCTCGATCATGTCACGCAGTGTGGTGCCGATATTTGCAAGCGCGCGGGCTTGCTCAGGCTGGATCGCGGCGGAACCTGTGGGGAAGCGTACGGCATCCAATTCCAGTTCGGGCGCAAGCGAACGCACCTCACGGATTTCGCGAACCTGACGGAGCGAGAATGTCCGGCCTTGGTCGTTGCGCAACTCAGCCTGCAGTGCTTGACGCAGCGCGGCTTCGTCCTGTGTGCTCACACGTTGGGCTTGCTGTGTTTCCTGGACCTGCGGCAGGTCGTTCACGATAACCTCGCGCTCTTCCACGAGGTCATCGACCAGCACATACTCGCGGCCCTGCGCATCAAAGTTGGTGCGGCGCAGAACGGTACCATCGCGCGACCGGATGGTTTCGATCCGGCTGCCATCGCTTTTGGTCACAATGGTACGTGTCGAGCCGTCGTCGAAGGTCTGAGTTTGCACTTGGTCGCCAGGGCGGCGGATCAATGCATTATCGTCCTTCAGGACGCGCAGTTCACCTGAGTCGTCCTGTACAACCACGCGGTCGCCCGAGCGGCTTACGATTTTCTCGCCATTGTTCAGCACCGAACCGACGGCTACGGCGCCAAGACCGAGCAGCAGTGCTTTTTCAAAGTCAGACAGACCACCGTCGTCGTCATTCGACGCAGCAGCTTCGGCATCACCGGCTGCTGTAACTTTGGTGTCGAAGTCTTCGTCCGAGCTACGGACATCTTGTTCAGTTACTTCTTCGGTCACAACTTCGGCATCCGAGTCGCTTTCAGCAGCAGCGGCAGCGGCTGCAGCAGCGGCTTCGCGTTCCGCGCGGCGCTCGGCGCGGCGTTCTTCACGACGCTCGGCCTGACGGGCCGCACGGCGTTCATCACGTTCACGGATTTGCTCTTCGGTCAGACCAGCATCGGCTTCTGCGCCAACCGCTTCGCCGCTTGTTTCGGCTTCGGTTTCGGCAGAACCAGCTGTGGTCTCAGTGTCGGTGGTTGTATCTGTCTCTGATCCGGTAGCTACATCAGCAGGCGCGGATTCTGTCGCAGATTTGACTTCCGACTCTTCAACGGCTTCAGCCTCAGCTTCGGTTTCGGCGGTCTCGGCCTCTACCTCAGTTTCTGACGACATCTCTGTCTCGGCTTCAGCTTCGGTCTCAGCAGACATTTCTGTCTCAGCTTCAACTTCAGCTTCGGTCTCTGCTTCAGTTGTTACCTCAGCTTCGGCCTCATTTGCTTCGGCTTCTACGGCTGCTTCAGCTTCGGCAGCTGTGGACTCAGCTTCTTCTGCGGCGGCATCCGCTTCGGCCTCTGCCGCTTCTGCAGCCTGCTCAGCCTGATCTTCGGCACCTTCAACAGCGTCGGCAACGGCGTCGCCTGTTGCTTCAACGGCGTCAGTGGCTTGATCCACAACCGAACCGCCTTCCGCTTCAGCTTCAGCTTCAGCTTCACCTTCAGCTTCTACTTCCGCACTCGCATCTGCTTCCGCATCGGCGCTCAGCCCGGCAATCACGCGCAGTTCTTCGGCATTTTCTACCGTCTGATCATCAAATGCGCAGGGAAACTCTGTCGCTTCGCCTACGGGGCCGCATTCAGCCAGATTTTGATCCTGTGCAAAGGCACCATGGGGGAAAGCCAATGCAAGGCTAAGACCCAGCGAAGTCGTCGATCTCAGTAGGTTTTTCATGTTCACGTCCTCATTATTGCGGGAACGCCGTTCGGGCAGCGCTTGTCACCTAACGCATAATGTGGGCTCTGGTTCCGCTATCCAATATCAATACCTTAGCCCATAAAAATACCGCGCCCCCGGCAGGGGACGCGGCACAGGTTTAAGGCTTGTTATCGGCTATCAGGCGATTGCTTGCACCGCCCGGCGCGTCATGACTGCGCAGAGATGCGCGCGGTAAGCGCCACTGCCATGCAGATCGCTGATCATACCGCCACCATCAAGGGCCAGCCCCTCAAGCGCGCTTGGCTCAAAGCGGGACGACAGCGCTTCTTCGGCCTCCGTCCAGCGGAAGACCCCTTCATTGGACGCACCCGTGATTGCCATACGCACCCCGTCGCTGAACCGCGCGACATAGGCCGCGACGAGCGGAAAGCGTGAGGCGGGTTGGATGAACTTCTCGTAATGCGCGGCCTGCGGAATGGGAAAGCGCACGCCGGTCACGATCTCTCCTTCTTCCAGCGCGGTGGTGAACATCCCTTGGAAGTAATCATCCGCCGCAATCTCCCGCCGATCGGTCTCAATCGTCGCGCCGCTGGCCAAGGCACCCGCCGGATAGCAGGCGGAAGGATCGTTGTTCGCCAGTGATCCCCCGATCGTGCCTCGGTTGCGCACCGCCGGGTCACCAATCCGCGCGGCGAGGCTGGCGAGCGCCGGATAGCTCTCTGCCGCGTCGCGCATCACAGTGGCATGGGTCGTCCCACCCCCGATCCAAAGCGCGCCGTCACGCATTTCGACGCCCTTAAGGCCTTCGATACCCGTCAAGGACACCAGAACCGACGGCATCGCCAGCCGCGCCTTGAGCGTGGGGATCAGCGTCTGCCCACCGCTGAGCGGTTGCGCGTCCTCCCGGCCCAAAGCCTTGACCGCATCCGCCACGCTGGCCGGGCGTTCTATCTCAAAATCATACATCTTTCATCCTTCCCAGAGGCCGCCAAGCGTCGCCTCTTTTCTTAATCCAATCTTCAGCTGGCCGAGGCGCTCAGCCATTCATCGCCTCCCAAACCCGCGAGGGGCTGACCGGCATGTCGATATGGCCAATGTCCTTCCCGCCCGAGCGCATGGCGTCGAGCACTGCGTTGACCACGGCAGGCGGCGAGCCAATCGCCCCCGCCTCCCCGCAGCCTTTCACGCCCAAGGGGTTGTGAGTACAGGGCGTCTGGCAGGAGTGATCCACGTCATAGAACGGCAAATCGCTTGCGCGGGGCATGGCGTAATCCATGTAAGACGCGCTTAGCAATTGCCCGTCTTCGTCATAGGCGCAGTTTTCCAGCAGTGCCTGGCCGATACCCTGTGCCAAACCGCCATGTACTTGACCGGTGACGATCATCGGGTTCACGACGTTGCCAAAGTCATCCGCTGCGGTGAACCGCTCCACCGTGACATGCCCGGTTTCGGGATCAAGCTCGACCTCGCAGGCATAGGCCCCCGCCGGATAGGTAAAGTTCGACGGGTCGTAGAAGGCGGTTTCTTCCAGCCCCGGTTCGATCTCCTCCAACGGATAGTTATGCGGCACATAGGCCGCGAGCGTCACATCGCCCCAAGCCACGGATTTATCCGTCCCCGCCACGCTAAAGGCACCATCTTTCAACTCGATATCCCCTTCCGAGGCTTCGAGTAGATGGCTGGCGATCTTCTTGGCCTTGGCGATGATCTTTTCCGTCGCGCGCACCATCGCGCTGCCGCCCACGGCCAGCGATCTTGAGCCATAGGTACCCATGCCCATCGGCGTGCGTGCCGTGTCACCATGGACGATCTCGACCATGTTCTCATCAATGCCGATCATATCGGCCACCACCTGCGCGAAAGAGGTCTCATGCCCCTGCCCGTGGCTGTGGCTGCCGGTCATGACAACCAGCCCACCGGTCGCATTGACCCGCACCGTGGCGCTTTCATAAAGCCCCGCACGCGCACCGAGTTGGCCGACAAGGTTCGACGGCGCGATGCCGCAAGCCTCGATATAGCAGTTCACGCCGAAGCCGCGAAGCTTGCCTTTGGCTTCACTCTCGCGGCGCCGCGCCGCAAAGCCCGCGTGGTCAGCGATCTCTTCAAGCTTGTCCATCGTGGCGTTGTAATCGCCAGTGTCATACTCCACCGCCACCGGGGTGGCGTAGGGAAACTCCGTCACGAAGTTCTGGCGGCGCAGTTTGATTGGGTCGACCTTCAACTCATGCGCGGCCTTGTCGATCAAACGCTCCAACTGATAGGTCGCCTCGGGCCGTCCGGCACCGCGGTAAGCGTCTACTGGCACGGTATTGGTAAAGACCGCCTTAACATTCACGTAGATCAGCGGTGTTTTGTAGTTCCCCGCCATCAGCGTGCCGTGCAGCCATGTCGGCACCGAGGGCGCGAAAGTCGACAAATAGGCCCCCATATTGGCATAGGTATCGGTCCGAATGGCCTTGAAATTATTGTCGGCATCCAGCGCCAGTTCGATCTTGGTCACGTGATCCCGGCCATGGGCATCAGACATGAAAGCCTCGGAGCGGCTGGAGGTCCATTTCACCGGACGCCCCACGGCCTTGGCGGCAAAGGTGCAAAAGGCTTCTTCCTGATAGTGGAAAATCTTGGTGCCAAAGCCGCCGCCCACATCAGGGGCCACCACACGCAGCTTATGCTCGGGAATGCCCAGCACAAAGGCGCCCATCAGCAGGCGGATCACATGCGGGTTTTGGCTGGTTGTATAGAGCGTATAATCGCCAGCCGAGCGGTCGTACTCGCCGATGGCCACGCGCGGCTCCATCGGGTTGGCGACAAGACGGTTGTTGACCAGTTCAAGCGTGGTGACATGATGAGCCTCCTCAAAGGCCTTGTTCACCGCGTCCTTATTCTCTTCGACAAAACCCCAGTCGTAACAAAGGTTGCTTGTCAGATCGTCATGCACCTTTGGTGCACCTTCTTTAACCGCATCTTTCATGTTCACCACGGCGGGCAGCTCATCGATATCGACGACGATTGCTTCAGCGGCGTCGCGCGCCTGCGCCAAAGTCTCGGCCACCACGGCAGCGATGGGCTCACCCACATGGCGAACCTTTTCATGGGCCAGAACCGGGTGTTTCGGCTCTTGCATGGGTTGGCCGTGTTTATCAGTGATCTGCCAGCCACAGGGCATGCCGCCGATTTCGGCAAAATCCGCGCCGGTGAAAATCTTCAGCACACCGGGCATATCCTCGGCGGCGGAGGTATCGACCCCCGTCAGCCGCCCATGCGCCACGTCAGAGCGCAGGAAGAACACATGGGTCTGACGGCGCAGGTTAATATCATCCGTGTAGCGCCCCGACCCAGTGAGAAAGCGAATGTCCTCCCGTCGTTTGCTGCTGGCGCCAATTCCGCGCGTCGGTTCAAAATCCTTAGGCATAATGTCCTCCCGTTTGGTGGCGGTGCGGATGCACCTGATCTGTCACGCGGCGCCCGGTTCTGGTGGTCCTCCCTCCGCCATCACCGGTCTGCTCAACGCAACGCTGTTCTGAGCCTTACTCTGCCGCCAGCGCGCTGACGTCCTGACCACTGGCGGCCATGATCGCTTTGACGATGTTATGATAACCGGTGCAGCGGCAGATGTTGCCGTCAAGGTAATGGCGCACCTCGGCCTCGCTCGGCTTGGGGTTGTCCTTGAGCAGGGCCGCTGCCGACATCACCATGCCCGGCGTGCAAAATCCGCATTGCAGCCCGTGGTGATCCTGAAACGCCTGCTGGATGGTGTTGAGCGTGCCGTCCGGGGCCGCCTGCCCTTCGATGGTGTCGATCTGGGCCCCGTCAGCCTCAATCGCGAACATGGTGCAGGCCTTGACCGCATTGCCATTCACATGAACCACACAGGCCCCGCATTGGCTGGTGTCGCAGCCCACATGGGTGCCGGTGAGTTCCAGATCATCGCGTAGGAAATGCACCAGCAGCGTGCGGCCTTCGACCTCCCCTGACGCGGGTTTGCCGTTCACGGTCATCTTGACCTGTGTCATGTTCTTCCTCCCAGTCTGACGCTTGTTAGAGGCAGTTAAGCACGACAAGCACTAGTTGAGAACACATATTTTCTGAGGGCTTTTTCTCAGCTGCCGCTCGCGCTTTTGTCGGGGTTTCGCAGCTGCGGACGGGTCGGGATTTCCTTGAGCAGTCCGCCCACCCCCATGCCCGCAATATCCGCGCTGGTGACCGGAATGCCGCAAACCAGCCGCGACAGCACCCAATCCGCGCCATTCAGCGCAGGCGAGCGGGCGCAGCCCGGCAGGCCAATCACGGCTCGGGTGCCCAGATGGCCGAGAAAGAGTAGATTACCGGGGTCCACCGGCATGCCAAAACGCGTCACCTCGCCGCCTGCTTGACGCAAGGCCGACGGAGCGATGTCGTTGCTGTCAGACGTGGCCGAGGCGGTGAGGATAAGGATCAGGTCGGTCTGGGCTGCGGCAATCGCCTCGGCGAGTGGTGCGCTGCGATGGGGGACCATGATGACGTCTTCCAAGGCCACGTTCAGCGCTGCCAGCCGCCCTTCGACCGCCGCGCGGCCCTTCTCTCCGGCACCGCCGGGGACATCTGTAATGATGAGCGTTGCATCGCGCAGGACGGGTGGCGCAAGGCGCAGCGCGCTTTCTCCTGCCGCTGCACAGGCGGTCGCCACCGCTTCGGCGGGCACGGCATAAGAAATGATCTTGATCGTCGCCACCATGCCGTTCTCACCCATCTGTTGATGGGGCGGCACCGTGGCCAGCGTGATCATCGGATGCACTGCGTTGACCGCCTCTAGCGCCGCACGATCCATCACCACCACGCCCGGCCCATCGGAAAGCAGGTTTACCCGTCCGGTAAAGGGCTGCGACATCCGAAGACCCGGACCACAGAGCGCATGGGCCAATCTGGCAGCACCGGCATTTTCATCAATGTCGCCGGGGTCAAGCCGGGCGACGATCACCTCTTTGATGCCCGCCTTAGAAAGTGCGTCGATATCCTGCGGCACTAGCACCCGCCCTTTGCGCAGACGCCCCTTTGTGACGGCGACGGAATGGGCGAGCGTCGCGCCAAGCGCATCGCTCAAGGGGACCGGTCCGAACCTCATGGGCGACGCAGGCTTTGAATCATTTGAGCGAGGATCGACACGGCGATTTCGGCGGGGCTGGCAGCACCAATGTCGAGGCCGACCGGCCCATGGATCCGCGCAGCCTGATCCGGTGCCACGCCCGCCTCTTCCAACCGCGCAAGACGGCTGGCCTGTGTTCGGGTCGAGCCGAGCGCGCCGATGTAGAAGGCCGCTGACGCAAGCGCCACATGCAGCGCCGGATCATCGAGTTTGGGGTCATGGGTGAGCAGAACAACGGCGGAGCGGGCATCGAGGCCAATCTCGCGTAGCGCGGCATCGGGCCAGTCGTTGATCACCCGGCAGTCGGGGAAACGCGCGGAGGAGCCGAAGGCTTCGCGCGGGTCAACGACGATGGGGTCGAACCCAGCCTCCCCCGCCATGCGCACCAAATGCTGCGCGATATGCACCGCGCCGACGATCACAAGGCGCAGTGGCGGGTTGTGGATGGCGATGAAACGCCCGCTGTCTTCCTCCACCCCTGACCGGTCCCTGCGAAAGCGGTCTTGGTGTCCGTCCTGGGTCAGGTGCCGGGTGCTGCCGTCAAGCGCGACCTCATAGGCCACGGCCTGCCGGCTTGTCCGTTTCGCCACCAATTCGCGCAGCATCTCAAGGGGCAACGCCTCAGGCCCGATTGGCTCCACCAGCACTTTGATCGTGCCGCCGCAGGCCAGCCCCACGGCAAAGGCATCGCCGTCGCTGACACCGTATTCCAAAAGCCGCGTCCGCCCGTCCTCTAGCGCCTCCAGCGCCTCGACCACCACCGCCCCTTCGACACAGCCACCCGAGACGGAACCCATCATCGTACCGTCGCCCGCCACGGCCAGCTGCGCGCCTGCGCGGCGCGGGGCCGAGCCCCATGTCTCTACCACCGTGGCCAGCGCCACAGGCTGTCCAGCCTCGGCCCATTCGAGCGCCTGTTCGGGGATCCGGTCCATCTGCTGTCCTTTCGCCGTGAGGGCGCAGAGTGTGTTGCAACGCGGGCAAAGGTCAATGCCCGATCCAGCCTTCGGCTTCGCCTTGCACGCAGCGCGGTGCGGCACTACATCTAGGCCAAGATAACACAGCAACCGGAGCCACCCCATGCCCATGCAAGCCAGCGAAATCGAAGACCTGATCCGCGCGGCCTTTCCGGACGCCAAGATCACCGTCGAAGGCAATGACGGCGTGCATATGGCGGCCATGGTCGTTGACGAAAGCTTCCGTGGTATGAACCGGGTGCAGCAACAGCGCGCCGTCTATGCGGCCCTCAAGGGCAAGATGGACGGATCAAATGGTGATCTGCACGCGCTGGCGCTGACCACTCGGACGCCAGACTGACGATGTGGGGCTGGGCCGCAGCGGTTGTTCTGGGCGGGATCGCCGCCACCGCCTATGCCCAGCACCGTGCGGGGCGCGGGCGGCACGTGCCGCTCTCGCACCGCCAGCCTCCGCGTCCTGAGACCGGCAAAGTGCCGCTGGGGATGGAGGCATTGGATTTGGAAGCCGTGGCCCGCACCGCGCGGCGCAATGAGAGCCTTGAGCGTGGGCAGACGAATTGGACGAAGAAACGGGGCGGTTTCTTTCTCGGCGGGGCCGAGTTGGATGTGAAGCCCTGGGCCGACGATGAAACCTATGCGCGGCGCTATCACGCTGCGTTCAAGAAATCAGATGTGAAGGACAAATGACATGAGCGATGCCGCCAACCAGATCAAAGAACAAATCACCAAAAACGACGTGGTTCTGTTTATGAAAGGCACCAAGGAAATGCCGCAGTGTGGTTTCTCCAGCCGCGTGGCCGGGGTGCTGAACTACATGGGCGTTAACTTTGCCGATGTGAACGTGCTGGCCGATGAGGGTCTGCGTCAGGGGATCAAGGAATTCTCTGACTGGCCGACCATTCCCCAGCTTTACGTCAAAGGCGAGTTCGTCGGTGGCTGTGACATCATCACCGAGATGACGCTGTCGGGCGAATTGGACACGCTCTTTGCCGAGAACGGCGTGGCGTTCGACAAGGACGCTGCAGATAAGATCCGCGAAGCCAACGGCTGAAGCGACCACAGGTCAGACGAAAAACACCCCGGAGCGGTTTGGCCCTCCGGGGTGTTTTTTTTGTCCGGCACCTGCAGGCGCCCCGCGCAGCACCACCAGCGATAGCGCCCTGTAAACTCGGTGTCGAAACCGCCCCGAACGCACCCCAACGGGCGCGCTCCGGCAGCACCTTAAGCTCAGTCTTCAATCGCCGTGATCATATCGACGCGGCGGCCATGACGCCCGCCTTCAAACTCGGTATCGAGAAAGGCATCCACGATCTCAAGCGCAAGCCCGCCGCCGATCACCCGCGCGCCCATCGACAGCATATTCGCGTTGTTATGCGCCCGGATCATCTTGGCCGAGAATGTATCGGCGCAAACACCGCAGCGAATGCCTTTGACCTTATTGGCGGCCATCATGATGCCCTGCCCCGTGCCGCAGATCAGGATGCCAAGGTCGAACTCCCCTGCTGCGATGCGTCGTGCGGCGGCTTCGCCGTGTTTGGGGTAATCCGTGCTCTCTGCCGTTGCCGGGCCGATGTCTTCGACCTCAAAACCGCGCTCGGCCACATGGCGGGCGATGTCTTGGCGTAGGGCGATGTCGGCGTGGTCACTTGAGATGATGATGCGGGGTTTCACGGTCATGGGAGAGTGTCCTGATTGTTGCGTCGCAAGAGCCAGCGCCCAAGGGGCACTTTTCGCGCCCCCCAGAGCATATTGCCGCCCGCGCCGCAATCCCGCATGGGGTCAATCTTGCGGCACACAGTCCGTATAGATCGGCGTCACCGCGTCGCTGGCCCCCTCGTGCCAGCCAAGGCGCGCACGGCCCTGATGTTCCCACCATTCATAGGATGACCCATCCGACGGCCAGCCATATCGCGCGCCAGAGCCGGAGGGCATGATTTGCAAATGGATCAACCGCCCTTCGACATAGAGCACCGCGACAGCGGGATCGGCATCGGGGACATAGACCACCGGCACCGCTACTCCACGATCACAAAGATAGGTCAAAGCGGTCGTCTCAGCACCGGCAGGAGCGGCCCAGAGCAGCGCACAGAGGGCTGCTCTGACCAGTTTTCTCATTTGTCCGACTTCTCTTCAATCTCGGCGGCCAGCGCTTCGGCCCGTGCGGCGATCTCGGCCAAGGTGTCTTTGACACCCTGCGGCACGACAGGCACTTCGATACGCTCCGGCTCGATCTTGGTGTTGCGCAGGCTGGTCAACTCGGCCTCACGCTCGGCCAATTCGGCGCGCACTTCGGCGATGCGGTCTTCGACGCTGGCGGTTTTGTCGGCCAAAAGCAGCCCGGCCATCAGCAACATCCGCGCCTCGGGCATGCGGCCCACTTGATCGCTCAGCACACGGGCTTCATCGTCCAGCATTTTTGCGGCGGCGTGCAGATAGCTCTCTTCACCTTCCTGACAGGCGACCTCGAACTGGCGGCCGCCAATGGTGATCCGTATTTCGGGCATCAGTCGGCCCCTCCTGACTTGGGTTCTTCTTCGGCGCGGTCATCCTCAGCGGGTGCTTCGGGCTCGCTCTCTTCGACCAGAGGCGCCAGCGCAGTCAACACGGCGTCAATTTCGGCCATCTCAATGGCGCGGGTGGCACGCAGGCTTTCCAACTCGGCAATCACGGCGGTGTCGATCAACTTGGGGTCGGCCAGCCCTTCGGCGTTGGCCAAACGCAGCTGTTCACAGGCTGCCGACAACTGCTCATTCGCCTGACGCAGACGCTGCACGTCCATATCAAGCTGGGTCACCCGATCGTTGTTGAAATCCATCTGATCGCGCAGGGAATTCAATTCGTCCTGGTGGCTTTCTTTGAGGGCTTTCACCCGTTCAGTCAGCTGGGCATTGGCCTGCCGTTCATCTTCCAGCGCCTGTACGATATCCTCGTCCGGCTCCGCCGGGGCGGCGTTGAGCTGATCCAGCCCCTTCGCCAATCGGTCCATCGCGGCCGTAATGCGGCGTTGATATTCTTCAAGTTCACTCATCCGCATGAAGTCTCCTTGTTCGTCCTGCTCTAGGGGCTGCATTATTTGCCTGCTTTGCCCGTTGTTGGCTGCCGTTCTGGGCAGATAGCGCGCGTCTCGTGCAATGTCACGCGCGCGAATCGCCCGCATAAGCCGGTTTCCGCGATGTTAGCCAAAGACCGTGCCAATTGCGCCCCCCTTTTGTTTCAGCGACTTGGAAGGCGGAGTTCACCCCACATAGTCCGGCGCACCCCACTAAGACCCGGTTGTGCTTGAACTTTGCCCGATCGCTGGTATGCACAGGCCCAATCTGCCACAGCCGCAAAGGAACGCCCCGTGGATCTGACAGCCCTCGCACGCGCAAACCCCGATCACTGGTCCAAGGCCACCGCCATTCGCGCGCTGACCCTCGATGCCGTCGCCGCCGCCAATTCGGGCCATTCCGGCATGCCGATGGGCATGGCCGATGTGGCCACCGTGCTTTTTGAAAAGCACCTGAAGTTCGATGCCTCCAACCCGCTTTGGCCGGATCGTGACCGCTTCATCTTGTCCGCGGGCCACGGCTCGATGCTGCTCTATTCGCTGCTGCACCTGACCGGCTATGAGCAGTTCCCCATCGAAGAGCTGAAGAACTTCCGCCAAATGGGCGCACGCACGGCTGGCCACCCGGAAAATTTTCTTGCCGACGCGGTTGAGACCACCACCGGTCCGCTAGGCCAAGGCATCGCCAATTCGGTTGGCTTCGCCATGGCCGAAGAAATGCTGCGCGCGCAGTATGGTTCCAAGGTCGTGGATCACCACACCTATGTCATCGCCGGCGACGGCTGCCTGATGGAAGGCGTCAGCCAAGAGGCGATCACGCTGGCAGGCCGCCACAAACTGAGCAAGCTCATCGTGATGTGGGACAACAACAACATTACCATCGACGGCCCGGTGACCCTGTCGGACAATACCGATCAGGTCGCGCGCTTCAAAGCCGCGCAGTGGCATGTGATCGAAATCGATGGCCACAACCCCGATGAGATCGACGCGGCCCTGACCGAGGCGAAAGCCTCCGACCTGCCCACGATGATCGCCTGCAAAACCCATATCGCTCTGGGCCACGCGGCACAGGACACCTCGAAAGGCCACGGCGCTTTGACCGATGCCGATCAAATGGCGGATGCCAAAAAAGCCTATGGCTGGACGACTGGCCCCTTCGAAGTGCCCTCGGATGTGAAATCCGCATGGGAAGAGATCGGCAAACGCGGTGCCGACGCGCGCCGCGCTTGGGAAGAGCGTTTCGACAAGATGCCCCGCGCCAAGCGCGAGACGTTCAACCGTGCGCTGGCGCTGGAAGCGCCCAAGAAGATGAGCGCCACCGTCAAAGCCTTCAAAAAGCAGATCACCGACTCCGCGCCCAAGATGGCAACACGAGCGGCCAGCGAAAAAGCCCTCGAAGTGCTGAACCCGATCCTGCCCGAAACAGTCGGCGGCTCGGCGGACCTGACCGGCTCGAACAACACCAAGACCTCCGATCTGGGTGTCTTCGACGTGGACAACCGCGGCGGGCGCTATGTCTACTGGGGCATCCGCGAGCACGGCATGTCGGCGGCGATGAACGGTATGGCGCTGCACGGCGGCATCCGTCCCTATGGCGGCACCTTCATGTGTTTCACCGACTACGCGCGTCCGTCGATGCGTCTGGCGGCGCTGATGCAAATCCCCACGGCCTTCGTCATGACCCATGACAGCATCGGCCTTGGCGAAGACGGCCCGACCCACCAGCCGGTCGAGCATCTGGCAATCAGCCGCGCCACACCCAACACCTACGTCTTCCGCCCCGCCGATGCGGTGGAAACGGCAGAGGCTTGGGAAATCGCCTTCACCTCTAAAACCACGCCGTCGGTTCTATCACTGACCCGTCAGGGCCTGCCGACCGTGCGCCTGGAGCATAAGAACAACAACCTCACCGAAAAAGGCGCCTATGTCCTGGCCGATGCCGAAGGCAAACGTCAGGTGATCTTGATCGCCACCGGGTCTGAGGTGCATGTGGCCTTGGCCGCGCGCGATCTGCTGCAGGCCGAGGGCATCGGCACCCGCGTCGTCTCCATGCCCTGTATGGAGCTTTTCGCTGCGCAGGACGAGGCCTATCGCAAGCGCGTGCTGCCCGGGGGTGCTGTGCGTGTCGGTATCGAAGCAGGCATGCGTCAGGGCTGGGATCAATGGCTCTTTGGCGAGCGCGGCAAATACGGCAAGGCGGACTTCGTCGGCATGGACCGTTTCGGTGCCTCCGCCCCGGCGGAAGAACTGTTCGAGCGTTTCGGCTTCACCGCGGAGAACGTCGCTGAGAAAGCCAAGGCCTTGCTCTGATCCACGGATCACGCGGCACAGTAAAAAGGGGCGACGGTTCATCCGTCGCCCCTTTTCTATTGTCCTATCACTAGGGCCGCGTTTTACACTGCGGCCTTATGAAAGACCTTTCGCCAGATCGGCGTGATGATTTTCTCACCGACCGGAATTAGCAGCAGGCCAAGAGCCAGACCAAAGACGCCATCGATTGCCGCTGTTGTAGTCCACTCCACGGCCCCTTCGAATTGTGCGGGGACCGCATGGCCCACTGTGACTGCAATATCATGGATCCAGTTGTAAGGTGCAGCAAAGCCCATTTGCTCTAGCCCGTGGATAATAATCGACCCGCCAACCCAAAGCATCGCAGCCGTACCGACGATCGTCAGCAACTTCAGAAAGCCGGGCATCGCGCGCACCAAGCCGCGCCCCAACGTCCGCGTCAGGGCAAAGCGGCCTTTGTTTGCCATCACCAGCCCCAGATCATCCATTTTGACGATCAATGCGACCGCACCATAGACCGCAACCGTGATCATCACCGCCACCGCCGCCAATGTCGCCGCTTCCATCCAAAAATTGCTTTCAGGGATCGCAGACAGCGCGATGGTCATGATTTCCGCCGAAAGGATGAAGTCGGTCTTGATCGCCCCCGCGGCCTTTTGCTCTTCAAGATGGGCCGGGTCTTCGATCACCTTCTCCTTATCGGGGTAATCCTCATGGCCGTGTCCCCAGCCAAGCGCATGAGCAACCTTCTCAGCCCCCTCAAAACACAGATAAGCCCCGCCGAGCATCAACAGCGGTGGAATCGCCCATGGCGCGAAATTCGCTAGAAGCAGTCCAGCCGGCAGCAGATACAGCAACTTATTGCGCAACGATCCTTTGGTGATCTTCCAGATCACCGGCAATTCACGCTCGGCCTTGAACCCGTGCAGGTACTTCGGCGTCACCGCCGCATCGTCAATCACCGCGCCCGCCGCCTTTGAGCCCGCCTTGGCCGCCTGCCCGATCACGTCATCAACGCTCGCCGCCGCAACCTTGGCGATGGCCGCCACGTCATCCACAAGTGCCAGTAAACCGCTCATTCCGTGCCCCTTTTTCCGTATTGCAACCGAAGTAGCATGTGCAGCCCATCTGGCAAGCCTGAAGCCACCAACACCTTTACCGCTAACATACAGGTTTAACGCTAACATATGGAAATCATTTGGCTTTGCCCCTTCCCCCTGACCGTCCGCCGCGGATATAGAACGCGCGACCCCGACATACGGCCCCGGATTGCGTGGCCCGAGACAAGGAATGCACCATGACCATCAAAGTTGGCATCAACGGATTTGGCCGCATCGGCCGCTGCACGCTCAGCCACATCGCAGCCTCCGGGCGCGATGACATCGAGGTGATCAAGGTAAATGCCACCGGCCCGCTCAGCACCGCCGCGCATCTCATCAAATACGATTCTGTCCACGGACGTTTCCCTGGCGAGATCACAGTCGACGACGGCTATATGAACCTCGGTCAGAACGACATTGAGATGATGTCGAGCTATAACCTAGAAGAGCTGGACTGGTCCGGCTGTGACGTGGTTCTGGAATGCACCGGCAAGTTCAACGACGGCAATAAGGCCAATGTCCACCTTAAGAACGGCGCCAAACGCGTTCTTCTCTCCGCCCCGGGCAAAAACGTCGATAAGACAATCGTCTACGGCGTGAATGACGACCAATTGACCGCCGCCGACCGGATGATCTCAAACGGATCTTGCACAACCAACTGCCTCGCGCCGTTGGCCAAAGTCATGCATGACGCCGTGGGCATCGAGAGCGGCCTGATGACGACGATCCACAGCTATACCGGTGACCAGCCGACGCTGGATCGCCGCCACGACGACCTCTACCGTGCGCGCGCCGCTGCCATGGCGCTAATCCCCACCTCAACCGGGGCGGCCAAGGCTTTGGGCGAAGTGCTGCCTGCGCTCAAAGGCAAACTCGACGGCACCGCCATGCGCGTGCCCACGCCCAACGTCAGCGCAGTGGACCTGACCTTCCAAGCCAGCCGCGACGTGACCGTCGAAGAGATCAACGCCGCCGCGCGCGCCGCCGCTCAGGGTTCTATGAAGCGCGTGTTGGCCTATGATCCCGAGCAGAAGGTTAGCATCGACTTTAACCACACCGAGGAAAGCTGCATCTTCGCCCCCGACCAGACCATCGTCGTCGCTGGCCGCACCGTGCGGGTTCTGGGCTGGTACGACAACGAATGGGCCTTCTCGGTCCGCATGGCCGATGTCGCCGTCGCCATGGGCAAACTGGGCTAAGGCTTGCACGGCGGGGGTGCGCCTGTAATATCAGGCCAACCCCGCCCGGAGCCGCGACATGACCAACCCCATCGCCATTGTGCTGGCCCTTGTCATTGCCGGATTGATGCTGCTTGACGTCTATTCCTACGGCGCGGATCATATGATCTATCTTGGTAAAAAGCTCTTTGAACTAATCGAGTGGATTGCTTTCTGGCGATAAGTCGCGCCGCGCCTCCCATCCCCCTTTTCTGTCCAACCACCCGAGTCCCGCTAGCGGCATGCTATCGGTCACCGATCGCAAATCGGTCTCTGCCGATTTCTACAACGCCCACCAAAGCGCTATCTTCCCGTCCGATCAAACCACCCTGCCATGGTACGCTATTAAGCGGGCCTTCTCCAAGCGCATGTGCGACACCCCCAGGGCAATGGGGGCCAAACTCCGCTAACGAAAAAGGCGCGGCCGCCGATTTGGCGCCACACCCCTCCCCTTCATCCTTTTCTAAAATACCGCGCAGAACCGCCCCGCAATCGGCCCGTTCTCCACTTTAGAGGCTACTTCCGCGCAAACCGCTCAATCAGCACCTCGTTCACTGCAGGGGTCACGAATTTGCTGACATCCCCATCCAACCGCGCGATCTCTTTCACCAGTTTGCTGGCAATCGCCTGATGGGTGGCCTCGGCCATCAGAAAAACCGTTTCGATCGAATCGTCGAGCTGGCGATTCATGCCAACCATCTGGAATTCATACTCAAAGTCCGAGACCGCACGCAGGCCGCGCACAATGATCTGCGCCCCCACATCGCGGGCGCAATCGATCAGCAGGTTTTCAAAAGGATGCACCACGATCTCGACCCCGGTCTCGGCGGCCAGGTCCACACATTCCGCCTCGATCAGCGCCACCCGTTCTTCAAGGCTGAACAACGGCCCCTTGTCGCGGTTGATGGCCACGCCGATCACCAGCCGGTCGACCATGCGCGCAGCGCGGCGGATGATGTCGATATGACCCAGGGTGATCGGGTCAAACGTGCCGGGGTAAAGGCCTATGCGCATGGAACTGTCCTGATTTGTGCCGCGTTGCGGCATAGCCAAGCATTTCACCGGGCCGAGCGCAACCCGGTTAGCGGTAGCAGTGCCGCCCCGTCATCAGGGCCGAACCCGGGTGGCCGCGCGCCCTCAGCGCCCCATGATCATGCCTTCGAGGGCCTGCTTCTCCATCGACAGCTCTTGCAACTGCGCCTTGACCACGTCCCCGATCGAGATCACCCCGACCAGTTCACCGTCTTCCAGCACCGGCATGTGGCGGAAACGCCCCGTGGTCATCTGCTGCAGGATCGCATCCGAGCGGTCGTTGCGGCTACAGGTGACGAGTTTCGTCGTCATGATGCTTTCGACTGTTTGCTGAAGGCAGCCAGCGCCCTGCCGGCCCAGCTCGCGCACGATGTCTCGCTCCGACAAGATACCATCCGGAGTCTTGCCATCTGTCGAGATAACCAGCGTACCGATCCGCTTTTCCGACAGCATCTGAGCCGCTTCGGAGATCAGCAAACCCGGCTTGGTTGTGACCACCTTGTCATCCGGTTTGGTCTTGAGAATCTGCGATACCAGCACCTGGCGCCTCCTTCTTTGAACGGCCGTCTTGGGTCCAGCGTCACCGCGAAATCCTTTTCTGTCAAGCTTTTGGCGCAGCCTGTTCGGCGGCCAGCGCCTCAAGCCGCATGGTTTCGGCCCGCAGCCCCACCGCCAGTGCCTCGGCAAAGCCCGAGAGCCGTGCGTTGCGGCGGTCATCGACATGCCGGATCAAATAAAAGGCGCGGGTCAGGCTCACCTGATCGGGCAGAATCCGCCGCACGCCCGGCGTGGCGGGAAGGGAGAAATCATGCGCGACGCCAATCCCCCCGCCCTGTTGGATCATTCGTACCTGCACCGACACCGAGTTCGATGCCAAAGCCACCCGGTTCACACCAAGATCGGCAAGGTAATCCAACTCTCGGTCAAAGATCATATCCGGGATATAGCCAACGATCCGATGCCCGGCTAAATCCGCAGTGGACCGGACCGGTGAATGACGCGCGAGATAGCTGTCAGCCGCGGCTAGATGCAGTTTGTAGTCCGTCACTTTTTGCACGACCAACCGCCCCGCCGTGGGTGCGCTGACGCCGATCGCCATATCGGCCTCGCGCCGTGACAGGTTGAACACCCGTGGCAGGGCGATGATCTGCACATCCAGGTCCGGGTTCTGCGCCGCGATGCCGGCGCAGACCTGTGGCAAGAGATAGTTCGCCGCCCCGTCCGGCGCACCTACACGAATCTGGCCCGACAGCCTGTCACTCTGCACCGGCACCCCGGCGCTGGCGGCGCGCATCGCCTGTTCGACCTTGGCGGCGCGCTGCATCAGATCGCTGCCGGCTTCCGTCAGCGCGTAGCCCTGCGGGGATTTCACAAAGAGCACGGTCTGCAAGGATTTTTCCAACCGTGCCATACGCCGTCCCAGCGTCGCAGGATCAAGCCGCAAGAGCTTGCCCGCGGCCGACAGGCTTTGCTCCCGCGCGACCGCCAGAAACAACCGCAGGTCGTCCCAGTTCTGATCCATACAACGGCCCTCTTTGTGCTTTGCAAAAATGCAAGACGGTTTTGCCATCCTTCCTCTGTTACATTGCTTTTTGCAAGGCTATCGTGCCGCCAACCATAGAGGAGATCCGATCATGCAAGAGATGACCCATTACCTGAACGGCGAACACGTCAAAGGCACCTCCGGGCGCTTCGCCGATGTAATGAACCCCGCCACCGGCGAAGTGCAGGCGAAAGTGCCGCTCGCCAATGGCGAAGAGCTGAACAAAGCCGTTGAATACGCCGCCGCCGCCCAGCCCAAATGGGCCGCGACCAACCCGCAGCGCCGCGCCCGCGTGCTAATGAAATTCGTCTCCCTGCTAAACCGCGACATGGACAAGCTGGCCGAGGCGCTGAGCCGCGAGCACGGCAAGACCTTGCCCGACGCCGCCGGTGACGTGCAGCGTGGCCTTGAAGTGGTCGAATACTGCATCGGCGCGCCCGAACTGCTGAAAGGTGATTTCACCGACAGCGCCGGCCCCGGCATCGACATGTACTCCATGCGTCAGGCGCTTGGTGTGACGGCAGGCATCACGCCCTTCAACTTCCCCGCCATGATCCCGATGTGGATGTTCGCCCCGGCCATCGCCTGCGGCAACGCCTTTATCCTGAAGCCTTCCGAGCGTGACCCCTCCGTCCCGCTGATGCTGGCCGAACTGCTGGAAGAAGCCGGTCTGCCCAAGGGCATCATTCAGGTCGTGAACGGCGACAAAGAAGCCGTCGACGCGATCCTGCACCATGACGTCATTCAGTCGGTGGGTTTCGTAGGTTCCACGCCGATTGCCGAATACATCTATGCAACTGGCTGTGCCAACGGCAAGCGCGTGCAGTGTTTCGGTGGCGCCAAGAACCACATGATCATCATGCCCGACGCAGACATGGACCAAGCTGCCGACGCACTAATCGGCGCGGGCTACGGTGCTGCTGGCGAACGCTGCATGGCGATTTCCGTGGCCGTGCCGGTGGGGGATGAAACCGCCGACCGTCTGATCGAAAAGCTGGTGCCGCGCATCGAAAAGCTGAAAGTCGGCCCCTACACTTCCGGCAATGACGTGGACTACGGCCCGGTTGTGACTGCCGCCGCCAAGGCCAATATCGAACGTCTGGTTCAGACCGGTATCGATCAGGGCGCGGAACTGGTCGTCGACGGGCGCGACTTCAAACTGCAAGGCTATGAGAACGGCTATTTCGTCGGTCCGCACCTCTTTGACCGTGCGACCAAGGATATGGACATCTACAAGCAGGAAATCTTTGGCCCCGTGCTGACCTGTGTGCGTGCCAAGGACTACGAAGAGGCAATCGGCCTTGCGATGGACCACGAGTATGGCAATGGCACCGCGATCTTTACCCGTGACGGCGACGCGGCACGTGACTTTGCCAACCGGATCAATGTCGGCATGGTCGGCGTCAACGTGCCGATCCCGGTGCCGCTGGCCTACCACACCTTTGGCGGCTGGAAGAAATCCGTCTTTGGCGATTTGAACCAGCACGGGCCGGATGCGTTCAAGTTCTACACCCGCACTAAGACCGTAACGGCCCGCTGGCCGTCGGGCATCAAAGAGGGTGGCGAGTTCTCCATCCCCGTGATGGAGTGATCCATCCCGCCGGCCGCCTTCGGGCGGCCGGCCCCTGCCGGAGGCCAGAGCCATGCAGCCCAAGTTCACCATCGGAATCGAAGAAGAATATCTGCTCGTTGATAAGGATTCATTGGCGCTGGCCGATGTGCCTGGAGCTCTGATGACCGCCTGTCGCGAGGCACTGCAAGATCAGGTTAGTCCCGAGTTTCTTGCCTGCCAGATCGAGATTGGCACCAAACCCTGCGAAAATGTGGCCGAGGCCCGCGAGGACTTGCGCCGCCTGCGCCGCACCATTGCGGATCTGTCAGACGAACATAATCTCGCACCGATTGCCGTGGGCTGCCATCCGTTCTCTGACTGGAAGGCGCAAGAAACCACGGAAAAGCAACGCTATACCCAGCTTGAAACCGAGCTTGAAAACGTCGCCCGGCGGATGTTGATCTGCGGTATGCATGTCCATGTCGGCCTCGACAGTGACGATTTGCGCATCGACCTGATGCCGCAGCTTTCTTATTTCCTGCCCCATCTGCTGGCGCTATCCGCGTCCTCTCCCTTTTGGCAGGGCGAAGACACAGGGCTTGCCTCCTACCGCATGGCGGTGATGGACAACATGCCGCGCACCGGGCTGCCACCGCAGTTTGACAGCTGGGCGGAATACCAACGCACGACTGATACGCTCGTTGAGTTAGAGATCATTGAAGACGCGTCGAAAGTCTGGTGGGACCTGCGCCCGTCGGTTCATTACCCGACACTGGAGGCCCGTATTTTCGACGTGCAGCCGCGCATGGCTCATACGCTGGGCTTGGCCGGACTGACGCAGGCGCTGTGCCGAATGCTCCTCCGACTGCGCGATGCGAACCTGAGCTGGCGTAAATATGATCGTTTCCTGATCTCCGAAAACCGCTGGCGTGCCCAGCGGTATGGCACAAGCGACAGCCTGATCGACTTCGGCGACCGGAAAATGAAGGGATTTGACACCCTTTTTGAAGAGATCGTCGGACTGTTGGCCGAGGACGCCGAGGTGCTTGGCTGTCTCGATGAAGTCTGCGCCCTGCGCGATGTCGTCAAAGAGGGCACATCGGCTGACCGGCAACGCAATATTTGGGCGGATGCCCCCGAAGGCAAAGGCGGCGAAGCCATCGTCCGCCATCTGATCGAGGAATATCACGCCGACCTCTGAGCCTTGTTGCGGCTCTGCTCGGCTGATAGAATTAAACAAGTGTTCAGTTCCAAGGACACCGAGACATTCAGGGAGAGAGCCGCGATGGATTTCGCATTGAACGAAGAACAGACCGCCATTTTCGACATGGCCTACGCCTTTGGCCAAGACAATATCGCCCCGCACGCCCACCAGTGGGAAAAAGACGGCACGATCCCAAAGGAGTTGTGGCCCCAGATCGCGGAACTGGGCTTCGGCGGGCTCTATGTCTCGGAAGAAACCGGCGGTTCTGGTCTTACACGGCTTGATGCGACGCTGGTGTTTGAGGCGCTGTCTATGGCCTGCCCCTCGGTCGCGGCGTTCCTGTCGATCCACAATATGTGCGCCAAGATGCTCGACACTTTCGCCAGTGACGAGATGAAAGAGCGCATCATGCCCGGCGTGCTGAGCATGAACACGGTGCTGTCCTACTGCCTGACTGAACCCGGCTCGGGTTCAGACGCGGCAGCGCTCAAGACCCGCTGCGAGCGCACCAACGACGGCTACACGCTCAACGGCACCAAGGCGTTCATCTCGGGCGGCGGCTATTCAGACGCCTATGTCACCATGGTGCGCACCTCGGATGACGGGGCCAAGGGTGTCTCCACCGTCTTTGTCGAAGACGGCACCCCCGGCCTGTCCTTTGGCGGGCTGGAAGACAAAATGGGCTGGCGCAGCCAACCGACGGCGCTGGTGCAGTTCGACGACTGCAAAATCCCGGCTGAGAACCTTGTCGGGGAAGAGGGCAAGGGCTTTAAATACGCCATGGCCGGGCTTGACGGCGGGCGGCTGAACATCTCCGCCTGCTCGGTCGGTGCCGCGCAGACCGCACTGACCAAAACGCTGGAGTACATGGGCGACCGTAAGGCCTTCGGCCAGAGCATCGACCAGTTCCAAGGGCTGCAATTCCGCCTCGCCGATATGGAGACCGAACTTCAAGCCGCCCGCACCTTCCTGCGCCAAGCCGCATGGAAGCTCGATACTGGCGCGCCGGATGCCACGAAATTCTGCGCGATGGCCAAGAAATTCGTGACCGAGACTGGCAGTAAGGTCGTCGATCAGTGCCTGCAGCTACACGGAGGCTATGGCTACCTAGCGGACTACGGAATTGAGAAACTGGTTCGTGACCTGCGCGTGCACCAAATCCTCGAAGGCACCAACGAGGTCATGCGCGTAATTGTCGCCCGCGACATGCTCAAGAACCGCTGAGCCCGACATGAGCGATATCAGCATCCGCAAATCAGGCCGCGCCGGCCGTATCACTCTCACCCGGCCCAAAGCGCTTAACGCGCTGAGCTACGACATGTGTATCGCCATCGAAAAGGCGATCGACAACTGGCGCAACGATCCGGAAGTTGCCGTGATCGTGCTGGATGCAGTGGGTGAGAAGGCCTTCTGCGCAGGCGGTGACGTGGCACAGCTTTACGAGACCGGAAAGGCCGGCGATTTCGACTTCGCCCGCCGTTTCTGGGCTGATGAGTATCGGCTCAACAACAAGCTACATGGCTACCCCAAGCCGGTGATCTCCTTCATGCAGGGGTTCACCATGGGCGGCGGGGTTGGCATTGGCTGTCATGGCTCGCACCGCGTGGTGGGCGAAAGCAGCAAAATCGCCATGCCGGAATGCGGCATCGGACTGGTCCCGGATGTGGGCGGCACGCTACTCCTGGCGCAGGCACCGGGGCGGATGGGTGAATACCTCGGCCTCACCGGCGCGCGGATGGGGGCGAATGACGTGCTCCACGCGGGCTTTGCAGATTACTTCATCCCCGAAGCCAAATGGCCCAATCTCATCGCGCAACTGGAGGAGAACGGCGATCCCTTCATCCTCGACCGCGCGGCCACCACCCCGCCCCCGTCCAAGCTGGCCGAGGTTCAGGGAGAGGTGGACCACCTCTTCAATCGCGAAAGCCTGTCAAAGATCAACGCGGCCCTTTCAATGTCCGACAGCGATTTCGCAGTCGGGACACTGAAAACCCTGCGCCGCAACTCGCCGCTGTCGATGGCCTGCACGCTCGAAATGCTGCGCCGCTTGCGCGGGCCCGGCATTGGCATGGTCCCGGCGCTGGCACAGGAATACCGCTTTACCGCGCGGTCACTGGAAAAAGGCGATTTTATCGAAGGCGTGCGCGCCGCAATCATCGACAAGGACCGCAGCCCCAACTGGCAACATGCCGATTGGAACGTACCGCATACTGATATCGACGCCATGCTCGCCTCTTTGGGCGATAACGAATTGAAGTTGGAGGAAAACTCATGAGCAATCTCACAATCGGATTCATCGGTCTAGGCAATATGGGCGGGCCGATGGCCGCCAATCTTGCCGCCGCTGGCCATACGGTGCGCGGCAACGACGTGGCTGGCACCACGGCCGAAGGGGTCACCGAAGCCAAGACCATCGCCGACGCCGTTAGGGACGCGGATGTGGTTATCACCATGCTGCCCAACGGCGCGATTCTGCGCCAAGTCGCCGAAGAAGCAATCGCCCATATGGCCCCGGGCGCGCTGCTGGTCGACTGCTCAACCGTCGACGTGGAAAGCGCGCGCTTTGCAGCCGAGGCCGCGCAGAAGGCCGGGTTGCTCTTTGTCGATGCGCCTGTCTCCGGCGGCATTGGCGGCGCGCAGGGCGGCACCCTCACCTTCATGGCGGGTGGCGCGGAAGCAGCATTTGAAAAGGCCAAACCACTTTTCGACATCATGGGTCAGAAAGCCGTGCATTGCGGCGATGCAGGGGCGGGCCAAGCGGCGAAGATCTGCAACAACATGATCCTTGGCGCTACGATGATCGCCACCTGCGAGGCCTTCGCGCTGGCCGATAAACTGGGCCTTGACCGCGAACGGATGTTCGACGTGGTTAGCACCTCTTCCGGCTACTCATGGTCGATGAACGCCTATTGCCCGGCCCCCGGCGTTGGCCCGAAATCGCCTGCCGACAACGATTACAAACCGGGCTTCGCGGCGGAACTGATGCTCAAAGATCTGGGGCTGTCCCAACAGGCCGCGGAAATGGCCAATGCCGACACACCGATGGGCGCACTGGCCAAGGAACTCTACACCCGCTTCGTCGAAGAAGAAGGCGGTAAGGGCAAAGACTTCTCCGCCATGCTGCCCCGTTTCGAAAAGCGCGGTTGGCAAGGTTGAGCTGATCCACCCCACGCGGGAACGACCTGACCCGGGCAGGCGTTGGCTTCAGAATGAACCAATCTTTGGAGATCACCTGATGCGACGCCTGCTCATTACCACGATCCTAACCACCGCCTGCGCAACCGGCCCATTGGCCGCCGCGGGATCCGGCTTCGCTCCGGCACAGTCTGCCATCGCGTTTGATGCCAGCGGCCCGGATACGATTTGGCTCGCCAAAGACGATAAGGGCAAGGACAAGAAAGACAAAAAAGAGAAGAAGAAGGACAAGCGCGAGAAAAAGGCTGAGAAGAAGAAGGAAAAGCACGAGAAAAAGGTTGAAAAACACAAGGAAAAGAAGGCCAAGAAAGACGATAAGGTCAAGATCAAGATCAACGGTGATAAGGTCAAGATCAAGGGCGATGACATCAAACTGCCCAAAGGTGTGGACCGTGCCGAATTTAATGAGCGCGTGAACCGCTTCACGCAAGACCGCGATACCGTTGTAACCCGCCTTCTCAACACACCGGCACCCGAGGGCCGTGACATGGCCGTTATCCTTGGCGCAGCCGCATTGGCTCTGGCCGCGCCAGAGCTGAATGCAGCTGCCCTGCCTGAGGACGAGCTGATCACCTATCGCAACTGCCCCCCCGGTCTGGCCAAGAAAGACCCGCCCTGCGTTCCCCCGGGGCTGGCGAAACAGGGCGTCACCTATGAGCAATGGGCCAGCTATTCGGACGATGAACTGGACACGCTACTGCGAGAGCGCCGCGAACCCTATCTTGAGGCCGACCCACTCACGGAACGCGAGCTGCTGTTGCTGGAGTCCAATCAGATTGCGCAACTCTACAACCTCGATGCCGCGCCCGACGGTCATCGCTACGCGTTGATCGACGGTCAGCCAGTTCTGCTCAGCAACGAAGATCACACCGCCCTGCTGCGCATCAATGAACTGGCCCGCGTACCGACTATCGGCTCAGGCATTAACGTTGCTCCGACCGCAGCGCTGACTCAGGCGGACCTTATCAACCTCTACCGTCTGGCCGAGCCGGAAGAAGGCTACAACTACGCAGTACTGAACGGTCAGGTGATCTCGCTGCAGGACAGTGCCTATGAGACGCTGCAGCTGATCCGCATCGCCCGCGCCGTGCTATAAGAGCACGCCGCAGGGAAAGCCAATCGGTGGCGGCGGTTATTCCGCCGCCACTTTTGTTTGTTTGTACAACATCGGTTTGAGGTATTTTCCGGTATGGCTTTCGGCCACTTCCGCGACCTTCTCCGGCGTGCCCGTCGCCACAACCCGACCACCGCCATCGCCGCCCTCAGGGCCGATATCGATGATGTGATCCGCAGTTTTCACCACGTCGAGGTTATGCTCAATCACCACAACAGAGTTGCCCTGATCTACCAGTTCATGCAGCACTTCCAACAGCTTACGCACGTCTTCAAAGTGCAGACCAGTGGTCGGCTCATCAAGGATATAGAGCGTGCGACCGGTTGAGCGTTTACTCAACTCCTTGCTCAATTTCACACGCTGCGCCTCACCGCCCGAAAGCGTCGTCGCCTGTTGGCCGACCTTGATATAGCCCAGCCCCACCCGCATCAGCGCGTCCATCTTCTCGCGGATCGAGGGTACGGCAGCGAAGAACGTCTGCGCATCTTCCACAGTCATATCAAGGACATCGGCAATGCTCTTGCCCTTAAATTTAACTTCTAAAGTCTCGCGGTTGTAGCGCGCTCCCTTGCATGTCTCGCATTCCACATAAACATCCGGAAGGAAGTGCATCTCAATCTTGATGACCCCGTCACCTTGACAGGCCTCGCAGCGCCCGCCCTTCACGTTAAAGCTGAACCGCCCCGGCTTATAGCCACGCGCCTTCGATTCCGGCAGCCCGGCGAACCAGTCCCGGATCGGAGTGAAGGCCCCAGTGTAAGTCGCTGGATTCGAACGGGGGGTCCGCCCAATGGGCCGTTGGTCAATATCGATAACCTTATCGAGGTGTTCCAATCCCTTAATGGTCTGACAGGGTGCCGGCGTTTGCCGCGCCCCATTCAGGTTCATCGAAGCAGTCTTGAACAAGGTCTCAATGGTAAGGGTCGATTTGCCGCCCCCCGATACGCCGGTGACACAGACAAACTTCCCTAACGGGAAGTCCACGGTCACGTTCTGCAGGTTGTTGCCAGTTGCCTTTACGACCTGCAACTTCTTCTTGTTCCCCTTGCGTCGCTTTGTCGGCACAGCAATTTCACGAACGCCAGTAAGATACTGACCCGTCACAGAATTTGGATCATTCGCGACCTGTTCCGGTGTCCCATGGCTCACCACCTGCCCGCCATGAACACCAGCCCCCGGGCCGATATCAAAGACGTAATCCGCCTCCCGGATCGCCTCTTCGTCATGTTCCACGACGATCACCGTATTGCCCTGATCGCGCAGGTTTTTCAGCGTGCCGAGCAGCCGGTCGTTATCGCGCTGGTGTAGGCCGATGGACGGTTCATCAAGCACATAGAGCACACCAGTCAGGCCAGAGCCAATCTGGCTCGCCAACCGGATGCGCTGGCTCTCCCCGCCACTTAATGTGCCACTTGAACGAGACATCGTAAGATACTCAAGACCCACGTTATTTAGGAATCCTAGGCGCTCACGGATTTCCTTCAGAATCGCGCGGGCAATCTCATTCTTTTGCGCCGTTAGGTGCTCCGGCACAGATTTGCACCAGTCGTAGGCCTCACGGATCGACATCTCTACAACCTTACCGATGTGGAGCAGTTCGTCCTCCGTACCCGTCGCGGGGCCAATCCGCACCGCAAGCGCTTCTGGACGCAGACGATAGCCGCCGCAGGTGCCGCAAGGACGGTTGTTTTGATAGCGTTCGAACTCCTCACGGACCCAATTGCTGTCCGTTTCGCGGTAGCGCCGTTGCATATTGGGGATCACCCCTTCAAACACACGTTTCACCTCGTAAACGCGCCCGCCTTCATCATAGCGGAAGGTGATTTCTTCCTTACCGGACCCCCGCAGAAAGACTTCTTGCACATGCTCAGGCAGGTCTTTCCAACGGGTCTTCTGGTCAAATTTATAATGTTTCGCAATGGCTTCGATGGTTTGCTTAAAGTAAGGAGACTTCCCCTTGCGCCAAGGTGCAAGCGCCCCATCATAGATTTTCAGGTTCTGATCCGGCACCACCAGCCGTTCGTCAAAGAACAGCTCGACGCCCAGCCCATCACAAGATGGGCAAGCGCCAAAAGGCGCGTTGAATGAGAACAACCGCGGTTCAATTTCAGGGATCGTAAATCCACTGACCGGACAGGCAAATTTCTCGGAGAAGGTATACCGCTCGGCCTCACCTTCACTCGGCGCGGTTTCCAAAATGGCGATACCATCGGCGAGGTCTAGCGCAGTGCGGAGCGAATCCGCCAGCCGTGTCTCCAGACCTTCACGCACCACGATCCGGTCGACGACGACGTCGATGTCATGGCGGAACTTTTTGTCTAAGGTCGGCGGTTCATCAAGGTCGTGGAACTCTCCGTTCACCTTGACGCGTTGAAAGCCCTGCTTGCGCAACTCGACAAATTCTTTGCGATACTCACCCTTCCGGTCACGAATAATCGGCGCCAAAAGATAGGCGCGCGTGCCCTCTTCCATGGTCATGATCCGGTCAACCATGTCCTGAACCTGTTGTGCTTCGATAGGCTTGCCGGTGGCCGGGCTATAGGGGGTGCCGACGCGTGCAAACAACAGACGCATATAGTCGTAGATCTCTGTCACCGTGCCGACTGTCGACCGGGGGTTCTTCGATGTCGTCTTCTGTTCGATAGAGATCGCCGGGCTGAGGCCGGAAATATGGTCAACATCCGGTTTCTGCATCATGTCGAGGAACTGCCGCGCGTAGGCTGACAGCGACTCCACATAGCGGCGCTGCCCCTCGGCATAGATCGTGTCAAAGGCAAGGCTCGACTTGCCAGACCCCGAAAGCCCGGTGATTACAACCAGTTGGTCCCGTGGAATATCTACGTCGATGTTTTTCAGATTGTGTTCGCGCGCACCGCGCACTTCGATGTTCTTCAGCTCAGCCATGACATGCCCCTCTTAACGGTTTGTACATAGGTGCTGATGCAGTGTTTTCCAACGGAAAAATGAGAACTAAACAGGAACTCGGGCCCTGCGACGCCGGGCCGCACCAAGGAGGAGATGTGCCCCAAGCCCCATGACAAAGGCGCCCCCCGCCAATAGTGGCAGCGCCGCACCTCCGAATGTTGCCAGACCAAAGGCCATGATGGGCGTGCCAAGGCTGTTTCCGAGGTTGCCCATCTGTGCCACGGCACCATTCGCCTGCGCCTGCGCAGCGGGGCCATGGTTCAGTTGCGCCACGGCGGTAAAGCTTGCCCCTTGGATCAGCCCCATGGCACCAGCAAGGGCCAGACAGGCCAATGACGAACCGGGGGTGAGCCACAGCCAAACCATCGAGAGGGCGGAAAGCGCAAAGCCCGACTGCACAACCTGAACCGCCGGAAGACGGCGGAGCAAGGCGACGCCGATGGTCATCGAGACCGCGATGCTGGTCAGCGGCATGGCCGCCATCGTGACCGCGCGCCAGTCTTCGGGGAGGTAGGGCGGCAGGACAGTAAGGATGGAGACGAAGCTGAATGTATAGAACAACCAGCCCGCTGCCGGTGCAGACAGGTGGGGCGACCGGTAGATCGCCAGATGGTCGCGGAGGATCTGCGGCAAGGAGAGTGGCGGCTGTGCGCCCTCCTCTGGCAAACGCCGAAGGATGGCAAAGAGCACCAGCGCGCAACCCGCCATATAGAACGCATGGGCCGCAAAAAGCGCGGGCACGCCCCATGCCAGTGCGAGCGGGCGACCGGTAAGGGTCAAGACGGCGAAGGCCACGCCAAAGAATGTACCCCAGAGGGTCAGTGTAAACCCCCGGTCTTTCACAGTGCTAAGTTGCGCAATGAGCGTCGGTGCGGCGACAACGATGGCCAGATGCGACAGCCCCTCCACAACCCGACTGGCAAGCATCCAGCCAAAGCCCGGCAGCAGCGCCTGAAATGCCGAGACCCCTGCCCCTAGCCATAGCGCGAACAGCAGCGCCCGACGATAGCGGACGCGCGCCACCATCAAGCCCGCCACAACCCCAAGGAGGATACCGACACCGCCCACCAGCGACACCAAAAAGCCAAGCGCTGCCCCGGCCTGCGGATAGAGGTCTGGCAAAAGATCGAAGATGACGCTCATCTTGCCGTATTGCGCCGCAGCACCGAGCCCGGCGGCCCAAAGCGCGAAGACGCGCAGGAAGGAGGTATGTTCAGTCATATTGTCTCAGGACCTTTAAGTCAGCGCCCAGGTGCAAAGTGGCGTTTGCGGGCAGTTGGTCAGGTCATCCGTATTCATATTGAACTTCGGTGGCCAGCCTGGTTCGAGATGACAGGCGATGGCGCTGCAGTTGCCCCATTGTTGCGCATTGGTACAACCTTCGTCGAAAACATCTTTAATTATGGGGTTCTTTGGCTCCCGCGCAGACCAGCGTGAGTTGTCGTTTAGTGCCGAGTGTAAGGGAATGATGACCCGCACGGCGATCCAAAAATACCCACCGGAGCGGAGCATCGGCTGCACATGTCGTGCCGCATAAGGACGATCCAGTTTCTCCGGGGTCTGATCGGCGAGGTTCTGGTCAAACTGGCGGGATGCACAGGTGGCCGGAGCAGCGAAGGGCCCTGCGCATTTGTCACAGGTCGGGTAGCTGAACGGGGTATGGCTGTTGAAGCCAGACGGATTGCCAAACAAGCCCATCCTCTCAGCAGCAGCGATAATTGCGGGATGACGTCGGACTGGGATCCGGCGGCCACTGCGTTGCATGACGACACGGTTAAAACTGACCACGACCTGGTTCCAGACGGTTCGGCCCAGGGCGGCGGCGGGGCAAGTCACGTCTAGCGCAGCCTGCCCGCCCGCTTCACATATGGATCACGCGGTCAAAGGCGTCGAGCACGGATTCATGCATCATTTCGCTGAGCGTCGGATGCGGGAAGACGGTGTTCATCAGGTCTTCTTCGGTGGTCTCTAACTGTCGGCCCACAACGTAGCCTTGGATCAGTTCCGTCACCTCAGCCCCAACCATATGCGCACCCAAAAGCTCACCGGTTTTGGCGTCGAAGATGGTTTTTACCAACCCTTCCGGCTCGCCCAGGGCCACGGCCTTGCCATTGCCGATGAAGGGGAAACGCCCGACTTTAATGTCATAGCCTTGATCTTTGGCCTTGGCCTCGGTCAGCCCGACAGAGGCGACCTGTGGGTGGCAATAGGTGCAGCCCGCAATGCTTTCGGGTTTGACGGGATGTGGCTTTTGGCCTGCGATGAGTTCGGCAACCATCACGCCTTCGTGGCTCGCTTTGTGGGCCAACCAAGGCGCTCCGGCGATGTCGCCAATCGCATAGATCCCGTCGACCCCGGTGCGGCAATAGGCGTCTGTCACCACATGGGTCCGGTCGACTTTGACACCGAGCTCTTCAAGCCCCAGACCTTCGGTATTGCCGACGATACCGACCGCAGAGATCACGGTGTCGAACTCAAGCTTTTCGACCTTGCCGTCGCGCTCGATATGAGCCGTGACCTTGTCGGCAGTGCGGTCTAGCTTCTTGACCGTGGCCTTTTGCATGATGGTCATGCCCTGTTTCTCAAAGGCTTTCTTGGCGAACTTAGAGATTTCTTCATCTTCTACTGGCAAAACACGGTCCATCACTTCGACAACAGTCGTGTCGGCGCCAAGGGTGTTGTAGAAGCTTGCGAATTCAATGCCGATGGCACCGGACCCGATGACCAATAGCTTCTTGGGGTCATGTACGGGTTGCAGGGCGTGGCGGTAAGTCCAGACGCGTTTGCCATCCGCCCCTAGCCCCGGCAATTCGCGGGCACGTGCGCCGGTGGCCAGCACGATGTTCTTGGCCGTCAGATCATCGCTGCCCTTTTCGGTTTTGACTGAAACCTTCCCCTTTGCGGGGATCGAGGCTTCGCCCATAAAGACCTCGACCTTGTTCTTCTTCAGCAGGTGTTTGACCCCGCCTTCCATTTGCTTGGCGACGCCGCGCGAGCGTTTCACCACGGCGTCGAGGTCATAGTCGATCTTATCAGCTGCCAGACCAAAATCCTTGGCACGGTGCATCAGGTGGAACACTTCGGCAGAGCGCAGCAGCGCCTTTGTTGGGATACAGCCCCAGTTAAGACAGATACCGCCCAAATTTTCCCGCTCTACAACTGCGACCTTGAGGCCCAGCTGTGCGCCACGGATGGCGGCGACATAGCCGCCCGGCCCCGCACCGATCACGATCAGATCAAAGGATTTGGCAGCCATGGCACGGACCTCGCGTTAGGGTTTGCAAATATAGTTTACCGCTAAACCATATTTGCAATCGCCACAACCACGCGTGTTGCATCCGCCCCCACGGAGGTTCACGCCGCTTGCCGACCTTCGCGAAGCTGCTTAACTGTCCGCCCGTAACCGCCCTCTTTCAGGTATGAGGTTTCCTGTGCGGTGAAGCTGCGCGAGAGCGCCTTGTTGCGATAGGGGAACCGACCAAACTGGCGGATCACTTCGCGGTGTGCGCGGGCGTGGAGCAGGTTGCTGTCGCCCCTTTCGGGCATACGCTCGCACATCAGGCGCACGCAGCGGTCCTGATCGCAGAGATTTTCCGAATGCATCAACGGCAGATAGAAGAACTGCCGTTCGGGCGCTTCCACACGCATGTCCCACCCCTTTTCAATCGCCAATTTGGCAGCGGCCAGCGCGATACGATCGCTCGAAAACGCTTTACCCGTGTCCCGGAACATATTCCGGGGGAATTGGTCAGTGAGGATCAAAAAGGCCAGCGCGTCGGTGGGGGTGGTCAGCCAATGGCATAGCTTTCCCGCTTGCGCGTCATTCCAGCGCTCTTCGAAACGGGCACGGATCTCGGCGTCCAAATCTTCGGAACTGTTGTACCACCCGGTCGGACCGATGTCCTGCAACCAAAAATTCAGTACGTTTTCGGGGCCTGTGTTTGTGCCAGTCATCTCGCACACTCCTTTGCCGCAATTCGGGCGATTCATTAAAGTTAAGAACGTCTTACCCTAAAAGCCTAGTCACGTTTTATATCATCCGCGACATAGTTATCGCTATCAGGGGCGTTTTTGTTTGCTTCGGCACTTTCTTGGGCAGCCTCTTCGGCGGCTTCCTGTTCCGTTTCAATGGCATATTCCTGGGCGATTTCCACAGCCACGGCGGTGGCTGAGGGGTAAATCGGCACGTAGTTGCCAGTATTTTCGACAGGGACGGCGGCACGCTGTGTCTTACGATAGGAAGCATAGCCCGCGAGTGCGGCAAAGAGCACGGCGGTAAACAGGTAGAACCCGCCCGGCCCCAAGGCGGTGCCCATCATCCAACCGGTGATCACCGGCCCCAACACAGCGCCTAAGCCGTTGATAAACAACATACCGCCCGAGGCCGCGGCCATGTCTTCATGCTCCAAAAAGTCGTTTGTATGGGCCATAATCAGCGAGTAAAGCGGGTTCGACATGCCGCCGACGACAAAGGCCGTTGCAAGCAGAATCGGGAAGATATGCCCGAGCATCATCCCCACCATGGAACCCGCGCCGCCGATCAGTGCGGTGATAACGATAAGGCTGCGTCGGTCCATCCGATCAGAGATCCAGCCGATGGGATATTGCAAGATCACGGAGCCCACAAAGAAAGCCGCCACAAAAAGTGATATCTGCGCGACGCTCAGACCCGCTTCGGCACCGTAAACCGCCGCCATACCGAACTGGGCGGAGAAGACGCCGCCCAGAAGGAACATGCCGACGCAGCCGAGGGGAGAAGTCTCCATCAGGGTGCTCAGGCTCATCGGTTTGGTGGTGCCAAAGGGCGGTGTGGGGCTGATCGAGAGCAGGATCGGCGTGACCGCGATACTCACCAATACCGAAGGAATGACAAAGAGGACGAAGCCCGACGGATCAGCGGTCAGCAGCAGCGCTTGGGCGATAACGATGCCGAGTGTTTGCACGATCATATAGGCCGAAAGCGCCTGCCCCCGGTTTTCGTTGGTGGCCGCGTTGTTCAACCAGCTTTCCGCCGTGACATAGACGGCGGAGAAACAAAATCCGATCAGCACGCGGCCAATAGACCAAACGATCGTATTGGGGAACGTCGGGTAGAGGATCATCACAGCAGAAATCAGCGAAGCAAGCGCCGCGAACACCCGAACATGACCCACGCGTCGGATCATCCCCGGTGCCATCCGGGAGCCGCCAAGGAAACCGACGAAATAAGCGGACATAACGATCGACATCTGGAAGGTCGAAAACCCTTCAATGCCGCCGCGAATACCCAGCAAAGTGCCCTGCATGCCGTTGCCGACCATCAAAAGGCACATGCCCAGCAATAGCGCCCATGCGCTTGAAACCACTTGAATCATCGGTCTAGTCCTTGTTCGCCCAGCCCTTCCCATGAACCGCAATCGAAGGCTAGTCACCCCCTAGTGCGACGTTCAAGCGGGTTTTTGCGCCTTAGGGCAGCAGAAGGGAGGAGTCGCCGTATGAAAAGAAACGGTATTTTTCTGCTATGGCATGGGCATAAATGTCTTTTACCTGCTGCACGCCCATGAGGGCCGAGACCAGCATCATGAGTGTCGATTTGGGCAGGTGAAAATTGGTCATCAGCCCGTCAGTCACGTTGAATTCGAACCCCGGCGTGATGAAAATATCGGTGTCCCCTTCCCAAGCCGCAATCTGCCCGCCGCGCGCGGCGGTCTCGATTAGGCGCAGGGCGGTCGTACCCACGGGGATCACTCGGCCTCCGGCGGCGCGGGTCGCGGCGATCTCCTCGGCGGCCTCGGCGCTGACCCGGCCCCATTCGGCGTGCATCTTATGTTCGGAAATGTCATCGACTTTAACTGGCAGAAAGGTGCCCGCGCCGACATGCAGGGTGACATGGCTAAAGGTGACCCCCTTCGCCGCCAGAGCGGCGAGCAGTGCCTCGTCAAAATGGAGCGAGGCCGTGGGGGCCGCAACCGCGCCCGCGTGGCGGGCAAAGACGGTTTGGTAGTCGGTCATGTCCTGCGCGTCAGCCGCGCGTTTGGCGGCGATATAGGGCGGCAGCGGCATGGCACCGGCGGCATTGAGTGCGGCGTCGAAATCATCGCCCGCGCAGTTGAACCGCAGATGCCCCTGCCCGTCTTCCACCGCCTCCAGCGTGGCACGCAGATCGTCAGAAAAGATGACTTCTTCGCCGATTTTCAGTTTGCGCAGCGGTTTGATCAGTGCCGACCAAGTGCCGTCGCCGCGGGGCTCCAGTAGGGTCACTTCGATCTTAGCCTGCACGGCACCTTGGGCCGAGGCGCGGTGGCGCAGCCCGGAAAGCCGCGCGGGGATCACGCGGGTATCGTTCAGCACCAGACGGTCACCGGGGCGCAGCCAATCGGTCAGATCGGTTACCCGCCTGTCATGAAGCTGAGCGCCTTCGGCCACCAAGAGCCGGGCGGAAGAGCGCGGATTGGCGGGGCGCGTGGCGATCAATTCCTCAGGCAGGTCGAAATCGAAATCGGAAAGCTTCATCGGCGCGGCTCCTGCGGGTCTGGCGGCATAGGTCGCCTCGGCGCTTAGCGATCCTCTGGCACCCGGGCAACCGGATTCGCTTGGCCCTGCACTTGCGGCACAGTGGGCGGCGGGCGGCGGAACAACTCGCGGAACATGCCGGGGGTGAGCGCCGAGAGCGGATTGACCGAAACGCTGGGCTCTTTCGCGGCACCGGTCAGACGGTAGTTGAACCCGATCAGCCCCTCGCCCTTGCGGGTGAACAGCGAGCCTATCCCGTTGAACATATAGACCGGAGAGATCACGCCCTGCATGTCGATCAGGCCGCTGTCGAGCGCATAGACCCCATCCATCGACAGGCCCAAAGACGCGCCCACGGCGCTAGCCTCGGTCAAGGTCAAGCGGTTCGGGGTCAGGCGAAAGTTCGCCTCTACATCATCGAAGTAAATTCCATCGCCGTTGAGTTCGTTGATCAACCCCACGACCGAGATCGCATTGACCAGCGCCGCAATCCCCGGCGCATCTTGAATGGCGACGTTATTGACCTCAAGCTGCCCGTCAAAGGCTCCGCCCGACCCGACAGGCAGCAGCGTGAGCGACAGGTTCCCCCCGACCACCTGTTTCACCAATCCGGCCGAGCGCAGTATCCCGCCCGCATCGTCCGAGACCACGCGCACCGCGCTGCGCCCGCCTTGAGGCAGCACCCGCCCTTGTACCGGCGTGCCACCGTTGAGCCGCGCGGTGAAGGATCCATCCATCCCCTTTGCCGTGTCAAAGGTGCCTGCAAGGTTCGTGAGGTAGATCGTATCGGTGATCTGCAACCGGTCCAGCGCCACCCGCATCGGCGGACCGGGCTGCCCACCGGCCCCGCCGAATTCGGCCCGGCGCATGTCCAACGTGCCGCCGCCCAGCACCACCTGCACTGGGTTACCTTGGCCGCGCCCGATCAGTTGCAGCGGAATATCCAGCCAATCCCCGCGCCGCAGCCGGTCGATCCGCACCCGGTCCAGCGCGCCGCCGGGTTTTAGGTCAATGGACCCTGCCAGGCTCAGCCCCGGTGCAGTGAGTTGAAATGCGTCGACATTCGGCGTCTCGCCCAGCCGTCCAGCCAGCCGCAATTCGCCTTTGGTCCCCGGCGCTTTGGACCACGAGAGTTGCGGGACTGAAATACCCACCCCGGCGAGATTGCTCTGCAACGAGAAGCGTGGCGCTTGACCCTTTTTCAAGTCGAGTGCGATCTGCCCCGTACCGCTGCCGCGAATGCTGCCGGGGGGCAAAGCGATACCGAAGGCCTCCAGCCCCGCAGGGGTCAGCGCGACTTGCCCGGTCAGGCGGCTTTCGTCCGAGCCCGGCCCAATCGCCTGTGACCACTCCCCGTCGAAGGCCACCCCGTCGATACGCCCTTCGCCGCCGATGGTGATCCGATCATTGCTGGCGGTAATGGCCAGCCTGCTGGCCTGAAGGCTGCGTTCCTTGACCAGTGTATCGGTCGAGAGCGACAGCAAATCCCCCGCGAAGTGATAGCGCACATCCTCGGGTTTGCCGCCTTTCTTCAGCGGCAGCGCCAGTGTCCCTTTCAATACCGCCTCCCCATCCGCAAGCGTCACCGGGAGGCCCGCCTTGTCCATAACCCGCATCGGCGGCTGGTTCAGCAGCGACAGTGCCGCGGTCAGGGTAGAGCGCGTGCTTAGACGGATCACCGAGGGGCTGCCGTTCTTCACCCGCACATCGGGGATGATGAAAGACGATCCATCCAACGTCACCGCCCCGCCCTGCGGCGCGATCACTTCGCCCTCGTCCACCGTAACGACGAGGCGGTTGTCGAGCAGACTCATATGGCCGCTTCCGTCGGTGATATGCGGCAGGGTTTTCAAGAACCGCACCTCAGCCCCGGCATAGTCAAAGGCCACATAGGTCTGCGGCGCCAGCCCCGGTGCCATGCGCAGCGCCAGATCAAGGTTGCGCATTCGGCCTGCGTGAAGGTTCTCGTCCAACCATTTGCGGGTCTTGGGTTTCACCCCCTCGGGCCAGAGCGCCAGCAGACGCTCCGGGCTCAGCCGGTCCATGCGCCCGTCGAGCGACAGGTTCCAGCCCTCAGGCTCGGCCACTAACGCCCCATCGAGGCGCAGGCTACGGCCCTGATCGTTGATTTCCAGACGGCCCAGCTTTAGGCGGAACGGATCAAGGCTGAGTTCAAAGTCGATATCGGCCTGATCCAAAGCCACAGGCTCGGCATAGACCTCGGCCGGATTGGCGCGCAGATCGCGTAAGGAGAACTGCCCGACCATTTCCCCCGGAATGCCGCCTGTGACATCGCCCAATTGCGACGTGCCCGTGATGTTGCCTGAGACCCAAGGGCTGTCGAGGGACATCTCATCAAAGCGTAAAAGCTGGCGCGCGGGGTCATAGCTGAAATAGCTGCGCGCGCCGTCGAAAGGGATCGGTTTCGTTTGCGAGTTGGGCTGCAGCACGCCCTTGCCAATTTGCAGCGACGCGTTGATCGGGGCAAAGTGACCGGCGCTGTCGATCCCGCTGCGCACCGCGCCTGAAATATTGGCCCGCAGCACTTCAAGCCATGAGAACGCCGGACCCTGTGCGGCAATGTCGCGTGCGTCGATCCCGTCAAAGGTCACGCCAAAGGTCGCGGCATTCTGGCCGATGCGGCTGCTGTAATTCGCCGTAAGCGTGGCCACCCCTGCGCCGCCGCTCAACACCGCAAGATCGGCTGAAAGGTCAACCTGCTCACCACTGCGCGACAGGCGCAGCCGCCCGCCGTCTCCGGTCCAGGCCCGCCCCGCGCGGGCATCCTCAAAGCGCAGCGTCAGGGCGCGCAACTCAACCGAGCGCAGGGCGGAGAGCGCAGGCGCAGCCAGCACGTTGTCAATCTGGCCGATAAGCTGCGGCAGGGTCGCGGCCTCCCGCTCGGGCGGGGCGATCCCGGCCCCGGCGGAAAGGCTCACGCGTCCGTCCGCGCCCCGGCGCAGATTGGCCACCACGCCCGACAGCGCGATCTCACGCGGCTGCGCCACCCCGCGCAGCAGGGAGCGCATCGACAGGCTTGCCTTGAACTCATTGAAACTGACGATCTCGTCGCCTTCGGAGGTGGTGACAAAGATGTCTTGCAGGCGCACACGAGGCCGCCACCCTTCGTCGACAACGAATTCCATTGCGCCGAACTCCACCCGCGCCTGCGGCAGGGCGCTCGCGATCCGCGTCTCGATCCGCTCTTGCACCCAAAGCGGCGCGGGGATCGGACGCCCGGTGAAATAGACCGCCGCCCCCGTGGCCAGCGCCGCCAGTAGCACCAGCACCGCGACCGACGCGATCCCCGCACGGCGGCGCGACCTGCTGCGGGTCGGCCCCTCGCCTAACGGCACAGGCGGGCTGGAAGGGGATGGGTCGCGCATCGGGCTCCGGTTCGGCTGGGGCGGCTTTGACGTTGTCAAATCAGATGCAGTATGACAGCCCTGAACGACCCTTCACAAGCCAAAGGAACCGCCCCATGTCGCAGATCGGACCGCAGCCCGGCCAACCGGCCCCGGATTTCACCCTTCCCGTGACCGGCGGTGGCGAGATTACGCTCTCTGCCCTGCGCGGCGCGCCTGTGGTCCTGTTCTTCTACCCGCGCGATGACACGCCCGGCTGTACCAAGGAATCGATCGGCTTTTCGGAGCGGCTTTCGGAGTTCGCCGAGGCGGGCGTGCAGGTCTTCGGCATCTCGCGCGACAGCATGGACAAACACGACAAATTTGCTGCCAAACACGCGCTGACGGTGCCGCTGTTGTCCGACACCGATGGGGCGGTGACCGAGGCCTATGAGGTCTGGGTTGAAAAAAACATGTACGGCAAGAAATCCATGGGCATCGAACGCGCGACCTATCTGATCGACGGGACAGGCCAGATCGCGCAGGTCTGGCGCAAGGTGAAGGTGCCCGGCCATGTGGATGCCGTACTTGACGCGGTGCGCAGCGCATGATGCCGCTGGCAGAGATGGCCGAAGCGGTACTGCGCACGGCAGATGGGCGCGAGAAAACAGCGCTGTCGCGAAAATTCGCGGGGCAGTGGCTCTCGGCCCGTGCTGAAGGTGCCCGCCCCGAAGTGGGCCGCGCCGATCCGCCACTGCACCCTGCCCGGCCCGCCAAGCCCGAATTGCTCAGCCCCCGCGAGGTGCCGCGCCGTCGCCCCGGCACGCCCGAGGGCCGCGCGGCGCTTTTGCATGCCGTGGCGCATATCGAGTTGAACGCCGTCGATCTTCATTGGGACGTGATTGCGCGGTTTTCGCATGTTCCGCTTCCGCTTGGGTTCTTCGATGACTGGGTGAAAGCGGCGGATGACGAATCCAAGCACTTCAACCTGATGTGCGATTGTCTTGAGGAGATGGGCAGCCACTACGGCGCGATGCCTGCCCATGCGGGCATGTGGCGCGCGGCCGAAGATACCGTGGATGATCTGATGGGCCGCTTAGCCGTGGTGCCGATGGTGCTGGAGGCGCGCGGCCTTGATGTGACGCCCGGCATGATCGAGATATTCCGCAAGGCCAAGGCCGACAGCGCCGTCGCCGCGCTTGAGACGATCTATGCCGAAGAAGTCGCCCATGTTGCCTATGGCAGTAAGTGGTTTCATTTTCTCTGCGGCCGCCATGACGAAGATCCGAAAGACCGTTTTCATGCCCTCGTACGCAAGTATTTCCACGGCGATCTGAAGCCGCCCTTCAACGAGGAAAAGCGTGCCGAGGCGGGAATCCCTCCGGACTTCTACTGGCCGCTGACAGCAGACGGTGGGCCGGTATAACAAAACACTAAAAGAGCAAGTGTTTGGTATCGGCGGATTTTTGCCAATTTCTTAGCGCATAATAAGGCGGATGGGGGATTGCCGCGCAGGCATGGGGCAATAGGGTTGCCCCATTCGCAGGCACTGGCTATTGACGTTGGGCGCGGGCCGGGCTGCCCCGCCGCGCCGACGGGACGGGACAAGGGACGACAACATGCGCACACGGATTGCCATCAAGACGCATGCTCTGCTTGAGCATTACTTTCCCGAGCGCCGCGTCTTTTTGAAATCCGACAGCGACACCCGATTCATCCGCCTCCGCCCCGGCACCCAGATTATCGGGCTCGCAGGCTCAGCCTTTCTCGTGTCATGGGCCATCATCGCCACGGCGATCATCTTGATGGACAGCATCGGCTCCGGCAACTTTCGAGAGCAAGCCAAACGCGACCAGCGCACCTATCAGGCCCGGTTGAACGAACTTTCCGCGCAGCGTGATCTGCGCGCCGAGGAGGCACTGGCCGCACAGGATCGGTTTAACGCCGCCCTGACACAGATTTCCGTCATGCAGTCCGAACTGCTGTCGTCCGAGACCCGCCGCCGTGAGTTGGAGACCGGGATCGACGTGATCCAGTCCACCCTGCGCGACACGATGAAAGACCGTCAGAAGGCCCGGCTGAAACTGGCCGAACTGGAGGGCAGCCTTGAGAATGGTGAGGCAGGCAGTATCCGCGCCGACGCGGATCAGGCCCCGACCGATTTCCTTGCGCAAGCGCTGGCGCGCACCGCCGCTGAGCGTGACAAGGTGGTGGTTGATGCCCAAGACGCCCTGCTGCAGGCCGATGAGATGGCACAGGAAATTGCGCTCATGCGGGATCAGAACGACGCAATTTTCCGCCAGCTTGAAGAAGCGATGAGCGTTTCCGTCGCCCCGCTTGATAAAATGTTCCGCAGCGCGGGCATGCCGACTGACCGTATCCTCGCCACTGTGCGCCGGGGATACTCCGGCCAGGGCGGCCCGATGACGCCGCTGTCCTTCACCACCCGTGGTGAGGAACTAAGCCCAGACACGCTGCGCGCCAACCGTCTGTTGAACCAGATGGACCGGCTGAATCTTTACCGGATCGCTGCCGAGAAAGCGCCCTTCGCCAATCCGGTGAAATCCGCTTTCCGTTTCACCAGCCAATACGGCTATCGCCGCGACCCAAAGACCGGTGGCCGCCGCATGCACAAGGGCGTCGATTTCGCCGCTGGCATGGGCACGCCGCTTTACGCCACTGCCGATGGCGTGGTGATTCACGCAGGCTGGCAGTCTGGCTATGGCCGTTTGGTCAAAATCCAGCATGAGTTCGGTATCGAAACCCGCTATGCGCACATGTCCAAGCTGCGCGTGAAAGTTGGCCAAAGAGTCTCGCGCGGGCAGCATATTGGTGATATGGGAGCATCAGGACGGGTCACCGGTGTCCATCTCCACTATGAAGTCCGCGTAGGTGGCAAGGCTGTTAACCCCATGATCTATATCAAGGCTGCAAACGATGTTTTCTAAAAGCAAAATCAACGATCCCGCGCCCCAGGATGCAGATGCGTCCAAAGCGGCACCTTCCAGTGCTTCCACGGCCCCTGCGCCCTCCAAGCAGAGCGAATTCAAGGCCAGCGCGCCTAAGGCGAAGCCGCCCGCATCCGTTCTGTCTTCGGACCTGCATGTGACCGGCAACATGAAGACCACGGGCGATATTCAGGTTGAAGGCACCGTTGAAGGCGACATCCGCGCGCATTTGCTGACCATCGGTGAGACCGCGACGATCAAAGGCGAAGTGGTTGCCGATGACGTGGTGATTAATGGTCGTATCGTGGGCCGCGTCCGTGGCCTCAAGGTCCGTCTCACGTCGACCGCACGGGTTGAGGGTGACATCATCCACAAGACCATCGCGATCGAATCCGGCGCACATTTCGAAGGCTCTGTGCAGCGTCAGGACGATCCGCTGAACCCCGGCGCAAAGTCTGCTCCGGCGCAGAAGCCGAACCCAGCTTCCTAAGGCCGCGGTCGGTTCAAAAAATTCACGGGCGTCGCAGGAAACTGCGGCGCCCGTTTTCGTTTTACTATGGGTGTGAGTTAGCGGCCCAGCATCCACGTGCCGTTTGGCCAGAAGGCATCGAAGGCGAAGGCAAACATCACATCATGCGGCACATCGCGTCCGGCGCTGTCGCGCACGCGGATGCTGCCCACGTCACGTCCCTCACTGATCTGCCCCGCGTCCAGAGCAGAGGCCTGCCCTGCCCGCCATGTGATCGTCACCCCGGCCTCCCGCAACTCGCCTACCTCGGCCAGTCGGTTAAGGCGCCATGCCCGGTCCCCCACGCGGACAACACGCTCCAGCGGTGCGATGCCGTGGGGCGGTTGCGATCCGTCATAGAGAAAGGGTTTGGGCGACGAATCATACCCACGATAAGGGTTGCGGCCATAGTCTCGGTTATAGGACGGCTCCTCCATCACCAGCCCGTCGGGATGGCGCACAGTGAAATCTGCCCAGCTTTCCAGCCAGCTTGGGAGGTGCTTTAGCTCGGTCCCGGTCAGTGCCCCCACGATGGCGCGGCCCTCTGCCTGCTGCCACCAGCTTTGCGTCTCGCGGTCATACATCACCATGTCGGAATGGCGCAGCTTGCCGGAGACGCCGAAGCGCAGCACCTTGCCTGCGACCCGGCGATCAAAGACCAGCGCGGAATTGCACAGCGGGCAGAAGGTCACCGCGATAGGGCGGCCCTGCACCGTATCATTCACGATCTCATGCCATGTCAGATAGCGGATCGGATAGGCGCGCGGTTGAGCACCATCGATCGCAACGGTGATGACCGGCTCGCGCGGGCCGATGCGGGTCTCAGTAGATGCAGTTCGGAACGCAGGCGCATCAAGCGCCGGTATGCCATCCTTAGGCGGCCCGCCTGAGATGATCTCGGACCAGTCGGTGATGGTTGTTTTGGAAAAATCGGTCTCGGGCCATTCCCCCTCCCAGCGGGCGGGATCAGCGAGGAGACTGTTGGCCGCAAGGCCAAGGCTCAGAACGATGGCGCTCAATTTAATCATGGCCTGAGCGTGGCGCATACGGGGGTGAGCAAGCAAGCCCACCCCACGCAATTGGGAACAGATGTTACTCGGTCACAGAGACCTTTTGCATTACGTCCGGCGTGCCGACGACGGCGCCATTGCCGCCAGTGCCACGTTTGATGGCGTCGACCACGTCTTGGCCTTTGGTAACCTTGCCCACGACCGTATATTGACCGTTAAGAAAAGGTGCTTCATCGAACATGATAAAGAACTGGCTGTTGGCGCTGTCCGGGCTCTGGCTGCGGGCCATGCCGACGACGCCAGCTTCATAGGCGATGTCCGAGAACTCCGCCTTGAGGTCCGGCTTGTCAGAGCCGCCCATGCCAGCGCGCGCGGTGTCGCCGCCGGATTTGCCGAACTGCACGTCACCGGTCTGGGCCATGAAACCGTCGATCACGCGGTGGAAGACCACCCCGTCATAGGCGCCTTCTTCGGCCAGTTCCGTGATGCGTGCCACATGCTCAGGGGCAACATCTTCCAGCAGGTCGATCTTGACGGTGCCATTGGCCTCGCCCGCGACTTCGATCTCAAGCCCGGTGGCCGCAGCCGCCGTGCCGAGAAGCGCCAGAACAGCGCTGGTGCCGAAAAGCTTACGCATCTGCGGCCACCTTGACGGAGATCATGCGGTCGGGATTCGCAGGCGGCTCGCCACGGGTCAGCGCATCGACATGTTCCATGCCAGAGATGACCTGCCCGTAAACGGTGTACTGACCGTTGAGGAAGTCATTGTCTTTGAAGTTGATGAAGAACTGGCTGTTGGCGCTGTCGGGGTTTGCCGAACGCGCCGCACCGATGGTGCCGCGAGCATGCGGTACTTTGGAGAATTCTGCTGGCAGGTTCGGCATGTCCGAGCCGCCGGTGCCAGCCGCGCGCAGGTTGAAGTTATCTTCCATATTGCCATTGGCCACATCGCCCGTCTGAGCCATGAAACCTTCGATCACGCGGTGAAAGGCGACATTGTCGTATTTACCAGCGCGGGCCAGTTCCTTCATGCGCTCGACGTGCTTGGGCGCAAGGTCGGGCATCAACTCGATGGTGACGGTGCCGCCTTTGAGCTCCATCAGAATGGTGTTTTCGGGGTCTTTGATATCAGCCATTGGGCAATCCTTTAGTTTGTCTTTGCCAGATACCTAAGGAGCTTGGCCGCGATTGCCAAGCCGCGCATTGACGTCACGCGCGATAACAGCAAAACACAGCGCAAGAGTTTGAATGGGAGAGAAGCGATGGGTTGGAAAACGCTGGACGACATGGACCTGAACGGCAAACGCGTGCTGCTGCGTGTAGACATTAACGTGCCGGCTGAGGAGGGTCGCGTCACCGATGCCACGCGGATCGAGCGGATCGTGCCCACGGTGAACGACATTCTGTCGCGCGGTGGCAAGGTGACCCTGCTGGCGCATTTCGGGCGTCCCAAGGGCAAGGTTGTCGAGGAGATGAGTCTTCGCCAAGTTTTGCCCGCGCTGGAAAAGGCACTAGGCCGCGATGTGGCTTTCGTGCCCTCGCTGGATGCCGCTGCCGAGGCGCAGGGCGATCTGCAACTTATGGAAAACATCCGTTTCTACCCCGGTGAAGAGGCCAATGACGAAGGTTTCGCCCGCCAGCTGGCCGATCTCGGCGATATCTACTGCAACGATGCCTTCTCTGCCGCCCACCGCGCCCATGCCTCAACCGAAGCGCTGGCGCGGCTGCTGCCTGCCTGCGCGGGCCGTTTGATGCAGGCGGAACTCTCGGCCCTGGAGGCGGCACTCGCCAAGCCTGAGCGCCCGGTGGGGGCCGTGGTCGGTGGGGCCAAGGTTTCGACCAAGATCGCGCTTTTGGAAAACCTCGTGAACCGGTTGGATGTCTTGGTCATTGGTGGCGGCATGGCAAACACCTTCCTCGCAGCGCTTGGTGCTGATCTGGGCAAGTCGTTGGAAGAGCCGGATTATTACGACACGGCCAAAGACATCATGGCGCAGGCCGACAAGGCGGGCTGCCGCGTGATCTTGCCCGTCGACGGTCTGGTCGCGCGTGAGTTCGCCAAAGGGGCCATCCATGAGGTGGCCCAGCTTGGCCCCGATGCCAGCCTCGCCGAAGACCAGATGGTGCTGGATGCGGGCCCCGATACGGTCGCTTTGGTCGAGACGGCCTTTGCCGGGCTGCGAACCTTGATCTGGAATGGGCCGATGGGGGCCTTTGAAATTCCGCCTTTCGATACCGCCACCGTCGCGGCGGCCCGCGCAGCAGCGGCCAAGACACGCGAAGGCACGTTGACCTCGGTCGCGGGGGGCGGTGACACGGTTGCCGCGCTGAACCAAGCAGGCGTCGCGGATGATTTCACCTATATCTCCACCGCCGGGGGCGCGTTCCTTGAGTGGATGGAAGGCAAAACCCTGCCCGGTGTCGCCGCTTTGGGCGGCTAAGTCGCGCAAAAACGCGATTTCTTGTTAAAAACAACGGGTTTCCCGCAAATGTGGGATTCCCATGACGAATCGCCTGTGTCATACTGATGTCACGTCCGCCAAGAGACGCAGAGGCAGAACCATGACACGCAACACCCGTCCGGCTTTCGGCACATTGCTGTTCTTCGCGATTGCTTTCGCGCTGAGCCTGTATTTCACCTTTGCTGCCGTTCAGGGCGATTTCGGCCTGTTCCGCCGGACCGAAATCGTGGCGGAGAGCCAAAAGCTGAGCGACCGTTTGGCCGAGGTCCGCGCCGAGGTGGCCCGGATGGAGAACCTCACCCGCCGCCTGTCGGACGACTACCTCGACCTTGATCTTTTGGACGAACGCGCGCGCAAGGTGCTGGGCATGGTCCGCACCGATGAGATCGTCATTCGCTAAGCTTTCGCGCCTGATCGCCCTGCCCCACGCCTGCGGTCTTGCAATCACCTAAAATCTCTGGCCTCCTTCGCCTTGTCAGCCGTGGCGCGCGCGCCACGTCACAAAGTCCCTCGCAATCCATTCCGGAATGCGCTAGGGAATAGTTTAACGCTAAACTACTTTTGGCATCTGACCAAAGCCGACGGAGGAGACGTCCATGGCCGCGAGGAAATCGAGCAAGAAACCCAATGTCTCTGCGGAGGAGCTGACCAGCTATTACCGCGACATGCTGCTGATCCGGCGGTTTGAAGAGAAAGCCGGGCAACTCTACGGCATGGGGCTGATCGGGGGGTTCTGCCACCTCTATATCGGACAAGAAGCGGTCGTTGTCGGCCTTGAGGCCGCCGCCGAAGAAGGCGACAAGCGCATCACCTCTTACCGCGACCACGGCCATATGCTGGCCTGCGGCATGGACCCCAACGGCGTCATGGCCGAGCTTACGGGCCGCGAAGGCGGCTATTCCAAGGGCAAGGGCGGCTCGATGCATATGTTCTCGAAAGAGAAGCATTTCTACGGCGGCCACGGTATCGTTGCAGCACAGGTGCCGCTCGGCGCGGGCCTCGCCTTTGCCGACAAATACAAAGACAACGGGCGTGTCACCTTCACCTATTTCGGCGACGGTGCAGCGAACCAGGGCCAGGTCTATGAGACCTTCAACATGGCCGCGCTCTGGAAACTGCCGGTGATCTTCGTGATCGAGAACAACCAATACGCCATGGGCACCTCGCAGCAGCGCTCGACCTCCTCTGCGGAGATCTGGGAGCGCGGCAAGGCTTTCGGCATCCCCGGCGAAGCGGTAGACGGCATGGACGTGCTGGCGGTGAAGGAGGCCGGTCAGAAGGCCGTGGCCCACGCCCGCAAAGACGGACCCTATATTCTCGAGATCAAGACCTACCGCTACCGTGGCCACTCGATGTCAGACCCTGCCAAGTACCGCACCCGCGAAGAGGTCCAGAAGATGCGCGACGAGCGCGACCCGATCGAGGCCGTGCGCACTTTGCTGCTGGAGGGCAACCACGCCAGCGAGGACGATCTCAAAGCCATCGACAAGGAGATCAAAAAGGTCGTGAACGAAAGCGCCGATTTCGCCAAGGAAAGCCCGGAGCCGCATCTCGACGAGCTCTGGACCGACATCTACGCAACCGAAGTTCCGCAGGAGGCCTGAAGCAATGGCAACCGAAATTCTCATGCCCGCCCTCAGCCCCACTATGGAAGAAGGCACGCTCGCCAAATGGTTGGTCAAGGAGGGCGACGAAGTCTCCTCTGGTGACATTCTGGCCGAGATCGAGACCGACAAAGCCACGATGGAGTTCGAAGCCGTGGACGAAGGCACCATCGGCAAGATTCTGATCGAAGAAGGCACCGAAGGCGTTAAAGTGAACACCGCCATCGCCGTTCTGCTGGAAGAAGGCGAAAGCGCGGACGACATCGACAGCGCGAAATCCGCCCCCGTCGAAGACAAGGGCGAGGACGCCAAACCGGCGCAGGCAAATTCTTCGGACAACGACCGCGAGACGCCCGCCGAGGGCAAGAAACAGCCCGAGCCCGACACCAGCCCCGACTGGCCCGAAGGTACGGCAATGAAGCAGCAGACCGTGCGCGAAGCGCTGCGCGACGCCATGGCCGAAGAAATGCGCCGCGACGAGGATGTCTTCCTCATGGGCGAGGAAGTGGCCGAATACCAAGGTGCCTATAAGATCACCCAAGGGATGCTGGACGAATTCGGCCCCAAACGCGTGATCGACACGCCGATTACCGAACATGGCTTTGCCGGGATCGGTGTTGGTGCGGCCTTTGGCGGTCTGCGCCCGATTGTTGAGTTCATGACCTTCAACTTCGCCATGCAGGCGATGGACCAGATCATCAACTCCGCGGCCAAGACGCTCTATATGTCCGGCGGCCAGATGGGCGCGCCCATGGTCTTCCGCGGCCCCAACGGTGCCGCAGCCCGCGTGGGCGCCCAGCACTCTCAGGACTACGCCGCCTGGTTCATGCAGATCCCCGGCCTCAAGGTTGCGATGCCCTATTCGGCAAGCGATTACAAAGGCCTGATGAAAACCGCGATCCGCGACCCGAACCCGGTGATCTTCCTTGAAAACGAAATCCTCTATGGCCGCAGCTTCGACGTGCCGGATGTGGAAGACTACACCGTCCCCTTCGGCAAGGCCCGCATCTGGCGCGAGGGCGCGGATGTGACCATCGTCAGCTTCGGCATCGGCATGACCTATGCGCTTGAGGCCGCCGAGAAACTGGCCGAGGACGGTATCGAGGCCGAGGTGATCGACCTGCGCACCCTGCGCCCGATGGATACCGACACGATCCTCAAATCGGTGATGAAGACAAACCGCTGCGTCACCGTCGAAGAAGGCTGGCCGCAAGGCTCGGTCGGTGGCTACATCAGCGGCGTGATCATGCAGGAGGCGTTTGACTACCTCGACGCCCCGGTCATCACCTGCACCGGCAAGGACGTTCCCATGCCCTATGCTGCCAACCTTGAAAAACACGCGCTGGTCACCACCAATGAGGTGATCGAAGCCGTGCGCAAAGTCACCTACCGGTAAGGAGCGGATCATGCCCACAGAAATTCTCATGCCCGCCCTGTCCCCCACGATGGAGGAAGGCACGCTTGCCAAATGGCTGGTCAAGGAGGGCGACGAAGTCTCCTCTGGAGACATCTTGGCTGAAATCGAGACCGACAAGGCCACGATGGAGTTCGAAGCCGTCGACGAAGGCACCATCGGCAAAATCCTGATTGAGGAAGGCAGCGAGGGCGTGAAGGTGAACACACCAATCGCCGTTCTGCTTGAAGAAGGCGAAAGCGCGGAGGATATCGATACATCCTCCGCCCCGGCCAAAGAAGAGAAGCCTCAGGCCGAGGAAGCGCCCAAAGCCGAAGCGGCCGAGACGCCCGAGGCTGGCTATGGCCGCGGTGCTACGGATGCGAATGAGGCGAAGGGCAAAGGCGACAGCAAAGCCCCCGCCGCGTCGAAAAGCGACAAGGGTGAGCGCATCTTCGCCTCCCCCCTTGCCCGCCGGATCGCCGCCGACAAGGGTTTGGACCTGTCGAAGATTGATGGCAGTGGCCCGCGCGGTCGGATCGTCAAAGCGGATGTCGAGAATGCCCAGCCGACTGCGGCGAAATCCGAAAGCGCCGCACCTGCCAAAGATGCCGCCCCGGTCGCCCAACCCGCTGCCACCGGCCCCTCTGCCGATGCAGTCGCCAAGATGTACGAAGGCCGCGAGTACGAGGAAGTCACCCTCAATGGCATGCGCAAGACCATAGCCGCGCGCCTCACCGAGGCCAAGCAGACGGTCCCGCATTTCTACCTGCGCCGCGACATCCAGATCGACGCGCTGCTTTCCTTCCGCAGCGATCTGAACAAGCAACTCGACGCGCGCGGTGTGAAGCTGTCGGTCAACGACTTCATTATCAAAGCCTGCGCGCTGGCCCTGCAATCGGTGCCGGATGCCAATGCTGTCTGGGCTGGTGATCGGATCCTCAAGCTGAAGCCTTCGGATGTGGCTGTGGCCGTGGCGATTGAAGGCGGGCTTTTCACGCCAGTCCTACAGGACGCCGACACCAAGTCGCTCTCGACCCTCTCGGCGCAGATGAAAGACCTCGCCACCCGCGCACGGGATCGGAAACTTGCGCCGCATGAGTATCAGGGCGGCAGCTTTGCAATTTCCAACCTCGGCATGTTCGGGATCGACAACTTTGACGCGGTGATAAACCCGCCGCATGGGGCGATCCTTGCTGTCGGTGCTGGTGTGAAAAAGCCGATCATCGGGAAGGATGGCGAGGTAACCGCGGCCACCGTGATGTCGGTCACCCTCTCGGTCGATCACCGCGTGATCGATGGGGCGCTCGGTGCGCAGTTGCTGAATGCCATCGTCGAGAACCTAGAAAACCCAATGGTGATGCTGGCCTAAGGTCGGCATCCTTTCCAACACACAAAAGCCGGGGCATGCCCCGGCTTCTTCGCTTTCAATACTGTCTTTCGCTTCTATTCGCTGTCGGGTCCAAAAAGGTGGTTCATCGACATAGACGGCTGATCACATCCCGCCTCGCCCACGATCCGTGCTGGGATGCCGGCGACGGTCTTGCAAGCGGGCACCGCCTCCAGCACCACAGACCCTGCGGCGATACGGCTGCAGTGGCCAATGGTGATATTGCCCAAGACCTTCGCGCCCGCGCCGATCAATACGCCGTTGCCGATCTTGGGGTGACGGTCCTCTTCTTCCTTGCCGGTCCCGCCAAGCGTCACAGAATGCAGCATCGAGACGTTATCGCCCACCACCGCCGTCTCACCGATTACAATGGAATGCGCGTGGTCGATCATGATGCCCTTGCCCATCTTTGCCGCCGGGTGGATATCCACGCCAAAAATCTCGCTCACCCGCATTTGGATGAAATAGGCCAGATCGCGCTTGCCCTTCATATAGAGGTAGTGGCCAACCCGATAGGCCTGCACTGCTTGATAGCCTTTGAAGTAGAGGATCGGCTGCAGCAACCGATGGCAGGCCGGGTCGCGGTCATAGATCGCCACCAGATCAGCGCGCGCCGCGGCTACGAGGTCAGGGTCTTCGGCATAGGCTTCTTCGACCATCTCGCGCACGACCATCATCGACATCTCATTCGACGACAGTTTCGCAGCGATCCGGTAGGAAAGCGCGTTCTCGATGGATTTATGGTGCAGGATACAGGCATGAACAAAGCCGCCGATCAACGGCTCATCACGCACCGCATCTTCGGCTTCTTGCTGAATTTGGTCCCACACCGGGTCCACTTTCGAGATATTTCTGCGTGTCTGTGCCATGTCACGGGCTCCTTCACTCTGCCGCTAGGGTAGCTCATGCAATAGCGCAGGACCATTTGTAAATCCGCCCACGCTTGAAATCGTGATCAGCCGAGCGCTTATTCCGCCACCGTAAGGCGCGCTGGCAGCCCCGCCCCATAGGTCGCTGAGACCTGGGCGACCGTGATTTCAAATGCCCCGCTGACGCCATCGTCAACCTGCGCAGCACTGCTGTAAGTCCATTCCGGCGTATCGAGTAACTCTTCGCGTAGCTGAGCGCTGCCCGCAAAAACGCGGAGAAGATACCGCTCTCTCTCCTCTCCCAACGGCACCTCTGGCCCCTCCCAAGGATCCCCATTAATGCGCGTGCGCCGCACCCAGCTAAAGCCGAAATCTCCGTTCTGTTCAGTCACAACTCGCAGATGACATGGACTGAAGGGCCGCAGACCATTCCCATCGAACGCTTGGACCTGATGCACGTAAGACGGATCATCCACGGGGCGCCGCGCGGGCCCTATCCGGTAGTGCTGTGCCACACGCCGCAGATGCGGGCTGAGTTCAACCTGTTGCGGCGTGCCGTTCATCAGCACGAAGGTCGATCCGGCAGGCCAAACCTCGGGCATTAAACCATCGCTCCCCGCCTGTCCGCGCAGACGCCCCTGCAGCCAATAGGTCAGAGGAGCGACAAGCTGCGCCTCCTGAAACTGAAACAATTCCCAATTGTCCACGCTGCCGTCGCCGATGGCGGCGAGGTTCGCCCCGTTCAAAAGCGCCTCCCGGCTGACCGATTCAAGGTTCCCGCTGATCAACTTCACTTCCAGCACCCGGCCCGTATCCAGAAGCCCGGACCGCGCCGCGCGTAGCGGCGTTCTGGTGACGCCCACAACAGATCGGCTGGGTACCACGGCGTTGAGCGCATAATTCGCATCCGTGGTTGAACGATAGACCGCGACCGACCCTGGCCAAGGCTGCGCTGTAGCAGCGAGATGCGGTGCATGAGGTACCTCATCTCCCCGTAACAAAGGCAGGTCCATGAATTGCGCCAAAACCGGCAGTGGGGGCACGAAGGGGCGCATGCTTGCCAGTTCTTCCTCAAGCGGCGCGGGATCATAGACTTCGGGCTCAATTCGGGTGGCCTCGACCAGCAGTGCTCCGGCCTGTTCCACGCGGTCGATCCGGTAGCGCCCCGGCCTCTCTGCACCATCCGCCGGCAGTTCAATCACATCGCCCGCACCGAGCGCCATCTGCGAAGGGGGCAAAGCCAACCGCAACGCTTCGCGCGCCACGCGGGCTTCGGTCAGCCAGCGTTCAGCCACCTGCCGCCCCTCGCCCCGCGTCAGCGCCATGTTCAATTCAGTGCCGCTCACCGCATGGGTTGCCTCATCCGCAAGAACCGCCTCTTCGGAGATCGCGTTGAAATCCGCATCTGCTTGAATGAAACGCAGACGCACACGCCCTGAAACCTCTGCATCTGCCTCGCGCAATTGCTCGGTCAGCCCATCCAAATCAGGGCTCACCGCCAGCATTTCCTGCTCTATTGTCACTGCCTCCGTCCCATCGCGCATCCGAAACTGCAGTGCTCCATTGCGTTCGATGGCATCGAACCCATAGCGCAGCATGAGCGGCTGCAGAGCCGCACGCGCCTCGCTGACTTCGGTCACTGCATAGCCGCGGACATAGCCGAAAAGCTCCGAAGTGTCGAAATGCGGGACCCCTGCTCGGCGGCAAATCTCACCCACGACCGACGCCAGAGACCCCGCCGAGGCGCGCCCGTTCAGCCAGTGACCCCGGCTGTAATTCTCGCCATCGCTCCAAAGGCCAACATTATTGGGAAAGAAGGGAAAGGGCCGCGTGTCCCAAGCCCAGACGAAGGCGCGCGACATGTCGAGCATCGGTCCGCCGTATTCTTCCGAAGTTGGGTTATGCGCCGGATCGCGCCAGTATTCCGAGGTTGCGCGCAGATATTGCATCTGCATCAAATCGTCCCGCGCCCCCGTAGAATAATGTGGCAATGCGCTTTCCGAGCTCTTCAGATCAAGGAATTTGTTAGGTTGGTTCGCCCCTTTGTCGATCGCGGCGCAGCCATATTCCGTGAACCAAATCGGCTTAGACATAGGTTGCCAATCCGTCGCCGCGGCCTGCCGCGCGCCGCCAATGCGCTCATGATGATGGTTTTTCCACCAGTTGCGCAGGTCTTTGTAGCGGTAGACCCATGGCTCACCATGTGCCCCGTCGGTGATTGGTGTGCGAATCTGCGCGGCCCGCGCCTCAGTCGAGTGGTAGTACCAGTCATAGCCCTCGCCGCCTTCGATGTTTGATTTCAGATACCCGACATCATAGATTTCGGACCAGTCTTCGCCATCCAAGTGCCCCGGCTGATCCCGCCAATCAGCCAGCGGCATGTAGTTGTCGATACCAATGAAATCGATGTTCGGATCGGCCCAGAGCGGATCAAGGTGGAAGTAGACATCCCCGCTGCCGTCTTGCGGTTGATAGCCGAAATACTCGGACCAATCCGCAGCATAGCTGATTTTGGCCTCCGGTCCGAGCAAGGCGCGCACCTCGACCGCCAGCGCCCGCAGTGCCGCCACAGCAGGAAAGCCATTCGCTGCCCCGCGAATCTGCGTCAGTCCACGCATTTCTGATGAGATGCAAAAGGCTTCCACCCCGCCTGCTGCTGCGCAGAGTGCGGCGTAATGCAGGATGAACCGTGACAGGGTCCATTCCTCAGGGCCTGTGTAGCTTACCGAGCCATCTGCCACCATGAAGTCCACCGCTCTGACCGTTCCGAAAAAGGCGTCTACCTCTGCGTTCGCTGCTGTCGTGCCATCCGGGCTGTCAGGGCGCCCCGGTGCGGCCGATAGGGTGATCCGCCCGCGCCATGGCAAACGTGGCTGGTTCTCTGCATCGCTGTAAGGGTCCGGCAGACCGTTGCCTTCGGTCTGATCCATGAGGATGAACGGGTAGAACATTACTCCCTTGCCCGCCGCTTTCAGCGCTTGGATCGCTTCCACTACCGCGGCATCTGCAGGCGTTCCACCATAGATGGGGCGGTCATCTTGCTGCGCAATCACCTCCGCCGTCCCGCGCGTGACGCTGGAAACCCGCCAAGGCATGTTCTCCCCATCTATGTCCGGATCTTCCACCTTGGGGCGCAGACGACATGCACCGCACCGCAGATCGCTGCCGAACCATGACACAACAAGGGAAGCAGCCTCCAGCCGAGGCAACTCTTCAGTCAGATTTTCCAGCGCTACCGAGAAATCAGACTTGGCGGCCGGAGAGTTCACATTGGCGCTCCAACGGTTGCCGGGACCATCGGCATAATGCACCGGCGTGGTCGCCATTGCATACTCCCCGGTGCCGGGGATCAAGGCGACCCCTTGAACACCGAAGGCTGGCCCATGTTCCGAACCCGGCACATCAAGCTGTTCGGGGCGCATCACCTCGAAAGAGAACTGCGGTACGCGGTTGCCAAATTGCGCAAGCGGCAGGTTTTCCATTACCACATAGGCCGTGCCGCGATAGGCAGGGACCCGGTCTGCCCCCTCAATTGCTTCGATGGTCGGATCAGGTTGCTGACCCGGCTGGCCTCGGTAAACACGCATGTTCAGGTCATCCGGGGCGATTTCCTCCCCATCGGCCCAAATGCGCCCAACGCCGGTGATCTCGCCTTCACACAGCGCAATGGCAAGGCTAACAGTGTAGCTATACTCGGTTGTTTTCGGCGTCGCCGGACCACCTTTGCCGCCCCCGGTGACGTTTGTGACCTCTTGGAACTGTGAGGCCCAGATCACGTGACCCGCCAGCCGCATCCGGCCATAAAGTTGGGGGATCGCAGCACCTTCGCCGGAACCGGTCAGCCGGAAGCTATCCACCTTGCCGGTTTCCACCGCCTGCCCGCCTTGCCCCAACAACCGCTGATCAACCAAACGCCCCAAAGTCGCGCCCACCGCACGGCCAACCGCGACTGAGGACAACCCTGCCAGCGTGCCCCCGATAGAGCCGCCAACCGCCGCACCTGCTGCCGAAAGAACAATCGTCGCCATCAGGAGACCTCCTCAGGAAATATGAACCGCGCCACAATACGCCGCCGCCAGGGCGCGCTAAGCGGGCTTTCGACCACCCCATGCCCTGTATAGGCATGAATGAAACTTGGGTTGCTGCTGACATGCGCCTGCAAGCCAAGATGCTTTGCCACGGCTCCGTGGCGCATCCGAAAGAGCAGCACGTCACCGGGGGCCGCATCACCGCTGTCCTTCACCGCCATATGCCGCAACGCTGCCGCCCAGAGGTGCTCCTCTCCCTGCGGCTCGGACCAATCCATCGAATAGGGCGGTACCGCTTCGGGCTCAGCTCCCAGAAATTCCTGCCAAAGCCCCCGCAGTAGTCCAAGGCAGTCACAGCCCGCCCCTTTCACCGCTGCCTGATGTACATAGGGCGTGCCGATCCATTCGCGTGCGGCGCTCACCACGCGCTCTCCAACCGCGCTCACCTGCGTGACCCGCCCGAATTTGCCCCGTCAGAGCGCGGCACCGCCATCATCCAATCTTCACCCGGCAGGTCAGGGAACCCCTGAAAGTTCAATAGGTTGTTGAATTTAAACCGACAGGTTTCCATCCGCTTGTCGCAACCTGCCGTGATGCGCACCAGTGTTCCCTCTGGCAATGCCCCTCTGATCGGCTCCCAAAGCTCAATCACGCGCTGCGCACCCTCGAAGTAATCGAGCTTTACCATGCCCCACAGCCCCGCAGCGGGACCATCCAACACATCAAGCCGCCCCCGAGCAAACCAGCCTTCTTCGAAACCCGCGAATTCAGCCCAGCGAAAACATTGCGCTTCCTCGACGATCTCTACCGCGCGCGCCTCAGCATAGCCCGGCGCGCTGAGATCAAAGCGGCAATTGCTATCCCCCAGAACCGCAGAACAGGGCTTTTGAAAAACCCGCCCCAAAGGGCGGTTCAGCGGCTCCGTCAGCCCGCGCAATTCGGCGCGAAAGCTACCCCCCGCGCGGTGCAACTCTCCGATTGAGCCACGAAACTGAAGCAGCCGCTGCGAAGGCTTCGACCAGTTCACCAACCACGCCTGCACCTCAGCCCCATCGAACCGCCCCTGTTCGATCTCATCCTCGCGGATCGCGTCATCGCTAAGTGCGCCAAGCGCCTCGGTATTGTCGACTGACAGCCCGCTTGTCTGTGCCAGCGCCCTTGCGCTCAGCCCCGTGTCCGCCCGAAAGGTCACCCCCCCAAAGTGCAGTGGCATATCGTGATCGGTGAAGGCCAAGACCTCCCCATCGCGCCGCGTTACCTGCCAGCAATGACAAAGCGTCGTCACACCACGCGCGATATGCGCTGCAAATCCAGCCTCTAACCCCGCCATCAAACCCGCACCTCAATCACTGGCACATTGGGCACCTGCCCGGCCTGAAAACTCTCAACAGAAGTGAGGATGCGGTCGGTGTCAAAGCGTACCGGCACGTCGAACTCAAACCCCGCGAAGATCTCCATTTCCGGATCCGGGGGATGGGCGAAGGTGATGATGCCCGTGGTGGCATCTACCTCATACTCAACGCCCTCTTGCAGCTCATCCTGCTCTACACCCACACGCACTGTTCCCGCGACCGGTTTGGAGATCGGACGGCGGTAGCTATGCGGGCCTGAGCGGTAAGTCTTAAAAATCTGGAAGCGGGCCGAAACCCCATCGCCAAAGCCAATACTTTGATCATCGAAGGCTACCGGCAGGGCCATCTTGCCCGACTTGTAATCAGCCCAATCCTTCCAACGAAACCCATACATCTGACCCAACCGCGCCTCGAAAAAGGCGATCAGCTCTTGGATGTCATCAATGGAGCGCATCCCCAGCCCTGCATCATAAACGCGACGCGAGTGCGCCCAGGGTGTGTTACGTTCCTCATAGCCATTTGCCAAAGTAACCACATCCGTTTGCCGCTGCGGTCCACCCACCGACCCAAAGCTCAGCGAAGGGGGAAATCTGACATCGTGAAATTCCATGGTCTGCTCCTGTAATCTTTGCCCGGATTAGCGGTTGCGGTTGCCGGCGCTCAGCGCGCGGCTCAATTGCGCCGCGATCTGGCTTTGGCTGCGCTGGAACCCCTGCACATCGGGCGTAGTGATGTTCATCACGATGGTGGTCGAACCCCCAGACGCGCCCCGCACACCCAGCTTGCCATCCGCGCCCCGGGCCAAGGGCATAATCGCCTCTGGTCCGGCCTCCCCCATCAGACCCACACCGCCGCGCATGGGGAAAGCCGTGGCTGAGGTCACCACCCCTCCTTGCGCAAACGGCATGACCTTGCCTTGGGAAAAGGGCGCTCCGTTGGCAAACGGCAGTATTCCTTCGACGATGCTCCCAACGCCATCAGTGATCAGCCCGCCAAAATGATCCGTCACCGGGCGCATCGCGGCGTTATAGGTCGAACGGATCATCGAATTGGCCAGATCGGTCAGCGCGTTCGACAGTTTGGCGCCGTCAAACACCACACCATCGAATGCACGCCGCAACTCACGGCTCAGCCCTTTCTCAAGGGTCGCCACATCTTTTCCGGTTGCCGAAAGCGCATTTCGCATCCGGCGCAACTCACCATCGAACCCCGCCACCAAACCACTGGTTTGCGCCAGCGTCTCATTCAACCCATCCGCGCGGGTCTCAAGGTTCTCGAAATCGTCGAAGTCAGCCATCGTCGGACCCCTTTTTCTTATCTGGATAGGCCGCCATCAGGGCGGCCAACCCGTCACTCAACAGCGGCGCGGCCGCGGTTGGCGGCCCCAGCATCAATTGCAATTCCGCCGGCGTCAGCACCCAGAACTGATCCGGAGTTAGGCTCAACCGAGACAGCCCAATCCGCAGCAATGCGGACCAGTCAAAGCACCGCGCCTTGCTCACGTCGGTACCGTGAAGGCCCGCGCCAGCAGTTCCGCCGCCGCCCGTGCCGCCGCCATCGGCCCGCCCTCAATCTGCGCATGCTCAAGCGTTGCGGCATCTATCACCGTACCGCCACCGCGCAGCCCAACCAGCAGCAGGGCCAGAACATCCCGGCTGGAAAATCTATTGTTTTCAAACCGTTCAACCAAAGCGACCAGACTGTCGGCCTCCAATGTTGCCTCCAGCTCAGCCAGGGCACCTAGGGTCAGCCGCGCCACATGACGTTGACCGTCGATCACCAGACTCACGTCTCCACGCCACGGGTTCGCCATGCTCACACCGCCACATCGGGGGTAAAGGTCAGCTCCCCGGCGGATTGGAGGCTCAGTTCAAACGTGGCCTCGCCGTTCAACGACCCGGCATATTCCAAGGCGGAAACCTGAAACGGCCCCTGCACCACCCCAAAGTCCGGGATGATAACCTGAAAATCCGGTGTCAGCCCGTCAAAGAACAACTGCCGCGCCCGCTCATCCGTACCGGCATCACGAAACACGCCAGACCCGCTGATTGCAGCAGAGCGTACGCCCGCACCCACCAGCAACTCCCGCCAACCACCGCTGGAATCGAGCGAGGTCACATCCACCGTTTCCGCGTTGAAACTCACCCGTTTCGCCCGTAGCCCGGCGATCGTTTCAAACTGACCGTCGCTGGTCATGTCCACTTTGACCAAAAGGTCTTTGCCCGCTTGAACTGCCATCTCTATCTCCTCGCAACTATCGTGATTCTATGAAGTCTTATGCGTCCGCGATCCGGGCGCGGAACTGCAGATCCACCTGTCTGCCTGCCGCGCCATCGATCCGCCGCGCGGTGGCTTTCAGAAAGGCCATATCGACCACCCGCCCCCGGCTAAGCCCTGGCGTTGCCCCATGCAGCACATCGCATACCGCCGAGGCGACAGTCTTGGCCGTCGCAAACCCAGGCGCGCTGGTGATCACCGACACGACAAACCGATGCTCTGCTCCCGCCCCCTCTGGGTCCGAGGCATCCTTCGCCGTCTCGCCGCCAAGCAGGACATAGGTCTCGGGCAAGCTGCCCCCCGGCATCGCGTCATAGACCGCGTCACCGATTAGGGCCGAGAGCCACGGATCATCTTGCAAGTGATCATAGATCGCCGCCTGCAAAGCCCCTGAAAGCGCATAGGTCATACCGCCACCTCCTCATCGGCAAAGCAGGTCAGATACCGCCCGCTCGTATCGCTATCGGCCACCGCTCGGATCACGAAAACCCGTGTACCGTCGCGAAACCGCTGTTCCGCCGCTGGCCGTTCGGGCGAGCCTTGTGGCGCTGCGCGAACAGTAATCTTGAAACCAATCCGACTGATTGCCACCCCGCCTTGCAGGACCTCGCGCCCGGTACGCGACTGGACCTCAGCCCAGAGGGTTCCACGCGGTGCCCAGAGCTCGCTATAGCCGCCCGCCCCATCGCTCACCCGCTGGGGCGTTTCCAAGACCAGCCGTCGGTTCAGATGCGGCCGGCTCATGCCACACCGCCAAAGCCGACCCGCACCCGGCGGTAGCGTTCGATCAGGCTGCTGACGCCAAAGGGCATACAGCCTTCACCAAGCGCCGTATCGTCGCGGTATTCGTAGTAATGCGCCGCCAGCAACATCACCGCTTGGGCCAAGTCATCCGGCAGGCCGTCCCAATCCGCGCCCATCCCCGCGTCAAAGCTGATCAGCGCGGCACCGGCACTCGGGATGCGCGGCAAGGCGGCGGTGCTGGAACGCAGGCGCTGCGCCTGCGCATCGCGCTCCAACCAATAGCGTTCGGGATCAACCAGCGTTTCCGTCCCGTCCCGCGCCACCAAAGATACCCGTGCGATCTCTTGCACAGGCGCCACCGGCAAGACCTGAGCCGCCGCGTCGCGCCAAAAGGTCAGTGATAGCGCGAACCGCCGCGTGATCAGAACCTTTCCCGTCCGCGCCTCGACCGCCGCCATTGCCGCACGCAGGAAACTGCGCAGCACGGGGTCTTGAAGACCGTCCTGCCCAAAACCGCTGCCAAGGCGCAGATGCACACTAAGGGCTTCCACCGGCAACACCGCATCGGGAACATTTGTTTCTTCGATCAACATCATCGAACGTCTCCAAAGTTTGGCCCCTCGCCCCTCGGGGCCACTCGCTCAGTCCCGGACGCACACCGGTTGCATTGCTCGGTTGGAGGGGAGCAGCTAGACAACACAACCACGCTGGCGCACGTCCGGACCGGGGCCAAGTTGCCCCGGCCCCGGTTTCGACACCGGCTTACGCCAGGCCGAATTTCATCAGCTTGATCGCCGCAAAATCGCTCACATCGCCGCCGACACGTTTGGTCGCGTAAAACAGCACATGCGGTTTGGCGCTGAACGGATCGCGTAAGATGCGCAGGTCCGGACGCTCGGCGACCGTGTAGCCCGCCGCGAAATCACCGAAAGCGATCGACATGGAATCCGCCGCCGGATCAGGCATGTCCTCGGCCACCAGCACCGGATAGCCCATCAACCGCGCAGGCTCACCCGCCGCCAGCCCGTCCGACCACAAGAACCGCCCATCGGTGTCCTTCAGTTTACGCACCTTTGCCGTGGTCTTGGAATTCATCACGAAGGCCGCATTCTTGCGATAGGCCGCGCCGAGCGCATAAACCAACTCGACAATCGCATCCGCCTCGGGGTTGGCATTGGTGCCACTGGCCACATAGCCCAGATTGCCCCAGGCCCATGCCGCGTCGTCGACAACCGGATGGCTCAAAAAGCCAGTCGGCTTGTCGATCCCGTCGCCGCTGACAAAGGCCGCCGCCTCAGCCCGCGCGAACTTATCGGCAATGCGCCCTGCCAGCCAACCTTCAATGTCAAAGGCGCTGTCATCCAACAGACGCTGGCTCGCCTTCGGCAGCGCGCTCAACTCATGCAATGGCACGGTGATCCGGTCGATCTGCGGCGTATCCGTCTCGGCCTGCGCGCCGGTCTCGGTGGCCCAACCGGCGCCCACATCCGTATGATCCACCAGCACGTCATAAGACGTCGCCTCAACCTGCACGACCGCCGCAATCGCCCGGATCGACGCCCCGGAATTCAGCACCGACTGCACCCGCTCCGAGGTCTGCGGATCGACCAGATAGCCGCCGTCCGAATTCACCGCCGTCGACATCGACTTGCCGTCCAGCTCGAGCCCGCGCAGCGCATCATCGTCGCCGTTGCGCAGATAGGCATCAAAAGCCTTCTTGTGCGGCGCATCGTGGTCAATCGCGCCCCCAAGGGGGCTACGGGCAGGCAGGGTCATCTTGCGATCCATCATGGCAATTCGCTCTTCTGATTGTTGAAGTTTACTGTTCATCTCGGCCCGAAAGCCGTTGAAGTCGCTGACAAAACCACTCACGGCCTGCCGCACTTCCTCCGCCGGGGACAGGTCTGCGCCTGACTTCGTGCTGACGTTTGCATCGCTCTTGCTCATCATATTTCCTCTGTTGTTGTGCACATCACTGATCGGCCCCGCGCTTCATCTCGACCCGCGCCTCTTCAAAAGCCGCCGCCATCTCGCGCAGAACCTCACCGACGGCCCTGAACTCGTCCTTGGCCGCGACCCGTGCGGTGGGCAGCATCGGGAACGTCACCAGCGACACTTCCCAAAGCTCCAATTCCGAGAGCAGCCGCTGGCCCTTAGTGTTCTTGCCCGCCTTCACGGTGCGGTAACCGATGCTCAGCCCGTCGATCGCACCCGCTTCGATCAGCGCCGCCGCCTCCCGGCCCCGCGCCACGCTCGACAGAATGCGCCCCTTGACCCAAAGCCCGCGCTTGTCCTCGCGCACCTCGTCCCAAACGCCGATGGGCTGGGCCGGGTCATGCTGCCAAAGCATCTTGATGCTGCGGCCAGCGGATTTGGCGCGCGCGAGGCAGGCCGCATAGGCCCCCGCCGCAACCACATCGCCACCCTGATCCGCCGCGCCGAACAGGCTCGCATAGCCACTGATCTCGACCCCGCCATCGACGGGCGCCACGTGGCCAAACTTAGCGAATTTATGCTCCAGCCCCGCCGCCCCTGCAGACAAAGCTCCCCCGTTCCCCGGCCAAACACCGGGGTAAATCACCTGATAACCCATTGTATTTCCTCTTGTTCAGCCCGCTACGGCGCCACCACCAGAAAGGATTGGACCGCCTGCGCCAAGATCACCGCCACGACGCCGTAAACCGTCAGCCACAACCGCCGCTCCAGCCGCTCCATCATCTGCTCGATCCGGTCAAACCGCATCTGCATGTTCTCGCGGTGCACCGCGCTGATGGTCTCATGCGCCTGCACCCGCAGCCCTGGCGCACATTCAAACCGCTCAATCTCCCGAGGTTCATGCATGATCCGCCACCACCGGCAGCCCCAACAAGCTGCGCTTTTCCGCGTCGGTCAGGAATTCCGCCGCCGCCACCCGCGCCCATTGCGCGTCCCGCTCGGCAGAAAGCGCTGGCACCTGATCAAGGTCAGGCTTCAAGGTCACCGCCTCGCCCAAATACCCGCTCAGCCAATCCGCCAGCGCCGCCGTCACCCGTGTCGCCAGCGGCAGCACCGTTAGGCGGTAAAACGCCCGATGCGCCTCCTGATAATTCGCGTAAGTCGCATCCCCCTGCACCCCGATCAGCATCGGCGGCACCCCAAAGGCGAGCGCAATTTCACGCGCCGCACTCTCCTTGGTCTTCTGAAACTCCATGTCCGAAGGCGAGAAGCCCATCGGCTTCCAATCCAGCCCACCTTCCAGCAGCATTGGCCGGCCAGCGTTCCGTGCGCCCTGATGGTGGCTCTCCATCTCGCTCACAAGCCGGTCATATTGATCCTCGCTCAGCTTGCCCTGCCCCTCGGCCCCGCGATACACAATCGCCCCCGAGGGCCGCGCCGCATTGTCCAAAAGCGCCTTGGACCAACGGCTCGCCGCGTTATGCACATCCATCGCCATGGCCGCCGCCTGCAGGGGGCTGAACCCGTAGTGGTCGTCCTGCGGGTGAAAGTTGCGGATATGACAAACCGGCGTCACCGCCCCGCTGGCGTCAAAGCGATGCTTGCGCCCGCCCACCGCATATTCATAGGCCACCGGCCATCCATCCGCCCCCGGCACCACGCTCATCCGGTCCGAGCGCAGCACATGTAACTCAATCGGCAAACCACCCTCGCCGCCCACCGCCTCGACATAGCCATCACCGCTGAGAAGCATCTGCCCGTAGAGCGCCTCGAACAACTCGGCCCGGCCCTGCCCCGTATTCGGGCGGCGCATCAGCGACATCAGCGGATGATCGTCATAGCGCCGCGCCGCGTCCTGCACGACCAGCGGCAAGGCCGCCGCCGCCTCGGCAATCAGCTTGACCGAGCGAAACCCAACCGGATTGCCACAGAACCCCGAGCGCGTCAGGCTCACACTGTCCCGCGGGCTCCAGGCCACGCGACCCGAGGTCTGATAGGCCACAACCGGCCCGGTCGCCGAAGCTTTCTGCTCAACCGTCTCAGCCGCGCCGCGCCGTAGAAAATCGAATACCATCTGTCGCTCCTCATTCTGCTCGGCCTTGGCAGCAGCGTGATCCTCTGCTGCCCGGCGTTGACAAACTTTCTCAATAAAATCTTAAAACCCGCGAAACCCACCGTGCGCTGCTGCCTGCAACACCCCCTCAAAGGCTCCGCACCCCCGGGCTGCGCCACTGGGATGCAGGCTCAATCATCAGCTCATGCAGCGCCCAAACCAGCGCATCGACACGGTCCGGGCTGCCCTTGCCCTCATAGCCCCGCGCCGTCATCAGACACATCTGATCCTCCAGCGCGTCCAACTCCGGCAAATGGCTCACCCGCCCCTGCTCATAAAGCGCGGCCACAGGCTCCGCCCGTGCCACCTTGCCCCGCGCTGCATGCACGGTCTTGAGCGAGACCAGCGGATCAACCTGCCTGAGTACCTCGCTCACCAACTGCCCCCCTTGGTTCACCTCGGCCACCAACCGATCCGCCCCATGGCGCGTCATCGCGGCAATCGCCGCCTGCGCCCAACCGTTGGGCGTGGCCCCCTGCACCGTGCAATCGGCCAGCACCACCGCCCGCCAATCCTGCGGCGGCCCTTTGGTCTGCGCGCCCACTACAACGATCCCACATTCATCCGAGCCCGCCCCGCTGGTCGTCGCCGGGTCCAAGCCCACCACGATCCGATCCAACTCCGGCGCCGCGCGCAACCGGCCCGCTTCCAGCAAAGCCGAGGTCCAGAGCGCGCCCTCCGCATCTGCCAGCAACACTCCGTCCAACTCCTGCCGACCGAGCCGCGTGCCGCGGTACCGCGCCCGCACCTCTTCAAGGAAAGACCCCGCCAAGTTCGCCGCATTCGCCTCCGTCGGCGCATGGGTCGTCACCGTGGACGGCGCGGCCAAAAGCGCCTTCAACACATCCACATTGCGCGGCGTCGTGGTGACACAGACCTGAGGCCGCTCCCCCAAGCGCAGCGTAAATTGCAACTGATCCCAAGCCTCCTGCCCGCGTTTCCATTTCGCCAATTCATCCACCCAAGCCGCATCAAACTGCGGCCCGCGCAGCCCTTCGGGATCATGCGCCGTATGCACCGTCGCAATCGCGCCGTTGGGCCAGACCAACCGCTTGCGCGTCGCCTCCCAATCGGGCCGCCGATCCGGCGGGCTACAGGCCAGAATGCCGCTGTCGCCAAAAATCATCACCTCGCGCACCTGCTCAATGGTCTCTCCCACCAGCGCCACACGGCTGCACTCCCCAGGATCAAGCGGACGGCTCCCCTCAACCTTGCTGCGCACCCATTCCGCCCCGGCGCGGGTCTTGCCCGCACCGCGCCCGCCCATGATCACCCATGTCCGCCAATCGCCCTCAGGCGGCAGCTGATGGTCCAGCGCCCAGAACTCGAACAAAAAAGGGAGAGCCAGAAGCTCTCCCTCACCTAGGTCATTCAGAAACTGCGCCTGGGTCTGAACATCGGCGCAGGCGATCCAGCTTGCACCCGATGTCAGCCCGCGCTTTGTCCATGTCGAGGGCATAGCCCCCGCGCGCGATTCCAGCTTGTCGGTTTCGACAGTCATTCAGCGTGTTCTCCGCTTTCAGGCAATGCGCCAGCAAGCCCGCCACTTTGGACGTGGTGCCAGACACCGCAGTTTCCTTGAGTTCCCCCCCGGACCGGGCCTGTTCCGTCAGACCTTCGATTTCCCGACGCAGCGCGCCGATTGCTTCTTGGAGACCGCGCAGAATTTCCGCGCTGTCTTCCGTCTCTTGCTCCGGGGTAATGATCGTCATCGCTTTACCTCTTGTTGGTTATCCCCAACCGAGCAGACACAAAAAAAACGACCACCGGGTCACCCCGGGGCCGTTCGCCCATGTCCTCTAGCGTGTCACAAGTCCTACGTTAGACCGTGCGCAAAGTCAAGAAAAACTGTGTTAACAACACCTTACAGCGCCGTGCGGCAAAGCACCCGCGCTGATAAAAACCCGCTGTCTCCAGCGGGTTTTTTAAATGTCTCAGTTTCCACCCGTTGAGGCATTCCCGGCCGCTTCCGCGCCGCGCTCCGCCTCGATCTGACGCCAGCGCGCCACGTTGCGGTTATGCTCATCCAAGGTCTCAGCAAAAGCGTGCCCCCCGGTGCCATCGGCAACGAAGAAGACGAAATCCGTCTCCGCCGGTTGCGCGGCGGCCATCAGGCTTGCCCGGCCCGGATTGGCAATCGGGGTCGGCGGCAGACCGTCGATCACATAGGTGTTCCACGGCGTCTCTGCCCGCAGCTCCGAGCGGCGCAGCCCACGGCCCAGCACGCCCTTGCCCTCGGTCACGCCATAGATCACCGTCGGGTCCGTTTGCAGGCGCATGCCTTGGTTCAGACGGTTCACGAAGACACTAGCGACTTGCTCCCGCTCCGCCGCGACGCCGGTTTCCTTTTCGATGATCGACGCAAGGATCAGCAATTCCTCTGCCGTCTCAATCGGCAGATCGGGGTCGCGCGCCTCGAAGGCCTGCGCCAGCAAGACCTGCTGCGCTGCCGACATCCGTGCGATAACCTCGGTCCGTTCATCGCCCGGGCGGACCTCATAGCTGTCTGGCGCAAGGCTGCCCTCAGCGGGGACGTCTTCAATTTCACCAGTCAGCTGTTCCACCTGCTTGAGCGCCTCAACCACCTGCCAGCTTGTCACACCCTCTGCCAGCGCCACCCGAAACCGCGTGTCGTTCTTGCTCGAGATCTCGGTATAGGCTTCGGGCGTCTCTTCCTCACCCGGCGTGAACTCCGCGCGCTCAACAAACCGGCTTGTCACCGGGTCCAACTCACGAACCTGCACGCTTACGCGGTTCACGCCCACGCGGTACACAACCTCGGTGCCACAGGTGCTGGCCCCGCCTTGGGTCACGATATCCACGATCCCCTGCATTGACGTGCCGGGCTGCACAAGAAAGCTGCCGGCTTTCAGGCTGCCCGACTTCTCCTCGTAATCCGCGCCCATGCGAAAGAGCGCGGGCGAAGAGACCGCGCCCTGTTCTTCAAGGCTCTGGCTCACCTGTCGCATGTTCGAGCCGCGCTCGACCTGCACACAGATCGCCTGCTCCAACGGCCCTTCGGCGACATAGGTCGTCTTGCCCCAGAGGATGATCCCCCCAAGCAGAAACAGGCCGACCAACAGAAACGTCACGGCGTTAGAAGCGATATGACGCCACATTTAGCGGACTTTCCCGAACAGTACCGATGCGTTGGTGCCGCCAAAGCCGAACGAATTGCTCAACGCCACGTCGATCTTGCGCTCGACCTTTTTGTTCGGTGCCAGATCAATTGGAGTCTCAACCGCTGGGTTATCAAGGTTGATCGTCGGCGGCGCCACCTGATCGCGGATCGCGAGCATGCAGAAGATCGCCTCGATCGCGCCAGCAGCCCCCAAGAGGTGCCCGGTCGCGGATTTGGTCGAGGACATGGTCACTTTGCCCGCCGCATCGCCCATCAGACGCTCGACCGCGCCCAATTCGATGGTATCGGCCATGGTCGAGGTGCCATGCGCGTTGATGTAATCGACATCCTTCGGCTCCAGCCCCGCGTTCTTCAATGCCGCCCGCATAGAGCGTTCGCCACCCTCGCCGTCTTCCGACGGTGCGGTGATGTGATGCGCGTCGCCAGACAGGCCATAGCCCAGCACTTCGGCATAGATCTTGGCACCGCGCGCCCTGGCGTGCTCGTATTCTTCCAAGACCACGATGCCCGCGCCCTCACCCATGACGAAACCGTCACGGTCCACATCATAGGGGCGGCTGGCTTTCTTGGGGTCGTCTCCGCGTTTGGTCGACAGCGCCTTACAGGCGTTAAAGCCCGCCATGCCGATCTCGCAAATCGCCGCCTCTGCGCCGCCTGCAATCATCACATCCGCATCGCCGTATTTAATCAGCCGCGCCGCGTCACCGATGGCATGCGCCCCAGTGGAACAAGCAGTCACGACCGAGTGGTTCGGCCCCTTAAAGCCATAGCGGATCGACACCTGACCCGAGATCAGGTTGATCAGCGCGCCGGGCACAAAGAACGGGCTCACGCGGCGCGGACCCTTTTCGGCCATCATGACAGCAGTATTGGCGATAGAGTTCAATCCACCGATGCCCGAGCCGATCAACACGCCGGTGCGCTCCTGATCTTCTTTCTCGGTCGGCAACCAACCCGAATCCTCAACCGCCTGTTGAGCGGCGGCCATGCCGAACAGGATGAAAGTATCTACCTTCCGCTGCTCTTTCGGCTCCATGTATTTATTGGCGTCAAAGGTGCCATCACTGCCATCGCCCAAAGGCACTTCGCAGGCGTATTGGGTCACCAATTTGCTGGGATCAAAGCCGGTGATCGGTCCGGCTCCGGATTGCCCATCAAGGATCCGTTTCCAGCTTTCTTCCACGCCGTCCGCGAGGGGGGTAACCAAACCCAAACCCGTTACTACAACTCTGCGCATCTTAGTGCCCCTTGCCGATAATCTCTCGGCGAACCTCTTACCCTGCAAAAGCCTGTAGGCACAAGCATATCGGCGGGGGGCCGCAAGCATAGCACAAAAACGCCGATCTTCGAAATCGGGTGGCTATCACACGTGGTGAGGGCCTTACGGTACCGTTAGACCGGCGGGCCGCGCCGGGTCAGCAGATGCACCGGGCCACCCGCTGTCTTTGCCTCCCGCAGCGGCTGATACCCAAGCGCGCCCGCGATCCGCAACGCCGCCTCATTGCCCTCCGAAATCATGCAAACCGTGCGCCCGGTGATCACCCGATCAAACCATTCATGCGCCGCGCGTGCGGCCTCAAACCCCAAACGCTGGTCCTGCGCCTGAGGCGCCAAGACCAGCCGCGCTTCGGGGTAAGTATCGAAATCCTCACCGAAATTCCGTGAGCCAAAGACGAAACCCGTCTGCCCCAGCATCTCTCTTTGCCGGTGAAGCTGCACCGCCCATTGCCCGAATCCCGTGATTTGCCAATGCCCAGCATTGCGCAGGAAAGCATCCCACGACTGCCCCTTCGCCCGGGGCCGATCAAGTATCCGATCCGCTACATCCGGCATCGCCCAGATCTCAGCATAGCGCTCAAAATCCTCGGCCCGCATGGCGCGCAGGGTCAGTCTGGCTGTGTTGATGGTCGGAATCGTTCGGGACATGGGGTGAATTGCCTTCACGCTTGAAACTTCTTGGCGAAGACATGCGGCTTCGGCACCAAAGGGACAAGCCCGCCCCGCTGCGACAAATAAAAACGGCGTCATTCCGCTAGGAACAACGCCGTTTTAAAATCTCAATTCCGCCGGTCGCCCGGCAAAGCCTTAGGAGGCTTCTTTGATGAACTTAACCGCATCGCCAACGGTCTGGATGTTCTCAGCGGCGTCATCGGGGATCTCGATGCCGAACTCTTCTTCGAACGCCATCACCAGTTCCACGGTGTCAAGGCTGTCAGCGCCAAGATCGTCGATGAACGACGCATTCTCAGTCACTTTATCCTCTTCCACGCTCAGGTGTTCTACAACGATCTTTTTCACGCGGTCTGCGACGTCGCTCATAATAAGTCCTCATGTCTTCGGGCCATTCAGGCCCCTTTTGGTTTCCGCCCGCCGATGATCAGCGTTTGGAGGATGCCCCAAAAGGGGCGGCTATTTTCCTTGTTCGCACAAGGCGGAGGGGGCAATCAAGCACCCTTCGTTTCGATTCTGCGCCCCCTTTAGCACATGCCGCAGGCTTGGCAAACGCTATTGCGGCGCAGGGTCACAACATGGCCATACCGCCGTTCACATGCAAGGTGGTCCCTGTCACATAAGCAGCCTCGGCACTAGAAAGATAGACCACAGCGGCGGCAATCTCATCCGGGTCACCCATGCGGCCTGCCGGAATTTGCCCCATGATTCCAGACTTTTGCTCGTCCGTCAGCTTGTCGGTCATGGCGGTGGTGATAAAGCCCGGCGCCACGGCATTCACAGTGATCCCACGACTTGCCACCTCATAGGCCAGCGACTTAGACATGCCCACGACACCCGCTTTGGAGGCCGCATAGTTTGCTTGACCGGGGTTGCCCGTCGCGCCCACCACGCTGGAGATATTGATGATCCGGCCCCAACGGGCCTTCATCATCCCGCGCATGACCCCTTTGCACAGCTTAAACGTCGCGGTCAGGTTCACGTTGAGCACAGAGTTCCACTCATCATCCGACATGCGCATGAACAGGTTGTCGCGGGTGATGCCTGCGTTGTTCACCAGAATATCGACCGAGCCCATCGCCTCAGCCGCCTGTTTCGGCAACGCATCGACGGCTTCCATGTCGCTCAGGTTACAAGGCAGCACATGCGCCCGCTCGCCCAATTCGGCCTTCAGCGCTTGCAAAGGCTCGGTCCGCGTGCCCGACAGCCCGACGGTGGCGCCTTGGGCATGCAATTTGCGGGCGATATCCGCGCCAATGCCGCCCGAAGCGCCAGTGATCAGGGCATTCTTTCCTGTAAGATCGAACATGTCTCTTCCTTTATTCTATCAGTCAGGGCCGCGTCAGCAGCCCGTAGCGGCGGATTTCATCCGCTGTCATCTTGTGTATCCCGTCAGATGGCGCTGCCTGCAAGGTAAACCAGTAAAAGGCGTCATTGCCCAGCATCTCGGCCACGTAGCGCCGTGTCATCTGATGTTTGGGCGATTGCCGCGGAAAGCTGCTGCCCTCGCGGTAGCCATTGCGCCAGCTATGCACCCGCAGCGCCGCCCCCGGCGCCATGCGCCGTTTGGCTCCGGCGATGAAGAGCTCCACACCGCCAGAATCAACCACACTGCCCGACCGCAGCTCGGTCGCCAGCCCCAATCTGCGAATCTGTCGCCCCATCCGGTGCGTCGCCGCCGCATCAATAGAGCCGTCGATCTGCCCCAGAACCACCGTATCAATCCGCGGATTCTCGGCCAGATGGCGCGCGAAAGTGGCAGGTGTTCGGCTGGTGATCGTGCCGGACATCAACAGATACGGCCCCTGAACCTGCATCCGCGTGCCATCGCTGGCATTCTCAAGGGTGCCACAGGCCACAACTGAGAGCAGCAGCGCAAAGACGGCAATCAGCCGCCTCATGCCTCACGCCCCAGCGGAGTCCGCTCGCCCAAGATATAGCGCAACACGTCCACCACATCGAAGGCCAGCGAGATCAACAAGGTGACCAAGATCACCCGAATGATCCAACGCGCGACGATCGGCATGGCATCCTTGGCCTGCTTGCGGAACAGATATACCGCCAGCGGCCCCCAGATCAGCAAATGCGGCAGGCCGAGCAGTTTGACGTATCCCATCTGGCGGAACATGCCGTAGACCGCAGCACCCGTCAGGATACTCGCCAAAACGGCAATCACCCCGACCCTGCGGCTTTGGGGCCAGATTAGCAGAGCCAGCGGCAGCACGGCCACGGCAAAGACCAGCCAATTGAACCACCAGATCAGCCAATCCGGCAGCAGCGTCAGGGTTTCTTGCATCGTCATCTCGGCCCTCCGGGTCGTTACGCTTCTTTCGCGGCTTTGACCTCATCCGGCGTGCCGATGCTGCGGGTGGCGAGGGACTTTTCGATCCGGCGGATCATGCCCGAGAGCGCCTTGCCCGCGCCGATCTCCCAGGCCTCGGTGACACCCTGCGCGGCCATCCACTCAACCGAAGACCGCCAGCGCACCCGGCCTGTCACCTGCTCTACCAACAACTCGCGAATCTTCGCGGCATCGGTGACCGCCTCGGCGGTGACATTCGCCACCAGCGGCACAGCTGGATCATTGAATGTGACCTCCCCCAAAGCGCGCGCCATCTCCTCAGCGGCAGGCCCCATCAGCGGGCAATGGAAAGGCGCAGAGACCGGAAGCAACAACGCGCGCTTCGCGCCTGCGTCCTTGGCCATCGCCACAGCCCGTTCCACAGCGGCCTTATGGCCGGACAGCACGTTCTGGCTCGGGTCGTTTTCATTGGCGACCTGACAGACCTCGCCCTCAGCAGCGGCTTCGGCCAGTTTCTCGGTCTCTTCTATACCAAGCCCAAGGATAGCGGCCATCGCCCCCTCGCCCACCGGCACCGCGGCCTGCATGGCCTTGCCACGGATGCGCAGCAGCCGGGCGGTAGCGGAAAGCGACAGCGCCCCGGCGGCACAAAGTGCGGAATATTCGCCAAGGCTGTGACCTGCCACAAACGCGGCCCTGTCCACCCCGATGCCCTCGACCTTCAGCGCGGCCATCGCGGCCATCGAAGTGGCCATCAGCGCAGGCTGCGCATTCTGGGTGAGCGTCAATGTCTCGATGTCCCCCTCCCAGATCATCTCCGACAGCTTTTCACCCAAGGCGTCATCAACCTCTTGGAAAACGGCGCGCGCCTGGGGGTAGGCCTCGGCCAGATCGCGGCCCATGCCGATGGTCTGGGCACCCTGGCCCGGGAAAACGAATGCAATGCTCATCAAGGTGGCCTCTCTTATGCGTTTTGCCTGATGTATCCTCTGAGCCTGCGCCGAACAAGCCTTGCTGCGGGTGCTTGGGGCTTGCCGCGGGACACAAACCGTGTATACGGACGCTTCCTTGCAAAGCATATGAACCGCGCAGACTCTCGTGGTGGGGCCGCAAGGATGAATGCCCCGCCTATGAAATGCGCCTTGATATAAATAGGAGTGCACATGCCGCTTTATGAGCATGTTATGATTGCGCGTCAGGACCTGTCCAACACGCAAGCAGAAGGCCTCATCGAACACTTTGGCACCGTTCTCGCGGACAACGACGGCAAGCTCGTCGACAGCGAGTACTGGGGCGTCAAAACGATGGCCTACAAGATCAACAAAAACCGCAAGGGCCACTATGCCTTCCTGCGTTCGGACGCACCTGCGACCGCCGTGCAGGAAATGGAGCGCCTGATGCGCCTGCATGACGACGTGATGCGCGTTCTGACCATCAAAGTTGATGAGCACAAAGAACTGCCGTCCGTACAGATGCAAAAGCGTGACGAGCGTTCCGAACGCCGCGAACGCCGTTGATCAACGCTTGAAAAAAAGGACTTAAATCATGGCCGCAAAACCATTTTTCCGTCGTCGTAAAGTGTGCCCCTTCTCGGGCGACAACGCACCTGCGATCGACTACAAGGACACACGTCTGCTGCAACGCTACATCTCTGAGCGTGGCAAGATCGTTCCTTCCCGTATCACCGCCGTATCGGCCAAGAAACAACGCGAGTTGGCCCGTGCCATCAAACGCGCTCGTTTCCTCGCCCTGCTGCCCTACGCCGTTAAGTAAGGAGAGAGCACATGCAAGTTATCCTTCTGGAACGTGTGGCCAAACTGGGCCAGATGGGCGAAGTCGTCGACGTAAAGTCGGGCTACGCTCGCAACTACCTGCTGCCGCAGGGCAAGGCGCTGTCGGCCTCCAAGGCCAACGTCGAAGCATTCGAAGGTCAGAAAGCCCAGCTTGAGGCGCAAAACCTCGAGACCAAAAAAGAAGCCGAGAAGATGGCCGAAAAGCTGAACGGTCAGCAATTCGTCGTGATTCGCTCCGCTTCCGACGCTGGTGCGCTCTATGGCTCCGTCACCACCCGTGACGCCGCCGAAGCCGCCACCGCCGAAGGTTTCTCGGTTGACCGCAAGCAGGTCGTGCTGATGAACCCGATCAAAGAGCTGGGCGTGCACGAAGTGCAGGTTATCCTGCACCCCGAAGTCAACGCCACCATCGAGCTGAACGTCGCCCGTTCGCCCGAAGAGGCCGAGCTTCAGGCATCCGGCAAATCGATCCAGGAACTGGCCGCCGAAGAGGAAGCCGCTGCTGAATTCGAAATTTCCGAACTGTTCGACGACATCGGCTCTGCCGCTGGCGACGATGATATGGCAGAAGTGGTGAAAACCCCTGAGGACGAAGCAAACGACAGCTAAGCTGTTCTGCCTTCGATCAAAGACTTAACGCCGCGTGGACCTTCCACGCGGCGTTTTGCGTTGCTATCCCATTTTACACGCCCAGTCCGCAAAAACCCTGCAAAAACAGCCGTTTTATGCTATCATACCCCCATTCAGCATGGAGGATGACACATGCGATACATCACCATCACCACTTGGGAGATCGCCGACGGGGCGGATTATGACGTAGCCCTGCGCGCAATTGAGGATAAACGCCTGCCCGCACTCAAAGGGTTTGGCGCGAGCCGCATCACCGTCGTGCGCACCTCTGAGCGCACCAGTGCCGCAATCACCGAATGGCCCGACAAGGCCACACGCGACGCTGCAGAGCTCAAGATTGACGAGGTCCGACGTTCGGTAAAGCGCGAAGATCAGACCCGCATGACGGGCGAAATGAAAGGCGAAATCGTCGCCGACGTCTAAGCGTGGCGGAAAGCCGCGCTTTGCGCCCCAACCGCTGGGCAAGGGGCCGCGTATGTTTTGCCAACACTCTTGCCCGCTAGGCCCCTTGGGGTGATCTTCGCGCCGATATAACAAGCCTCGGTGCATCATGCCTCAGACAACACGCCGCATGTTTCTCTCTTTCATCGCCGCCACCGCTCTCACCGCTTGCAATGCAGCACCTATGGAAGAGCCGACACCCCCGCAGCGCTCGGCCCTGCCCCTCCACCCGAATGAGACGCCTGAACTGCGGCGCAAGATCAACCACTGGGCAGATTTCTATGACCTGCCGCGCCCTCTGGTTCATCGTCTGGCCATCCGCGAAAGCACCCACAATCCCCGCGCCCGCAACGGCCCCTACTATGGCCTGATGCAAATTCTGCCTGCCACCGCCCGCTCCATGGGGTTCCAAGGCAGCCCGTCTGAGCTTTTGGACGCCGACACCAATCTGAAATACGCACTGAAATACCTTCGCGGCGCTTGGCTTTTGTCCGACGGAGACCACGGCACCGCCATCAAATGGTATGCGCGTGGCTATTATTACGAAGCCAAGAAACGCGGTATGCTAGTGGAAACCGGCCTGCGCGACGGGTGATTAATTTTCGGGCTTGCAACGGCCTCTCCCTTCGCCGCAGGTAAGAGCTAACCACGAAAAAAGGAACGCCCGCATGACACTCCGCCTCAACCGCCGTCACTTTCTAGCTGGTTCTGCCGGGCTGCTGGCCCTCCATCCCTTCTCCCTGCGCGCGGGAGCAAATCAAGCGCATTTGCGGCTGATGGAGACAACAGACCTGCACGTGCATGTCTTTCCTTACGACTATTACGCCGACAAAGAAGTCGACACCGTTGGCCTTGCCCGCACCGCCAGCATCGTCAAATCTATCCGCGCAGAGGCGACAAACACCCTGATGCTCGACAACGGGGATTTCCTGCAAGGTAACCCGATGGGCGATTACATCGCCTATGAGCGCGGCATGAAAGAGGGTGACATGCACCCCGTGATCCAAGCGATGAACACGCTAGGCTTTGATGCTTCCACCTTGGGCAATCACGAATTCAACTATGGGCTCGATTTCCTGATGAAATCCCTCGCGGGTGCGGATTTCCCGGTGGTAAGCGCTAATGTCGTTAAGAAAGTGGGTGCCAAGCCCAGTGACGATGAAACGCTGGTAAAACCCTATGTGCTTCTCGACCGCAAACTGATCGACGGCGCGGGTGAGCAACATGACATCAAGATCGGCATCATCGGCTTTGTCCCACCGCAGATCATGAACTGGGACCGTCGCCATCTCGAAGGCAAGGTGCAGGCGCGCGACATCCTTGAGGCCGCCCGCGCCTGGGTGCCGCAGATGAAAGAGGCCGGGGCCGACATCATTATCGCGCTGTCGCACTCCGGCATTGGGGCGGCCAAAGAAGAAGACATGATGGAGAACGCCTCGGTCCCGCTGGCCGCGGTTGAAGGGATCGACGCGATCATGACCGGCCACAGCCACCTCGTCTTCCCCTCAGGCACCTATGCCGATTATCCGGGCGTGGACGTGAGCAAAGGCACGATCCACGGCAAGCCCGCCACCATGGGCGGGTTCTGGGGCAGCCACCTAGGTCTTATCGACCTGATGCTAGAGCGTGACGGCGGCAACTGGCGCATTGCCAGCCACAGCGCCGAGGCCCGCGCCATCTCGCAACGCAACGAGGACCGTTCGGTCATGGCACTGGTCGAGAGCGATCCTGAAATCCTCGCCTCCGTTCAACAAGAGCATGACGAAACCCTCGCCTATGTGCGGCGCGCCGTGGGCAAGACCGACGCCAACCTGCACAGCTATTTTGCGCTGGTGGCCGATGACCCTTCGGTGCAGATCGTCTCAAATGCGCAGACGTGGTATATTGAACAAATGCTCAAGGGGACCGCGCATGAGGGTCTGCCGATCCTGTCAGCCGCCGCGCCTTTCAAGGCCGGGGGGCGGGGTGGACCGGAGTATTACACCGATGTGCCCAAAGGCGATGTGGCGATCAAAAATGTCGCCGACCTCTACCTCTATCCGAACACCGCCCGCGCCGTGCGGGTGACTGGGGCACAGGTAAAAGACTGGCTGGAGCGGTCTGCCGGCATGTTCAACCAAATTACACCCGGACAACAAGACCAACCCCTGCTCAGCGACAGTTTCCCCAGCTACAACTTCGACGTGATTGACGGGGTGACCTATCAGATCGACCTCAGCCAGCCCTCCAAGTTCGGCCCCAAGGGCGAGGTGATGAACGCGGAAGCCAACCGGATCGTTGACCTAAAGTTCGACGGCCAACCCATTAATCCCAAAGCCGAGTTCATCATTGCCACCAACAACTACCGCGCCAGCGGCGGCGGCGAATTCCCCGGCGCTTCGGGTGACACCACCGTTTTTGAAGGCCCCGACACCAACCGTGATGTGATCGTGCGCTACATCGTTGAAAAAGGCACCATCAGCCCCCGCGCAGACGCCAACTGGCGCTTTTCGCCGATGGAGGGCACCAGCGTTTTGTTCGAGACGGGGCCGAAAGCCGCCGACTACGTGGATGAGGTGACAGGCGTGGAGATGGAACAGGTGGGCGATACAGAAGACGGTTTCGCCCAGTTCCGGATTACGTTGTAAGCTGAACGAAGCATTGCCCTGGCGGCGGTTGTCCAAAGCGTGCCGCCTCTCTCCGCCGCCAGTGTCGTATCGACTCTGCCAAAGAGGGCGCCGCCCTCCCTAGGGGGCGTCCCAACAACAGCAGCCTCCGTTAGCGCCCCATCGCGCGCGAATGTTCCGGTTTGCCGAGACAATGCCCGGGATGCCCCCCTGGCGGGACATAAGTAATCAGCCAATGACATTCACGCTAAGGTTTGGTGATCCCTTAGGCTCATCCAGTGAGAGCGACGAAGGTTGCTAGCGCGCGCGGTGCCCGCTTCCCCACCGCGGGCCGCATTCCAACTGCCGTCCCAAAACGAAACAGGGGCAACGGTTGCCCGTCGCCCCTACTTCGCAATTCGATCCGGTAAGACTTATTCGTCTTCAAGTTCCTCAACGGCTTTCTGAAGCTCTTCCTTCGAGATCTCTTTCTCGGTCACTTTGGCTTGCTCAACAACGTGGTCGACAACCTTATCTTCAAAGATCGGCGCGCGCATCTGCTGCTGCATCTGCTGGTTTTGCTGAACGAATTCAAAGAACTGACGCTCTTGACCCGGGTACTGACGCGCCTGGTTCATGATCGCTTGGGTCATCTCGGCGTCAGTCACCTGAATCTCGGCCTTCTGACCCAACTCAGCCAACAACAGGCCCAAACGCACACGACGCTCCGCCAGTGTTTTATGCTCATCTGTCGGCTCAACTTCGGGGTGATCGTGGCCCTGAACGTCAGGGTTTTCCTCATGCCACAGCTGATGCGCGATCTGCTTAGCTTCGGCGTCAACCAGCGACGGCGGCAGGTCAAAGCTCACCTCTTTGTCCAGCGCATCCAAAAGGTTGCGCTTCATCACAGCGCGCGAGGCACCGGCATATTCAGCTTCCAGACGCTCAGCAATCTGACCTTTCAGCGCTTCGAGATCTTCGGCGCCGAATTTCTTGGCCATCTCGTCGTTCACTTCAGCGGCGACGGGCTCTTTCACTTCCTTGACCGTGCAAGCGAATGTCGCTTCTTTACCGGCCAGATGCTCAGCCTGATACTCTTCGGGGAAGTTCACGACGACAGATTTCTCTTCGCCTTCCTTCACACCAACCAGCTGCTCTTCGAAGCCGGGGATGAAGGAGTTGGAACCCAGAACCAGAGGATAGTCTTCTGCCGCGCCGCCTTCAAATTCTTCACCGTCGACGGAGCCCTTGAAGTCGATCACAACCTGATCGCCGTCCTTGGCTTTGGAGCCTTTCTTGCGCGCTTTGAAGTCCTGCGCGGTCTCAGCGAGGTTGTTAAGGGCCTCTTCAACGGCGGCGTCATCGGCCTTCACAACCATCTTTTCCAGCTCGATCTTGCTCAGATCGACTTCAGGAATTTCCGGCAGCTTTTCGTAAGCCATGGAAACTTCGACGTCATCGCCTTCTTTCCAGTCATCGTTGGTCATTTTGACTTCGGGCTGCATCGCGGGGCGATCGCCGGATTTTTCAAAATGCTCTGCCATGGCACCGTCGATGCTTTCCTGCATCGCTTCGCCCATGATCCGCTGGCCGAACTGCTTTTTCAGCAGCGCCATCGGAACCTTGCCCTTGCGGAAGCCCTTCATTTCGACTTCGGGCTGCGCTTCGGCCAGCTTTTCGTTGACCTTGGCTTCCAGTTCGGCGGCGGTCACGGTGATGTTGTAACCGCGTTTCAGACCTTCGTTCAGCGTCTCGTTGACCTGCATGTGTGCTCCATAGGGTAAGGCCGCGCAGCCGGGGCGCGGGCGAAAATTTGTGTCCTTCTATGGGTGTTGATCCGCCTGCGCAAGGGGGTCCGCGGCCATCGCGCCACATCCGCAGAAATCGGCCCCACCCCCCGTTCAACGCCTGCCGACAGCCTTAGATTAAAAGCACACCGATGTAGCCCGCATAGGCCAAGGCAAAGACCGCGCCCTGCCCGCGCGTCACACGCCCGCCAAACGCGGCGCAGCCAATCAAAGCCAGCGTGGCCGCGAGCATGACCCAGATGTCGAGCGTGGCAATCTGCGCAGCCACACCGACCGGCTGAATCACCGCCGTAATCCCAAGCACACCAAGAATGTTAAAGATATTGGAGCCGACCACATTGCCCAGAGCCACATCGCTCTGCCCGCGGCGTGCCGCGATGACCGAGGTTACAAGTTCCGGCATGGAGGTGCCCACGGCCACGATGGTCAAGCCAATGACCGCCTCAGAGAGCCCTACGGCCTGCGCCAACGCCACCGCCCCGGTCACCAGAAACCGCGCCGAAAGGATCGTCAGCACCAGCCCCCCCAAAAGCCAAAGCAGCGACAGCCCCATCGGTGCCTGATCCGGCAGGGGCTCGATGGTCTGCAGGCTGCTGCGATCACTCCGGAAGGTGTAAATCAAATACCCCGCGAGCCCGACGATACAGATTAACCCGGCCACACGGTCAACGCGCCCCAAAAGCACCGCCCCCAAACAAAGCACGCTCGCCGCCAGCATGACGGATCCATCGCGGGCAAAACTGCCCCGATTAATCGCAAAGGGCGCGATCAGCGCGGCAATGCCTAGAATCAGCAGGATATTCGCGATGTTCGACCCGACGACGTTGCCAAGCGCGATGTCCGGCGCACCCAGCATCGCGGCTTGGACCGAAGTCACCAGTTCAGGGGTTGAGGTGCCAAAGCCCACGATTGTCAAACCGATAACCAGCGGCGACAGCCCAACCCTTTGTGCCAGTGCCACGGCACCGCGCACCAAATACTCCCCACCGAGCACGAGACCCAGCAAGCCGCCAAGGACAAACAAAATGTTCACGAGAAAATCTCACCGGTCTCACACCATCGGGCGTCGCGGAGACCGCGCAGACGCCCGATGCAAATGGGCATGGCCCGGAGGCGTTCAAGGCCGCGGGGAAAATTCAGTTCCGCTGCGGCCCGGCGCTCACATGCCCAAAGCTTCTTTGTACATTTCCATTACCGCTTCTTCTTCGGCGATGTCGTCCTTGTCGCGCTTGCGCAGGGCAATCACTTTACGAAGCACCTTGGTGTCGTAACCGCGCGATTTCGCTTCGGCCATGACCTCTTTTTGCTGTTCAGCGAGGTCTTTCTTCTCTGCGTCCAAACGCTCGATCCGCTCCACAAACTGGCGCAGCTCATTGGCTGTCACGCGGTAAGTGGCATCGCCTTGGGATTCGACGACGTCGGGGTTGGTGCTGGTATCGCTCATGGGAAGTCCTCACGGAATGGCTGGCTCTGGCGGGTTTGACTACAGGCTGGATGCCCAGCCCGCAAGCGGGACTTGCCCCCCTTGGCGGTTTGGCGTAGCTCTGCCGCCATGGAAAGCGCAAACACATCTATTTTCGATCTCATGGTCTGGGGCGGCGCGGGTCTGTCCCTTCTGGGATTGCTAGGTCTTGGCCTGTGTATCATCAAGGTCAGCCGTGCCAAACGCGCCCAGCTTGGCGATGAGGCGATGCGCGTGGTGCTGCGCAAAGTGGTGCCGCTAAACATGGGCGCGCTGTTTTTGTCGGTCATCGGGCTGATGCTGGTAATTCTCGGGATTTCTCTGGGCTGATCGGCGGGCTGCTGCGGCAGGTTGCAGCGGTGCTGGACAGGGCCGTTGCATCTGCTTAAATCGACCTATGGATATTCGCCAAATCACCCCCCGCTATTTCGTCGCCCCGCAGATTCAGCCCGGTGACATGGAAAGCCTGCGCGCCCAAGGCATCACCCGCATTCTGTGCAACCGCCCCGATGCGGAAGTGCCGCCCAGCCACCAAGCCGCCGCCATGCGCGAAGCGGCTGAGGCGGCAGGCATCGCCTTTGCCGAACAGCCCCTGACCCATCAGACCATGACCCCCGATGTCATTGCCAACAACCGCGCCCTTGGCGTCGATACGAACGATACCGTGCTGGCCTATTGCGCCTCCGGCACCCGTTCGACCATCGCTTGGGCCTTGGGCCAAGCTGGTGAGATGGACAGTGACGCGATCATCGAAGCGGCGCGTCAGGGGGGCTATGACCTTGAAAACATGCGCCCTATGCTGGGGCAGAGCTACAGCTAAGGCTGCGTATCGGCCCCGACCACGGGGCCGACCGCTGGGCCGGTGTCTTTTGCAGGCGGTGCCAGAACGCTCTGCGGCAATTGCACCCGGAACGCCGTGCCGGGCACATTCCGCAAAAAGCTGATCTCGCCGCCTAAGCGACACATGATCTCGCGACAGATTGCAAGGCCAAGCCCCGCGCCATCGCCCTCCCTCGTGATGCGCGAAAATTTCTCGAAAATCAGTGCCTCTGATCCTGCGTCGATCCCATGGCCGTTGTCGACAAAATCGATCACCAGCCCCTGCGCCGTGACCTGTGCCGAGATCACCAGTTGCGGGGTCTCAGCTGCGCAGTATTTGCGGGCGTTGGTGACGAGGTTGATAAAGACCTGCACCAGCCGGTCGAGGTCACTCGTCAAAGTGATATTTTCTGCCTGAGCATCGCGCAGCACCACAAGCGGGCGCGTGGCCCCGGCCTGCGCCGTGGTCACCGCCAGATCGAGCAGGTCGCGCAGGTTGCCCTCCCGCTGGTTCAGCGTCACCTGCCCGTTCTCCAGCACCGACAGATCCAGCAGATCGTCCAACAGCCGCGTCAGGCGGATCGTCTCGCTGTGGATGATCGTGGCGTAGCGATTCTTATCCGCGTCCGTGAGGCCCGGCGCGTCGCGTAGAATTTCCGAAAACGACCGGATCGAGGTCATCGGCGTGCGCAACTCATGGCTAATCTGGCTCAGAAAACTGTCCTTTTGCAGCGACAATTGCGTGAGCTTCTCATTCGCCGCGCGCAGCTGCGCCGCCGTTTCTGTCAACTCCCGCGATTTGGTTTCAAGCTGGCTGGAATACTCCAACATCTGCGCGGATTCGTCGGCCACGGCAAGCAGGTCTTGCACCGAGACCGACGCCCCGCCCACGATCTGTGCCACCATCGCATGTGCCGTGGCCGCACCGACGGAGGCCGCCAGTTCCCGCTCCAACGCCTGCACAAACCGCGGCGTGGGTTCCGGCAGGCGTTGCCCATGCCCTTGCCGCTCGGCCTCGCGGGTGAAAAACGCCTGCGCCTCTGTCGCGCCCAAGATCCGCTGCGCCATAATCATCAGGTCTTCGCTGCCCGCGACGGAGGCCGTCCACCCCCGCGCCGGGCCGGAATGGTCAAAGACATTTACGAATTGCGCCCCCTGAAGCCGCTCCAGCGGCGCAGGGAAGCTGAAAAGCGAGACGACCACGAAAACCAGCGTATTGAGCGCAAGGCTCCAGACCACCGCATGCACCGTTGGGTCGATCCCTGCGATACCAAAAAGCGCCTCGGGGCGCAGCCAATCGAGCCCCCAAAGCCCTTGCTCCAAAGTCGCACTCGACAGGGCCACATCCGCGCCGAAACTGGGCAGCAGCATGGTAAATACCCACAGCACAAAGCCCGTCCCCAGCCCACAAAGCGCCCCTGCCCGCGTGGCCCCGCGCCACAGGACGCCGCCCAGCATCGCCGGCAAAAACTGCGCCACCCCGCCAAAAGAGATCGTGCCAATCGCCGCCAACGCCCCGCTGCCGCCCGAGGCGCGGTAGTAGAGGTAGCCCAAGCCGACCACGCAAAAGATCGACAGCCGCCGCGCTAGGATCACGATATTGCGCACGTCACCCGACTGCGTCGCCCCATCGCGCCGAAACGCCAGCCAGATCGGCATGACGATATGGTTGCTGACCATCGTCGAGAGCGCCAGCGTGGCGACGATCACCATCGAGGTGGCTGACGAAAAACCGCCCAAGAAAGACAGCATCGCCAGCCCGTTCTGCCCCTGGCTAAGCGGCAGGCTCAGCACAAACAGATCGGGGTTCGAGCCTTCGGGCATCAGATCAAGCCCCACGACCGCGATCGGCACGACGAAAAGGCTCATCAGCATGAGGTACAGCGGAAAGGCCCAACTCGCGATCTGCAATTGCCGCTCGTCGTCATTCTCGACGACCATCACCTGAAACATGCGCGGCAGGCATAAAAGCGCGGCCCCCGAAAGGACCGTCAACGCGGCCCAGCGGCTGCCCTGGACCTCCCATTGGCCGATGTCGGACGCATCAATCTTCGCGAGCGTCTCGCTCAGACCTCCGGCAAGCCCCCAGATGACGTAGATACCGACCGCTACCAGCGCCAGCAGTTTCACCACGGCCTCGACGGCGATGGCGATGACAACGCCGTGGTGCCGCTCGTTCACGTTCAGGTTCCGCGTGCCGAAAAGCACCGTGAACAGCGTCAGCCCCGCCGCCACCCAAAGGGCAGCCTGCCCGCGATTGATCACATCGTCTCCGGCCTCAGCCAGCGGCGCATTGGGGGCGGCGAAAATCGACAGCGACAGAATAACCGATTGTAATTGCAACGCGATATAGGGTGTCACGCCAATCACGGCCATGATCGTCACCACGATCGCTAGCGTGTTCGATTTGCCGTAGCGCGACGAAATCAGGTCAGCGATTGAGGTCACGCGGTGGCTCCGCCCGATCCGCACAAGGCGGCGCAGCCCCCACCACCAGCCGATCATCACCAGCGAGGGGCCAAGGTAGATGGTCACATACTCCAACCCCGAACGCGCGGCATAGCCCACAGCGCCGTAGAAGGTCCAAGCCGTGCAATAGATCGACAGCGACAGCGTGTAGACCAATGGGGAGCGTAACAGCCAACCGCCCCGCCCCCTCAGCGCCGCGCGTTCTGCGGCGAAGGCCACGATGAACAGCCCCGCAACATACATCAGGCAGACCACGACCAATTGATTGAGCGATACCATCAGCGCGGCCCGTCCGCCTGATCAGCACCCTCGCCCGATGCCACATCCCGCGTCCGCCGCCAAAGTGCCCATGTCGCCAAGATCAGCAACGCCCAAACCCCAAAGAGATAGCGTAGCGCCACGCTCATCGCGATTGTCGGCTCAGTGGGTTCAGGGGTGGCGTCAGGCACAGGCCAGAGCAGCGGCACCATCCACAGCATCAGCCCCAGAAACGGCAGCAGCCGCACCGCATCCATCATGCGCCGCCGACGGTAGCCGCGTTTTTCCAGAAAGATCGGAGGACGGGGCATGGCGGGTTAACTGGCGATCAGGTCGCGCACCGCGTCCAGCATCTCAGAATTCGAAAACGGCTTGGTCATGAAACGGCTCACCCCGGCCTTCTCAGCCATGGCGCGATCCCGGCTTTGGCCGCGCGCGGTCAGCATCAAGACCGGCAAGGTCTCCATTGCCGGGTCACTGCGCAGTTCATCAAGTATCTCAAAACCGCTCTTGCCCGGCAGCATTACATCCAGCATCACCAGATCGGGCGATGCCTTGCGGATCACCTCAACCGCGCCCGATCCATTGGCAAGCGTCTCCACACGCCAGCCTTCTTGGCCCAACAAAAAGCGGATGGCCTCGGCGATATTCACCTCGTCCTCCACCAGAACTACGAGTTTGCTCATTGGCGAAAAGTCTCCCCCCTCGGTGTGCGACTGCCCCGTCTTGTTGCGAGGTCACACGCACCGGGGCGAGCATGCATCGGTTTGGCAGCCCTGTCAAAAACTGCCTGATCCCTTGCTAGAGTCCGTCGCGCAGGATCGACGGCTCACGCCGCGCGCGGCATCCTTCGACCGGGCAGATGCGGCAGGTTGCGCCCACGGGCTGCGCAGGTGACGCGCTCGAGGGCACAGGCAAAAGCAACATAACGGATTGGCTCAAGGGCGGCGTGTTATAGGCGGCGGCGGCTTGAACTTCACAAGTCGCAATGGCCTCGAACTGCGCCTGCCCGCGTCCCATCTGCATGACACGGGATTTCATCACCAGCCCCGGCTGACCCTGCACCGCGAACAGTGGCCAAAGCGGGCAACAGGCGCCAAAGCGCGGCACGGTGAACCCTTCGACGGATTTGGCAAATGTCACACTGCCCGCGCGATCACAGACCACCAACCCCGCGCCAAGATCGGGCAGCGAGGCCAAGCGGCGCAGCACCCGCCCCATCGGTTGCTCCAGCGCCTGTGCAAGTCGTGCCGGATCATGTCCCCGCTCGGCCACTGCCCCCTCTAAACGGTTCAAAGGCAGCGCCGCCGCGTCCCGCGCAATCTGCTGCAACACCCCCGTTGCGATATGCCGCGCGGCTTTGGTTTTGAGCGCCTCAGCCTCGCCTACAAGGGCTGCAATCGCATCCTGCGGCGTGCCAGCCTGTTCCAGCGCGTCAAAACGGTAGTCATGCGCGGCGAGGAAGGTTTCCACCTCCGCCTGCGGGGAATGGGCCACCTCACGGGTCTCGGCGGCATTGTCAAAATAGGTCACCAGCGCCTGCGCACTGTCGGACAAACGGCGGCTATCTTCGTGGATATTCGCATGAAACCGGTCGCGCCATTCGGGCTGCAGACTGTCCGTCTCCGCCAAAATCGAGGCGGTTGATCGGATTGCGGCGGCGGTGCTGAGCAGCTCGTGCATCGACGTGGCAAGCTGCGGATCATGGGCCAACCGGTCTGACAGCGCCTCCACCGTCTGCTCTAACGCATCGATGCGGCGCTGGCTGGTGGCGAGCACTTTGGCCCAGCCCGGGAAACGCCCTGCGAATTCGTCAGCGCGGTCGCCCTCCGGCCCCACCAGCCCCGCATCCTCCGCCGCTTCGCGCAGCGCGGCGATCAGCGCGGCTTCGGCCCCTTCGGTCAGCGCCTGCGGCTCTACCCCAAGCGCGTGGGCGATATTGAGCAAGAGTTTCCCGCCGATTCTGCGTCGGTTATGTTCGATCAGATTGAGATAACTGGCCGAGATTCCGCTTTGCTGAGCCAACTCAGCTTGCTTCAACCCTGCCATCACCCGCCGCTCACGGATACGGCTGCCGGTCAGCCCCTCACGCATGAGGTCGCTCCGCGCGAGATTTCGCCCGTTGTTTCAAGGTCTTTCTGCGGCGCAATATCATGTTATTTACAAACCTCGCGAAGTCTTTGCGAATATATTTACAGAAATATCGTTTCCATCAAGCAGGTTATTGATCGGTTTTCAGTTTCCGCGCCATAGTTTCTTTGCATTCTTGCGCGCCGTGGCACCGGGGGGAGGTTCCGCTGCCACGGCTTATAAAAACATGGGAGGACTTCATGTCGTTTACGAAACTGACACGCCGCGGGCTGATCCAGACCGGCGCGGTTGCCGGTGCAGGGTTGGCGCTGCCGACCTATCTGCGCGCCGAAACGCACTCAGGCTTTACCAACGCGCCCACGGGCAGCACCGTCACGCTGGGCTTCAACGTGCCTCAGACCGGCCCCTATGCCGAAGAGGGTCTGGACGAGCTGCGCGCACAGGAACTCGCTGTTCAGCACCTCAACGGTGAGGGCGACGGCGGCATGATGAACACTTTCAGCTCTAAGGCGCTGAAAGGGAACGGCATTCTGGGCAAGAAGGTCGAATACGTCACCGGCGACACCCAGACAAAATCTGACGCCGCCCGCGCTTCCGCCAAAGCGATGATCGAAAAAGACGGCGCGATCATGATCAACGGCGGCTCGTCATCCGGCGTGGCCGTGGCGGTTCAAGGTCTGTGCCAAGAGGCCGGCGTGATCTTCATGGCCGGTCTGACCCACTCCAACGACACTACCGGGAAAGACAAGAAAGCCAATGGTTTCCGCCACTTCTTTAACGGTTACATGTCTGCCGCCGCCCTCGCGCCGGTGTTGAAAAACGCCTATGGCGAAGACCGCCGCGCTTACCACCTGACGGCGGATTACACATGGGGTTGGACACAACAGGAATCCATCGCCGCCGCGACTGAGGCGATGGGCTGGGAAACCGTCAACAACGTGCTGACGCCGCTCGCCTCGACTGACTTTAGCTCCTACATCGCGCCGGTGCTGAACTCCGGTGCCGATGTGCTGGTGCTGAACCACTACGGCGGGAACATGGTGAACTCGCTCACCAACGCGGTGCAGTTCGGCCTGCTGGATAAAGAAGTGAACGGCAAGAAGTTCGAGATCGTCGTGCCGCTTTATTCCGAGCTCATGGCCGCCGGTGCCGGTGCCAACGTGCAAGGTGTTATCGGTTCGATGAACTGGAACTGGCAGCTGCAGGATGAAGGCTCCAAAGCCTTCGTGAAATCCTTTGGTGAGAAATATGGCCGTCCACCCTCCAACTCCGCGCACACCTGCTATGTGCAGACGCTGCTCTATGCGGATGCGGTTGAGCGCGCAGGCACCTTCAACCCCTGCGGTGTCGTCGAAGCGCTGGAAGACTTCGAGTTCGACGGTCTGGGCAACGGTCCAGTGCTCTACCGCGGCGATGACCACCAGTGCTTCAAAGACGTGCTGGTCATGAAGGGCAAAGAAAACCCGACCAACGAATATGACACGCTGGAGATCGTCGAGGTCACGCCACGTGCGCAGGTCGAATATGCGCCTGATCACCCGATGTTCGCCGGGGGCGAGCTGGGCGCCTGCAACCCGGGCGCTTGATCTACTGAACCTTGTGGGCGCGCTGTATCGGCGCGCCCCTTTCACCACATGAGGCCCGCCCTCATGTGAACGCATCCCTAACAGGTGGGGTCCATGGACGCTGTTCTTCTGCAAATACTTAACGGGCTCGACAAGGGCTCGGCCTATGCGCTGATCGCGCTTGGGCTCACTTTGATCTTTGGCACGCTTGGCGTGGTCAACTTTGCCCATGGGGCGCTGTTTATGATCGGGGCTTTCTGCTCGGTCACGCTGCAACGTCTGCTGACGCTGAGCGTTGAGACAGTTAGCGAGACCCAAAAGGATTTCCTCGGCAATCCGCTGAAGGTCAAAACCCCCTATGTCGAGCAATGGTTCGGACCAGAGACGGGACAGGCGATCATCGACTGGTCGGTGCCGCTGGCGATCCTCTTTGCGATTCCGGTGATGCTGCTGATTGGCTTCATCATGGAACGCGGGCTGATCAAGCATTTCTACAAGCGTCCCCATGCGGATCAGATCCTTGTGACCTTCGGCCTCGCCATCGTACTGCAAGAGGTCGTGAAGTATTTCTATGGTGCCAACCCGATCCCCACCCCTGCGCCCGAAGTTTTCAAAGGCAGCTTTGACTTCGCACCGCTCTTGGGCTTGGATACCTCGCTGGCCTACCCCTACTGGCGTCTGGTCTATTTCGGCTTCTCTACAGTCATCATCGCTGCGGTTTTTGCCTTCCTGCAATTCACCACCTTCGGCATGGTCGTCCGCGCCGGTATGGCGGACCGTGAGACCGTGGGCCTTCTGGGCATCGACATCGACCGCCGCTTTACCATCATGTTCGGCATCGCTGCTGCCGTGGCGGGGCTTGCGGGCGTGATGTATGCGCCGATTAACTCACCGAATTATCACATGGGCATGGACTTTCTGGTGCTGAGCTTCGTTGTCGTCGTGGTTGGCGGCATGGGCTCCCTGCCCGGCGCGGTGCTGGCGGGGTTCCTTTTGGGCATCCTCGAAAGCCTCGCCTCCATGAATGAAATCAAGAACATCATCTACGGTATCGACCAGATCATCATCTACGTCGTTGCCATCGTGATCCTGCTGGTCCGCCCGCGTGGTCTGATGGGTCGCCGCGGCGTGATGGAGGAATAAGCCATGTTCGGACTGGAAAAACGCGATACGCTTCTCTTGGGGGTCGTAATCGTTCTCACGCTCTTCGCCCCCTTCATCCTCAACCCCTTCCCCGCAAACTCGGCAATGGCGCAATTCAACGCGGGCTATCCCGATCTGATGCAGCGTTTTGTGATCTTCGGCATCTTTGCTATCGGGTTCAACATACTCTTCGGGTTGACTGGCTACCTCTCCTTTGGCCATGCGGCCTTTCTGGGGGTCGGTTCCTACTCCGCCGTCTGGATGTTCAAACTGCTGAGCTACAACGTCGTGCCCGCCTTGGTGCTGGCCGTGATCATGGCGGGGCTGTTTTCGGCGCTCATTGGCTTTATCAGCCTGCGGCGCTCGGGCATCTACTTCTCGATCCTGACACTGGCCTTTGCACAGATGTCGTTTAACCTTGCCTATTCAGTGCTGACACCCATCACCAATGGTGAGACGGGTTTGCAGATCTACACTTCTGACCCGCAGTACCTTCAAGCCGCAGATGCTCCCGCCTTCCCCAATCTCTTTGGTGCGGCGATGAACTCTTCGACGACGCTGTTCTTCGGCGGTTGGACGTTTACTTTCTCCGTCGGCTACTACTTCTGCGCGATCTTCCTGATCCTCGCCTTCTATCTGGCGATCCGCATCTTCCGCTCGCCTTTCGGCATGATGCTGCGGGCGGTGAAGTCTAACCAGCAGCGGATGAACTACACAGGCCTTAACACCCGGCCCTACACACTGGCGGCCTTTGTGATCTCGGGCATGTATGCCGGTCTGGCCGGTGGTCTGCTCGCCGCGATGGACCCGCTGGCGGGGGCCGAGCGGATGCAGTGGACGGCCTCTGGCGAAGTGGTGCTAATGACGATCCTTGGCGGCGCAGGCACCTTGATCGGGCCGGTTTTGGGTGCGGGTTTCATCAAGTACTTTGAAAACATCTTTGCCAAGATCAACGACAACGTGCTGCACGGCTGGTTCGCCTTCATGCCCGACGGATTGGAAGACGCGATGGTCGCCATCATCCATCCTTTCGTTGGCAAAGGCTGGCACCTGACACTGGGCCTGCTCTTTATGCTGGTCGTGATCTTCCTGCCCGGTGGGTTGGTTGAAGGTGGGCAACGTCTGGGCCGTGTCTTCCGCCGCAAGGACAAAAATGCAGGCTCGGTTGAGGCCGACGCCGCCCAACAACGCAGCGAAGCCGCAGAATAGGAAAGACATCATGGCCATTCTCGAAGTCAAAAATGTCGGCAAGCGCTTTGGCGGGTTGCAGGCGCTGAGCGATGTGAACCTGAGCGTGGCGGAGAACTCCGTCCATGCGATCATCGGCCCCAACGGGGCGGGCAAATCCACGCTGCTTAACTGTCTGGTGGGCAAGCTCATTCCCGATACCGGGTCTGTCATGTTCGACGGGCAATCGGTGCTGGGGCGCAAGCCCTATGAGATCAACCAGATGGGCATCAGCCGTGTGTTCCAGACGCCCGAGATCTTTGGTGATCTCACGGTGATGGAAAACATGCTGATCCCCTGCCTTGCCAAACGCGACGGGGCGTTCCAGCTGAATGGGTGGTCCCGCGTGGTCGGCCAGAAAGACGTGATCAACAAGGCCGAGGAAATGCTGCGCGACATGAACATGATCGACAAGCGGCACATGCATGCGGCGGCCCTGTCTCGTGGCGACAAGCGGCGGCTTGAGATCGCCATGTGCCTCGCGCAAGACCCGCGCCTGCTCCTTTTGGACGAGCCCACCGCTGGCATGGCCCGCGCCGATACCAACAACACCATCGACCTGCTGAAACAGATCAAGGACGAGCGCGACATCACCATCGCCATCATCGAGCATGACATGCACGTCGTATTTTCATTGGCCGAACGCATCACGGTGCTGGCCCAAGGCACGCCGCTTGTCGAAGACACGCCCGACCGGATCAAGGGCCACCCCAAGGTGCGCGAAGCCTATCTGGGTGAGAGCCAAGACGCTGCCTGATCCCCGCCCCTCTGATCTTGGCCCTCTGGCCGAACCGCAAGGACATATTGATGAGCACCGACACGCTAGACCAAAACGCCAACCACGCCCAAACCGCCCCGGCCTTCCTTTCGGTCTGGGATATCCATGCCTATTACGGCGAAAGCTATATCGTGCAGGGGGTGAGCTTTAACGTCCATGAGGGCGAAATCCTCGCGCTTCTGGGCCGCAACGGTGCCGGCAAAACCTCGACCCTGCGGGCCATTGCGCGCGTCAGTAATCCGGAACTGAAGCGGGGCGAGATCTGGCTCGACCATCAGCCGCTGCACAATATGGCCAGCCATCAGGCTTCGGCGGCGGGACTGGCGCTGGTGCCGGAAGACCGCCGCATCATCTCGGGCCTCACGGTCGAGGAGAACCTGAAGCTGGCGCAAATCGCCCCCCCGATCGGCTGGTCGCTGGACCGGCTCTATGACCTATTCCCCCGTCTGGGCGAACGTAAGAACCAAGAAGGCACCACCCTCTCGGGCGGCGAACAGCAGATGCTGGCGATTGCGCGGGCCCTGGCGCGGGACATCAAAGTGCTTCTCTTGGACGAGCCTTACGAAGGTCTTGCCCCTGTGATCGTGGATGAGATCGAAAAGACACTGGCGCTGATTAAGGCGCAGGGCATCACAACGATTCTGGTCGAGCAGAACGCCGTGCGCGCATTGAAGCTGGCGGACCGTGCGGTGATCCTTGACACCGGCGGCATTGTTTTCGACGGCACGGCGGCAGAAGTCCTCGACAATGCCGAGCTGCGCGCCGAATACCTCGCGATTTGAACCCACTTGGTAACATCCCCGACGCGCGAGAAAGCGAATACCGCATCATCCCGCGTCGGGGCCTGCCCGCGCGATAAAAAACCGATCCTACCCCCTAGACAACAGTTGGCTTTTCATGGCTTTGCCCATGCCCTATAAGCGAGCACAATCAATCGCGCAGCGATAGGCTGCCAGCCTGTCGAAATCTTCGAGGATCCAATGACAAAAAACACCCATGACAGTGACGTGGCCTTCATCAAGGCCCTCGCCGAGCTGCTGAACGAGAACGACCTGACCGAGCTTCAGGTGAAACGCGACTACGCCGAGGACGACAGCCTGAACGTGCGTGTGAGCCGCAAGCCGCCACAGCAGATCATGGCCGCCCCGCAACAGCAGTATCAGGCCGCCCCCGCTGCCGCAGCCCCATCGGCTGCCCCGGCCAGCGCACCCAGCAGCGCCCCAGCGGCTGCCGATTCCGATCCAGCGGATCATCCCGGCGCGGTAACTTCGCCGATGGTCGGCACGGTATATCTCCAAGGTGAGCCCGGCGCGCCCGCCTTCATCTCGGTCGGTGCTTCGGTCTCCGAAGGCGACACGCTGCTGATCGTCGAAGCCATGAAGACGATGAACCACATTCCCGCCCCCCGCGCTGGCACCGTCAAGCGCATCCTCGTCGGTGACGGCGATGCCGTCGAATTCGGCGCCCCGCTGGTGATCTTGGAATAAGGGCAGATCATGTTCAGCAAAATCCTAGTCGCCAACCGTGGAGAGATCGCCCTGCGCGTCATCCGCGCGGCCCGCGAAATGGGCATCAAGACGGTTGCGGTGCATTCCACCGCCGACAGCGATGCGATGCATGTGCGCATGGCTGACGAATCCGTCTGCATCGGCCCGCCCTCCTCGACGCAATCTTACCTCTCGATCCCGGCCATCATCGCCGCCTGTGAAATCACCGGCGCCGAAGCGATCCACCCCGGCTACGGCTTCTTGTCAGAGAACGCCGGTTTCGTGCAGGTGATCGAAGACCACGGCCTGACCTTCATCGGTCCCACCGCCGAGCACATTCGCGTCATGGGCGACAAGATCACCGCCAAGGACACGATGAAGAAACTTGGCGTGCCCTGTGTGCCCGGCTCCGAAGGCGGCGTGGCCTCGCTCGAAGAAGCCAAACGCTTGGGCGAAGAGATCGGCTATCCGGTCATCATCAAAGCCACGGCAGGCGGTGGCGGTAAGGGCATGAAAGTCGCCCAATCCGCCAAGGACATGGAGCGCGCCTTCCAGACTGCCCGCGCCGAGGGCAAATCGAACTTCGGCAATGACGAAGTCTATATCGAGAAATACCTCACCACCCCGCGCCATATCGAGATTCAGGTCTTTGGCGACGGCAAGGGCAACGCTGTGCATCTGGGCGAACGCGACTGTTCCCTGCAGCGCCGTCACCAGAAGGTCTTCGAAGAGGCCCCCGGCCCCTCGATCACCGCGGAAGAGCGCGCCCGGATCGGTAAGGTCTGTGCGGATGCCGTGGCCAACATCAATTACATCGGTGCGGGCACGATCGAGTTCCTTTATGAGAACGGCGAGTTCTATTTCATCGAAATGAACACCCGCCTTCAGGTGGAACACCCGGTGACCGAAGCGATCTTTGGCGTCGATCTGGTGCGCGAGCAGATCCGCGTCGCCGAAGGGCTGCCGATGTCCTTCACGCAGGACGACCTGCAGATCAACGGCCACGCCATCGAGGTCCGCATCAACGCCGAGAAACTGCCGAACTTCGCGCCCTGCCCGGGCCGGATTACGCAGTATCACGCGCCGGGCGGCCTTGGCGTGCGGATGGATTCAGCCCTTTATGACGGCTATTCGATCCCGCCCTATTACGACAGCTTGATCGGCAAACTCATCGTACATGGCCGCGACCGCCCCGAGGCGCTGGCGCGTCTGGGTCGCGCCCTGGGGGAGCTGATCGTGGACGGCGTCGATACCACTGTTCCTCTCTTCCACGCGCTTCTGGCCGAAGAGGACGTACAATCGGGCGGCTACAACATCCACTGGCTTGAGCATTGGCTGGAAACCAACCTCGGCAACGCCTGACATCAGATGTCGGGTCTGACGCCAGAGATCCTGCTCCACGGCTACTCCATCGGGATTTTCCCCATGGCCGAACACCGCGACGACCCAGAGATTTTCTGGGTCGATCCGCGGCGTCGTGGGGTGATGCCGCTGAATGGCTTTCACATATCGCGCTCACTGGCCCGCGCGATGCGGCGCAGTTCGTTTCACCATACAATCAACCGCGATTTTGGCGGTGTCGTCGCCGGCTGTGCCGACCGCGACGACACTTGGATCAACGCAGAGATCGCGGCACTCTATGCAGGACTGCACCGTGCGGGCCACGCCCATTCACTTGAGGTTTGGGAAGGCGACGCGCTTGTGGGCGGCGTCTATGGCGTTACGCTGGGCCGTGCGTTTTTCGGGGAAAGCATGTTTTCGCGGCGGACCAACGCCTCTAAAATGGCGCTGGCAGCACTGGTGGACCGGCTCCGCCGTGGCGGGTTTACCCTGTTTGACACGCAATTTTTAACCGACCACCTAGCCTCTCTCGGGGCGCAAGAGATCAGCCGCGCGAAGTATCAAGCGCAGCTTGATCTGGCAAAACGCGGCAATGCGCAGTTCCACGCGCCTGTCTTAGACAGCTTTCAGGATGTGCTGCAGCGCATGACCCAAATGTCATAGCGAAAATGTTCCAACGCGTGCAGCGCCGGGGCCGAGGCAATCATCCAGCCCGAGAAGACCGCGCCCTTACTGCCTTCTTCGGTGATCTCAAGCGCGGCATAGGCATTGGCCGCCGGATCGCCCACCGGATAGCGGCAGTCTACCATGGTGATCTGCAGATTGCCCAAAGAGTGACTATCACCCTTGATGATCTCCAGATCGATTGTATCGCCAGAGATCTTGTCCAACGCCCGCAAGACGCCGCCCGTGGCGCTGGCGACCTGAGCGCCCTCTTGTGCATGAAGCGGCGCTGCCAGCAGAGATGCGGCGATCAGAAGCTTTTTCATTAACCTACCCGGATTGCGTGAAACTTGGGGCCGCGCAGCAGGCGCGGCCAACCGATCATTCAGGCTGCCAGGCCTCATAGTCTTTGCGCTCAAGCGGGTCCGCGCGGCGCAGCGACCCAGCCGGGGCGTAGGCCATGGGCGTGCCGGTCCGATTCTCGACATGCGCCTTTTCCCACGGTTTGTGGATCAGAGGCTTTTCGGTCGGCGGCTCGTCCCAAGTGCGGTGCAGCCAGCCATGCCAATCTGGGCTGACGCGGCTCGCCTCGGCCTCACCGTTGAAGATGACCCAGCGTTTGCTGTCATCGGCGTTGCGATAATAGATATTGCCCTGCGCGTCTTCGCCCACCTTGCTGCCCTTGCGCCAAGTGAAAAACTGGGTGTTCAGCGTCTGGCCGTTCCACCAAGTGACGCCGCGCAGAAGTGAATTGAGAATGCCCATCGAGGTCTCCGTTCCTGTTGTCCGTTATATGCACCATGGAGGCTTTGGCGTCCAGCCTCGCCGCAAAGGAGCTTGGCGCGCGGGCGGCCTCTGGCTAGGGTCAGAGAAACGAATGAGGGCAGCGATGATTGAGGTTGGTGGGGCCATACGGGCAGCGGCGGAATGTCATGGCGTCAAGGTGCCCCAATCCCCTTTTCTGAACGAGACGCGGATCCAGCGGATCAACGCAGGCCGCTATGAGGCGCAGGAAATTGCCGGGGCGCTGGCCGTGGTCCGCCCCGGCGACCGCGTGCTTGAGATGGGTGCAGGACTGGGGCTGGTGGGGGCGATCGTGGCGCAAAAGGCCGCGCCCGAGGCGGTGCTTTCTTTCGAGGCAAACCCGAACCTGATCCCGCATATTCGCGCGCTCTATGCGCTCAACGGGCTGCAAGACCGGATCACCCTGCGCAACGAGCTGGTTATTTCCGCCCCCGACCGGCCCGAAACCCTACCGTTTCATCTGCGTAACTCATTCCTCGGCTCCTCTCTGATCAACAGTGACACGCGCGAGACGGTGCAGGTTCAGGTGCCGACGGCGGGCTACGCCGACATCTGCCGCAACTTTAAGCCTGATGTGCTGTTGATGGACATCGAAGGGGGTGAATTGGAGTTCCTGCGCCATGCCTCGCTCGACGGGCTGCGCGCCGTGGTATTGGAATTTCACCCCGAAGCCTATGGCCGCGAGGGGATGCGCGAATGCAAACGCATCCTTGAGCGCGCCGGATTTCGCAAATCACCCGGCCATTGTACCCGGCAGGTCTGGGCTTGCACCTTTGATCCCGCCGAGCGCCCGCCCGTGCCTCAGGGGGGCTGGTCAACGGAGATCACAACCTTGGACAATGCGCTTGTCGTCCTGCCCGAAACCAGCGGGTTGGTGCAGCCTGCGGGGGTGTTGCTGAGCGATGGCCACCCCTGCCCGCAAGCCGCACTTTGGCGCAATGGGCGCGCGCTAACCACCCTGCCGGAGGCACCGCAAGGCAGACTGGCTGAACGCAAAGGGACATGGCTCTGGGGGGGTGTCCTCTGGCTGCACTTCGGACATTTTCTGGTTGAGAGCACCGCGCGCCTATGGGCGCTGGATCACCTTGAGGAGGAAATCGACGGTGTTCTTTTCATCCCCAAACGCCCCCGCAATGGCGGAGAGGTATCGGGGTATCAGCGTGACTTCCTCGCCCTTCTGGGCTGCGACAAGCCGCTGGTCAGTTTGGACGCACCGACGCGGGTTGAGCGTTTGATCGTGCCGGGACAAGGCTTTGGTCTGGGAAGTTTGATCACCGGCACAGCGCCTTACCGCAGCACCATCGCCAATCGGTTCGCGCGTGAGATCGCGCCTGAAGGGCCGGAAAAGCTCTATATCAGCCGCAGCCAATTGCCCGCCGGGCGCGGCAATCTGATTGGCGAGGAGGCGTTGGAAACCTATCTCGCGGCACAGGGCTACATGGTCTTTCACCCCGAAAAACACGGGCTGCGCGAACAGATCGCGGTCTATAAGGGGGCCAAGCAGATCATCGCCGCCGAAGGCTCCGCCCTGCATCTCTTGGGGATGGTCGCCCGGCCCACGCAGCAAGTGGCCATCGTCGTGCGCCGCCCCTCCTCCGCCACGCGCGGGTTGGAACAGCATTTGCAAAGTTTTGCGGGGATCACCACCGCGACACTCTGCCACCTCACTCGCTCGTGGAAGCCGCTTGGCAAAGCCAAGGCGCGGCTTTGGATGGGGGAGCTTGATATGCCCGCGCTGCAAAACAGCCTACGGAAGACGGGTTTTATTGGTGGCGGCGGGCCGCTTTGGACAAACCTTGATCCCGCAGAGGTGCGCGCCCGGCTGGGGGATCAATTTGAATTGGTGCCGGAGAAAACTTAACCCTCCGCCGCATCTCGCAGCATCGCGGTGACTTCGATCTCAATGCGGTATTTGGGATCAATCAGCCCGCATTCGATCATCGTCGCCGCAGGCGGGTGTGCGCCAAAGGCCGCCTGCAAAAGCGGCCAGCAGGGCTCAAACTCCGCGGCATCGGGCAGCATGTAGGTGACACGAACCACATGGGCGAAATCACTGCCCGCCTCTTCCAGAGCCTGCTTGATCGTCGCCAGAGCCGCTGCGCATTGGGCCGTGACATCCGCCCCTTCGCCCACGCAACCCGAGACATAGACCATGCCGCCCGCGACCACTGCGCGGCTGTAGCCGATCTTTTCTTCATAGGCACCGCCCGATGAAATCCGCTTCATGACCGTTCCTTTCATGCAAAAGGGCGGACCCATTGGCCCGCCCCCTATCTCTTTGCCTCGCGCCAGGTCTTAGCCCGCGCTTGCTGGTTCTTTGCTTTCGCTGTCGGCGTGGATCATCAGGGGCTTCGCCTCCGACATCACGGCCTCCTCGTTGACGACAACCTCGGTCACCGTGTCCAGCCCCGGCAGTTCGAACATCGTGTCGAGCAGGATGTCTTCGAGGATGGAGCGCAGGCCCCGCGCGCCAGTTTTCCGTTCAATCGCGCGTTTGGCGATCGCGGTCAGCGCATCATCGGTGAAGGTCAGCTGCGTGTCTTCCAACTCGAACAGACGCTGGTACTGTTTCACCAAAGCGTTCTTCGGCTCTGTCAGGATGGTCACCAGCGCATCTTCGTCCAGATCTTCGAGGGTTGCCAGAACTGGCAGACGGCCGACGAATTCCGGGATCAGACCGAACTTCAACAAGTCCTCCGGCTCGAGGTCGGTGAAAATCTCACCGATGCCGCGCGCGTCGTTGTCACGCACGTCAGCGCCAAAGCCCATGGCCGAGCCTTTGCCCCGCGCCGCGATGATCTTGTCGAGGCCCGCGAAGGCACCGCCGCAGATGAAGAGGATGTTGGTCGTGTCTACCTGCAGGAATTCCTGCTGCGGATGCTTGCGCCCGCCTTGCGGCGGCACAGAGGCCACGGTGCCTTCCATCAGCTTCAAGAGCGCCTGCTGCACGCCCTCACCGCTCACATCACGGGTGATGCTGGGGTTTTCGGACTTGCGCGTGATCTTGTCGACTTCGTCGATATAGACGATGCCGCGCTGCGCGCGCTCAACGTTGTACTCGGACGATTGCAGCAGTTTGAGGATGATGTTCTCAACATCCTCACCCACGTAACCGGCTTCGGTCAGCGTAGTCGCGTCTGCCATGGTGAAAGGCACATCCAGAATACGCGCCAGCGTTTGCGCCAGCAGCGTCTTGCCGCAGCCGGTGGGGCCGATCAGCAGAATGTTGGATTTCGCCAGTTCGATATCGCCGCCCTTTTGGGCGTGGTTCAACCGTTTGTAGTGGTTGTGGACCGCCACCGAAAGGACGCGCTTGGCCATCGCCTGACCAATCACGTAATCGTCCAGCACGCCGCAGATGTCGCGGGGTGTTGGCACGCCGTCGGTCGCTTTGAGCCCCGAGGCTTTGGTCTCTTCTCGGATGATATCCATGCACAGCTCGACGCATTCGTCACAGATGAACACGGTCGGCCCCGCAATCAGCTTGCGCACCTCGTGCTGGCTCTTGCCGCAAAAGCTACAGTAGAGCGTATTTTTGCTGTCGTTGCCGGAATTATTCGCCATCTCAAACCTTTCAGGTCTGTCGTGTATGTTCGCCCCGAACGTGAGGCTGCGAGATTTGGCCTCAAGCTTAGGCCAGTGATCCCGGCGCTACAATCGCAAAATATGCAGCGCCGGGCCCCTCTATTACTTGTCTTTCTTGTCCTTACCGCTGGCAGCGGCATCATCTGCCTTGCCACGGCTCTCGACGATCTCGTCCAAGTGGCCCCATTCTTTAGCTTCTTCAGGGGTCATCCAAAGATCACGGTCGAGCGCCTTTTGCACGACATCCAGCGGCTGGCCGGAGTGTTTGACATAGAGCTGATACATCCGCTCACGAGTGCGCTCGATATGGCGGGCCGAGATCAGGATATCTTCGGCCATGCCTTGCGAGCCGCCCGACGGCTGGTGGATCATGACTTCGGCGTTGGGCAGCGCGAAACGCATGCCCTTTTCGCCGCCAATCGCGATGACCGACCCCATGGAGGCCGCCATGCCACAGATCAGAGTAGAGACCTTGGGTTTGATGTATTGCATCGTGTCATAGATCGACAGGCCCGCCGTCACTTCGCCACCGGGCGAGTTGATGTACATGCTGATTTCCTTGGTCGGGTTCTCCGCCTCAAGGTGCAGCAGCTGGGCGACGACCAGATGGCTCATCCCGCTGTGGATCGGGCCGTTGACGAAAATAATCCGCTCTTTCAGCAAGCGCGAGAAGATGTCGTAGGACCGCTCGCCCCGGCTGGTTTGCTCAACCACCATCGGGACAAGCGTATTCATATAGGTGTTGATCGGATCGTTCATGCGTGCCTGCCTCAGTTCCTGTTCGCGGGACCATACCCGCAAAACTGTTACCCAGAGATTAGTCCCCCCGGTATGGGGGTTCAAGGGGGGCAGGCACGTCAGTTTTCTCTAATCGCCTCAATCACTCCGACGCGTCACGCAGGTAGGCGATCAGAGCGGCGATGTCTTCTTCTTTGCGCACACCGGGGAAGGACATTTTCGTGCCCTTCATATAGCCCTTGGGGTTTCCCAAAAATGCGCTCAGCTCGCTCTCGGTCCAGACCAGACCTGCCTCGGCTGCGGCTGCCATCGGTTTGGAGTACCGGAAGTCTTCGACCGCACCCGCTGGACCATCCACGATGCCGTTCAGCACCGGGCCGACGCGGTTTTTGGCCTTGGCGCCGATCTGGTGGCAGGATTTGCATTTGCGGAACACTTTCTCCCCCGCTTTGATGAGGGCGGGATCAACGGCAGGTGCCTCGGCCACCTCAACCACCGGAGCCTCGGCCGGGGGCGTCTCAGGTGCGGGTTTAGCCGCGCTGGCTTTGGTCTCTTCGGCCTTCGCGGCAACTTTGGCGGCGGTCTCTTCGGGCGTTACATCCAACACGGCGGCGCGCATGGTGATTTCGACCGATGGTTTGCACTCGGTCATGCAGGGTTCTTCTTTAAAGGCCACAAGCTCCACTTCGGCCCGATCGTCGGGTTTAAAGGCCTCCTCATTGGGCAGACGCGCTTCGGCAAAGTTGTCCGAAGAGAGCACGAAATCCTCATCCACCTCATCGTTGAGATAGAGCAGATAGGCCGTGATCGCATAGACCTCATCATGGGTCAGCGACTGTGCGTTGCCAAAGGGCATGGCGCGGTTCACATAGTCGTAAACCGTTGAGAGATATGGCCAATAGCTGCCGATCGTCTTGACGGGACGTGCATCGGACAGGCTGCCCTGCCCGCCCGCCAGCACCGGCCAGCGGCCTGTGCCTTCGCCAAAGACCCCGTGACAGGCCGAGCATTTCTCGGTGTAGATTTTATCGCCGGTCATCACGTCGCCGCTGCCCGCAGGCAGGCCCAGACCGTCGGGGCGCACGTCGATGTCCCAAAGGGCGATTTCCTCGGGCGTGGCGGCGCGGCCAAGTCCCAAAGGCTCGGCGGCAAGGGGGCTGGCCATGGCGCTGGCCAGCAGCGCAAGTTTAAGAAATCTCGACATTTTCGGCCTTTCCGTCAGCGTCAACAGCCCAAGTCTGGATGCCATTGTTGTGGTAGATTGAATTCTCACCCCGGATCTCGCGCAGGGCATCCTTGGTCGGCTGGACATAACCGGTGCTGTCATGCGCGCGACTTTGCAGCAGCAACGGTTTTCCGTCCCATTCGAAATCATAGTAAAAGCGGTGCAGTGCCTTGGGCGTGCTCGGGCCATCCATCCGTGCCTCATGCCAAGTGATGCCACCGTCGATGGTCACATCGACACGTGGGATCGTGCCCCGGCCCGACCACGCCAGACCCGTCAGAACGGTCGGCCCCGGCCCATGGGTGATCGGCGCCTGTGGGCTGGGGCTGGTGATGACCGATTTCGCGTCCATCTCCCAAGTAAAGCGCCGCGCCACGCCGTCGGCCATGAGGTCGGTATATTTGCTGGTTTCCTCGCGGTGATGCCAAGGTTGATCGCCGACTTCGAGGCGGCGCAGCCATTTCACCCACATGTTGCCTTCCCAGCCGGGCACAACCAGACGCACCGGGTAGCCCTGTTCGGGGCGCAGCGCTTCACCGTTCATCTTGAAGGCGACGAGACAATCGTCGAGCGCCTTTTCCATCGGGATTGAGCGCGTCATAGCGGCGGCATCGGCCCCTTCGGCAAGCAGCCACTTGCCCTCAGGCTTGATCCCCGCCTCCTCCAATACCAGCCGCAGCGGCACGCCGGTGTACATGACGTTATGGATCATACCATGGGTGAACTGACAGCCATTAAGCTGTGAGCCGCGCCACTCCATCCCGGAATTCGCTGCACATTCAAGGAAGTAGACGTGGTTCTGCCGGGGAAACCGTTTGAGGTCTTCCATGGTCAGCACCAAGGGTTTGTCGACCAACCCGTGGATCATCAACCGATGCTGGGCCGGATCAACGCGGGCGACGCCAGAGTGGTGCCGCTCAAAACACAGACCATTGGGGGTGATCGTCCCGTCGAGGTCATGCAGCGGCGTGAAATTGATTGAACTCACCGGATCGGCAGTGAGCCACTCCACGGTGCGGCGTTTCACATCTGCCTCATGCGGCGATGGCATCCCGTAAGGCGCGGCGTCAACGCCATCGCCCAACTCCTGCATCCAAGGATGAATGGCAATCGCCGGGTCCGTCTGGGCGCTGGCGCCGCCCGCCAGCGTCCCCGCAGCCGCCGCCCCTACCCCCGTTAGAAAGGCACGGCGCGATGGTCCAGTTTGATTTTCTTCAGTCATGTCGTGGCCCTCATATATTCAAATTCATTTTATTGAATTTGTTTCCGCGTGAGAACCCCTATTCTGCTTTTTCTCAGTCTGGCAGAACGATTTCCACCGGTGTGCGGGCCCCATCAGAAACGGTTCCCAATTTGGCGATATGGCTTTCGACCACATCCCAGATCGGCGGACCTTCGGTGCCCTCGTTGACTGAGGCCCAACCAGCGACGACATAGCTGCGCGACGGATCAATCGGCTCACCGGAACTGAGCAGGGTCATATCGCTGATCCGCTCGCCCTGCGGCTTGGCGATGTCCATCTTGAAGCCCATGCCGCCCACGCGGACCATGTCGCCGCCCTGCTGGTAGTAGGGGTCGGGGTTGAACAGGTTATCGCCTACGTCCTCCAGCACGACCTTCAGGAATTCGCCCGTCATTTCCGTGCGATAAGCATTGGGATAGGTCATCGAAGTGACATTGAAAATGTCTTCGCGGGTGATGTCTTGGCCCGGCAGGATCGACGGCCCCCAGCGAACCCCGGGGCTGAGCGCGATCTCGGCATCGCGCTCACTCAGCAGCGCGTCGCAGATGAGGTCGTCCCATGTCCCGTTGAAGTTGCCGCGCCGGTACAGCAGCGCGTCGGACTGCCCGACCACATGGGTCAACTCGTCGAGATAGGGTGCACGCTGTACGTCGATGAGCTTTGCCACCTCCGCATCTGGCGTGATGAGGTCCGAGAAGATCGGGATCAGCTTGTGCCGGATGCCCATCATCTTGCCGTCGCGCACGTCGAGGTCCACGCGCGAAACGAATTTCCCGTTCGATCCAGAGGCGATGATATGCGTCTGCCCCACCAGCACCGGTTCGGGCAGCGCGTCATGGGTATGGCCCGAGAGGATTACGTCGATCCCTTTGACGATTCCGGCCATCTTCTTGTCGACATCGAAACCATTGTGGCTCAGGCAAACGACCAGTTCAGCGCCCTGCGCGCGGACCTCATCGACCATCTCCTGCATATGTTCGTCGCGGATGCCAAAGGAGTATTCAGGGAACATCCAGCCGGGGTTGGCGATGGGCATGTAAGGAAAGGCCTGCCCGATCACGGCGATCTTCACGCCGCCGCGCTCAAAGAATTCGTAGGGCTTGAAGAGTTCCGCAGGCTCATCCCATTCCGCATCAAAGATGTTTTGGCCAAGCGCCGCGAAGGGCAACCCCTGCACGATCTCCTGCACCCGCTCAGACCCCAGCGTAAACTCCCAGTGGAAGGTCATCGCATCGGGCTTCAGCGCGTTCATCACGTTGACCATATCCTGACCTTCGGTCTTCAGGCAGGTCATCGAGCCGTGCCACGTATCCCCGCCGTCCAGAAGCAGCGCATCGGGGCGGTCGGCGCGGATCGCGTTCAGCACAGTCGCCACACGGTCCAGCCCGCCGACCTTGCCGTAGGCCTGCGCATGGGCGACGAAATCGTCATATGTCAGCGCGTAATCAAGCGGCGTGCCACCGCCGATGCCGTAGCGGATGCGGAAATCCTCGCCGGTGATATGGGGCACCTTGCCGCGGTTCTCGCCCACGCCGATGTTGACCGAGGGCTCGCGGAAATAGATCGGCTTCAGTTGCGCATGAATGTCGGTGACATGCATCAGGGTCACATTGCCGAACTTCTCGAACTCCAAGAGCGCGTCCTGATCAAAGCGGTCCTGCGCCGCCAGCCGCGCCCAGTTGCCGAAGCCCGAGCCGCCGTAGATGGAGGCCGCAGCCATGGACATTTGAAGAAAATCACGGCGAGACAGCATGTTACGCTCCAGCACTTAAAAACAGGGAAAGGCCCCGCCCCCGGTTTGGGGGGCGGGATCATGTCAGGCAAAAAGCCCGGATGTTAAATCAGTTACGCACCGAAGGGGCTTCGACCGACAGGCCGTTGCCGCGGCTGGCGACGTAAAGCTCAAGGGCCACGAACTCGGGGCTGCCGGGGCTGAAGGTCTCGGCCCGAGTGTCGCGGATGCAGCCTTTGAAACGGGCGTGGCTGCTGTTGAGCTTGGTGTTCTTCAGACGGTAGACCGGAAAGCCGTTGATCTGACCCTGGCTCAGATGGTCGGCGCGGATCATGTTGCCGTAGTTGTCCTCATGGCAATTGGCGCAGCTCAGCTCCAACTGACCGTAGCGGGTGTAGTACATCTCCTTGCCCTGTTCCCAAACGCTCTGGGCCGGGCCGTCGATGGCCACGTTGACCGGCATGCCGCGCGACTGGACCGAGATCAGCGCCTCCATCGCAGTCATGTCTCCGCCGTCGTATTTCCACGGCTCGGCGCCCATCTGGGTTTCGCGGCAGTCGTTGATCTGCATCGCAAGCGTGCGGACCTCGCCCGCCTCTTCGTTCCATTTGGGATAGACGGCGCGGACGCCTTCCATCGATTCCACGTCATTGTGACAAGACGCGCAGGACTTGCCCTCGCTGCCCTCTGCCGTGTCCCAAACCGCTTGGGCTTGGTCGACAAAGATCATGCCGGGGTTGTCGAAATCGTCCATCTGAGTTTGTTGCGTCTCATCCGAGCGGAAGCGCCAGCCAGACATGATTTCCGGCAAAGCCCCCTCAAGATGCGCAGGCGCATCGGTCTTGGTCACCATCTCGATCTCGCCGTTGACGACAAGCTCGGCCTCCTCATCGGCCATCCCCAGCATGGGGGCGGCCACCAAAAGCGCCGCGACCGCGGTCATTGCCTTGAATTTCATGTCTTTCCTCCCTGTTCCACGCACGGTTGGCTGACGCGGGGTCAGCCAACCGTGATAGATTTGACTTCTTCGTAGACAGAACCGTCGTCATCGTACCAAGTGAATTTGAAGTCGCCGGCCTCAGGCACAGTGGCGTCAAATTCGAAATAAGGGTTGGTCGACATCGCCGGTTCCATCTTCACGTCGATCACGCTCTCGCCGTTGAACTCAGCTGTGAAGCGGTTGATGATCGAACGCGGGATGACATTGCCGTCGCCGTCTTTGCGCTGGCCCGATTCCATCGGGTGGCTGATCAGGGTCTTGATCGTGATGACCTCACCTGCTTCGGCTTTTTTCGGCACTTTGACGCGAGGGGTTACACCTTCTGCCATTTTGAAAACTCCTAAAAATTGGGGCGCGCGGGCTTAGCCGCCGCAGCCGCCGATTGTGACTTTGATCTCTGCGCTGGTGCGGGCAAAGGTGCCGTCTTCCAGCTTGGCGATGGCGACAACGTCTTGGGTCGTGGCCAAACGAATGCGGGTGGAGGCACTGCGCGAACCGGCCAAGGGGCCAAAGTTGAAGGTGCCCACGGGCGGGGTCGGGTTGCCAGTGGCCAGCACCATGATCGCAGACGCACCGGGCGCTTCGACCGAGATTGGCACGGTGTTGCCATTTTCCGCGATCTCAGGCGCAGTCAGGGTCACGCCGGTGTCGGCCATATCGGCCCCGCCGGTGAATTCCGCAATCAGCTCGTCAACCGTGGCGGCAGAAGCCCCCACGGGCAGCATGGTCAGCGCCACGGCTCCAAGGCCGAGGCCGAAAGTTTCACGTCTTGAGAAGTTCATCTCTCATCTCCTTATGCGTCAGCGGCGCTCTGCACCGTTATTCCATTGCCGCGGTGCGCTGACCGCGATGATCTGTCGAGCCGTCCGCGGCCCCTAGGCCGGGAAGCCTCGGCGTTACTCTTTCAACGTGACCAAGAACGCCACGATATCTTCGATCTGCTGAGCGTCCAACAGAGGCGGCAGCGGCTCAGACCCGGCCTTGCCGGTGAAACCATCGCCGGGGCGGATGTACCCGCTTGTCTTGTAGTAGGAGGGCATCATCGAGCCTTCGAAGGTCATTTTGCTATTGGCGACAATGCCGCGCAGCTCTGCCTCTGACCAGCGGTCGCCCGCCCCGTCGAGCATTGGGCCGATCTCCCCTTGGAAGGGCACATCGCTCAGCGCACCCAACTGGTGACAGGCCACGCAGTTGCCGGCCTTCTTGTTGCCAACGATGGCGGCACCATTGGCAGCATCCCCCGGTGTTCCGGTCAGCGATTGTTCAACCGAACCGTAATCATCATAGGTCACGTCGGCAGGTGCCACGGTTTCAGCGGCGGCCAGAACAGGCGCGCCCGACACAATTGCGGCGGCGATCCATCTCATCATCGAAAACTTCCTCCCAGTGCCGATCACGGTGATGTGTGATCCGGTTTACCTGACCCTAAGACAGGGATGCGGCGCGGCGCAACAACAAATTCAAACTTTTGAATAGCTTTACATCCGCGCTGCTGTTTTTCACGGGTTAATCCGTGCTGCCATTGTTGCGCTCTTGGATCATCCGCGCGTGGTAGCGTTGGAAATCTTCCTCGCTTTCAAGCGCATAACGTTCTTCATTGACCCAAGTGAGCATATCCAGCGTCGTGCCCTTGCCAAAGGCACCCGGCATCACCGCCACCGCCGCCTGCGGCGCGGTCGTGTCTTCGGCCACCTCTTGGGGCAAGAACATCAACGTCGGGGTAAAGAGAATCCCCCATTTCCGCGCCATCTGCTTTTCCGAGAGGGTCTCACCATCGAAATCGGTCACTTCGATGTCCCCATGCAGGTTGAGCTGCACGACGAAGTAATTCTCTTCGATATAGCCGCCGATTTCGGGGGCGGGATAGACCTCCTCGTGCATCTTGGTACAGTAGATGCAGCCGCGCTGTTCGAACATTAGCATCAGGCGCTTGTCTTCGGCGTTGGCCTCCTCCAAATCCTCGCGCAGGTCTTTGAAGGTGTCGCGCATCCACGGCGTCTTGTGCAGACCGTCGTCGCCCAGTTCCGCGGCGGCCAATGGCCATGCCAGCAGCATTGCAGCGGCTGCGGCCCCTATCCTAGCGATCATCATATCGGCGTCCTCCTTGTTGCGGTTACCCTAACGTCGTGAAGCTGGGGAACCAACGGATCATTGCATCCGCGATCAACTGCACCCCGCCTGTCACGATCAGCACGGCAAAGAGGATCAGCATGACCCCCATCGCCTTTTCCACCTTTTGGACCAGCGCCATATGCCGCGCCGCCCAGTTGAGAAACGGCTTTGCAAACAGCGCCGCGACCACGAAGGGCGCGGTCATCCCCGCGCCATAGGCCGCCAACAGCAGCCCACCCCGCGTGATGTCACCCATGCCCGAGGCAATCATCAAGATCGCCGCCAGTGCCGGGCCCACACAGGGCGTCCAGCCAAAGCCAAAGGCCAGCCCCATCACATAAGCGCCCCAGATCGACGTGGGCTTGCCACCGCCCTCCAGCCGCGCCTCGCGGTAAAGCAGCGGCACTTTGATGACGCCTAGAAAATGCAGACCAAAGACCAGCAGGATCGCCGCCGCCACCCAGCTCAGCGGTTCAAGGTACTGGGTAAACACCTGCCCCAAGGCCGTGGCCCCCATGCCCAGCAGCACAAAGATCGTCGTCACCCCAAGCGCAAAGAGCACCGATGACAGCACCAACCGCCGCTGCGCCCCCGGCGCAATCGCGCCGTCGCCGCGCAATTCGGTCACGCTGAGCCCTGCCATATAGCTCAGATAGAACGGCACCATCGGCAGAATACAGGGGGTAAAGAAGCTGAGCAGCCCCGCCAGAAGCGCACCTGCATAGGTGATGTCGAACATGTTACCCCCTGCCCGCGCCGACGAAATCCGCCGCGCTTGAACAATTCACATATTCAAATTACGTTGAGTGTTGTCCAAACGTCAATCAGGCAAGCCGATGATCCGCATAATGACCGCCCTGAGCCTCGCGGCTCTAACCGCCCTGCCCGCCTTGGCTGTGGAATTGGTCATGGTCGAACAACCCGGCTGCATCTATTGCGAACGCTGGGATGAAGAGATCGCCCCTGCCTACCCCAAAACAGCCGAAGGTGAATTCGCCCCGCTGCGCCGCGTCGACATCTCGGCGGTCGAGGATAGCGTCACCCCCCAGCGCGCGGTGGTCTTTACGCCGACCTTCCTGCTGGTTGATGATGACGCCGAACTGGGCCGTCTCGAAGGCTACCCCGGAGCGGAATTTTTCTGGCCGATGCTGAATATGCTATTACGCGACAAGACTGATTTCAAGGAACTGACCGAATGACAGCCCTGCCCGTGATTACCCCCGACATGTCCGAAGAGGACATGGACCGGATGCTGACCAACGCCGTGACCGCGTCAAATTTTCTCAAAGCGATCAGCCATGAGGGGCGGTTGATGATCCTGTGTCACCTCGTTTCGGGTGAAAAGTCGGTGAGCGAGTTGGAAGCCCTGCTGTCGACCCGGCAAGCCGCCGTATCGCAGCAACTCTCGCGCCTCAGGCTCGAAGGGCTGGTGACCCCGCGCCGGGACGGTAAAACGATCTACTACAAGCTGGCCGATGACCGCCCGCGCAAAATGCTGGAGCTGGTCTACGAATTGTTCTGCAAGGATGATTGAGCTTCTGGGCCAGCCGCTGACCGCCGCCCTCTTGGGTGGATTGGGCGGCGTATTGCTGGGCCTTGCCGCACGATTGGGACGGTTCTGCACTTTAGGCGCAATCGAAGATCTGTTCTACGGCGGCTCCAGCCACCGGATGCGGATGTGGGGCTTGGCGATCGGTGTGGCGATGCTGGGCAGTTTCACCCTTGGCGGGTTTGGCCTGATCAACATCGACCGCGCCTTTCACCTGACCATCGCCTTCTCTTGGGCGCCCGCGATCTTTGGCGGGCTGATCTTCGGCTATGGCATGGCGCTGGCAGGCACCTGCGGCTTTGGCGCTTTGGCGCGGCTTGGCGGGGGTGATTTGCGGGCCTTTGTCATCGTCTTGGTCATGGGGCTTACGGCCTTTGCCGTGCTCTCTGGCCCTCTCGCCCCGGCGCGCGTGTTTCTCTTCCCCCGGCAATTGAACGCAGGCCCGCCCGATGGCATTGCCCATGCGCTTTCCGCACTCACGGGCGGATCGGTGGCAATGATCGGTGTGGCTTTGGGGATGGTGATCTGCGCCCTTATGCTGAGCGCCCGCAGCTTTCGCCGTGACTTCCGTATGGTCTTCTGGAGCGTGATCGCCGGTCTCGCCATCGTATCAGGCTGGGCGGGCACGGCGTGGCTTGCACAGACCGGCTTTGGCACCCAGACGCTCATGTCTCACAGCTATGCCGCCCCCGTGGGAGAGACACTGCTCTATGCGATGCAGGGGTCGGTCCGTCCGCTCAGCTTTGGCATCGGCTCTGTCTCGGGTGTCTGGGCCGGCGCTTTCCTCGGCTCTCTCTGGCAGGGGCATTTCCGTTGGGAGGCCTGCGAAGACCCACGCGAACTGCGCCGCCAGATATTCGGTGCCGGGCTTATGGGCGCAGGCGCGGTGCTCGCTATGGGCTGCACCATCGGGCAAGGCATCTCGGCCATCTCGGTCTTGGCTTTCAGCGGGCCTGTAACCTTGGCGTCGATCTTTGCGGGGGCCGCGATCGGCCTGCGCCAACTGATTGTCGGATTTCGCAACAACCCGATCTAGCGTCATAAAACCGTGACAGTCTTGGTGCAGATGAAGGCCAGCCAAGTCACCAGAGGAAGCATGATGACCCGCCGCGAAATTCTTAACGACCCCGCCATCGGCAACAAGGCCGAAGCCTTTGAGGCCTTTGACGACATCCCCACGAATGCGAACCTGTCGCGCACCATCGGCGATGTAATCAACGCCCGCTATGGCCGCCGTGATATCCTGCGCGGCATGCTTGGGGTTTCGGCCACCACCGCGCTTTTCGGCACCGCCGCCGCCATCGCCCCCTCCAAGGCCAGCGCCGCCACCAGCCGCTATGTCTTTGATGAGCTGGCGTGGGGCAACGACGAGACCCACCACGTCGCCCCCGGCTATGACGCGCAAATCCTGCTGCGGTGGGGCGATCCGATCACCGCAGACGCGCCCGAGTTCGACGTGATGAACCAAACCGCCGCCGCGCAGCTGAAGCAGTTCGGCTATAACAACGACTACGTGGGCTTTGTGCCGCTCACCGAAGACGGCAGCCGTGGCCTGCTTTGCGTGAACCATGAGTACACCAACGAAGAGGTCATGTTCCCCGGGCTTGGCCGTCAGGACAAGGTGAACTTCAAAGGCATGACGCCTGAGTTGATCGACATTGAGATGGCGGCGCACGGCGGCTCGGTCGTCGAGATCGCCCGCGATGAGATGGGCAAGTGGCAAGTGGTGCGCGACGGCAAGATGAACCGCCGTATCACCCCCCTCGACACCGCGATGACGCTGAGCGGCCCCGCCGCCGGTCACACGCGGCTGAAAACCAACGACGACCCGAGCGGCACCAAGGTCATCGGCACGCTCAACAACTGCGCGGGCGGGCTGACCCCTTGGGGCACATGGCTGATGGCCGAAGAGAACTTCCACGGCTATTTCTGGACCGACAAGCTGGACGCCGACGGCAAACCCGACATCACCGGTGCCGCGGAGGAGAAATCATGGGACCGCTACGGCGTGCCGGGCATGTGGTACGCTTGGGGCCAGAAACACGACCGTTTCAACGTGGATGCCGAGCCGAACATGCCCAACAAGTTCGGCTGGGTGGTCGAAGTTGACCCGAAGGACCCGACCTCGACCCCCGTCAAGCGCACCGCTCTGGGCCGTTTCCGCCATGAGGGCGCCGAGACCACGGTCAGCAAGGATGGCAAGCTGGTGGTCTATATGGGAGACGACAACCGCTTTGACTACCAGTACAAATACGTTTCCGAAGGCACCGTTTCCGATGATCCGGCGGCCAATGGCTCTCTGCTGGACGATGGCACGCTCTATGTCGCGCGGTTTGAAGAGGACGGCTCGATCAACTGGCTGCCGCTGGTGCATGGCTCCGGGCCGCTGACCGCCGAGAACGGCTTTAGCGACCAAGGCGACGTGATGATCGACACGCGTCTGGCCGCCGACCTTCTGGGGGCCACCCCGATGGACCGCCCCGAAGACGCGCAGCCGCGCGGCGATGGCACGGCCTATATCCTGCTGACCAACAACACCAAGCGCAAAGAAGGCGACACCAACGCCGCCAATCCGCGCGCCGACAGCAGTTTTGGCCATATCATCGAGATCAAAGAGGCAAATGCCGACCACGCCGCCACAAGCGGCACATGGTCGATCCTTGTGCAATGCGGTGATCCAAAGGTTGCCGAGGTCGGCGCGCAGTGGAACCCTGAAACTTCGGAAAACGGCTGGTTCGGCAGCCCCGACAACGCCGCGATGGACGCCGACGGGCGGCTCTGGATCAGCACCGATCAGGGCAGCGGCTGGGGTAAAACCGGCAAATCCGACGGGCTCTACGCGCTGGAGACCGAGGGCGAGGCGCGCGGCAGCTCAAAGCTCTTCTTCCGCTGCCCCGTGGGCGGTGAGATGTGCGGCCCCTATTTCACCGCAGATGGCGAGACGCTCTTCGTCGCGGTGCAGCATCCGGGCACGGACGGCACCAAAGACATCCCCGGTTTTGAGCGGGAGAGCACCTTTGAAGACCCGGCCACCCGTTGGCCCGACTTCGACCCCAAGATGCCTCCGCGCCCGGCGGTGGTTGTCATCACCAAAGAAGGCGGCGGTAAAATCGCCGTCTGACCCGAATTCTATAAAAGTTATTTCAGCATGTAAGATGTGGTGCAGCTTCCCCGGCTGCACCACTTTTCGTTGCCACGCCTCAATCAATCCGACAGGCAGTCGGCCATGCTCTGTGCCATGCCGCGCAGCAGATCGGTGTAGAAAGAACTGCCAAGCTTCAGCTCCGCGCCAACCGGGTCAAGCGTGCCGGTCCCGGTGTCCTGCCCTTCGGTCACGGCGGCAATCAGGCCAGGGTTGAACTGCGGTTCCGCAAAGACGCATTTCGCGCCGCTCTCGGCCACCAAGTCGCGCAGTTCAGCCACACGCGCCGCCCCCGGAGCGCGGGCGTCATTCTCGCTGATGGCGCCCCGCGCTTCGACGTCGAAACGCGCTTCGAAATAGTGGTAGGCGTCATGGAAAACGATGAAGGGGCGGTCTTTGACCGGGGCAAGAACCTCGGCGATGTCCTTTTCCAAGACGGCAAGCTCGGACTGTGCCGCTTTGGCATTCTCGCGGTACCGTGCGGCGTTCTCGGGGTCTAGCTCGGCAAGTGCTTCGGCGATCTGACCCAACCAAAGCTGCCCGTTGTGCGGGTCAAGCCAGACGTGGGGGTCATCGCCGCTATGGGTGTGGCCGTCGTGATCTTCTTCAGAGGATTGTGCGTCATGCCCATCGTGGTCGTGCTGCTCGTGGTCGTGCTGCTCGTGGTCATGTTCCCCGTGGTCGTGCTCTTCGTGATCATGCCCCTCCTCGGCGCCGCCATGCGCCTCACCACCCTCATCGCCGTGATCATGGGCCTCGAAACTCGCCCCTTCACGGAAAGCCAGTACGCGGGTGCCCGGCTGCTCCATCAAAGCCAGATGGCTCGCGCTGCTGGCCAGAGATTCCAGCGGATCGGTCAGCCAAGGGGTCAGCAACGGGCCGACCCAGACGACCAAGTCGGCCCCGCTCAGCGCCCGCGCCTCGGAAGGGCGCATCGCATAGCCATGGGGCGAACTGCGCGGCGGCACGATGAGGTCGGGCGTACCGACGCCTTCCATCACCTGAGACACCAACGCATGGACCGGCGCGATATCCGTGGCGACGGCAGGCACATCGGCCCAAAGCGGCGACGCGGCGGCGGTGAAGACAGCGGCGGGGAGCGAGAAACGATACATGGCAGACCCTCAAAATGTTATAGTATCACCTTGCTAACACCGCTGTTATAACATATCAATAGCCAAACGAATTGAGGTCCCTCATGAGCGCCATCGAATTCCGCGATCACGACCACGCTGCTTGTATGCGCAGCACCATGCAGGCCGCCGAAGCGCAATGCGCCGCGCGCGGGCTGCGGCTGACCCCGGTGCGCCGTCGTGCGTTGGAGATTTTGCTGTCAGAGCACCGCGCTTTGGGCGCCTATGACCTCTTGGCCCATCTCTCGGCCGAAGGCTTGGGCGCGCAGCCCCCTGTGGCCTACCGCGCGCTGGATTTTTTGGTCAAAGCCGGGCTGGCCCATAAGATCGAAGCGCTTAATGCCTATGTCGGCTGCGTGCATCCGGGCGAAGACCATGCGCCCGCTTTCCTGATCTGCCGCGGCTGCCGCTCGGTGGCAGAGGCCGAGACTTCGCCAACCAAAAGCCGCCTAGGCGATGCCGCCCGCGCCGCGGGGTTCCGCATTGAGCGTAGCGTCGTGGAGGCCGAAGGCCTTTGCCCCGCCTGTCAGGAGACCGGTGCATGAGCCTGATTGAAACCCGTGGCCTGACCCTGCGCCACGACGGGCAAGTCGCCCTGCGCGACGTGAACTTCAACATCGAACCGGGGGAGATTGTCACCATCGTCGGCCCCAACGGCTCGGGCAAGTCCAGCCTGCTGCGCGCGTTGATCGGGGCGATGAAACCGGCGGCGGGAAAGATTACCCGCAAACCGGGGCTGCGCATCGGCTATGTGCCGCAAAAATTGCAGATCGACGCCACCCTGCCGCTCACCGTGCGCCGTTTCGTCAACCTGCCGCGCCGCCAAACGCCCGAAGCGATCCGCGATGCCCTTTCCACCGCCGGTGTGCCGGAATTGGCCGAGCGGCAGATGGTCGACCTCTCTGGCGGGCAGTTCCAGCGCGTGCTTCTGGCCCGCGCCCTGCTGGAGAAGCCCGACCTGTTGATCCTTGACGAGGCGACCCAAGGGCTCGACCAACCCGGTTCTGCTGCGTTTTACCGCCAGATTGAGGCCGTACGCCAAGATTTGGGCTGCGCCGTGCTGATGGTCAGCCATGATCTGCATGTGGTCATGGCGGCGAGCGACCGGGTGCTTTGCCTCAACGGTCATGTCTGCTGCGAAGGCACACCCGAGACCGTGGCCGATGCGCCGGAATACCGCGCATTGTTCGGCAGTGGCACCCAAGGAGCGCTGGCCCTTTACCGCCATGACCATGATCACCACCACCACCATCACGGCGACGCCTGTGAAGGCCACCACCAAGAGACTGAGAATGCTTGACGATTTCGTTTTGCGCGCCGCCCTCGCCGGGCTTGGCGTGGCGCTGGCCGCCGCCCCCTTAGGCTGTTTCGTGATCTGGCGGCGCATGGCCTATTTCGGCGATGCCACCAGCCACGCAGCGCTTTTGGGCGTCGCTTTGGCGCTGGCAACCGATCTGCCGATCACCGCAGGAGTGCTTTTGGTGGCGCTGGTCATGGCGTTGGTTATCAGCACCCTATCGGGACGCAATGTTAGCGCCGATGCGCTATTGGGCGTTATGGCCCATTCCGCGCTGGCGCTTGGGTTGGTGGCTGTCTCGCTGCTGCCTGGGCAGCGGGTCGATCTGTCGTCGTACCTCTTTGGGGAAATCCTCGCTGTGACTCGCTTCGACCTCGGCGTGATCTGGGGCGGTGCGCTGGCCGTGGCTCTGCTGTTGGCATGGCGCTGGTCGGCGCTGCTGGCGGCCACGTTGAACCCGGATCTGGCGCAGGCGTCGGGCGGGAACCCAAAGCGCGAGCAGTTGATTCTGACACTGGCACTGGCAATCATGGTGGCTGTGGCGATCAAAGTGGTGGGCGCACTGCTGATCGCCGCCATGTTGATCATCCCCGCCGCCACCGCCCGCCCTTTTGCCCGCACGCCTGAGACCATGGCAGTCTGGGCGATGGGATTGGGCGCGCTGGCGGCACTGGGCGGGCTCATGGCCTCGCTGGAGTTCGACACGCCGACCGGGCCCAGCATCGTCAGCATCGCCGCCGGTCTCTTTGCCCTATCCTCGGCCTTCTCGGCGGCCCTTCCGGCGCTGCGCCGCCGGGGCTGAAACCGGCAGCGGCTTTCATATAGACAGGCGTGGCGGAGGGTGACCATCCCCGCCACGATGTGCATTGTTAGCGCGAGATCACCGCGTCGGCTTCAATCTCAAGCTTGGCCTCGTCTTCGACAAGCCCTGCAACGACAACCATCGCCATCGCCGGAAAATGCTTGCCCAGAACCTCACGGTAAGCCCGGCCCACGTCCTTTTGCGCGGCAAGATATTCTTTCTTATCTGTGACATACCATGTCAGACGGGTAATATCTTCGGGCGTGCCACCGGCGGCTTCGACCACGTCGCGGATGTTTTGCAACGCCTGTTTCATCTGGCCGATAAAGTCATGGCACTCGAACTTCTGCTCGGCGGTCCAGCCGATCTGACCACCGACGAACAGGTGGCCATCCGCGCTCAGCACACCGTTTGCGTAGCCTTTGGCGGGGGCCCAACCTTCGGGCTGAATGATTTGATGCGACATGTCGTGTTCCTTTTTGTTAACAGTCACACGCCGAGAAATTGATCGGCGATATGGGAATCGAGCGCGGGCATCGGGCCAGTCCAGACCGTGCGGCCACGTTCGAGAATTACGGCGTGATCCGCCACGCGGCGCAGTTCGGCGAGGGATTTGTCCACCACCAAAAGCGCCAGCCCGCTGTCACGTTTCAACTGCGCGACGGCGGCCCAGATTTCTTGGCGCACGACGGGGGCAAGCCCTTCGGTCGCCTCATCCAGCAACAGCAGCTTCGGGTTAGTCATCAAGGCGCGGCCAATGGCCAGCATCTGCTGCTCCCCGCCCGAAAGCGAGCCCGCCGCCTGATCGCGCCTTTCGCCCAGACGGGGGAAAAGCGCGACAACCCGCGCCTCGTCCCATTCACCTGGCCGGGCGGCAGCGATGAGGTTTTCGTGCACCGTCAGCGGCGCAAAACAGCGGCGTCCCTCCGGCACCAGCCCCAGCCCGGCCTGCGCGGCGCGGAAACTGGGCAGACCGCCGATGTCGCGCCCATCGAAAGTCACGCTGCCACCGCTGTGTTTCAGCATCCGGCAGATCACTTTGATGGTGGAGGATTTGCCCATCCCGTTGCGCCCCATCAGCGCGCAGACCTCGCCCTCCTTCAGCGAAAGATCCACGCCAAAGAGCGCCTGCGTCGGGCCGTAGGACGCCTCGATGCCCTTGAGTTTCAGCAAGCTCATGCCGCGTCCTCCTCGCCCAGATAGGCCACGCGGACTTGCGGGTCGGCCTTGATCTCGGCTGCCGTGCCGCTGGCAATGATCTGGCCGTAGACCAGCACCGAAATACGGTCTGCCAGTGCGAAGACCGCGTCCATATCATGTTCCACCAACAAGATCGGCGCCTCTGTGCGCAACTTGTTGAGGAAGACGGTCATCTCTTTCGAGCCGCTGGCCCCCAGCCCCGCCATTGGCTCATCCATCAAGAACACTTTGGGCCGCAGCGTCAGCGCCACAGCGACCTCTAGCTGACGCCGTTGCCCGTGCGACAGGTCAGCAGTGCGTTTTGCCGCGTGATCCGCCAGTCCCACCAGTTCCAAGGCGCGCATTGCCTCGGCCCGCAGCTCTGCCTGTCGCATCACCGGCGCGAAGAAACGCATCACCCGGCCCGATTGCCCTAGCGCCCCCAGCACGGCGTTCTGCAGCACCGTGTATTCCATCGCCAGCGAGGAGATCTGGAACGTCCGCCCCAGCCCCGCCCGCGCACGCTGCACGGTGCTGAGCGGCGTCACGTCCTGCCCGGCGAAATGCACCGTCCCGCTGTCCGACCGCAGCCCGCCAGCGATCTGTTTGATCAGCGTCGATTTGCCTGCGCCGTTGGGGCCGATGAGCGCGTGAATCTCGCCCGGACGCAGGGTGATCGACACATCGTCGGTGGCCTTCAACGCGCCAAAGCTCTTGTGCAGGTTGCGCACATCCAAAAGCACCTCAGTCATGGGCCACCTCCCGTCCGGCGATCAGGCCGATCATGCCGCCGCGGGCGAAAAGCACCACCAGCAAGAGCAGCAACCCCAGATAGATGTGCCAGAACTCCGACAGCCCGCCCAAGACATGCTCAAGCAAGATGAACAGCGCCGCCCCGGCCACGGGGCCAAAGAGCCGCCCCACCCCGCCAAGGATGACGAAGATCATGATCTCACCAGAGGTCTGCCACGAGAACATCGTCGGGCTGACGAAACGGTTGAGATCGGCAAAAAGCGCGCCCGCCAGCCCTGTCACCGCCCCCGAGATGACAAAGGCCACCAGCCGCAGCCGGAAGGGCGCGAGGCCCACGGCCTCTACCCGCTCGGCATTCTGCCGCGCCGCCGAGAGCGCAAGGCCAAAGGGCGCGCGGGCCAGACGGCCCACGAAGAACAGCACCACCGCGAGAATTGCAAAAGCGATGGCAAAGAAGGTCAGCGGTTCAAGCGTGTTCAGCCCCGGAAATCCGTTGCGCACATAGATCGACAGCCCATCCTCGCCGCCATAGGCGGGCCAAGAGATCGCGAAGTAGAACAGCATCTGTCCGAAGGCGAGCGTAACCATGATGAAATAGACGCCCGAGGTACGCAGGCTCAGCGCACCGATCAGCAGCGCCGCGAGGCCCGCGACCACCAGCGCCACCAGCCAGATCACCGGCATGGACTTGGTGCCTTCGATCAGAAACGGGCTCTCCATAATCGGCGTGTAGCTTTGGGCATGGGCCGCCAGAATGCCCATGGCATAGCCACCGAGCCCAAAGAAAGCCGCATGGCCAAAGCTGACCAACCCGCCAAGCCCAAGCGCGATGTTGAGCCCCACGCCCGCCAGCGCCAGGATCGCGGCCTTGGTCGCCAGCGTGATGATAAACGGCTCGTCCAGCGCAAAGGCGGCGAGCGCCGTGGCGGGCAGCAGCAGGAAGAGGAACGTGTTAAGGATCGTTTCGCGGGACATCTTACGCCTCCCCAAAGAGGCCAGTGGGTTTGAACAGCAAGACCCCCGCCATCAGAATATAGATCGACATCGAAGCCAGCGAGGAGCCCACGGAGGTGGCCGCCGAAGCCTCCATGAAATTGGCGAAAAACAGCGGCAGCAGCACTGAGCCGAGCGTATCTGTCAGCCCCACCAGCAGCGCCCCAATAAGCGCGCCCTTGATCGAGCCGATACCGCCAATGACGATGACCACAAAAGCGAGGATCAGCACCGGCTCGCCCATGCCCACCTGCACCGATTGGATCGCACCGACCAGCGCCCCGGCCAACCCAGCCAGCGCCGCGCCAAGGGCAAAGATCAATGTATAGAGCTTGGCAATGTCGATGCCCAAGGCGGCAATCATCTCGCGGTCCGCTTCACCTGCGCGGATCTGGATGCCGATGCGGGTGCGCGCGATCAGCAGAAAAAGCCCCGCCGCAATTGCCAGCCCCACACCGATGATCACCAGACGGTACAGCGGATATTGAATGTCCCCCGGCAGCATCACCGGGCCCGACAGGGCCGCCGGAATTTCGAGAAACAGCGGGAAGGAGCCAAAGAGAAACCTTGTCCCTTCGGAAAAAATCAGGATCAGCGCAAAGGTGGCCAGCACTTGGTCAAGGTGGTCGCGGTCATAGAGCCTGCGGATCACGGTCATCTCGATCAGGCAGCCTGCAAGTGCCGAAGCGGCCAGTGCAGCGACCAATGCAAGCAAGAAAGACCCGGTCGCCGCTGCCATAGCCGCAGCGGCAAAAGCCCCAACCATATAGAGCGATCCATGGGCGAGGTTAATCAACCCCATCACCCCGAAGATCAGCGTGAGACCCGCGGCCATCAGGAACAGCATGACCCCGGATTGGACCCCGTTTAGCACCTGTTCCATGAGCAGGATGAATGACATTTGGCAAAGCCTCCCGGCGCGCCGGGCGGCACCCGGCGTGTCTGCTTGGAAATGTCGGCCCCGACCTATCGCCGGGGCCGCGCGGGATTACATCTTGCAGTCAGCCGCGTAGGCGTCAGCGTGATCGGTCAGCGAAGGGCCAACGAGCTTGTTGGTATAGACATCACCCTCCTTGACCACCTCGCGCACGTAGTAGTCCTGAATCGGGTGCTGGTTATTGCCAAAGCTGAACTTGCCCCGGACAGAGGCAAAATCCGCCTCCTTCAGCGCCGCTTGGAAGGCGTCTTGATCCGACACATCGGCCTTGCCCATTGCGCTCAGCAGCAGGTTCGCGGTGTCATAGCCTTGGCTGGCATAGAGCGACGGCAAACGGTCGTATTCCTCTTGGAAGGCGGCCACGAACTCTTTGTTGGCTTCGTTGTCCAGATCCTTGTTCCACTGGCTGGTGTTCTTGATGCCAAGCGCGGCCTCACCTACGGCTTGCAAGATGCCTTGGTCAAAGCTGAAGGCCGGGCCGACAACGGGCAGATCGACGCCGGAGTTGGCATATTGCTTGAGGAAGGAAATCCCCATGCCGCCGGGCAGGAAGAAGAACACGCTGTCCGCGCCCGAAGCACGGATCTGCGCGATTTGGGCGGCATAGTCGGTCTGGCCCAAGTCGGTATAGACCTCGCCCGCGGCCTCGCCCTCATAGGTTCGCTTATAGCCGGTCAGCGCGTCCTTGCCCGCCGGATAGTTCGGCGCCAGCATGAAGGTGTTCTTGTAGCCCGCGTCATTGGCGTAAGCCCCCGCCGCTTCATGCAGGTTGTCGTTCTGCCATGCGACGTTGAAATAAAGCGGGCTGCATCCCTTTCCGGCCAGTGCCGAAGGGCCAGCATTGGGCGAAAGGTAGAATTTACCCTGCGCCGTCGCGGCAGGCACCACGGCCATGGCGAGGTTCGACCAAATGATCCCGGTCAGCACGTCGACCTTTTCGGATTGGATCATCTTGTCGGCCAGTTGCACAGCGATCTCGGGCTTGCGCTGGTCGTCTTCGACCACGACCTCAAGGTTCTCATTCCCGGCCATCTTGGTGGCGAGCATAAACCCGTCGCGCACGTCGATACCAAGGCCCGCGCCGCCGCCCGACAGGGTGGTGATCATGCCGACCTTCACCTTGCCCCCTTCGGCCCATGCGCCACCCGCTGCCAATGCCGCGACCGAGGCCGCCATCACAAAAGACTTCATCTTCATTTCATTCTCCCTTGGTTGGTTGGGCCTCTTGTCCGGGCCCGTTCTATTGGGTCGTATCGCCAGCTTAGCGAGGGGATTTGTCCCTGTCAGGTCACCCTCGCGCGAGTCTTGTATTTTTCGTTGTCCCAGAGGCGGTTCTCCATCACATCGCGGATGATCGCCACGGCTTTGGAGACGTCCTCGGCGTCGATATAAAGCGGCGTGAAGCCGAACCGCATGATGTCGGGCGCGCGGAAATCACCGATCACGCCGCGATCGATCACGGCCTGCATCGCGGCATAGCCTTCCTCAAATCGGAACGACACCTGACTGCCCCGCTCAGCGCTGTTGCGCGGGCTGGCAAGGGTCAGTTGCGGTACGTCGCGCTCGATCTCTTCGATGAACTGCTCCTGCAATGCAATGGAGGCGGCGCGCAGCTCTTGCATGTCTACGTCCGTCCAAAGCCCCATCGCCACTTCCAGCGCGGTCAATTGGATCACCGGCGGCGTGCCGACGCGCATCCGCTCAATGCCCTGCCCCGGTTTGTACTCCAGATCAAAGGCAAAGGGCTGGCGGTGCCCCAGCCACCCGGCAAGCGCAGGCTGTACTTCGTCCGCCAGATCGGGGCGCACATAGATGAACCCCGGCGCGCCCGGTCCGCCGTTCAGGTATTTATAGGTGCAGCCCACGGCAAATTCGCAGTTGCTGCCCGCCAGATCGACCGGCAGCGCACCTGCCGAATGTGCCAGATCCCAGATCATCACAGCGCCACTGGCATGGGCCAGTTCAGTCATCGCCTTCATGTCATGCTTGCGGCCCGTGCGGTAATCCACCTCTGTCAACATCACGGCGGCGATGTCTTCGTTGATGGCGTCTTTCACCTCTTCGGGGGCAACGCTGCGCAGCTCATAGCCCTGCTCCAACAGCCCGACCAAGCCTTCGGCCATATAGAGGTCCGAGGGAAAATTACCGGTGTCCGAGAGGATCACCTTGCGACCGGGGCGCAGTTTAACCGCCGAGGCGAGCGCCTGAAAGACCTTGATCGACAGCGTGTCGCCCATTACCACGGAGCCTTCCGGCGCGCCGACGATGCCCGCGACCATATTACCAACCCGCGTGGGCTGTTCCATCCATCCGGCTTGGTTCCAGCCGCGGATCAGCATCTCGCCCCATTCATCTGCGATCATCTCCTGCACCCGCGCCGCGGCGGCCTTGGGCAGCGGCCCTAGCGAGTTGCCGTCAAGGTAGATGACGCCCTCGGGCAGGACAAACTGATATTTTTTCAAAACAGACACTTACAGTGCTCCTCTTACATGCCAAAGCTCGGGGAAAAGCTCCACTTCGAGCATTTTGCGCAGGTAGGTCACACCCGAGGTGCCCCCGGTGCCGCGCTTGAAACCGATGATGCGTTCCACGGTGGTAACGTGGTTGAAACGCCAGCGGCGGAAGTAGTCTTCAAGATCGACGAGCTTTTCCGCCAATTCATAAAGTTCCCAATTGGTTGTCGGGTCTTCATAAACCTGTTTCCACAGGTCTTGGACTTCTGGCTTGGCCTCCCAAGCCTTCGGTTCCGGGCTGCCCGCGAGGGACGGCTCGCCCATCCGCTCACAAAGCAGATCAATCGCCACCTGATAGAGGCTCGGCTGCTGCATCTCTGCGACCAGCGCCGCATGAGGTTCGGGCGTGTGTTCATGCAGCTTGGTCAGTGCCGCGATCCGGTTGCCCAGCAAATATTCGATCAAACGGTACTGGTAAGACTGAAACCCCGACGACGCACCCAGATACGGACGGAATTGGGTATATTCACTGGGCGTCATGGTCCGCAGCACGTCCCACGCGGAGTTGAGCTGTTCAAAAATTCGCGCCACGCGGGTCAACATCTTGAAACTTTGGCGCAACTCCCCCGCCTGAAGCGATTTGCGGCAGGCGGTCAACTCGTGGATTGCCAGTTTCATCCACAGCTCCGAGGTCTGGTGCTGGATGATAAACAACAGCCCGTCATGCGCCATGTCGAGCGGGTTTTCCGTCGTCAGGATCTGGTCCAACCCCAGATAATCGCCATAGGACTTATCCTTGGCAAAATTCATCTTCGCGCCCTTGGAGGCTTCGTCAAACGTGCCCATTTACCCTCTCTCAGCGCGAAACGCTGGATCTTCCCGGTTGCGGTTTTCGGCAGTTCCTTGATGAAACGAATGTCGCGCGGGTATTTATAAGGCGCGATGGTCGCTTTAACATGGTCCTGCAATATTTTGATTGTATTGGCATCTTCCGGCGTTCCGTCAACCAGAACCACATGCGCCTGCACGATAGAACCGCGCGCTTCGTCAGGGGCCGCAACGACGCCGCATTCACGCACAATCGGGTGGCTTAGCAGCGCTGCTTCCACTTCTGGCCCGGCGATGTTGTAGCCAGAACTGATGATCATATCGTCATTGCGTGCCGCGAAATGCAAGTAGCCGTTCTCATCCATCGTGAAGCTGTCGCCGGTGATGTTCCAACCGTCCTTCACGTAATCGGCTTGCCGCTTGTCGCCCAGATAGCGGCAGCCAATCGGCCCGCGTACCGCCAGACGCCCCACCTCTCCCCGCGGGACCTCGTTCCCTTCCCCATCGATCACCTTCGCCTCATAGCCTGTCACCGGCTTGCCGGTGCAAGCGGCCCGGTGGTCGTCGAAGCGGTTGGAGATGAAGATATGCAGCATTTCCGTCGCCCCGATGCCGTCGAGCATGGGCTTGCCGGTCTTCTCCTGCCACTCATGGTAGACCGGCGCGGGCAGCGTCTCGCCCGCCGAAACGGCGGCGCGCAGGCTGCTGAGGTCCGCGCCCTCCTCCATCGCCTGCAGCATGGCGCGGTAGGCGGTAGGCGCGGTGAAGCAGACGGTGGCTTTGTACTTCTCGATGATCTCGATCATGTTGGGCGGGCTGGCGGTCTCTAGAAGCGTCGCCGCGGCCCCGAAGCGCAGCGGGAAGACGGCAAGGCCGCCAAGGCCGAAGGTAAAAGCCAGAGGCGGGGAGCCGACGAAGACATCATCGGGCGTGACGTTCAGAACCTCGCGGGCATAACCATCCGCGATAATCAGGAGATCGCGGTGAAAATGCATTGTTGCCTTGGGGTTACCGGTCGTTCCTGAGGTAAACCCGAGCAGTGCCACATCGTCCTGCGCGGTGTCGGCGGCCTCAAAATGCACGGGTTTTTCCAGCGCCAGACGGTCCAGTTCGGCGTCATGGTTGCTGGTGCCGTCGAAGCCCACCACGGCCTTGAGAAACTTCGACGACTTCGCGCAGGTCGTCATCTCGTCCATCAGCCGCGTGTCGCAAAGCGCGTGGCTGATCTCGGCCTTATCGACGATGGCCGAAAGCTCGCCCGCGCGCAGCATCGGCATGGTATTCACGACCACCGCGCCCGCCTTGGTCGCCGCCAGCCAGCAGGCCACCATCGCCGGGTTGTTGGCCGAGCGGATCAGCACGCGGTTGCCCGGCTTCACGCCCAGATCCTCGACCAGCGCAGCGGCCAGACGGTTGGTCCAGTCCGACAACTCCTTGTAGGTGCGCCGGCGCCCGTTGCCGATCAGCGCGGTGTGATCTCCAAAGCCCTTTTCGACCATCTTGTCAGTGAGTTCGACACCGACGTTCAGACGTTCTGGGTAATCGAAACGCTCCAACAGGAGGTCCGGCCACTGGTCGAAGGGCGGCAGGTTATCGCGGGCGAAGGTGTCTTCATGTCCGGTCGGGTGCAGCTTCATCACATGGCTCCCAAAGTCTGACGGGCGATGACCACACGTTGCACGTCCGAGGCGCCTTCGTAAATGCGCAAGGCCCTGATTTCGCGGTAAAGACGCTCGACCGCCTCGCCATTGCGGACACCATCGCCGCCGTGCAGTTGCACCGCCTTGTCGATCACCTTCTGCGCCTGATCGGTGGCGAAGAGCTTGGCCATCGCCGCCTCGCGCGTCACACGCGGCGCGCCGCTGTCCTTGGTCCAGGCGGCGCGGTAAACCAGCAGCGCCGCGGCATCGACATCAAGCGCCATATCCGCGATATGGCCCTGCACCATCTGCAATTCGCTCAGGGGCGCGCCTTGCACCTGACGGGTAGTGACGCGCATGAGTGCTTCGTCCAGCGCGCGGCGGGCAAAGCCCAGAGCGGCGGCGGCCACGGTGGAACGGAAGACGTCAAGCACCGACATGGCGATGGCAAAGCCGCGCCCCGCCTCGCCCAGAAGCGCCGAGCCGGGCAGTTTCACGCCGTCGAAATGCAGCGTGGCCAGCGGGTGCGGGGCCATGACCTCGAGCCGTTCCTCGACCTTCAGGCCGGGTGTATCGGCGGGCACAATGAAGGCCGAAAGCCCCTTGGCACCCGGCGCCTCGCCGGTGCGGGCAAAGACAGTGTAGACATCCGCGATGCCGCCGTTGGAGATCCAGGTCTTGCGCCCGTCGAGCACATAGCCGTTGCCAACGGGTTTCGCTGTCATGGTTGAATTGGCCACGTCGGAGCCGGACTGCGGCTCGGTCAGGGCGAAGGCCGAGATCGCCTGCCCCGATCGCGTCTTGGGCAGCCATTCAGCCTTCTGCTCATCGCTGCCGAAGAGCGAGATCGCCCCGGTGCCAAGCCCCTGCATAGCAAAGGCAAAATCTGCCAGCCCGTCATGCCGCGCCAGCGTTTCGCGGATCAGGCAGAGGGTACGAACGTCAAGCACTTCGTCGCCCTCGGCCCCGCTGTGCCGCAGCCAGCCGTCCTGCCCCATCATCGTCACCAGATCGCGGCAGGCACCGTCGGTGTCGCCGTGATCCACGTTTCGTAGCTCGCGCCCGGCCCAATCGTCGAGCTTCAGCGCCAGTTCCTTGTGGCGCGGCTCGAAAAAGGGCCAGTCGAGAAAACTTTTGTCAGCCATGGTTTACGCCTCCCCGCGTCATTTTCATTTGGCTTCTCGTTAGTGGCTCAGTCCCCTTCGAAGACCGGGCGTTCCTTGGCAACGAAAGCGTTGTAGGCGCGCTCGAAATCGCCGGTCTGCATGCAGATCGCCTGCGCCTGCGCCTCGGCCTCGATCGCCTGTTCGATGGACATGGCCCATTCTTGGGCCAGCATCGTCTTGGTCATCATATGCGCGAAATTGGGACCAGCCTGAATTTTCTGCGCCAGTTTAAGCGCTTCCTCTTCCAGCGTCTCGCCTGTGACCAGACGGTTGTAAAAGCCCCAGCGTTCGCCCTCTTCCGCCGACATCGAGCGGCCGGTGTAGAGCAGTTCGGCGGCGCGTGTCTGGCCGATGATGCGCGGCAGGATCGCGCAGGCGCCCATGTCGCAGCCCGCCAGACCGACGCGGGTAAAGAGGAAGGCTGTCTTGGCCTCCGCCGTCGCCAGCCGCAGGTCCGAGGCCATGGCGATGATCGCGCCCGCGCCGACGCAGACGCCATCCACGGCGGCGATCACCGGCTTGCCGCAATTGACAATCGCCTTGACCAGATCGCCGGTCATGCGGGTGAATCGCAGCAGTTCTTTCATGTTCATCCGGGTCAAAGGCCCAATGATATCATGCACATCGCCGCCGGAGCTAAAGTTGCCGCCGTTGGAGCCGAAGATCACCACATCAACGTCATCGGCATAGACCAGATCGCGGAACCAGTCGCGTAGCTCGGCATAGCTGTCGAAGGTCAGCGGGTTCTTACGGTCGGGCCGGTCGAGCCGCACGGTGGCGATCCGGTCTTTGATCTCGCATTGAAAATGCGTCACATCACTGCGCATTGGCGTTTTCCTTTTCTTCAGTTTGGGCGGCGAAGGCCTGTAGGCGGGCCGCCATAGCGCGGGCTTCCTCGGAGGAGATTCCGCGCAGCTTTTCGTTGATCCAGTCTTCATGCGCCTGGGCTTGGCGGGCGAACTGCGCCGCCCCCTCGGGCGTCAGCCGCAGCATCATCGCGCGGCGGTCGCCGGGCACGGGGATGCGCTCCACCAGCCCCTCATCGCTCAGCCTGTCGGCGATGCCGGTGACATTGCCGTTCGACACGCGGAGCACGCCCGAAAGTTGGCTCATCTTCAGCCCTTCGGGATGGCGCGAGAGGGCCGACATCACGTCGAAGCGCGGCAGCGTGGTGTTATGTTCGCGGCGCAGTGTGTCGCGCAGCTCCTGCTCCAGCCCGCGCACGACTTTCAGCAGTCGCAGCCAGAGACGTACACGATCCTTGGCCACGCTGCTCATACCTCGCCCCCAGACAAAGACAGAGCGTGGCCGTTCACTGAGGCAGCGGCGTCCGATAGCAAGTAGAGCACGGCACTGGCGACCTCGGAGGTCTCGACAAAGCGGTTCTGTGGGCTGGCGCGTTTCAGAAGGGCACGGGCCTCCTCGGCGCTCTTGCCAGTGCTACTGGTGATATTCTCGACCGAGCGTTCCAGCAGCGGCGTGTCGATGAAACCGGGGCAAATTGCATTGACGGTGATGCCCGTGCGGGCCAGTTCCAGCGCCAGCGCGCGGGTGAGGCCGACGACGCCGTGTTTCGCGGCGACATAGCCCGCGACGTAAGGATAGCCCTTAAGGCCCGCGGTGGAGGCCACGACAATGAGCCGCCCCTGCTCGGCTTCTTTCATCTCCGACAGCGCCGCCTGCCAGACGTTGAAGACGCCGGTGACGTTAACCGCCAGCATGTCGCTCATGTCCTGCGCGGTGATCTTGTGAAAGGGCGCGGAATGCGCGGCCCCTGCGTTTGCGATAACGCCGGTGACCGGGCCGTTTTCCGCGCGCGCGGCGGCGAAGGCCGCCTGAACGGCGTCCGCGTCGGTCACGTCACAGGTCTGGAACGGCAAGCCCTGTTCGCGCAGCGGTGCTTCGCGGCGGCCCATGATGGTCACCTTCGCGCCGGTTCCGGCCACAGCGTGTGCGATTTCGGCACCGACGCCAGTGCCGCCGCCGGTGATGACGATATGGCTCATACCTTCTCCATCTCCGCAGCGCGGTCCGCGAGCCGCCATGCCTGATCGCGGCCCGGCCCGTAGGGCAGCGGCCAGTCGGCGTGGCGGTCACCGATGGCGGCACCGGCGTGCAGGGTCCAATAGGGATCGGCCAGATGCGGACGGGCAAGGCAAACCAGATCAGCGCGGCCCGCCATGAGGATCGAGTTCACGTGGTCGGCCTCGTAGATATTGCCCACGGCCATGGTCTTGATGCCGCCGTCGTTGCGGATGCGGTCGCTGAAGGGGGTCTGGAACATACGGCCATAGACCGGCTTGGCCTGTTTCGAGGTCTGGCCCGCCGAGACGTCGATGATGTCGGCGCCCGCCTCATGGAACATGCGGGCGATCTCGACGGCCTCTTCGGGGGTGACGCCGTTTTCTTCGACCCAGTCATTGGCTGAGATACGCACCGACATTGGCTTTTCCTCGGGCCAAGCGTCACGCATCACTTTGAATACCTCCAGCGGGTAGCGCATGCGGTTCTCCAAGCTGCCGCCGTATTCGTCGTCGCGCTGGTTCGAGAGCGGCGAGATGAAGGACGAGATCAGGTAGCCATGGGCCGCGTGCAATTCGACCATGTCGAAGTTGGCACGGTCGGCCATCCGGGTGGCTTCGACAAATTCGTCGCGGATTGTGTCCATGTCCGCGCGCGTCGCCGCCTTGGGCACCGCGTTGTTCTCGGACCACGGGATCGCGGAGGCCGAGATGATCTCCCAATTGCCCGCCTTCAGCGGCGCGTCCATCTCTTCCCAACCAAGCTGGGTCGAACCCTTGCGCCCCGAATGGCCGATCTGGCAGCAGATTTTGGCGTCGGTCTCGGCGTGAACGAAATCGGTCAGGCGCTTCCACGCCGCTTCGTGTTCAGGCGCATAGAGGCCGGGGCAGCCCGGCGTGATCCGGCCCTCGGGGCTCACACAGGTCATCTCGGTATAGACCAGCCCGGCGCCGCCCTTGGCGCGTTCGGCGTAATGGATGAGATGCCAGTCGGTCGGGCAGCCGTCGACCGCCTTGTACTGCGCCATTGGCGAGACCACGATGCGGTTCTTGAGCTTCATGTCGCGCAGGCGGAAGGGCGCGAACATCGGCGCGCGGACCGGACCATTGGTGTCGGCACCGGCCTGTTCAAGGAACCATTTCTCGGCCCCTTCCAGCCATTTGGGGTCACGCTCGCGCAGGTTCTCGTGGCTGATCCGCTGGCTTCGCGTCAGCATGGAGTAGTTCAACTGCACCGGGTCGAGGTCGAGGTAGCGTTCCACGTCCTCGAACCATTCGACCGAGTTGCGCGCCGCTGATTGCAGACGCAGGACTTCGAGGCGGCGGGCCTCTTCGTATTTCTCGAAGGCGGTCGGCAGGTCCGCATCATCACTGACATGTTTCGCCAGCGAAATCGCCGATTCCAGCGCCAGTTTCGTGCCCGACCCGATCGAGAAATGCGCCGTGGCCGAGGCATCGCCCAGAAGCACGACATTCTCGTGGCTCCACTTCTCGCAGAGTACGCGGGGGAATTTGATCCAAGCCGAGCCACGAATGTGGGTGGCGTTGGTCATCAGTTTGTGGCCGCCAAGGTGGTTTTTGAAGATCTCCTCGCAGATCGCGATGGTCTCTTCCTGGGTCTTTTCGCCGAAGCCGTAGGCGTCGAAAGTCTCTTGACTGCATTCCACGATGAATGTCGCGGTGTCCTTGTCAAACTGGTAGGCGTGGACCCAGATCCAGCCTTTGTCGGTCTTCTCAAAGATGAAGGTAAAGGCGTTGTCGAACTTCTGATGCGTGCCGAGCCAGACAAAGGGGCAGCGGCGCACGTCGATGTCGGGCTGGAACGTCTCTTCGAATTCCATCCGAGTTTTGGAATTAAGTCCATCGCTGGCAACCACGAGATCGTAATCGTCCATATATTCGGAGGCGGCTTTGACCTCGGTCTCGAACTGCAGGTTCACGCCCAACTCGCGCGCCCGCTCTTGCAGGACCAGCAGCAGACGTTTGCGCCCGATCCCGCAGAAGCCGTGGCCGGTGCTGTGGATCACGTGACCCTTATGGTGCAGGGCGATGTCGTCCCAATAAGCAAAGTGGCTGCGGATTTCGCGTGCCGAGACCGGATCATTGGCTTCAAGATTATCGAGCGTTTCGTCCGAAAGCACGACGCCCCAACCGAAGGTATCATCGGCACGGTTGCGTTCCATCACTGTCACATCAGCCTCGGGCTGGCGCAGTTTCAGCGAAATCGCGAAGTACAGCCCCGCAGGACCACCGCCAAGACAGATTGCACGCATCGAAATTCCCCTCTGGTTCGCTTTGAAACGGAGCCTAGGACGAGTCGCCCTTTCGTTCAAGGATAAATATTTCATGCTTAAAGTAACTCTTGGGGAATGGGGTGCAGGAGGATTGAACCCACTGGTCACAAAGCCTATGCCAGACGGGAAATTCACGAGAAAGGTCGGCGAGATGACAGACGTGAGCACGGCAAACTGGCTGGCCGTAGAGGTGCAAGAGACGCGCCTGCAGCTCTGGGCGATGCAGGGCAGCTCGGCCCTTGAGACCGCTACAGCAGAGGGCGACGCCGCGCAGCTGTCCTCTGTTGAGGCGCTTGACGCGATACTGAAAACCCTCACCGCTCCGTGGGATCTGCCGCGCCTACCGGCATTTGTGGCCGGGCTTCCTGCGGGTTGGGCCAATGCCGCCCCCCGCGCGGTCCCTTGCGATGCGATTGCCCAAGCGACAACATCGGTCGCAACAGGGAACTTCGACCTTCAGGTCATCCCCGCCCTGCGACAACAGACTCCAAGCGGGCTGCTGCAAGGGGCCGAAACCCGGATCGCGGGGTTTCTGAGCCTGAACAAAGACTGGGACGGGGTCATCTGCCTTCCGGGGGCGACTTCGGTCTGGGCGCAGGTCAGCGCGGGAGAAGTGGTGAGCTTTCAGACCTTCCTGACCGGAGAATTACTGGGTCATTTGGGCCAAGGCACGCCCGCCGAGGGCACGGCGCTGGATGACACGTCCTTTGACGACGCGCTCAGCGACGGGTTGTCGCGGCCCGAGCGGCTGGCGGGACGGCTAGCCTCCATCCGGGCTGATCTGGCATTGGGCAACGTCCCGCCCCCCACTGCAGAGGCGCGGCTGGCCGGCACCCTGATCGGCGCGGAACTTGCGGCGGCGCGGGCCTATTGGCTGGGGCAGAAGCTGGCGGTAATCGGCACGGGCGGCGCTACGCCGCTTTATCTGCGGGCCTTGTCGCAACAGGGCGCGCGCGCGACCGAGGCTGACGGCAGCCGTATGACCCTGGCGGGGATTTGCGCGGTTCGGCGGGCGGTGAACGGGGCGTAAACCCCTTGCCCGTCAGTCTTTCTTCGGCCCGTCGGTCTTTTTCTGCATGTCCAGATTGACGAGGTCTTCGAGCATATCCAGCAGGTCTTCCATCCGCTGCTTGCCAAAACGGGCCTCGAAATCGGAAAATAGCGCCGCGGCATCGCCCGCGTGGTCTTGCAAAATCTGTTGGCCCTGATCGGTGATCGTGACGATGGACTTGCGCCCATCATCTGGATCACTGGCACGGCTCAGCAGCCCCTCTTCCTCCATCGCGCGCAACATGCGTGTCAGGCTCGGCAGCAGCAGACAGGCCTGCTGCGCCAATGCTGTTTGCTCCATTGGGCCGGATTCCTCAACGACACGCAGCACCCGGAACTTCTGTTCCGAGATGCCGCTTTCGTTCAGGATTTCCCGGATCGGCCCCATCACCCTTTCGCGCGCGCGCAACAGGGCAATCGGAAGGGAGCGGGCCGTGCGGCGCAGGGGGGGCATTGTGGCCATTCTTGACGGTTTCCTGATCGCTACTTACCAAGTCAAAGACTGCCCAAAAGGGCGTGACGATCACCATAACCGCTGCGACAACATTCTTGAAGAGGCCAAGCCGCGCGGAACAACAGTGAGACAATACAACAACATGGGGCAGGAAATGCGGATGACAACCAGAATTAAAACCGACAGGAGCCGCGCATGAACTGGGAAGATTTCCGAAAGTGGGGCCGCCGCGCCGCCGACTGGGCCGCCGATTACCACGCAGGTTTGCGCGACCGTCCGGTGCGTGCACAGGTGGCGCCCGGCGCGGTGCTCTCTGCCCTGCCCGATGCGCCGCCCGAGGGGGCCGAGGCGATGCAGTCGATTTTCGACGATTTCGAACAAACCATCCTGCCCGGCATGACCCATTGGCAGCACCCCCGTTTTTTTGCCTATTTCCCGGCCAACGCGGCACCCGTTTCGGTGCTGGCGGAATATTTCGTCTCGGCCATCGCGGCACAGTGCATGCTCTGGCAGACCTCTCCGGCGGCGACCGAGCTGGAAACCCGCGTCTGCGACTGGATGCGCCAGGCGATCGGCCTGCCTGATGGGTTCACCGGGGTGATCCAAGACAGCGCCAGTTCCGCCACGCTCTGCGCGGTGCTGACCATGCGCGAACGGGCCTTGGACTGGCAGGGCAACAAAGCGGGCCTGTCAGGCCAGCCGCGCCTGCGGGTCTATTGCTCGGCAGAGGTGCATACGTCGGTCGACCGCGCCATCTGGATCGCAGGGCTAGGCGAAGAGAACCTTGTCCGCATTCCGACCCAAGGCCCGACCCGCGCGATGGACGCGGACGCGTTGCGCGCCGCCATCGCTGCCGACCGCGCGGCGGGGCATCTACCGGCGGGGATCATCGCCTGCACCGGCGGCACCAGCGCGGGCGCCAGCGATGACATCGCCGCCGTGATGGATGTGGCCGAGGCCGAAGGGCTCTACACCCATGTCGATGCCGCATGGGCCGGATCAGCGATGATCTGTCCAGAGTTCCGCGCCCTTTGGGCCGGGGTCGAACGCGCCGATTCCGTGGTAATGAACCCGCACAAATGGCTGGGCGCCCAGTTTGATTGCACCACGCATTTTCTGCGCAATCCTGACGATCTGGTCCGCACGCTGGCGATCCAGCCGGAGTACCTGAAGACCCACGGCGCGGATGGGATTGTGAACTATTCCGAATGGTCCGTGCCGCTGGGCCGCCGTTTCCGGGCACTGAAACTATGGTTCCTGATCCGTGCCCATGGGCTGGAAGGGCTGCGCGAGATGATCCGCAACCATGTGACATGGGCGCAGGACTTGGCCGCACGGCTGGAGGCGACGGAAGGGTTCGAGATCGTGACCCCGCCAATGCTCTCCCTCTTCACCTTCCGCCATTTGGCGACCGCAGACCATGAGGCGCATAACCAAGACCTGCTCAATCGGATCAACGACGATGGGCGGATCTACCTGACCCAGACCCGCATCGACGGGGCATTGGTGATCCGCTTTCAAGCAGGCGCTTTCACCGCCACGGCCGAGGATGTAGCCGTGGCCTACGATGTGATCACCGAACTGGCTGAAGCCAATGTTTAAGGCGCGATCAGGGTGACGCCCGGCATGGCGCGGATGACTTCTACATCCGCGTCATAAAGTGCCGTCATCCGCTCGACCAATTCCTCGGTCCAACCGGGCATATCGAGCTCTTCCTCGATCTCTTCTTCCAGCGCGTATTTGTCGAGAAACGCTGTAATCACCCGCCGTTTCTGCGCCTCGGACATCTCGGGATGGGTGTCGAGATAGCTGCGGAACCGCCGCATCCCCTCTTCGGACATGATCGCATGCAGCAGATCAAAGCCGCCCTTGATCTTGGTCTCCGGCTCCAATCCGGCCATCTCACGGATGATCTGCGCCCAGATCAGCGGGAGATCTTCGTTACACCAGACGGTGATCGGGATCCCCGGCGCCGCCTCACGCAATTGGGAAATCGTCTCGGACCAGCGCAGGTCTTCCGGCCCTCGCTCTCCCCAGAACGCAGCCGAGGTCTTATCTGCCGCTTTCTCGTAAAGCACTGGCACCAGCGATGCGGGGTTTCGGATCGCCATGAAGATGCGAATCTCATCGTCTGGGAAAAGCTGCGCCATGCGCAACATCCGAACGGCGGCGGCGGGGTAGAGCACCCCCTCTTGCAGGGCCGTGGCAGGCGAGCGGAAGAAATTCGCGTCCGACAGGATCACCCGCTTGGCTGTCCCCTCGTCGAGAATCGCATCCAACAAAACATCGCGCGCCACCTCTGACGGCTCGGCCTTATGCATTGCATTAAGCGTGTCGCGAAACAGGTTGCGATAGGTGCTGGGCCCGGGCACCTTGACGCCCGTCTTGGCAAAATCGTCCTGATTGCGCAGCAGGCATTTCAGCAGCCGCTCGTCTTCTGTGAAATGGACACCTGTGTGCAAAACGAGCTGCATAATACTCCGCTCAACCGCTGAAACCTTGGCGTTGAATAGCCCGTCGCGCGGCCCGTGTAAAATCCGAAAGAAACTCGCATTTCCCCTCTTGCACCCCCCGCGTCCTTTCTCTAAATGAGCCCTCAGTGCCCCTATAGCTCAGCTGGTAGAGCAACTGATTTGTAATCAGTAGGTCCGCGGTTCGAGTCCGTGTGGGGGCACCACTATTGCATTGCAACTAATTGAAATAGATAGGCTTTTCGAAGCCCGATCAAATTACATCCACCCTACAATCCACCCCACTGTGTGCGATTAGGTTTAATTTCAATCACAATTTGTTGGGGCTGTAGTCTGGTAATCCCACAGCGCATCAGTGGGTCAGCACGAACCAGAAGCCAAACGACCATAGCGCTAACAAAGCCAGAATAAACGCCAAGCGCTCTCGCACCTGCCCGCTGTCCGCCCTGCGCTCCCGGACTTTCCGTTTCTTGGTCATTTTGTTCTGCTCTTCAGATGCCATAGGCTCAAGGTAGAGGTGACAAGCAAAGCGACAAGTCACCCATGTCGAAAATTGGGAGCTGCCTCTTCTAACTTTCGAGCATGTAGGTGATCAGCTCATATGCTGCTGCAATCCAAAGCGCTACTATGATCGAAGCTCCAATTAAATATGCTAGCTTCCACCGCTGGATGAGCCGCGCCAAAATGTTTTGATTGTTGTGATCGTTAGACGACAATTGCCCACCCCCGCAAAATATTCATCGCAGAAGTATCAAGTTCAGAGCACCGCTCAACCACGCTTGGCGCTAGTTTAACAATTATCAAGAGTGCCGACTTTGTGTCGGAGTTTGAGGCGTCTGTACCCCAGCCCTTAGCTTTTCGTAATATAAAATATTGCTAGTTTGGCTTGAGAGACTTGAGCTGGTGCAAACGGAGATAATAATCTCGTGCTTCGTCAATAAACCCATACATCTCTACGTACTTAATCAAAGCAGCCTCTAACAGCTTGATGCGCTCAGAGTCAGTCATTCAGGTTGCCTCCCTTTGTTGCTCACGCAATGTGATCAATGACATGCGGTATCGGTCTTGCCATGCATTTTTCTGTTCGAGTTAGCAAAGCTATGCTGAGAAAGGAATCGCGGCAAACCCAGAGAAGATGCCAAAAGTCAGATGTAGAGGGCTACGGCGAGACCAAGTAACCACAGCATGCCAACAGCCGCCGCGAACGCAATGCGCTCAAGCGTCCATCGACGTGTTTGCCGCTTCGTTTTCTCGTCATCATCAGCCATGACGAGAAAGTGGGCTGATCCAATGCGATGGCAAGCAAGCTGACTAAAAAAATTTGGCTAACTCACTTTGGGACGGCGCTAGCTGCCCACTACGTAACCGACCACCTCATAGACGGCATAGCCCCAGAGAACGACTAAGGTTGCGATGGCCAACCAGTATGACCTCCGCCAGCGACGAGCTCTATGGATGAAGCGAATTTCATCCTCGTTATTTTTAGAAGACATCCGACTTTAACGTACTTTCATTTTATGGGTACGGTTCGGGCCGCTTTCGCTAGCCTTCTACCAGATATCGGAAGGGGCGCTATAATCTATATTAACTCGAAACCACTAAATCTCGGAAATGTTGAGACAGAACGGTTTAGTTTTGCCCCGCCCTTGAACACGCCACTACCAGCGGCGGGTCATCGGGGAACGAACGCAAGTCAAACCACTTGAACCGCGTCCCGTCTGAATTGCGCTGGTCACCCATTACAATTTGCGGAGCGTTCACCCTGTTGCGGATGAGCGCCGCACGGAAGGCCCGTAGGTCGATTAACCACCATGCCTCTAAGCCCGTCTGGTCGGCGTTAGAATGGCCATAAAACATCCAATCACCGTTACCGTTCACAATTTTGGAAAGCTCGGTCTGCGCGCCAGATGCCACTGCTGAGCGTATGGTGAACTGGTAGGGATAGCGCTGCGCGTAGCCGGGACGCCTTACCCGTGCCGCAACCCGCATGTCGCGGGCATCCAGCATCATGAGGTCGGTGGCTTGAATGTGGTCGAATGGGTCGGCAGCGGTTTCCAAAAGATAACCGCCGATGAGTTGCTTAATCTCAGGCAAGAACCTGTCGGACCAGTTTCGGTTGTTGGTGTAGAAGTTCATTTGCTGACAGTCTCCAATGCGGCCCCCACCGCGTTGCCCACGCCCCGGCAGAGGGGCGCAGGCGGGTTCGTTAGACCTTGGCCCGCAGGTATTCAATCACGGCCCTCTGCGCGCGCGGATACTGCTCGCACAGCAGTTCTCCGGCGCAGTCCTCAACACACCATTCCAGCATGGCGGCTGCGTCTTCATCTGATTGAGGCTCAAAGCAGGAAATGCGTTCAGCAAGCCATTCAATGGTTTGATCAAGCTCACCCATTTCGGCAGGCTCCTCCTCCGGTTCAGAGGGCGTCGAATTGATCAGCGCTTCCCGCTTGCGGCGCTCGGCCTTCCATTGATTGAGCAGCCGAACGGCACCGGTCCGTAGGCTGGCAGCTTGGCTTGGCAGGTCCCCTCTCAGTTCAACCAGTTCAAGGGTGCTGATTAGGTCACCAATCATGTTCCCCGCCAGCTTGACTGTATGCGCTGTTGCCTCTCCGTCTCCCGGCTGTTCTGGCGCATCTCCTTCGAGAGAGCGAACACACACGCGCAGAATGCTGCTGAGATCATATGCATTGGAGATTGCGGCTGCGAGGTTCATGTTCATTGGTTCGCCTCCAGTTGCGCCTTCCGTGCGTTAGGGGTGGCATCCACCAGACTGGACAAGTCAGCGGCCAAGCGCTCGCTCTTGCTGATCACCTCTTGTGCCAAGGCATGAGCGGCGTTCGAAGCGGGCGAGGATTTGCTTTCAGCTTCACTGATCAGCAGGTCCAGCCCTTGCAGCAGGCCATGCAGGAAGATTGCGTCGAATTCGACATCGGCCAGCAAGGGCGCTTTTGGCTTACGATGGGTCGGACCGTCCCCGAGAAGCGCCCAGTCGAGCGTTAGGTGATGCTTGTCGCAGTAATCCATGATTTCTCGGCTTGGTGCGCCATCTGCGCTTAGGATCATTGAAGGCGCGGTATCCCCTGCACTCTCTGCGAATTGGTTGAGCCGGAAGCGGATTGTTTCTAGGTCGTTCATGGTAGTCTCCTTTGGTTTAAGCTGACGAGGCATCAGCCCCGCCATGCGCTCGGGATCAAGCGCGGTATTCGTGGACAACCCCATCGACGACGATGCGGAAGATGGTCGCCAGATTCACAGAGCGGGGCGCTCGGGCCTTTGCGTCCCAGACAGGCAGCAGATGAGGGTGGCGAGCTTTGCGCGTTCCTACGGCCCGTTTTCCGGCCTCTGTGGCGGCATCACCCTTCACATGACGCTGCAAGGTAGCAGGCTGCACCTGCATGGTGCGCTCGCTGCCGTCGGCCTTCGTAAACGTGACAGCGCAGAAACGGCCACCGGCAGAGGCGATCAGGTCGCGCTTGGCGGCATAGTCTTGGGCTGCGGCGTCGTGCTCCTGTGCCGCTCTCAGTGCGGCGCGCAGGACACCGATGCGGGCATAGTCGGGCTGCTCCCAATGGGTCTTGCTTTCGAGGATCGCGATTTTGCCTTGGATGCGGGTCACTTCAGGGGATGCCAGCGCCTGCTTTGCCTCCCGCACTTCCATCGCCCGTTCATGCTTAGCATTGGCCCATGCGGCTTTCAGGGCGCGGCGCATGATGGCCCGGAAGCCGTGGAGAGCCACGTTGGCTTTGCGAACGATTTCCCAAGCTGCGGTCATGATAGCTTTGCGATTGTAAGTCATTTGCCGTCCCTTTCTTGCATCAGTAGCGTCGTATCGATACACTGTATATATGAACCCATACCGCGTAGTCAATACGTCGTATCTATAAAAAGGACATGGTAGCTATGAATAGCAATCAGGCACGGATGGCGCGCGCATTGGTAAAGCTCGGTGTGCGCGAAATTGCATCATCCGCAGGTGTAACTCCGAACACAATTTCCAGAATTGAGAACGGCTCTGATGCAAAGCAGTCAACCATCAACGCTGTTCGGGCGGTTTATGAAAATATGGGCGTCAAATTCTTGGCTGCCGGTGACGTGACAACCTCGGCGTCAATTTGCATGGAGGAGCAATTAAAATGAACACCGAACCGGATGACAGAATACAAGAAGTAAGGCGGCTTGAGCGGGAACGCGAATGGATTCCCATAATACTTGCACTAGGGGCAGCTGCTGTCGGCTACTGGCGCAATGAAGGGTTCCAGCCGCCTACGGCTATGGATGCAATTATTGTTGCTGGCTTGTTCGGCGTCCTGTGGAGCGCCCTCGACATCAGAGTTATGTTAGCGCGCCACCATTGGGCCACTCTACGGAATTAGCTTCTGAACAAAGTGGGTGGCGATGCAGCCACAAAGAAGCCTCGTAACTCGTCTGTAAGGCTTCTCCCCCCGTTACTCGCCGGGTTGAGTACGACAACACCGGAGGAATGTAACACAACATCGGAAGCGGGGTATCTCCAATGTTGCGATACTTTTCTGCGGTGTTTCCGTAACCAAATTTTAGAAAAGCGTTGCACTGTTAGGCGCGCAGTAACGGTCGGTTCACCCTTGGGTTGCTTGTGGTCGCCTAAATACAGACTACATAATACTTACTTCGTGGGAGGGTGATATGAAATCTCTGTGGGAGGACGATATGAAATTCCTACGTTTATATTGCGCCGGAGTAGCCGCTTTAATGTCGCTCCTACTCTTGATCAGCCATGCGGCATGATCGCGGTTTAAGTTCAGTGGATGCATACATGGCTGCAACACTGACCGATACTGGATAGGCCGCGCAGTGCGCCATCATCGCTCGATTGCTGCTTTGACCTGAGCGCCAAGTATAGTGGGCTTGAATGGCTTATAGATAACTTCCTTGGCTCCCAAATCTATCAATTCGGATTTGGTGGCTTCCCATGTTCGGGCAGTAAGAAAAATTGCAGGCACGTCTGCAAGCTCCGGAACTTCACGAAACCTCTTAAGCACCTGCGGACCGGACATTTCAGGCATCATGAAATCGAGCAAGAAAACATCCGGCCTATAGTCGCCAACTATGCGGAGTGCTTCCTCTCCTGAAGAGCAATCGACCACATCGAATTCACCATGGAGTTCTAACGAAAGCCTCACTAATTCACAAATGTCTAAGTCATTTTCGACAAGTAAGAGCTTAATCATATCGTCCTTTCTGCTGTCCATTTTGGTAGCAAGGTTTCGCCGAAATGAATGCTATCTGGCGCTATCTTGCCAAGCGTTAAAACCACGCCGGAACTAAGGCAACCCATCGAAGTTCCAGCCTTACCCTGCCCGTAACCCATGGGCAGAATGAAGGAGGAACCACTATGCCAATGACTATGAAAACTCTGATGTCTGCACTGATGGCAACAACAGTTTCCACAGCAGCTTTCGCTCAATCCACCAGCACAGATGCAGGCGCTGGTGTTGGTGCTGACGTTAGTGCAGGAGCGAGTGCAGGTGCAGATGCGTCGACCAATGCATCTGGCAACAGCAACGCCGCAGCAGACAAAGGCAATTCCAAAGCTGCGAAGGGGAACTATGGACAGCTGATCTCCGGCCTCCAGAGTTCCGAGGTATCTGCGGAAGTAGTGTCCGGCCTTGACGCGGAAGCTGACGCGACGATCACACTGCTATCTGATCTGAAAGGTGAAGCTGCGGAGAACGCAAGCGCTTTAGACAATGCTCTGAGTAAGCAGGAAGAAAGCATTGCTGACCTGCGCACGGAGATTGAGGCAAACGCAGAGTTGATGGCCGCGTTGGAGGCCGAAGGATATTCGGTTGATCAGGTGGTTGCAGTCAACTCCGCCAATTCTGGTGAAATCACCTTGGTGGTAGACGACAGCCAGTAATGCAGCCATGTCACGTGTGACACCCTAGGCACCTTACGCCACGCTGCATAATACAGCGTGGCGTTTTGGTTTATTCCAGAGCCACCGCAGTCTCGGCACCAATCAGATACGGTGCAATCCTGCTTTTCTTCGGCTCTGGCGGCCAAATGCTAGCAGCCGCCGTAATTTTTGTTGCCGCTTGCTGTAATAGTATAGGTGCCGCCACGCGGGCCTACGTAGCAACGCGAACTGCTCGTTCGGCGGGGCGTGGCGCGACGGATGGGGGCAAGCGCTTTGCTGTATAGGCGTGTGACAGCAGTTCCCCACTCACAAGCCAAACCATCGCCATCTCTGTCCAAGCGGTGCGGATCACTCGATGGTCCACCCACTGCCAGAAAAAACCTCTGTGCGTGCGCTCCATTCACAAAGTCGCTGCAATCTTTATCTGAGGCCAACGTAGCACCTTCGCCATCTGCTCTATTAAAGCTGGGCCGATTGTATTGGGCCACAGACTGCCCGCCGACATGTGTGCGGTCGCAGTGGGCAACGTTGCGAGCGCCCAACTCCGCTTCAAGCATCATCTTAACCAGCGGAGTCGTGGCCGAAGAGGTGTAGGTCGCACAAAGGCTACCAGTGCTTGAAGCTGAGAGTTGCTTTGAAAAGGCTAACGAATGCGCGACATCCTGTGGGCCTGTGTTAGTGTTCGCCGAGCACGCTGCCAACGAGATTATCATAGCTGCTGCTAAATATGTTTTCGTCAAGATAACCACTCCCAAATAATTCGATCAAATATGCACGCACAAGTAGTGGCATCTTTCTCATTATCTGGCACCAAAAAAGTTGCAGCCGGGTTGCAGCTTGAAAGCTTGCGATATCCAAGCATCAGGCAGGGCATCGGCCCTAAGACGTTTCGCAGATCACTTGGCCAAAGCTGTTCCTGCAAACCGTCTGACGCCGCTGCGGCGTTTGAAAGTCGGCAGGGTTTTGATAGTAGGGCTGAAATACAGGAGGCGGTATAGACGCGCGTCGTTGCATTTCTTGCTGGTAGGTTTTCTCCGCAAACGCGCATGCTTCGAGGTTACCGGCTTCACAAGATTCCAGAATCTTCTGCATGGCCGGGCTTGGCCTAAGCGGTTGCGGCTGGGGCATATCGCATCCCGCAAGGCCAATCAGCAATATTGGCACGAACCTTATCATCAAAAATCTCCTTAAATGAATTGATAGCGAAAACCGGTCACTCGGCAAGTCGGGGATCGGAAAGCATCTACCCCCTAGGCTAAGCGGCGTGTAGGTTTGGTCGAAAATCGGAGTTAAGTACATTGAACTGGATCAAGACAAATTGGGAGCGCGGGCTGCTCTATCTAGCATCACTTCTGTTCCTAGTATTCAGTGTCAAATTTCTGGTCAGCTCAGACGTAACAGGAGCAACCGCCGCCTTCGTGATGTTCTTTCTCTGCCTTATCTACGCCAACGTATCTAGGTTCAAAAGGTTCAAAGGCTTTGGCGTTGAGGCCGAGCTTTGGGAAGATAAACAGAAAGAGGCAGCAAGTCTGATCGACCGCCTGACGAGCATAGTCCAAGTTTATACTCGAGAGATAGTACTAGCTAGGGTGATGGCTGGAAGATTCGGCGGTGGTGCTGAATGGCCTAATCGGTGGGCACTTTACGAGGAGTTAGTGGACCAGCATGATACGCTAGGCCAAACAATTGACTTCCTACCTCTGAAAGAAAGAATTTACAGGGTGATGGTATTTGATGCCGTCCAGTATTTGTCGGAAGACATACGGAAGGCTATCGGGAGTGCATATTCGAAAGCACGTGAGATGCTGTCAGCAGAGTCGGGAAACCCGACGGAAGATCCAGCAGGTCTTGCAAGGAGGCGCACTGCACTAAAGAAAATTGACGTGGAAATGCCTGACCTTTTTGAAGTTTCGGAGGAAAGGAATGTAGCCCGATACGTTTTAGGTCTAGCCGATCACGTGACGGAGATTCTCCAAGCAGAGTTCGGAATTTCCGTGGAACTACCAGTTGAAGACATGGCACGCCTGCGTAAAATCGATGAACTTTTCGAAAAAGGTGACTTCCACCCAAACGCAGAACTTATGCGATGGGCGGATCACTTAGTATAGCTTCCCATTAATATAGTTAGTCGCCCTCTCCACCTTCAGAGTCCACCGCAGCGCCTGCACCAATCAAGTAAGGCGCAAGCCTGCTTTTCTTCGGCCCCGACAGCCGAATGCTCGCAGGCGTACGCAGCAACTCCTTGAACAAGTCTGGGTCCTCTACCGCATCCAGCAGCAGTTGCCTTGCCCTGTCGTTTGTCAGATTGCGGAGGGCCTTTCGGGCACGCTCTGTGAAGATGTTGGCGGTCTGGATGCTGCCCCCCATGGACCCGCCACCCATGCTGCCGCCATGCCGTGCTGCGGCAATTCTGACGACCATCTCGACCATCTTGTTCGCGGGGCTGTCCATCACATTCCCCACGTCTGCGGCAGGCTTCGCGTCAACTTTCGCCAATTGAACGGCGATCCTGCGCAGGCGCGCAACTTCTCCGCTATCGAACACCTGCGCCATAGCAGACTGCATTTGCTTGTCCTGCATCAGCGCCAGCAGCCCCTTGCCGGACAACGCACCATCCTTCGAGGTCGCACCGCCAATCAGGTGATCAGAAAAAGCAGCCTTAACGCCTGCCAAAGCCTTCCCAGTCGGGTCCTTGCGGGCGGTGGATACGACCGCTCGGGCCTGCTTCGCCGGATTGTCCGCACCGATGATCGATAGGACCGCTTTGCCATCCCTAGTCCCCGCAAACTGAGCCGCTGCGCTCTTGTCAGCCAGCTTGATCCAGGCTTCGGCCCGCGCCGCAAACGCAGATGCACTATCGCTGCTCTGCAAAGCCTTCGCAAATTCGCCCCGCAGTTCGGGATAGCGCCCCATAAGTTCGCTGTTGTTGCGCATCCACTCCCGCGCCCGCTTCGGCGTATAGGTGCCGCTGGCGTCTCGCATGGTAGCCGCAAACCGCCCCTTGAGGAAGTCACCGATAGCCGCGCCGCCCTCGGGTGCCGCCTTTTCCAAATCCTCGGCGGAAACCTTCGCTACAGCGCCGCCACGTCCCACCGTGCGCCCCAAAGCTGTTTCAGGTGCTATGGTGCCGTCCCCGTCAATCGTGCGGTTCAAGACTTTGCCGACTGTCCCTTGATCAAAGGTCTCATGAAGAGCACGGCTGTAGGCGCGGGCCGCGTTGATCTTGCGGCCAATATCCGTTGCCCCATCGACTGCCCCTAGGTCTTTCAAGATGGCCTCTGCGACCTCATTGGCGATGCGGGCACGGTTCTTGTTCTGATCGGTCCCCGCCATTGCTGAACGAGCCACCTGTCGCAGCTTAGAATAGGCTCCGTGCATGTCGTTGACGGTCGCCCCCTCGGCATAGACATCGGCGCTCAGAATATCGCTGACGGCTTTGGGGATATCCTCCCGCTGCGCATAGGGAATGCTGTCGGTAACCTTCTGGGCGGCAGCGCGGGCATTGTCGGTGCTCACCTTCGCCCCTCGGGGAACAGCGCCCCACAATGCGCCTTCACGCTTCAACGCGACATCAAGCTGACCTTGGATAGCATCGACTACCCGTATTGAGTTCTCCGTCTCGGTGGCATTGGGCGTTGTGCCTGCCTCAGTCGCGCCAGCTTTTGCCTTGACCCAGATAGCTTGCGCGTTCAGACTTTTCCGGAACCCATCAAGCCTGCGTTCAAAGTAGCCTGTCGCGTCCTGCACATCGCCGGTGGTGGCATCGATAGCGGTTGCCGCCTTTTGCCGTGATGCGGCTTTGTTGGCTTCCAAGGCCTCGCGCAGAAGCGGGTTTTCACGCATCGCCTGCGCTTCAAGCCCCAGAAGGTTAGGATCGCCCGTCTGCTGCGCGGGCGTAAGCCCTAGGTCGTTGTCAGCCTCAATCCGGCGCCCTAGCTCTGCCGCGCGCTCCTCGCCCCCTACGAGGCCTCTCAGGCGTTCTGCGGCCACTTCCTCGGCTCCCTGTTGGGTCATAGGCAACACGCCTCGCTTGACCTCCTGAGCCGTTCTGCGGGCAAGTGCTGCGCCGGGGGCTTTGGAAGCGACACGACCAGCGCCACGCGCGGTGGCCCCAAGGGCAGGCAAGGCAACAGCAGGGGCGGCAATTTCCGCAGTCTGCTGCGCCCATTCAGGCGCGCCTGCTTGTTCAAGCAACTCGCCCGACCCTCGACCTGTGCCAGCGGCGAGCATTTCAGTGGCTGCGCCCCCTGTCGTCGCTGCCTGAGGGGCAAGCCGTTGGGCAATGGCCCCGACCATACCGGGGGCACGCTGCGCCAGTTGCAGACCTTTGGCAGCGGGAACCATCCCGGCAGCACCTGTTCCGGCGCCCCGCCAGAAGTTGTCAGCAAACCCCTCCGCTTCGCCTTGGGCCACCTCAACGCCACTTGCCTCCATGGCACCGCGCAATCCATCCTTGGCCGACCCGGTGGAAAAGCCAAATTCGTCGCCATCAAACGGGTTGATCAGATCCACTAGCCCGCCCACGCCATCGGCAATGCCCCGGTTCACTTGAGACATGATCGGATGCTGCGCGCCCTTCACGCCAAGGCTGGACGCAATTTCTTCAATCGTTGCCTCTTGCTGCTCCGGCGACAGTCTCAGAAAGCTATCGTCAACTTTGACCTTGCGGCCTTCAATGTTCAGAGTTGCCATTATTCAACGCTCCATTTGATGCCGCTTTTGGTCTGCCCTTCGCCCGCGCCAGCATGGCCGCCGAGAGCACTGCCAAGGTCGATGTAGTCTTGGTAGAGCGGCAACAGGTCGTTCAAGGCCGCTTGCGCTTCGGCTATCTGCGTCTTGCTGTACTTGCCTTGGCTGCTGGCAACCTCGTGGGCAGAGGCAATCGCCCGCTCGATTTCGCGCTTCATGTCGGCAACTTTGTTTGCCGCTCTGCCGGGGCCAGTCGTAAAGTCACCGGGCCGCACGGTCATGTTGTCGATCATCTCGCGGGTGAGGTTGGAAGGACGCCCCGGCCACTGCGCTGAAAGCCCCTGCACGGTTCGTGTAGCAAGGCTGTCCATTGCAGTCTGCGCGCGGTCAATGTCCGGTGCCGCCTGACCAAGGCCCACGCTGTCGAGAATGGTGTTTGCGAGGGATGCCGCAACGCCGGGTAAACCAACCGCGCCACGAGGGTTCGTGCCTTCGAATGAATTGGTGCGCTCTGGCAACCCACCCGGCGGAGGCGTGGGTTCTGCCTGCTGCGGTGTGACCACCTGATTTGTCGCAAGGTCTGTGACGACAACCGAGCCGTCGAGCGGGTGGCGGGAGACGTTCAAGACGCCGTCCACAATCCCGACAGCGGTGCGCCGGTCAACGCCATACTCAGAGATGATACGCTCAATCTTCTGCTCTGCGGCGGACGTCTTTGGATTCGCCTCAAAGTTCGGAATGTCCTGTGCCCCGGCCAACGGGTCAAGTTCATTGATTGCCTGCCCGCTGTCGGTCACTTTCCACTTCGGCGCGGGCGGTTTGCTAAACTGGCCTGCCGCAGAAAGCCCCTCAAGCGCTCCCTCCACTTGCGCGGCAAGATAGGGGAACTCAGCCAGCGGCACAGGCTCAACGCCATACCCCTGCAAGATACGGTCAAGCCCCGCTTGGTCCCCCGCTTCAAACGCAGAACCCGCAGCCATAAGCCCCTGACGCATTTTTTGGGCCTGCTCTGCCTTGGTGCGGTCGTCTTGCGTCTGTGCCCACTTCGCCGACTCTCGTGCGGCAGACTGTTTGCGGAGACTTAGCTCCTCCTCGTTGATCCGCATGTTCTGACGGGCGGACTGTACGCCAAGGGCGGCTTTGGGGTCGAACCCGGCTAGGGCGTTAAGCGCATTCTGATCGCCTGCGGCAATCTGCGGTCCTTGCTCCTGATAGAGGCTGTTGAGCGCGTTGGTGCGCTGAAACTCGTTCTTCTGCTGTGCGGCTTCATTAGAGCGCGCAAGCACGTTCACGAAGTCGGGCTGAGTTCCGGCGAGGATGATACGGGGGTCCAGTGACATGCTTGTTTCCTACTGGTTGCGCTCGGGGGCGTTGTGGGTTGGGCGCGGCAAGGCTGGGAGAGGCCAAGCCATGATCTCGCGCATGATGTCGCCCATCGTCTTTTCCGTGTTCTGGGCGGGTTCTTTTACGGGGTCATTCATGGCGCGCGCTCCTTTGGTTGATGGTATCATATTACCTCACTACGGTCACGTGCTTTACGGTCCCGCGTGCTCCAAATCTGATCAGCTCGGGCTTCAAATTCCTCTCGGGTTTCGCCCTCATCCCGCCAAATTTGGGGAATGCCTGTGCCGAGAAAAGTTGCATAACCCATGCCATAGCCCTCGCCCTCAACAGGGCTGACGAAATGTACAACAACCGGGCCTATTTCTTCAGCGCCGGGGTGATGGCCCTCAAGACGAGCGATACGGTTCTTAATTCCCATTGCGGCGTATCCTTTACAGATGCTCAAATCTCGATAAGAGGTTCATGCCTGCCCCTCCCGCATTGCTACGCCGATCCTGCTGCTGTGTTTGGCAACGTGCTTGGATAAGGCCTCTAGGCTGCCCGCGAACAGAAGGCGTTCAGCGGTGATGTTCTGATCCCGTGTTAGACTGACCTCCCATGTGGAGGGCAGCGCCGAGGTCTGCCGAAGTCTGGCGATGCCTGCCTGTACATCGTCCTCGTCCCAAGCCTCTGGAACAACAGCGATGATGGTCTTGCGCGGCGCTCCGAAGGCCGTTTCAAGACGCTGCACTCTGCTTTCTCGTATCATGGTCAAAGGTCCTCTGCGCCGGGGGCCAATATGATGGCCTTGGGATATTCAGCCCGCGCCAGCGCCATGCCTTCGGCCTCTGCTCTGCGGGCAAACGCGTCTGTGTCTTCATCGTGGGTGCGGGTGATTTCGAAGACAAAGCCATCGCAGTGGAAGGCGGCTGTCTGACTGCCCTCCTGAGCGGTGTCGCCGCAGATGTCGAAGGTCAGTGATGTTAGTCGCACTTCAAAGCGTTGATTGCCGCGCTCAAGTTCCCGAAGTCTGTGTTTCGTGCTGCTCATTTGCTTGCCTCCAATGCCGTGATCCGGCGTTCAATCTCTGTGGTTTCCAAGGTGCGGCGGAACTGCTCAACCACGGCCATGACGGTCGCTGCCTCCAGCGGGGTCACGTCTCCGTCAGCAATTGCTTTGAGAATGGCCCTTGCCGCCTTGGCGGCGTCCTCTGCCGTTTCAATTTCCGGCAGGGCAAAGGATACTGGCGCATCCTTGCGGGCGGGTGCGATACGGTCGAGGCACAGGCGCAGAGCGGTGACATCGCCTTCCAGAGCCTTGTCTATGGCTGCCTGCGTCAAAGCCTCCTGCTGGCCCTCTAGCATCGCCTCAATGGCCTGCGTGGCCCTGTGGCGTGATCCTTTGGGCTTGCCGGGGTTGCCGGGGGCGAAGGTGCCGTCAGCGTTCCGGCCTTCCGTTTTCGCGCCGCTGTTTCGGTCGTTCTTTTTGCTCATGCGGATTGCCTTTCCTGAGAATGTTTTTGCTGCTGAGACAGGTCGGTTTGCGTCACCACCTCGCGAGAACCAACTGAGCGCGTGACCACCCCCTCCCCCCCTTTAGGGGGAGGGGTGGTGACGCAGTGGTTTTGGGGGGTGTTTGCGTCACCTTGCGTCACCTGCTTTTCGGGGGTGGTGACGCACATCATTCGTTTGCCCATTCGCCGACTTCAATCGTCGGAACTGGCTTTCTGATGGGGCCGGTTTTGCTGCCTTTCACAAGCGCCCCGGAATGCAGCCATGCCTCAATCATTTTCTTAATCCGGCGCTTGTCCTTCAATGCATCCAGCCCCAGCACATCGGCAACGATAACCCCGGCCCAGTCCTTGCCCGACTGATCCGAGTAGCGCGGGTGCTTGCCCTCAATGGCATGCTGCACGGCCAGCAGGTCCTTTCCGGTGAAGCCATCGAACGTATCGGGCCATTCCCAGACCTCGGCCACGCCGACGCTTTCACCGTTCGCCAATTCGACAGAGACCATGCGCCGCCATGTGCGCTTACCCACGGGCGCGAGGTTCGACTTGTCGCGGGTCACGGTGAAGTAGGTGGTGAGGTCATCGGGCTGAATGCCTGCCTGCTCTCTCTCGTCCGCTGTCATGCGGTTGAGCACCCGTCCAGACCGTGCTGCCGCCAACAGCGCAGAGCCGCCCCTGCTATCCTCTGTGGTGGCCTCCACGCCGTTGGTCTTGCGGGTATGGTGAACCAGTTCAATTGCGCAGTTGCACCGATCCGCCAAACGCGCCCATTCCTTGGCGATGAGATCAATGGCGACGTTGTCATTCTCACCCGCCTGATGCGATGAGACGAACGGGTCAACAATCATCACGTCAATCTGCCGTTCAGCGATTTCCCGCGCCAGTTCCTCAATCTCAGGCTTTACGATCACGACGCCCTCGCGGGTCTGTGCCGCCGTGCAAAGCTCGCGCTCGCGCCCGGTATCTACAAACAACCGCCCTTCGACTTCATCGGGCCGCACATCATGGTGCTGCATGGCTGCTGTGATGCGCAGGTTCATCTCGTCGCGCGGGTCTTCGAGGTTGTAGAGCCAGACGTTCAAGCCCTTAGCCGTCCATTCCCCGAGCAACTCACGCTCAGATACCATCGCCAGCCCCTCCACAATGGTCAAAGAGGACTTGCCCACCCCACCGGGAGCAACCGTCACGGCGACCTGCTTGCGCAGTAGATGCCGCCCATAGACCCACGGGCGGAGAGGCAGGCTGTTGGGGTCCTGCCAGATGAAAGGCGTTGGCAAGCGATGAGTGCCGGTCGGGTGTTCCGCCCGGTGCTGATCCAGTTGCACGGCCATTGCTGTGAAATCGCGCATCAAGCTGCCTGCCTCCCCTGTACGAAGTCGAGAAAGGCCGACTGGCGCTCGTAGGGCATCGCCTTGAAGCTGGCGAGGCAATAGGCCTCCCGCTCGTCAGGGGCTGCCATATCGGCCCAAAATGCGGCCTCGTCCATATGGTTGAACAGGGGTGCGATGGGTTGCCCCGCTGTCGATGGCATAGCACTGTTCAGCGCTGCCTCTGCGACAGCCTGCGCCTGATGTGGCGGCAACGCCTTCAACGCGACATAGGCCAGCGCTGCCCGCCCGGTTTCGCTCAGACGAGCGCGCAGGATGACTGCGAAGCCCAGCCATGCGTCGAGGTCATCAAGATGCAAGCAGTATCCCAGAGACCGGGATACGCTATCGATACGGCGGGCAGTGCGGTTGACCGAGGCGCGATGGCCCCGGTCGTTCGCGGGCATCTGCAACCCGTCCATCAAACGCCCTCCCCGTAGTGCAGGCCAGCGACAAGGCGGGCTTGGGTTGCGGTCAGGCCATAGAGGCGTTGCAAGCGGGCAATCTGTATTTTGAGGGCCATCAGCATGCGCCCCCATTCCCGTTGATCAACTCAACTTTGCTCTTAAGGGTGTAGACCCCAAATTTGGCACGGTCGGTATCGCTGTCATTGGCGTAAAGGTCCATTGCGATGTCTACGCCGTAGTCACGCTTGAGGAGGTGAACCAAGTCCGAGATGCGAACGGGGCTGGCGCAATACATTGGGGCTTGCATCAGCCCTTCCAGCACCCGGCGCTTGTTCTTCGAAACCGTGACAGTTCGGGCTTTGCCGGTTTCATCAGTGACCCGATACTGGGCCGGACTGACGGTGTTCGGGAAGTCGCGCCACCGGTTGTTCCGGCGGGCGTTTGCCGGGGGATTGCCGTTAATCGTTGTGTTGCTGCTCATATAATCGGTCCTTGAATTTTGGACCAAGCGCGGCTATCATTCGGGTAGTCCGCCAAGACTGTCGAATGATTAGCTCCCCTGCTTGATCCTTTGGATTGGGCGGGGGTTTGCATTAAGCGGCATGCTGTTGGGCAGAAGCGATGGCATCGTCTACCGCGCTTTCAACCCAGTACAGCCTCTGCCCGATTTTGATCGGCGCGGGGATGCGTTTCTCATCAACGTCGCGATAGAGTGAGGACCGGGAGCGGCCACCCAGTTTGTCAGATAGTTGGTTGAGGTTGAGGTATTTCATGCTTCACCTTTTGATGTCTTGGTGAAGTGAATATGAATGCGCAAATGACCGCACGGAACGGGGGTACATTATGTTCCCCCCCTCCGGTAAGCCCTCCCCATTCGTTTGGGACCTATGCTGTTCTGCTGTCCAACCAAGGGCCGATCAGGTTCTGAACGAGCTGTTCATTAGCAATCAGCGGAGGGTAGTCTTCGATGGAATATGGTGGCGAAAAACGGATCTTCCTAAGACCCCATTGAGCAGAGTTTTCCGCTTTCTGTAATCGCAGTTGATAATAGATTGCCGTTGAAATGAAGCAGGCGTCTGCCTCGGGCTTAGTTTCGAAGGGCAGGCCAAAGTCGAGGTAGTCAGCGGCGACTATCTCAGCCGCACAAATATGCGCTACAGAGCGATATTCTCTAAAGATTTTCTTGATAGTTGCTTCGTCGCCTACAAGCGGCTTTACGCTTTCCTCGTATGCCCCTCCTTTCCAAGCTATAAACTGAAGGCCAGATATGGAGTTTGCATATTCGGCGACTACCTCGGCTGCACTTCGAAGGCTCATCCGCTTGCCAGCATTATCAAGGCAAGTCATCGCCAGTGCAGTCAATCCAGCCACCGTTTTCCTGCCGATTTGGCGGTGCAAGGCATCCAATACCGTTCGCGCCAGCCATGACGGCTCATAGATTTCTGTCCCCCGTGCTTCCCAACGTGCCTTTTCCAGCGCAAGAATTGCTAGAGCTTGGTCTAGACTTCCGTCGTCTTTGGGTATGGCGGCATTTATACGCAACTCGAGACAGGCATTCGTCCTCACATGCCTCTGTCGGTCCGATAGACATATGTCAGCCATCACACCGCCCCTCGATCCAGCTATCCACAGCGCTTTGCCGCCAGCCGATGGCGCGAACGCCCAACTTGGTAGCTTTGGGAAAATCATTCCGGCTCATCATCCGGTAAATTGTTGACCTGCTGAGACCAGTGACCTCCTGAACGTCTCGGCAGCGTAGAATTTTATCAGTCATCGTTATCTCTTTGTTAAATGAATGATGCCATTCGTAGCAGATTGCGGTTAAGGCAAAATTTAAGGAACGGGGCTTACGCAATTCTGATCACCTTGCTGGCATTCTTGCCTGTGACGTGATCCGCCCAACGAGCCATCAGCGGGCGACGGCGCTCCAGTAGGTCCGTCCGACGGTAGGACCGCTTGACCTTGTTGCCGTCGACATGCGCCAATGACGTTTCAACAACCACTTCGGGTACGTCGGTGGTTTCTTCGCACCAAGTCTTGAAGCTTGATCGGAACCCATGCGGACGAGCCTCCAACCCCTGCCGCTCCATATGGCGGCTCATCGCTGCATCCGAAATCACTCCTTTTCGAGCACCGGGGAACAGGTATCCATCCCGCGCTAGCGGCTTCGCCAGTTCAATGACGGCGAGAGCCTCTTTCGATAGCGGCACTCGGAAGTCGGTTACAGCACCAACCTGCCCTTTTGTGTTATCTTCGGGTACGGTCCACACGTCGCCTTCAATTTGATCCAAATGACAAAAGCGAACTCCATATGACCGAACCGATGTCAGGATCAGCAGGCGCAATGCAAGATGGGTGGGCGTCTGCTCAGCAAGGCTCTTGTAAAAAGCTGGCACCTCTGGCCAAGGCATATAGGGAATGTTCTTCGCCTTGTGCCGCGACTTCCCCAGAAGCGCTTTCGCTTTCATGATTGCCTGAAGATCCACATTGAGACCCATTGCTGCTGCATGCTCCAGTGTTATGTTCAAGCGGTTCATTGCTTTCCGGGCCGTGTCCGCCTTCTCATGCCAGATGGGTTCCAAGGCGTTTTTGATATCTTGCTGATCAATTTCCTCTACGGGAACCTTGCCGATTTTCGGAAGCACATGCAGTTCGAGCGGGGAGAACCAGCGCCCGGCCTTACCGTCACCCTTAAGCTGAGACTTGCGAGCCTCGAATGCCTCTAGCGCAACCGATGATAGGGTGTGCTCATCCTTAGCGGCCAATCGCTTCAGCCGGTCACGCTCTTTGATGGGGTCTTTACCTTCTCGCACCACGGCTCGCCATTTCTCTGCCGCCGCTCTTGCTTCCTTCAACGAAACAGCCTGAAGGTTGCCGATACCCATTTCGCGCCGCCGCCCGTGGACGGTGACTCGCAGCACCCATTGAGCACCACCGTCATCGCGCTTAACCAACCAAAGCCCGCCCCCGTCCGAGTATTTGCCCGGAGCGGCATTTCTGACCTTGGCCGAAGAAAGCTTGTTCAATGCCGCCAAATTCCTATCCCCCTATCAATCCACCCCTATATGTAGCATAGCATGGCACTGGATGAAACAGGACGATACAACCAAACGCACTAAAAACAGCGGTTTGGAGATTTATTGGAACAGGCTGACACCAGATGATACGTTAGTTCAATGCCGTGTGGGGGCACCACTTCTCCAGCTTGATCACCCTCTCCGTTCCGCACAGCCCTGATGGTGTATTGTCAGAGCGTTGAACGTATCCGCACAGGCTTTGGCGGGCCGATTACACGCCCTGCCCCAGATATCACGCAGGTGCTAAGCCTCCGTGATCCATGCCATATCCGGCGATCACGAGGCTTCGCCCCCTCACCCCATCAGCTTTGAACTGTAACTCCCCGGAAATGCCGGAAAGACCACGGTTTTGTTACCGTTCAGAAACACCCGGCGGTGGGCATGGGCATGAATCGCCCGGGCCAAGACGCTGGCCTCGACATCACGGCCCAGCGAGACATAGTCAGACGCGCTTTGCGCATGGGTGACCCGCACGGTGTCCTGTTCGATAATCGGCCCTTCGTCCAAATCGGCGGTGACGTAATGCGACGTGGCACCGATCAATTTCACGCCCCGCTCATAGGCCTGTTTATAGGGGTTCGCCCCTTTGAAGGACGGCAGGAAGGAATGGTGGATGTTGATAATCCGCCCCGACATTTTCTGGCACATGGCGTCTGACAGGATCTGCATGTAGCGCGCCAGCACGATCAGTTCGGCGCCGGTATCCTCCACCACCTCCATAATCCGCGCCTCGGCCTGCGGTTTGTTTTCCTTGGTCACTTTGATGCAGTGAAACGGAATGTCATGGTTCGCCACGACCTTTTGGTAATCCATGTGGTTCGAAATCACGGCGACGATCTCAATCGGCAGCGCGCCGATCCGCACCCGGTAGAGCAGATCGTTCAGGCAATGGCCAAAGCGCGAAACCATGACCACGACCTTCATCGTGGTGCCTTGGTCGTGGAATTCATAAGCCATGCCAAAGGGTTCCGCGACGGCGGCGAAGCCCTCGCGCAGGGTCTCAAGCGTGGCTCCGGTTTCGGCCTCCGCGCTGATGCGCATGAAAAACTGGCCGTTCTCCGTATCATCGAACTGCGCACTGTCGGTGATGTTACAGCCGGTTTCGGCGATGTAATTGGCGATCGCGGCAACGATCCCCCGTGTCGAGGGGCAGGTCACGGTCAGGCAGAATTGGGTCATCGGGGGCGGTCCTTGGGGCGATTGAACGAGGCGGCTTGGGGCCTGTTTTACTCGTGCAACCGATTGCAGGCTCAGCTTGGGAAGGCAAGCAATAGGACGCGCGCGGCGGCGCCAAAGCGGCCCATTCCTAATTGTGAGCACCTGTTATCGCTTGAAATCTACGCGGCGGCCTTAAATTTCCCCATAGTGGAGCCTGTCTGCGGACCACCAAAGGAGCACCCAAGATGAACGCCAAGCCCCAGCCCCTGTCCCCTGATGAGGCATTAAGTCTTTTCACGACAACCCGCAGCCGGACGCAGGCCTTGGCTGCGCCACTTTGCCCCGAAGACATGATGCTGCAGAGTATGGAGGATGCCTCGCCGGTGAAATGGCATCTGGCCCATACGACGTGGTTCTTTGAGGAGTTCATCCTCAAGCCTCGCGTCACGGATTATAGCTCTCCCGATGACCGTTTCGCCGTGCTGTTCAACTCCTACTATGTGCAGGCCGGGCCGCGTCATGCGCGTGACAAACGTGGCTTGGTCTCACGCCCCGATGGCGCTGCGGTGCGGGCCTATCGGGACCATGTGGAGAACAGTCTGAACGATCTGATGAACGCCAGCCGCAATGATACTGATGAGATCGCACAACTGGTAGAACTGGGCTGCCATCATGAGATGCAACATCAGGAGTTGCTGATCACCGACCTTCTCCACGGGCTGAGCTTTAACCCTCTCCTGCCCACCTACAAAGACCCTGAACCGTTGCCGGTCACCGAAGAAAGCCCGCTGAACTTTAACCGCCACGCGGGCGGCCTCGTTGAGATCGGCCATGACGGGCGCGGCTTTGCCTACGACTGCGAAGGGCCGCGCCACAGGGTCTGGCTCGACCCTTTCGAGATCGCGGACCGGCCGGTGACCAACCGCGAATGGATCGCTTTCATGGAAGACGGCGGATACGGGGACGCGCGGCTTTGGCTGATGGAAGGCCACGCCGTGGCGCAGCGCGAGGCATGGGAGCACCCGCTCTACTGGTGGCAGCAGGATGGCACATGGTGGACCTTCACCCTGCGCGGGCCGCAGCCCGTAGCGCTCGACGCACCGGTGGTTCACGTCAGCTATTACGAAGCCGAGGCCTTTGCCCGCTGGGCCGGAGCCCGCCTGCCCACCGAGGCGGAGCATGAGGTTGCCTTTCGCGATGTCCCGATCAGCGGCAACCTGATGGGTGATGCCGAAGCGCTCGGCGCCCTGCGCCCCCTTCCCGGGAAAGGCACTTGGGGCGACGTTTGGGAGTGGACCGCCTCAGACTTCGCCCCCTACCCCGGTTTCCGCCCGCCGGAGGGCGCTTTGGGCGAATACAATGGTAAGTTCATGGTCAACCAGCGGGTGCTGCGTGGCGGCTCCTGCGCCACGCCCAAGGACCAGCTGCGCCCGAGCTATCGGACGTTCTTCTATCCGCATCAGCGTTGGCAGATGATGGGCCTGCGTTTGGCACAGGACGCGGGATAAGACCGGAGGATCGGCTGTGCCCCAGTGGTTGGACTTTCCTCTATCCACGTCCACAGAGGAAATGAGGACCTATCGTTTGGCGCGCGGCGCGGGGTAATGCTTGGCATTGAAACATCTGAGCGCACGAGTCTCCCCGACATACTTCCATCCCCATCAACGCTTGTGTCCAGTCGATGTCTCGCACAACGCAGATGAGGCCGAAGTGCCGGGGCATCAGGATGCCCCGGCCCGCGAGGGGCCAAGGATCATTGAATCCCAACCCTGAACTGCACAGCGCCCGTCCCGCCCGGCAACATTTGCCCGGTGCAGTTCCACTCGATCGCACCAGCATAGCCCGCCACATTGCTCGCGGGACGCACCAGATCGCAACTGAGGTTGGGCGAGACCTGTTGTGGATTAACGATGGGCTCCGACAAGCTCGTATAGGGCGGGGTCATGTCATAGATCTTGACGTTCGACGCCTGCGTGGTCGCGTTGTTGCGCAGATAAATCCGGTAGAGCAGGATGTCATTCACGCTGCCGAGGTTGGTGGTGCTCTCCAACGTGCCTTGGGTCTCATTCTCCACCGTTTTGCGCAGTTCAATCTGGGTGGATTGCCCCCCGACCGAGACCTCGTCGGTGTTGCTGGCCGAACTCGTCACCGTAGTGCGGGCGAAGGAGGTCGCCGCGAGCACCTGATAGACGTAAGAACTGCCCTGCCCAGCGCCGGACCCTGCAGAGACCCGCGAGACGATACAGATGGTTTGCCCCGTGGTGACCCCGATGGGGCCGGTGATCGGCCCATCAAGAGCATCGTCGCAGCCAATGTCTTGGTAAAGTGCTGCGCTGAAGGCACCGGTTGGGGTCGAGGTGGCCCCGGCGTAGGAGAAGGTCACCTGCCCCTCGGAGGTGGCTGTATAGATATGCGGCAGGGTGACGACTTGACCCTGTGCAACCGTCGTTGTCCGATCGTTCGTTAAAGTGGGAAGTTTCAGCAGGCCAATGTCCAACCCCATGCGATTACCGAAGGCTTCTGGCGTGAAGGTAAATTCGCCATCATGCGGATTGGCATTCACAAGGTCGGGAAGCCCGCTCGTTGCTTCCGAGATCGCGCGGTAGTCATTGGCCGGGATTGCGCGGATTGTAATGGCCCCGCTGTAGGCACCTGAGAGCCCATAGCTCCACGTTCCATCCGTCGCCACGCCGGGTGTTGCCAGCACCGCGCCGCCGCTGTCGAGGATCTCCAGAACTGCCGAGGACGCCCCGCCTTCGCTTCCGTTGAGCAGCGCGTCATGCGCAGTGCCGCCGCCAGCGCCGTTGTCGATAAAGACCCGACCCGACAAGATCCGCTCGCCCGTCACCAGGTTCACTGAATAGGATGCCTCATCGTCATCAGGCAGTTGGTCGAACAGGTCATCGGTCAGTGGCCCGGTGTTGGGATCACTGTCGGGATCGGGCAGCGAGCTATAGATAATCTCGGCCTGATTGGTGAAATCTCCGCTGCCAAGCACCGTGGTGGTGATGGTCAGGGTCTCGCTTGCCCCGCTGAGCAGCTCATCCACGAACCACAAGCCGGTATTGGGGTCATAGGTATCCCCGGTGGCAGGGGCATCGTCAGAGACATAGGCAAAGCCGCTGGGGATTTGGTCAATCACCTTCACGCCTGAGGGCGAGCCGCCGCTGACGTTGGTAATGGTGATGATCCAATCAATCGTGTCCCCTTCTGAGACATTGCTGATCGGGGTGCTGGTGCCGGTGGCCACGGCGATCTTTGTCAGCTCAAGGTCACTGCCCGCCGGGTCGAACCCGAAATCCTGATCCGTGGTGACGCTATTGCCCGAGACCGGGACGCCAATCAGCGGGTTAGAAGTGCCAATGGTCAGCCCCGAGGGCAGATCGGGGTCCGCCTCATCCAGCGCGACACGGTAGGTCGTGTTTACCATCAGGTCGCCCACCGCATAGGTGCCATCGGCCTGCGTATCGGTCGTCACGAGGAAGATGTCATCGGCGGTATTGGCGGGGGTGCCATTGTCGGCGTAGACCGAGATGCCCACGCCTGCGCCGAAATTGGTTTCCCCATTGTCCTTCACATCCGACGCGTCCGCATCCTCATAGATATTGCCCGAGATGGCCCCCAGCGGGATCGGCGCAGGCCCCCGGCAAGAGATACCATCGCTGCGCCCGCCTTCGTCAAAGGTGAGGGTAGAGATCAGCTGCGGCACACCCGTCGTGGTGGAGATGACGTAGAGGTTATTGGTGGTGTTGGAATAGCCATAAAGCCTGCCGTCACGGTCGAACCACAGCGCGTCGAACATGCCCGCATAGACAGCCGGTCCAATCGCTTGCGGTGTCACACTCCCCGGTGTGCCGTTATTGACCGCCGCGCGGAACAGGAAACCGGAGTTTCTGTCGATCCCATACATGATCCCATCGACGGGGTTATAGGCGAGGTCTTCCGGGTTAACTCCAATGGTAAGATTGATCGTTCCCAATGCGATTGGCGCGGCGGGGTTGGTCAGGTCGACGATCTGCCAGGTACCTTGGTCTACTTCGTAGATCAGCCGACCATTGGGCAGGATATCCCCGGCATTCAATGCATCGTCCGCGCCTGAGATATTGCCAAAGTCCGTGATGCTCCCAGACCCATCGATCCGGTAGAGCCTGCGGGTGTTCGCATCCACGCCATAGATATAGCCATCCAGCGCGTTATATCCCCATGCCCCATCCCGGTCATCCCCTGTTGAAGCAGAGGAATTCACCGTTGTGGCGTAGCTGCCCCCGCCGTCACGGAAGGTCATCCGCACAAGGGTTGAGGGGCTGTCGACGATCGCATAGAGCGATGCATCGCAAACGAGCGGCGGCGGATCGCTGGAGATGGTGAGCGTGTAGTCTTCCACTTCGCCCTCAAAAGCGGTGTTAAGACCAGTGCTGTCGGTCGACCAGCGAAAGCGGGCATAGGTGGGCAGGGTTGTGGCCCCAGCGGGAACCGCGACTTCAAAGAGGATCGACCCGTTGGTGGCACCATCCTTATCAAGCGGGTCGCCATCTTGCAGGTTCAGGGCCACCTGCTCCCCGGCTTGGTTAAAGGTGCCGTCCCCGTCAAAGTCGATAAAGGCCTGTAGATACGACGATCTTGCAGCGCCGCTGAGATCGCTGACCGTGACCGCAATCTCGGCCAGCCCCCCGCGATAGAACTGCGGCAGAACCACCCCGTCTTCGTCGTCGGACCCATCCGCATCGTCGCCCGTGGCACCGATGGAGTTCTGTGCCAAGAGATCAATGTCCGGTGGGACCGTGCCCAGATAGACCTCAGGCGCACCGGGGCCTTCGATGATATGCTGCGGATCGCCATAGCTCGCTGGCGCATCGCCACGGTCAGCATCCGGCGGGGTCTTGATCGTGATACCGCAGTCCTCAACCTCCCCATCGGAGGCGGCGGTCAGGGCATCCACCCCGGCAGCCGAAGACCAGCGCAGACGGGCGAATGTCGGGGTCAGCACCGCTGTCACGGGCACGGCAATGGGGAATGAAATCTCACCATTCACCACCCCGTCGAGATCCTGCGGGCCGCCGTCTTGGATATCGGTCGCGACCTGATCCCCAAGGAAAAGACCATCGCCCCCGAAATCGACGAAGGCCTGTAGATAGCCACTGCCGGGCGATGGCTCATTCACGACCACTGTCGCCGTGCGGGTCAGATCGCCGTAGAGCTGTGGAAAGGCTTCTTCGCTTTCGTCGTCTTTTCCGTCCAAGTCGTCGCCCGTCCCGTCGACGGAATGCTGCGCCGAACCGTCGCCGTCGCCATTAAGCGCGCCGATCCAATATTGCGAGGTGTCGGCATGTTGCGGATCACCATAGGTGATCGGCGCATCCCCCCGATCCGGGCCGGATCCGGCGTAGATCGTCGTCGGATCATCGCGCCCTTCCCCCGGCCCGTTCGAAGGGGTGCCATCCCCATCGCCGGGGTTTTCCGAGTCGGATAGATCGGACACATTCGTCCCACCCGGCGTTTGCGCGGTTACCTCTGCCTGATTGGAGATCGTGGTGTCCAAATCTTCGGGCACCAATGTATAGGTCGCCGTGTAGACCGCCCGTTCCCCGACCAGAAGCGTGCCTTCGGGCGACAGCGATGTCGCCGCCTGAAAGGTAATCACAGGCGGCACGCCCTTGCCACTGAACTGCGTCTCGGCAAGCTGCACATTGGTCAGATCGACGTTGCCGAAGTTTTCCGCCGTGAAGACATAGGCAATCGTCTCCCCGGGATCGGCATAGCCGTTCAGGTTTGTATCCACCAATTGCGCGAGCTTCAGCAAACCGACAGAGCCCACATCGATTGAGACCTGCGCCGGGGCGGAATAGGCCTGCGGCTCGTTGGGCAGGACGATGGGTGACTGATAGCGGTAATTGATCGGTGTCGGCGCTGCGAAAAAGGCCGCGAAGGGGGTGAAGGTCAACTCTCCGGTCAGATCATCATAGCTCCACGTCCCTTCCCCCAACACATCAAATCCGACACGGTGGCCGTCGGAATCGGTTACGATATTCAGCGCGCCGGTGGGGGGGATCAGATCGACCGCCTGTCTGGAATATTCGCTCGGCTCACCCGAATTATTGGCGGGGGCATTATTGTTTTCTGTCGCCACACTGTCGTTGAAGAGGATATTCAGCACGACCGGCTCACCTAGAACTTGCTCTTTCAGGTCGTCCTGCAACACCGGCGCTTTAAAGTCGCCGCACTGCAGGTCATAGGTCTGCGCTTCATCATAGGTCGGGTTGGCGAGCAACACGAGGAAGCCATTGTTCGCGGTACGGCCAAAGCTGAATGTCGAGGCCTGCGGATAGAAGATCTCAAGCCCGGACACCGGCTGGTTGCTATAGCTGCGGTCCCCGGCAAGATAGAATACCTCTGTCCCGAGGTTCGCATCCGGCCCTTCGATATAGCCGCGATAGGTGGTCGCACTTCGATCGATCCGAACGTATTCGACCGAGCCGTCGCAGATATTCACATAGACTTGCTCATTCAAAGGTCCGTCGATGTCATTGACCTGAAAGAAGACGTCGGCCACCACCGGCACACCGCCAGAATTGGTCGTGATGTTATGGGTGCCGGCCTCATAGATATAGAAATCGATAAAATGCGGATCTTGCCCGGTCGAAGTGATCTGGATCAATCCGTTGCCGGTGGTGAAGATATGGTCCCGCCCCGCAAAGGCCATCTCCCCCACGATATCCACTGCCACGCCGCCGACCGTGCCCGCGTTAGACCACAGTGCGCGTTTCCCGATTCCAGCCCCAACCACAGTGGGCGCGCCGACAGGAGCAAGGATCAACTGCTGCGCCAAGGCGGCCTTGGGAAGGAGAGCGAGAGGAAGCAGACCCAAAAGTGCAGCACAGACAAACCGCAGCGTGGATGTATCCGCCCCATTGCCCGGCCGGGCGAAATACGTGAGCCACCCCGAAATGTGCGCCACAAACAAGCCAATAAAACGAAAGTCAAAATGCATATCTTTTGCTCACTACCCTTTTTAACCAGCCTAGCGACGAAGCGAGTTGGGAGCAGTTGTGCAGAAAGGTATTAAGATATGCTTCCGAATATAGCGGGGCCGTGCTTCTAGGCGCTGATACTTCGCGGGGATAGGCGGTTTTGCCTGAATGAACGCGAATATCGGGGGGAACCCTCGCGCCGCTTGGCAGTTCATTAGCTCTGATTCGCGCCTCTTCAGTCGTCTGGTTAACTTTTTCTCATATGAGCTCTTGACCCTCCAGTCACTGGAAGCCCCATATCAGGGTTAACCATGCATAGAGGGCCTGAAATGGACAAAGCAGATACACTCACTTTTGGCGTGCAGAACATGAGTTGCGCGTCCTGTGTTGGACGGGTGGAGAAAGCACTGAACGCGGTCGATGGGGTGCGTGAAGCGCGGGTGAACCTCGCTTCTGAGAACGTGCGGATCACGGCAGAGCCGGGGTTTGATGCGGCAAATATTACCACTGCCTTAACGCAGGCGGGCTACCAGGCCCGGACGGCGATACATCGGTTAACTCTTTCCAACATGAGCTGCGCATCCTGCGTGGGCCGTGTGGAACGGGCGCTTCTTGCTGTGCCGGGCGTGATTTCGGCCTCGGTGAACCTCGCGACCGAAGAGGCGCAGGTGGAAACATTGGAAGATGCCGATCTGCTGCCCGCCCTTCGCGACGCGGCGGCGCAGGCAGGCTATCCGGCGACCGTCGATGCCCCAGACACAGGCAGCCCCGACGCCGCAGCGCGCAAAGAAGCAGAGGCCACCCATCTCAAGCGGATGACCCTGCTGGCCGCCGCCCTAACGCTGCCGGTATTCGTGTTGGAAATGGGCGGCCATCTGATTCCGGCATTCCACCATTGGATAGCGGCGACCATCGGGATGGAGACAAGCTGGTTCATCCAGTTCATCCTCACCACCCTCGTGCTGGCATGGCCGGGGCGGCATTTCTACACCAAGGGCCTGCCCGCTTTGACAAAGGGCGCACCGGATATGAACTCGCTGGTGGCGCTCGGCTCAGGGGCGGCGTGGCTCTTTTCGGTGACCGCCCTTTTTGCGCCGGGACTGCTGCCGGAAGGCAGCCGCGTGGTCTATTTCGAAGCCGCGGCGGTGATTGTGACGCTGATCTTACTAGGCCGCTATCTTGAGGCCCGCGCCAAGGGGCGCACCGGGGCGGCGATTGCCAAACTGATGGGCCTGCGTGCCAGCAGCGCGCGGGTCGAACGGGACGGCGCGGTCGTTGAGCTGCCCATTGATGAGATCATTGCGGGCGACATCATCCACCTGCGTCCCGGCGAAAAGATCGCGACCGACGGCGTTGTTGTTGCGGGCCAATCCTACGTCGATGAAAGCATGATCACGGGTGAGCCTGTCCCGGTTGAGAAAGCCACGGAATCAGAGGTTGTCGGCGGCACGGTCAATGGCACCGGCAGCCTCACGTTTCGCGCGACCAAAGTCGGCGGCGACACGATGCTGGCGCAGATCATCCGCATGGTCGAAGAGGCCCAAGGTGCAAAGTTGCCTATTCAAGACTTGGTCAATCGCATCACCCTGTGGTTCGTTCCCGCCGTGATTGCCGTGGCACAGGTGACCTTCGGGGTCTGGCTCGCCTTCGGCCCCTCGCTCAGCCACGCCTTGGTGGCGGCGGTGGCGGTGCTGATCATCGCATGCCCCTGTGCGATGGGTCTGGCCACACCGACCTCCATCATGGTGGCCACCGGACGCGCGGCGCAATTGGGCGTGCTCTTCCGTCAGGGCGATGCGCTGCAAAGCCTGCAAGGCGTCAAGACCGTGGCGCTGGACAAGACCGGCACGCTGACCAAGGGCAAGCCCGAACTTACCGATCTGGTGCTGATGGACGACCTGACCGAAGATGAGGTGCTGCCCCTGATCGGCGCGGTCGAAGCACGCTCGGAGCACCCCATCGCCCAAGCCATCCTGCGCCGGGCAGAAGCTGCGGGCCCTGTGCCCGGCGAGGTCAGCGATTTCCAATCCCACACCGGTTTTGGCGTCAGCGCGACGGTCTTGGGCCGCAAGGTTACCTTGGGTGCGGACCGCCTTATGATCCGCGACGGGATCGATTTGGGCGACACCGGGCGGATCGCGTCAGAGATGGCGAAGGCCGGGAAAACCCCGCTCTATGCCACTTTGGACGGGAAACTCGCCGCTGTGATCGCCGTAGCCGACCCGATCAAACCCGGCACGCCAGAAGCCATCGCGGGGCTGCACGACCTTGGTCTTGATGTAGCGATGATCACTGGTGACAACCGGGGCACCGCAGATGCTATCGCGGCGCAACTGGGCATTGATCGGGTCATCGCCGAAGTGCTGCCGGATGGCAAAGTGGCCGCCATCGACAAGTTGAGAGAGGGCGGCAACCGCATCGCCTTCGTTGGCGACGGCATTAACGATGCACCCGCTTTGGCACAGGCCGATGTAGGCCTTGCCATCGGCACCGGCACCGATGTGGCGATTGAGGCCGCAGATGTGGTGCTGATGTCGGGCGACCTGCGCGGCGTGGTCAATGCCATCGATGTAAGCCAACGCAGCATGGCCAATATCCGTCAAAACCTCTTTTGGGCATTTGGCTATAACGTGCTGCTGATCCCGGTGGCGGCGGGTGCCTTCTACCCGCTGACCGGCTGGCTCTTGTCGCCCGCGCTGGCCGCCGGGGCGATGGCATTGTCGAGCGTGTTCGTCCTCAGCAACGCGCTGCGCCTGCGCTGGATCGCAGCCCCCTTGGCCGAAAACGCCACCCCAGAAAAAGAACCACGGGCCGCCACCCCCGTGGCCGCAGAATAGGAGCGCATTATGAACATTGGAGAAGTCTCACAACACACGGGCCTGCCGCCGAAAACCATCCGCTATTACGAGGATATCGGGCTGGTCAAACCGCTGCGCGACGCCAATGGCTACCGCGCCTTCCGGGAAAGCGAGATGCACAAGCTGGCCTTTCTGGGCCGTGCCAGAACGTTGGGGTTCAGCATCGAAGATTGCCGCAACCTGCTAGCGCTTTGGGAGGATAAGAACCGTGCCAGTGCCGACGTGCGCGCGATTGCCGAAGATCATCTGGCGCAGATCGAAGCCAAGATCAGCGGCCTGCAAGAGATGCGCGACACGTTAAGCACGCTGGTCCACAACTGTGCCGGGGACGATCGACCCGACTGCCCGATATTAAAGACGCTTGGCACGGCCGCGGCGTCATAACCATCGCTCTAAATACAAAAAAGGCGCCGCGCAGCCAATCTGGGCGGCGCCATTTTGCGTTCAAGTCGGACCACAGCCTAGGCTTTGAGGCGGTCCACGATACTATGTGCTGTGACCGTCCCGATCTGAGCGCCGTCTTCCATAACGGCAATCGCGGCATCGGCCCCACGCAGACGGTCCATCAATTCGCGCACCGGGGTCTCGGATGTGGTTTCGCCTTGGGTGGCAGCACCGTCATCCGCGCCCATCACGTCGCGCGCCGTCAGAACCTCAAGCGGGTTCATATTGGCCACGAACTCCGCCACATAGTCCGATGCAGGGTTCGAGAAAATCTCGCGCGGAGTGCCGATCTGCACGATGCGGCCGCCTTCCATGATGGCGATGCGCCCGCCCAGCTTAAAGGCTTCATCAAGATCGTGGCTCACGAAGATGATCGTACGATTCAACTCGCGCTGCAGGTCCAGCAGCTCATCTTGCAACCGCGTACGGATCAACGGGTCGAGCGCCGAGAATGGCTCATCCATCAACAAAATGGGCGCCTCGGTAGCAAAGGCGCGGGCAAGGCCCACACGCTGCTGCATCCCGCCCGAAAGCTCGCCTACCTTGCGGTCGGCCCAATCGCTGAGGCCCACCAGTTTCAACTGCCGCTCGGCCCGTTCCAACCGCTCGGCCTTGGGGACATTCGACAGTTCCAGCCCAAGCGCCACATTGTCGCGCACCGTGCGCCAGGGCAGCAGGCCGAACTGCTGAAACACCATCGACACACATTCACGGCGCACGCGGCGCAGCTCGGCGGCATTGCTGGCATGAATGTCACAAGACCAGTTTTCGTCATGCACATGCACCGTGCCGCGCACCATTGGGTTCAACCCATTAACCGCACGCAGAAGCGTCGATTTGCCCGAGCCCGAAAGCCCCATCAGCACGAGGATCTCGCCATTCTCAACGGTGAGCGAGCAGTCATGCACGCCCAGCACCTGCCCTGTCGCCGATTCAATGTCGGCGCGGCTTTGGCCCTCGTCCATCAGCGGCAGAGCCTTCTCCGGCTTGTCGCCAAAGACGATGGATACGTTATCGAATTCTACTGCTTTACTCATTTCCGTCCCACCCGCAGGATACGGTCGAGCATGATCGCCACGACGACAATCACCAACCCGGATTCAAATCCCAAGCCTGTGTTCACTTGGTTCAAGGCACGCACCACCGGCACACCTAAGCCATCTGCGCCCACCAGTGCTGCAATCACCACCATCGACAGCGACAGCATGATCGTCTGGTTCAGACCTGTCATGATTTGCGGCAAAGCATAGGGCAGTTCGATCTTCCACAGCGTCTGACGTGGCTTAGCGCCAAAGGCCTGCGCGGCCTCCAAAAGCGCCTTAGGGGTCGAGGAGATGCCCAGTTGCGTCAACCGGATCGGCGCGGGCAGCACGAAGATCACCGTGGCGATCAGCCCCGGCACCATACCGATGCCGAAAAAGACGATCGCAGGGATCAGATAGACGAAAGTCGGCAGCGTCTGCATCAGGTCCAAAACCGGGGCCACCCACGCATAAAGCCGGGGCCGATGCGCCACGGCGATGCCAATCGGCACGCCCACGCCCATACAGACCACACAGGCCGAGAGCACGAGCGTCAGGCTCTCCATCGTTTCTTCCCAGTAGTCTTGGTTGAGGATGAACAGGAAGCCCAGCACCACAAAGGCCACGGTTTTCCAATTGCGTTGAATACCCCAAGTGATCGCGGCGAAGACGGCGATCAGAATGAGCGGATGCGGGGTTTGCAGCACCCAGAGGATCGCCTCAATCAGCCGTTCCATCAGGTCCGCCAGCCCGTCAAAGAACCACGCCCCGTTCGTTTGCAGCCAATCCAGCGCGTCTTCGGCCACATCGGCCACGGGGATCTTGTTTTCTGTCAGCCAGTCCATGTCAGTCCTTCAGGATTGGAGAATTGCGCATGAGAATGACCCGCCCCATCGCTTTGGGGCGGGTCTTTTCCATCATAGCGTGAGGATCACTTCAGCGCAGCGACAGCTTCCATCGCATCGCCACCGTCAACAGTGGTCACACCGTCAAGCCAAGTGCCCAGCACGTCGGGGTTCGCTTTGATCCAAGCGGCGGCGGCCTCTTCCGGCTTTTCACCATCATCGAGGATCGCGCCCATGATCTCGTTCTCCATGGCCAGTGTGAACTCAAGGTTGTTCAGGAATTTGCCAAGGTTCGGGCACTCTTCAACAAAACCGGCGCGGGTGTTGGTATAGACCGTTGCACCGCCCAGATCGGGGCCGAAGAAATCATCGCCACCTTCCAGATAGGTCAGATCAAAGTTGGCGTTCATCGGGTGGGGTTCCCAGCCAAGGAAGACAACAGGCTCTTCCTTGCGGGTGGCACGCTCCACCTGAGCCAGCATGCCTTGCTCGGAAGACTCCACGACTTCAAACTCACCAAGGTCAAAGGCATTGTCGTCAATCATCGATTGGATCAGGCGGTTGCCGTCATTGCCCGGCTCGATGCCGTAAATCTTGCCTTCCAGCGCATCGGCATTGGCGGCGATGTCGGCAAAGGTTTTGATGCCCATGTCGGCGGCAGCTTTGTTCACGGCCAGCGTGTATTTCGCGCCTTCAAGGTTGGCGCGCACGGTGTCGACGCTGCCCTCTTCGCGGTATTTGGCGATATCGCCTTCCATGGTGGGCATCCAGTTGCCCAAGAATACGTCAATGTCGCCCGCAGCCATCGACGTGTAGGTCACCGGCACGGCGAGGATCTTTGTCTCGGTGTCATAGCCAAGCGCGTCCAGCACCACGGAAGCGGCGGCGGTGGTCGCGGTGATGTCGGTCCAGCCTACGTCAGAGAAGGTGACTTCGGTACATTCGGCAGCAGCGAGTGAAGTCGCTGCAGTCATCGCCAAAACGGAAGTCGTAAGCAGTTTTTTCATTGGTGTTCTCCCCAGAGAAGTTTTTATTGACTGATGCGCCAATCAAAAGCCATCGGCCCTGATATTGCAACCGGATTAATTTCGCCAACTTAATTCAGGGCGAAATTCAATACTACTTGTTTCAGGGGTCACTCCCGCTTGGCTTGTTTGGGGCGCAAAACGGGGGTGACGTTTTTATCCGCACCGGGCTCGGGTTCGGCATCGATCTCAGGCGAAGGTTCGCCCGCCTCTGCCCGCTCTTCGGTGGGCGCTTCCTCCGGCGTCGCGGAGGCTTTAACTACTGGGTCCGCCACGGCGTCGCCTTCTTCCGTTTCGGCAATGGTTTCAGCAGCTTCCGCCTGCACCTCGGTCTCGTCCATGCCAAATGCAGCGCGGATCGCAGCTTGGGTTCCGGCCCCATAAAGCCCATCGATCGCACCGTCATAAAAGCCCACATCCGAGAGCTTGCGCTGCAGCGCCTTACGGGTCTCACTGTCGAACAATTGCGGCTCATCCTGCATCAGCCCCAGCAGCGTGCCGTCCCCTCCCCGCAGGGCGCGGTAGAGATAAAGCGCGGCATCCGCAGCGCCGCGACCGGGCACTTTGCCGTCGTCGATCATCGCGGCAAAGTTGAACATGGCTGCCGGGTGTCGCCTATCGGCTGCACGGCGGAAGTAGTCAAGCGCCTGATCGGGGTCGGCCTTCTGTCCCAATGCGCCCTGTAAGTAGATGAAGCCCAGATCGTTCAGCGCCGCCGCATGGCCCCGGGCGGCAGCGGCTTGGTAGAGTTCGAGGGCGCGGGCGTGATCCTGCGCCACGCCTTGCCCCTTTTCATAAAGCTGCGCCAACTGATACCGCGCCTCCGGCGAGCCAGTCGCCACAGCCTGCTGGAGGTATTGAGCGGCGGTCTGAGGGTCGTAGCGCGGATCGTCAGCGTCGCTTAACAGCGCAGCCAAGCCCAGCTGAGACCGGGTATCCCCCGCACGTGCCAATTCCGCCAAGCGCTGACCCTGCGCTTCGTTCAGGCCCGACCATGTTCGGGGGGCCTCGGCCTTTTCCGTTGCGCCAGAACCGCCGATGAAGGTCGGCGTGGGGTTCAACCGACCAAAGCGGCGCGCAGAGAGGCTGCCACCACTGCGGCTGCGCAGCTCGGCGCGGAAGCCGTCCAACATTGCCCCAATCTCAACCTCCGGCTCGGCCAATGCCTCTGCCAGCGTGGTGGCGAAGATCCCGGGGCTGTTGCCGCTGGCGTCACAGGCGCCCACCTCTCCGGAAGTGATCACCAGCGTGCCTTGACGCGGCTCGGGCGGCGGCAAGGGAGTGTTCGACTGGAGCGGGGCCGCATGGCAATTGTCGAGCACCACGAGCCGTATCTGTCGCGCCTTCCCCGCCGCGCGTAGCAATGCTGGCAGCGCCACCCCCTCGCTCCGAAGCGCCGAAGCCGGAGCCAAAGGCGCGTCTGCCGGGATCAGATAGCTCTGACCACCAGAGGCGATACGCTGCCCAGCATAATAGACCAGCGCAATATCTGCCGTTTCAGCCTGAAACGCGAAGTCGGAAAGCTCCTCTTTGAGGGCGGCGCTCTCAGCGTCGATCAGCGTGGTGACCTCGAACCCCTGCCCCTCCAGCGCGTCGGTGAGCGCTTCGGCATCTTCGCGGGGGCCATCGGTGGCGGCAGCGCCCTCATAGGCGGAGATGCCAATCACCAAGGCTACGCGGTCTTGGGCCACTGCCGCGAGGGGCAGCAACAACATAATGAGGATCGCGGTCAGACGCATAGGGCAGTCTCCTTTCAAGCGGCATTGGTTGGGCGGCATCGCCCATTAACCTATGCTGGCACGAAAAGGTTTCCACCATCGTAACAGTTTGAAACGAATCCTACCGGTTCCGCCGGACCTCAGGCGTTGGGCAGCGTCTCTTCGACGTCGCGGTCTTCCTCGGGGACGTTCAACGTGGCCCATATGTCTCCGTCCGGCAGTTCCGGCGGATTGGGCAGGCAATCGCGGCGGTGGATATTCGCCTTTGCCATGAAATTGGCCGAGACGGGCGCGGTGACAAAGATAAAGGCCATGATCAGCAATTCATGCAATGACCCCGTCCCCGAGAGGAAAGAATTAATCATAGCCGCAAGCAGATACGCCCCAATGCCCAGTGTCGCAGCTTTGGTCGGGGCGTGCAGACGGGTCATGGGGTCGTTCAGCTTGAGCAGGCCGATCCCGGCGACAGTGACAAAGAAGCTGCCGATGACCAGCAAGACGGCGACGGCATAGGTGGCGATGATCTCAGGGCTCATTCGATGATATCTCCGCGCAGAACGAAACGGGCATAGGCCACGGTTGAGACGAAACCCAGCATGGCAATGATCAGCGCCGCCTCAAAATAAATCTGCGTGCCTTGCAGGATGCCCAAAAGCACGATGATGCCAATGGCGTTAATGAACATCGTATCCAGCGCCAGAATGCGGTCCCCGGTGCCGGGGCCGATCCACAGTCGGATCATCGCCATGAACTGTGCAATGGCGACCAGCGTCAGCGCGCCATAGAGCGTGAGGGTGAGAAAATCACTTGCTTGGGTCACAGGAAAATCTCCTTCAGCCGGCGTTCATAACGGTCTTTGATCTCATCGCGCACCGCATCAGGGTCGGGTGCGTCCAGCGCATGGACCAGCAGATAGCGGCCCGTGTCCGACAGATCAGCCGAGACGGTGCCGGGGGTCAGCGTGATGGTGCCCGCCAAAATGCTGATCGCTTCGGGTTCTTTCAGGTCCAGCGGCACGACAACCCAGGCGGGCGACATGCTGGCGTTGGACTTGGTCAAGATGATCCACGCCACTTGGATATTGGCGATGATGATATCCCACAGGACCAAGATAACATAGGCGATCATGCGCAGCGGGCGAATGCCTTGGGGCCGGTCGGTCCACCAACGCGCGGTCAGCGCCGGGATCACGATCCCAAGGATCAGACCAAAGACCGCCATGCCAGCGCTGAATTCATTTTGCAGCAGAATCCAGACGACAGTCAGCAGCAGGGTCAGAAACGGATGCGGCAAAAGCCAACGGATAGGTCGCATCATGTCAATGGGCCTCCTCTTTGCCGTCCGACAGCTTGCCGGGGGTCTCCAGCACGGTGGTCAGGTAACGCTCAGGGCTGAACAGTTGTTTTGAGATCGCTGTGGCATATTGCGTGGCCGGGCCCGCCAGCAGCGTATGCGCCACTAACAGCGCCAAAAGACCACCGACCGCCACATAGCTCAATGCAGAGGGCGCTTCGGCAGGGTTGCCCCCCTCTTCGGGCGCGATGCTCCGGGACTTCCAAAAGACCACACTGCCCGCGCGGCCAAAGCCGACAAGGCTCAGAAGGCTCGCGCCCAGGATCACGGCCCAGATCCAGACCCAGAACTCGTTCTCGGCGGCGGCGCCCATGATCAGCAGCTTACCGACAAAGCCCGAAAGCGGCGGCACACCGACCATGGCGATTGCCGCAATAAAGAACAGAGCGGCGGTCAGCTTGGCCCCCGACACCTGCGGCTGCGCCGTCAGATCAAGGTTGTCCCGCCCTGCCCGCGCCAGATCGGCAATCAAGAACAGCGCGCCCGCAGCCAATGTCGAATGCACGATATAGTAAAGCGCCGCCGCGATCCCCTCGGGCGTGAACAGCGCGATAGAGATCATCACCATGCCCATGGAGCCGATGACGGAGAAGGCCACCATACGGTCCAACTGCTTGGCCGCCAGCACCCCGATCATGCCAAGCGCCAGCGACAGCAGCGCGGCAGGGAGCAGCCATGTGGTGTGCAAATCCGCCGTGGTTGCCAGTTCGGGCGAGAAGATCAGCGTATAGACGCGGATGATTGCATAGGCGCCGACCTTGGTCATGATGGCGAAAAGCGCCGCCACCGGGCCGGGTGCTTCGGCATAGCTGGATGGCAGCCAGAAGTGCAGCGGCACCACGGCAGCTTTGACCGCGAAGACCATCAAGAGCAGCACCGCTGCGATGCGGATGCCCACGGTCGCGCCTGCATCGATCAAGGCCACCCGCTGCGCCAGATCGGCCATGTTGAGCGTCCCCGTCTCGGCATAGATCGCGCCAAGCGCAAAGAGGAACAGCGTCGAGCCCAAGAGGTTATAGAGCACATATTGCACCCCCGCCCGCAGCCGTGGCGTGCCGCCGGCATGAATCATCAAACCGTAGGAGGCGATCAGCAGCACTTCGAAAAAGACGAAGAGGTTGAAAAGGTCGCCCGTCAGGAAAGCGCCCATGATGCCCATCAGTTGGAACTGGAACAGCGCATGGAAATGCCGCCCGCGTTCGTCCCATTTCGAGCCGATGACATAAAGCAGCACGAAAAGCGCCAGCACCGCCGTCAGCGTGACCATCAGGGTCGACAGGCGGTCGCCCACTAGCACAATGCCAAAGGGCGCGGCCCAATCGCTGAGACGGTAGAGAATGACATCGCCGCTGGACGCCTCAAGCGACAAGCCAAGCCCAATAAGGATCAAGGCCACAGCGCCAAACAGCGATAGCACCCGCTGAATGGTGATGTGATAGCGCGCCGCCAGCACGATGAAGGGGGCGATAAAGGCGGGCAGCACGATGGGCAGGATCAGCCAATGGGTCATGTGCGGTCCTCCGCCTTGGTATCGGTCAGCGGGTCGTCGACATGGTCGTCATTGTTGCCCAGATAGGCGCCAAGCGCGATCATCACCACCACGGCTGTCATGCCAAAGGAAATCACGATGGCGGTCAGCACCAGCGCTTGCGGCAGGGGATCGGTATAGCGTGCGGCATCCGTCAGGATCGGCGGCGCGCCCACTGTCAGACGGCCCGACGCGAAGAGGAAAACGTTCACCGCATAGGTCAGCAGCGATGTACCCATGATAACCGGAAAGCTCCGCAAGCGCAGCACGAGGTAGAGGCCCGAAGCCGTCAGGATGCCGATGGCGGATGCGACGAGAAGTTCCATATTATGCCTCCGCCTTGGTGTTGTCTTCACGCGATGGGTCGATGTCCATCGGATGATCGGCCTCCGGCACATGCGCCCGGCGGGCAAGCCGCGAGAAGCTTTCCAGCGACAGCATTACTGCACCGACGACGGCAAGGAACACGCCAAGGTCAAAGAGCGCGGCAGTCGCCAGTTCGAACTTGTCGAAGGGCGGGATGCGCACATAGGTGAAATCCGAGGTCAGGAACGGCTTGGCAAAAAGCCATGAGCCAATCCCCGTCAGCCCCGCGATCAAAACGCCCGTGCCGATGATCCCGTGATAGGGATAGCGCAACCGCGCGGAGGCCCAGGCAAAGCCACTGGCCATATATTGCATCACCACGGCGATCGAGACGATCAGCCCGGCGATAAAACCGCCACCCGGCTCGTTATGGCCGCGCAGGAAGATGTAGAAGCCGACTATCATCACCACCGGCATGATTACGCGGGTCATCACCACCATCATCATCGGGTGCCGGTCCCCTGCCCGTGGCTGGTCCGGTTTGCGGTTAAGTAGGCGTGCGCGTACTGGGCCGGACAGCAGCGTCTCGGTCAGCGCGTAGATCAGCAGTGCGGCGATGCCCAGCACGATGATCTCGCCGTAGGTGTCGAACCCCCGGAAATCGACGAGGATCACGTTCACCACATTGGTGCCGCCGCCGCCCTTGTAGGAGTTGGCAAGGTGGAATTCAGAAATGCTCGGCGCCACGGTGTCGCGCAGCAGATAGTGGTAAGATAGTGCCATGGTCGCCAGACCAGCACCGACGGACACCACCACATCGCGGCTGCGCCGCAAAACGCTGCTTTCGATCGGGGTGCGGTTGGGCAGGAAGTTCAGCGCCAGCAACAGCAAGATGATCGTGACCACCTCAACCGTCAGCTGGGTCATCGCCAAGTCGGGCGCACTGAAGAAGACGAAACCGGCCGAGACGATCAGGCCGACGATGCCGATCAAGATAAGCGACAGCAGGCGGTTGCGGTGCAGGAACACCAGCCCACAGGCCGCCGCCACCAGCATCAGCCAGCCCGCGATCTGAACCGCATTGGCCGGCTGCAACTCACGGGTCGCCGCGCCTACGGTTCCGGTGGCCCAAGCATAATAGCCCACCACCACCACGGTTACGGCCATAATCGCGGCATAGCGCGAGAAGGCCCCGTTGTGCAGACGCAGCGATATCGCCTGAGATAGACCGACAAAGGCCGCAATGATCCGGTCAAAGATCGACTTGGCCTCGGGCCGGGGCGTGGCCTCCCAAAGCCGCAGCAGCGGGCTGAAGAGCGCCAGTAGGATCAGACCGCCAACAACCGCGATAATCGACATATAAAGCGCCGGACCCAGCCCATGCCAGATTTTGAAATGCGCCGAAGGCATCTCGGCTGCGCCGCCCAGAACCGATGCGGTTACCAGCTTGACGAACGGCTCGGCCAAGAAGGGCGCAAGGCCGATCACAACCACGGGAATGATCAACAGCGCGGGCGGCAGCCACAGACCGGGCTTGGGATCATGCGGATGGTCAGGGTAGTCGTCGCGCTCTTTGCCCAAGAAGACATGGCCGATTAGACGGAAACTATAGGCCGCCGAGAAGAGCGCGCCAAAGGTCGCCAGCCCCGGCACCAGCCACGGCATGTCAAACAGCGTGGTGTGCAGGGTCTCTTCCAGCATCATTTCTTTCGACAGGAAGCCGTTGAGCAACGGAATCCCCGCCATCGACAGCGCCGCCAGCGTGGCGATGACAAAGGTCACCGGCATCAGATGCCGCAACCCGCCCAAGCGGCGGATGTCGCGCGTATGCACTGCGTGATCCACGATCCCCGCCGACATAAAGAGCGCGGCCTTAAAGGTCGCGTGATTCAAGATGTGAAACACCGCCGCCAGCGCACCAAAGGCCGTGCCGGTCCCTAAAAGCATGGTGATCAGGCCAAGGTGGCTGACGGTCGAGAAGGCCAGCAAAGCCTTCAGGTCATGTTTAAACAGCGCGATCACCGCGCCCAGCACCATGGTGATCAGCCCCGCCGTGGTGACGATGACAAACCATTCAGGCGTGCCCGACAGCACCGGCCACATCCGTGCCATCAGGAAAATGCCTGCCTTCACCATCGTGGCAGAGTGCAGATAGGCCGAAACCGGTGTCGGCGCGGCCATCGCGTGCGGCAACCAGAAGTGGAACGGGAACTGCGCGGATTTGGTAAAACAGCCCAGCAAGATCAGGATCAGCGCGGGCAGATAGAGCGGCGAGGCTTGGATCAGCTCGCGGTTTTCCAAGATCACGCTCAGGTCATAGCTGCCGACGATCTGACCCAGCAGCAACATGCCACCGATCATCGCCAGCCCGCCCATGCCGGTCACGGTCAGCGCCATCCGCGCGCCTTGGCGGCCTTCGGGCAGGTGCTTCCAATAGCCGATCAGCAGGAAGGACGACAGCGAGGTCAGCTCCCAGAAGATCAGCAGGATCAGTACGTTATCGCTGAGGACGATACCGACCATCGCGCCTTGGAACAGCAGCAGATAGGTGAAAAACTCCCCCATATGATCGCCCCGCGCCAGATAGTACCGCGCATAGGCGATGATCAACAGACCGATGCCAAGGATCAGACAGGCAAAGAAAAAGCCCAGACTGTCGAGCATCAGGGTCAGGTTCAAGCCAAGCTGCGGGATCCAGTCAACCCGCGCGGTGACCAATTCGCCCGCCAGCACGGCAGGCAGATGCGTCAGCAAGCCCACCAGCGCCACGAGGGTCACCATAAAGGTCACCCCGGCACAGGCTTGACGCCCTGCAGAGTTCATCAGTCCGGGTAACAATGCGCCAAGGAAAGGCAAGGCAACGATAAGGAAGAGGGACACGCGAACTCCTGATCTGGCGGACTGAAAGGTCACCACGTTCTGTAGAAATTTTCCCGGCACCTCAAGCGAAACCGGGCATTAAACGCCAGTTTGTCGCAGGTTACGCAGCCAAGGCAGACCCGTGGCGGTCAGGCGGATGCCGATTTCACACGAGACATGTCGCCGTGCAGGCGTCAGCCCCCTGCCCGCCCATGTCCCTCAACTTGTTTGAAACAAGTCCCGGTAGGTGTCGCGTAGCACGTTCTTTTGCACCTTGCCCATGGTGTTGCGCGGCAGTTCCGGCAGCACGATCAGCTTGCGCGGCTGTTTGAATTTGGCCAGCGACGCGGCCATATCTGTGGAAATCTGATCAAGGTCCAACACTGCATCCTTGCGCGCCACCAGCAGCGCCACCACAGTCTCCCCAAAATCGGGATGCGGCACACCGATCACCGCGCTTTCCAGCACGCCGGGTTGGTCATCGAGCAGCAATTCGACTTCCTTCGGATAAATGTTGTAGCCGCCCGAAATGATCAGGTCCTTGTCGCGCCCCACGATGGTGACGTACCCATCCGCATCGCGCCGCCCCAGATCGCCGGTGATAAAGAAACCGTCTTCGCGCAGCTCGGCGGCGGTCTTCTCTGGCATCTGCCAATAGCCCTTGAACACATTCGGGCCGCGCACCTCGATGCTGCCGATCTCTCCGTCCGGGAGGATCGCGCCGGTCTTGGGGTCGGTGATCTTCAACTCTACATCCGGCAGCGGCAGCCCCACGGTACCCGCACGGCGCTCGCCCTCATAGGGGTTTGAGGTATTCATATTGGTCTCGGTCATGCCATAGCGTTCAAGGATCCGGTGGCCGGTGCGGTCCTCGAAATCGACATGGGTTTCCGCCAAAAGCGGGGCCGAGCCGGAGATGAACAGCCGCATATTCGCCGCCGTCTCACGGGTGAAACGCGCGTCGTCCAATAGTCGGGTGTAGAAGGTCGGCACGCCCATCATCGCGGTGGCGTGGGGCATCCGGTCGATCAACCGGTCGATGTCGAGCTTGGGCATGAAGATCATCGCGCCCCCCGCCACCAGCGTCACATTCGTCGCTACAAACAGACCATGGGTGTGAAAGATCGGCAGCGCATGAAGCAACACGTCCCGCGCGGTGAAGCGCCACAATTCAGCCAGCGTCTGCGCGTTCGACAAGAGGTTCGCCTGCGTCAGAATCGCGCCCTTAGAGCGCCCCGTGGTCCCGGAGGTATAGAGGAAGGCCGCGAGGTCATCCGCCGCCCGCGCGACGGTCTCGAACTTGTCGGAGGCCGAAGTCGCACGATCTGCAAAGCTGCCATCGTTTTCGGTGCCCAAGGTCTCAAGCTGACAGCCTGCGGCCTTGGCCACCGGGGCCATCTCATTGCGGCGCGCGGGCTGGCAGACGAAGGCCGCCGCCCCGCTGTCGGTCACGAAATAGCGCACCTCATCCGCGGTATAGGCAGCATTGAGCGGCAAGAAGATCACCCCGGCCTGCACGCAAGCGGCATAGAGCGCCAATGCGTCGGCGGATTTGTCGATCTGCACCGCCAGCCGGTCACCGGGTTTCAGCCCCAGCCCGGTCAGTACATGGGCAAATCGCGCGGCACGGCCCAGAAATCCCGCATGGGTCAGGGTCACCCCGCCTTCGAGATGCAGAAAGGCTGTTGTCTTGCCAGCGTGACGGCCAAACAGGGTGTCATAAAGGGGGTTTGCCATCACGGTGCTCCTCGCGTGTTAGGGGTGGGAAAGCATAGCCCCCGCGCGGGATTACAAACGTATTACGCGGGGTAATGCAAGCGGACGCACGCCCCTGCCGAGCACATGGTGCAGGCAAATGTCGAATTATGGCAGCAACTTGCAGGGCGGCGCTGGTCCTCACCGCCCTTGAGGTCTTTACCGGCCCATCAGGCTGGGCAGCCAAGTGCCGATGCCCGGTAGCCAGACGATGAGGGCCAGAACGAAGAGCTTGATCAGCAAGAACGGCATCACCGAGGCATAGATCTGCGGCATACGAATTTCCGGCGGGGCGACCCCGCGCATGACAAACAGCAGCAGACCGAAGGGCGGGGTCAGCAAACCGATCTCCATGGTCAGCAGATAAACGACGCCGAGGGTCAGCTCGTTGATCTCCATCGCATTCGCCAGAGGCACGAAAACCGGCACGGTGACCATGAGCATCGACACCTGATCGATGAAACACCCCAGAAACAGCAGGATCGCGATCATCCCCAAAAGCACCATCAAAGGCGTCGGATCGACCGCGTTGATTGCGTTTATCAGCCCATTGGTCGCCCCCGAGAAAGACAGCACCTGCGCGAAGGTCTGGCTGGCCGCGATGATGAACAGGATCATCACCGACAGCTTCAGCGTCTCCATCAAGGCGCGGCCCATCTTCTCCCAACTCAGCGCGCGGTAGGCCGCCCCGATGATCACAGCGGTGATGCTGCCGAGGGCGGCACTTTCCGTGGGCGTTGCGATCCCCGCCAGAAGCGAGCCGATGACCACAGCAAAAAGCACCGACAGCGGCAGCACATAGATCACGAAGGGCGTCCAACGTTCGCGCAGCGGCATTTCCTCATAGACATCGGGCGGCGCGACCTTCGGGTCCAGAAGGCTCCGCCCCACCACATAGGCCACGAAAAGCACCGCCAGCAGCAGCGCAGGCAACACCCCCGCAATCAGCAGCCCGGCGATGGAGATGCCCGCGAGCGAGCCTACCAGAACCGCCAGCGCCGAGGGCGGGATCAACATCGCAATCGCGCCCGAGGCCATGATTGGCCCCATCGCCATCGACGGATGATAGCCGCGTTTCAGCATCCCCGGCAGCAGCGTGCCACCCAGCATCGCGGTATTGGCGATGGTTGAGCCGGAGAGGGCTGCAAAGATCGTGCCGCCAAAGATCGTCACGACCGACATGCGGCCCGGTATCCGCGTCACCACCCGCTCAATCGCGTCAATGGCGCGATGCGCGACCCCGGTTTGAAAGAGGATCTCTCCCATCAAGATAAACAGCGGTATCGGCGCGAGCTGGAAATTCGCCACCGACTGCGCTGAGTTGCGTGCCAGTTGCAGGATGCCGCGGTCTCCGCCCAGCACGAAATACGCGCCCACGGTTGTCACGGCGATGAAGGCAAAGGCGACCGGCAGACCGATCAACAGCAAAACCGCCAATCCGCCCAGCATCAAGGTCAGTGTCAGGCCCCAATCCATCTCAAAGACCACTCAAACTACGCTCGGCCGTTTCCGGATAGAGCAGACGACGGATAAAGATGATCGTACAAAGCGCCAGCGACAGCGGCACAAAGGCCAGCATCCACCACTCCGGGATCACGAATGACGTGCGGATCATCGACCCACGTGCGGCAGAGGCCAGCACCGCTTGCAGCCCGTACCAGCCCAGCACCCCCGCCGTCACCGCGCCGATGGCGCTGGTGATCCGGGTCAAAGCATGGGCGGTGCCCCGCGATAGGTTGCTGGTGATCAGATCAACCTTCACATGCCCGCCGATTGACAGCACCCAAGGCGCGCCAAGGAAGGTGGCAATCATCAACGCATATTGGATTGCATCCAGCGCGCCATAGACCACCGGCAAGCCGAGATTGCGCAGTACCACGTTGATCGCGATAAACACCGCGATCACCCCGAGGATACCGGCCGAGAAAACGGCCAGCCCCCGGAGTGTCCGGTCAAACAATGTTGAGATCATCGGGCGATCACTTGGTCATGCAGGCGCGCATCTGCTGCGCAAGATCGGCGTCGACCTCTTCAACCGCCGCCCAACCGGCATCGCGCGCGGCATTGGTCCAAGCTTTGGCATCGGCATCGCTGAAGGTGATCGTCTCGATCCCCGCATCCGCCTGTGCGGCGTATTCCGTCGCGTTGCGGTCGGCGTTGTCGTTGTTAAGCTCTTCCATCCAAGCAGCGCCCTCTTCGAGCTTGGCGCGCTGTTCGTCGGTCAGCCCGTTCCATGTGTCGAGGTTCACCAGCAGGTTCACGTCGACGTTATAGAAGCTCGGATCGACACGGTATTTCGTCTGCTCGTCCCAACCCAGATCCAATACGCCTTGGCTCGGCCAGCCATAGCCGTCGATCGCACCACGTTCCAACGCGCTATAGACTTCGCCCGGCGCGGTGCGCACGAGGTTGGCCCCCAGTTGCGTGAACATCGCTTGATAGACCGGCGTGGTGCGGATGGTCAGACCGCTGAGGTCCGGCCCTTCGACCGGCTTGGTCAGATAGAGGTGATAGCCGATCCCGTCGCCGCCATGGCCCAGGTATTTGACGTTCATCTGTTCTTGGTGGATGCGGTCGACCAACTCATAACAGCCGTTCTCGCGCTGCTCTTGAATGGTGTTTTCCGCCAGATGCAGCGCGTCGCCCGTGGGCAGCAGGTTCGGGTAATAGGCCGTGGTGTTATTGGCGATATCGACAACGCCAGATTGCACCGCGTTGCCCAATTCAAAGGGCGGCACGGCCTCCGGCCCGCCGACCATATTGATCTGCACGACCCCCTTGCCGTTCTCGTTGATCCATTCGACAAAGGATTCAAACTCGCGACTAAAGGCGGTGCCAAGGGTAAAGGCCGAAACGGCGCGCAGCGTCACTTCGTCGGCGCTGGCGGTGCTGGTGGTGGCAAGGGTGCTGACGGCAAAGAGCGCCGCGCTGAGCGTGGTTGTTGTTTTCATGATCGTCTCCCAGTTGTGATCAAAGGCCCGCGATCTTTGCCCCGGTGCCCTCGCATGCATATGCATAATATGTATCTGCATGTAATTCGTAGCGACAAGATTTCGCTACGTCAATTCAAACTCTCATCCCCGCCCGCTCCCGCACCATAAGCGGCTCCCTGCGCAGATTGTCGGGGCATTAAGATAGTTTAATGACAGCCCCGCCATGAGAACATATATAGAACGCATGGCAAAACAGACACTCGATCAAAAACTGGCGATTCTCAGCGATGCGGCGAAATACGACGCCTCCTGCGCCTCCTCCGGCTCCACCAAACGCGACTCGCGCGATGGTAAGGGGCTGGGCTCCAATGAAGGCAGCGGCATCTGCCACGCATACGCCCCCGACGGGCGGTGCATCAGCCTGCTCAAGATCCTGATGACCAATTTCTGCATCTACGATTGCAGCTATTGCATCAACCGCGTGTCGTCCAACGTGGATCGGGCGCGGTTCAGCGTGGATGAGGTGGTGAAACTGACCATTGAGTTCTACCGCCGCAACTATATCGAAGGGCTGTTCTTGTCCTCGGGCGTGATCCGCTCCCCCGATGCGACCATGTCCGACATGGTGCAGATCGCCCGCAAGCTGCGGCACGAGGAGAACTTTCGTGGCTATATCCACCTCAAGACCATCCCCGATGCCTCGCCCGAGTTGATTGAGGAAGCCGGTCTTCTGGCCGACCGTCTATCCATTAACGTGGAACTGCCCACCGACAGCGCGGTCCAGCAATATGCGCCCGAGAAGAAGCCCGAGCAGATCCGCCGCGCGATGGCGAATGTGCGGATGACCAAGGAGGCGAGCAAAGAGAAATCCTTCTCTGGCAAGCGCCCGCCCCGCTTCGCGCCCGCCGGTCAATCCACCCAGATGATCATCGGCGCGGATGGGTCGAACGACGCCACAGTGCTGGGCCAATCGACGCGGCTTTACTCCAGCTACAAGCTTAAGCGGGTTTATTACTCCGCCTTTTCACCGATCCCCGACAGTTCCGCCAAACTGCCGCTGATCCGCCCGCCGCTGCAACGCGAACACCGGCTGTATCAGGCCGATTGGCTGCTGCGCTTCTATGATTTTCAACTGGACGAGATCACCTCCGTCACCCGCGACGGCAATCTCGACCTTGAGGTCGACCCCAAGCTCGCATGGGCGCTGGTGCACCGCGAACACTTCCCGCTCGACGTCAACCGCGCCAGCCGCGAGATGCTGCTGCGGGTGCCGGGGTTTGGCGTCAAAACGGTGAATCGCATCCTCGCCGCCCGCCGCCATCGGTCCCTGCGCTACGAAGACCTGACCCGCATGGGCGCCTCGATGAAAAAGGCCCGCGCCTTTGTCACGGCAGGCGGTTGGTCGCCCGGCACGCTCACCGACAGCGCCAACTTGCGCGCGCGTTTCGCGCCGCCGCCCGAGCAGTTGACCCTGTTCTGATGCACCGCGTCTCCCTGCCCCCGATCGGCACCGCGAAGGCATGGCGCGAAGCGGCGCGCGGTTTTCTGGCCGCCGGCGTGCCGCCCGAGCAGATCCTCTGGGGCGACCATGCCGCCGTGCCGGACCTCTTTGGCGGCGAGGCCGCACCGGTGGCTACGGGCCGCGTCGCGGTGCCGCGCAGCTTTATCTCGATGGCCGAGACGGCGGTCTGGCACAGCGATCCCGAACGTTTCGCGCGGCTCTATGCCTTTCTCTGGCGCGTAAAGGACGCGCCGCATCTGATGTCCGACCGGGGCGATGCCGATCTCGCGGTCTTGCGGGGGATGGAGAAGAACGTCCGCCGCTGCCAACACAAGATGAAGGCCTTCGTCCGCTTCCGCGAGATCGGTGACCCGAACGCCCCGCGCCGCAGCTTCGCCGCGTGGTTCGAGCCCACGCATCATACGGTGGAGCCCACGGCGGATTTCTTCGTGCGGCGGTTTGCGGACATGGATTGGCGCATCCTGACGCCCGATGTCTCGGCGATCTTCGAGAACGGCAAACTCACGTTCCAAGAGGGCCACGAAAAACCCGACCTGCCCGAAGACGCGGGCGAGCAGCTATGGATCACCTATTTCCAGAACATCTTTAACCCCGCCCGCCTCATGGTGAAGGCGATGCAGTCCGAGATGCCCAAGAAATACTGGAAAAACATGCCCGAGGCCGCTTTCATCCCCCAGATGATCGCCGAAGCCCCGGCCCGCGCCCGCGCCATGGCCGAAGCGGCACCGACCCTGCCACCCGTCCGCATGGACCGCGTGCAGGCGCAGCTTTCAGCCTTCTCATCCGCTTGGGACGGCCCGATGGAAGAACTGCCCTATGCCATCCGCGCTTGCACCCGCTGCCCGCTGCATTGCCACGCAACGCAAGCCGTGCCGGGTGAAGGGCCGCGGGATGCCGATCTCATGGTCGTGGGCGAACAGCCCGGCGATCAGGAGGATCTCGCGGGCCGTCCCTTCGTCGGGCCGGCGGGACAGATGTTCGACCGCATCGCCGGTGAGGCCGGGCTCGACCGCGAGGCGGCCTTTGTCACCAATGCCGTCAAACACTTCAAATTCACCGCCCGGGGCAAGCGCCGCATTCACCAGCGCCCCGAGACGCCCGAGATCGACCAGTGCCGTTGGTGGATGAACGCCGAAGTGGCGCAGGTGCAGCCGAAGCTCATCCTCGCGATGGGCGCCACCGCGGCGCAGAGCCTCACCGGCAAGGGCACGGGCATTCTCAAGCGGCGCGGCACAATCGAGGCGGGGCCGGAGGGCATCCCGGTGCTGATCACCCTACACCCCTCCTACCTGCTGCGCGTACCCGACCCCCGTGTGCGCGAGGAGGCCGAGGCGCAGTTCCGCTCCGATCTGGCGATGGCGGCGCGGATGATGGCCGAGGCGGCTTAATCCTCGGGATCGATGACCTGAAGGGCACCGTCGGGTAGCGGGCGTTGCAGCTTTGGCAGGTCGGCGGTCTCGGCGCTCAGCCAGCGTTGCACCTCATCGGGCGTGGTCAGGATCACCGGCATCGCCTTGGGGTGCACGGCGCCGACCTCGGCATTGGGCTCGGTGGTCAGGAAACCGAAAAGGTTGTCGGTGGTCTCACCATCCTTGAGCTTTCGCACGGACGTCCACTGCGTCCAGACCCCGGCAAAAAAGGCCAGTGGGCGGTCCTCGCCAAGCGCGAACCAGATCGGACGTGAGCGTTCGCCGGGGCGGTTCAGCGGCTCGGAAAAGGCGGTGAAGGGCACGACGCAGCGCTGCTCCGGCACCAGCCAGCGCCGCCAATGCGGTGAGGCGATGTTGCGGATGTTGGTCACACCTCGGTCGGTCTTCTTGCCCTTGAGCGCAAAGGCCGGCGAGGGCATCCCCCACCGCATCATCTCCAGCACCGCATCATCTCCAGCACCGGGCCGGTGTCGCCGTGGCGCACCACCGGGGCCGGATAATCGGGGTAGATGCCGGGCATCGGCGGCAGATTGCCCGCGCGGTCCTCGATCCCGTCGAACCAGCCGCGGATCGCGTCCTGCCCCTTGGTGAGGGAGTAGAGATTGCACATTTTCGCCTCCTGTCGCCGCCCTTGGCTCAGTAGATGCGGTTTTTCCGCGCCCCGGCAAGAGCTTCGCGGCACCGCTCAAATCTTTGACAGAACCGCAGTTCATCGTTTATGAATAGAACAAAATGTGAACATATGGAGTCGTGCATGACAACCGATTCTACATATGGGCAGGTCCTTACCCTGCCGCGGCGCAGGCCGTCGACACCCCCCGAACCGGGGGTTTTGGCCAGTCATGCGCCGCTGACGGATGTCTTTCCCGGTGCCTTCGCCAGCGCCCCGGCCACCGGTTTCGTGCTGTCGCTGCTGCCGCGCGGCAAGGGCCCGGTGCTCTGGGTGCAGGACTTCCTGTCGCGGCGCGAGAACGGCGCGCCCTATACCCCGAGCCTTGCGGCTTTCGGGCTGGAACAGCCGGTGCTTCTGGTCACTGCCAGCCACCCGCGCGACGTGCTCTGGACGATGGAGGAAGGCGCGGCCTGCGCGGGGCTCTCGGCCGTGGTGGGCGAGGTCCATGGCGGGCCCGAGGTGCTGGATTTCACCGCCACCAAACGGCTGTCGCTCAGGGCCGAGGCCTCAAATGTGCCGCTCTATCTCATTCGCAGCGGCGATCCCGGCGGCTTGAGTGCGGCGCGGATGCGGTGGCGCATTTCCTCGCTGCCCTCTCAGGCCCATCCATACGATGCGCAGGCCCCCGGCGCGGCGCGGTGGGACCTCGAGCTGTTTCGTGCACGTGGCCATGCGCCCGGCCGCTGGGTGGCCGCCCATGAGCCCGACAAACGCCACAGCCCCCGCGCCGCGGATCGTCTCCGTCTGGTTCCCCGAGCTGACGATGGAGCGGTGGCGCCGGGTGATCAGCCAATACCGCAGCGTTCCGGGGGATGAGGTGCCGGTGGTCCTGTCCCGCGATGGGACCCATGGGCCGGTGGTCCATGGGCTGAGCGCCGCCGCCCGCGCCCGGGGCATCGAGATCGGCGCGCGGGTGGTCGACGTGCAGGCGATCCACCCCGATCTGCATGTCGAGCCCGCCGATCTGGAAGGGGATATCGCCCTGATCAAGCGGCTGATACATTGGGCGCGGCGCTGGTGCCCCTGGACGGCGCGGGACGTCGACCACGGCCTGCTGCTCGACGTGACCGGCTGCACCCATCTCTTCGGCGGCGAGGCGGCGATGCTGCGCGACATCCGCAGCCGCTTTGCCCTGCAGGGGCTGACCGCGCGGCTTGCCATGGCCCCCACCCCCGGCGCTGCGCAGGCGCTGGCGCGCTTCGGCTCCGGCGCGCAGATTTGCACCGCCGAGGATGTGGCCTCCGCCCTCGCCCCCCTGCCCGTCGCCGCCCTGCGGCTCGACGCACAGACCACGCGGCTCTTGGACCGGCTCGGTCTCAAGACCATCGGCGCGCTCAGCGATCTGCCCCGCGCCGCGCTGATGCGCCGCTTCGCCAGCCTGAAGCCCGAGCGCAACCCGCTGATCCTGCTCGACAAGGCCTTGGGCAAAGCCTCTGACCCGCTCAACGCCCCGCCCGATCACCGCCATTTCATGGCCCGCAGCCGCCTGCCCGAGCCGGTGCTTGACCCCGCCCCGCATCTGCCCGCATTGGTCGAGGACCTCTGCGGGCAACTGGCCCGCGCCGAACTGGGCGCGCGGCGGCTGCGGCTGACGGTCTACCGCATCGACGGCGACTGGCGCGGCCTCGACGTCGCCACCGCCCGCGCCAGCCGGGATGCCGCGCATCTGCGCCGGCTCTTCGACGGCAAGCTGGAGAATATCGACAGCGGCTTCGGTTTTGATTTGCTGACGCTGGAGGCGCTGGCCAGCGAGCCGCTGCCGCTGATGCAGGACCACCTCGACGGCAAGCGCGACCCCTCGGCGGATGTGGCCGGGCTCTTGGACCGTCTGGTGGCCAAGCTGGGGCCGGGAAAGGTCAGCTGGCCGCAGTGGCGCGAGACCCATAAGCCCGAACGGGTGGAAGAACGCGCCCCGGCGCTGCAGGCCACCCCCACCGCCGCCCCCACGCTGCTGCGCGAGCGCCCCCTGCGGCTGCTCACCCCGCCCGAAGAAGTGCGCGTCATCTATGCCGTGCCCGAAGGCCCGCCCTCGCAGTTCAACTGGCGCCGCGTCACCTACAAGACCACCCGCCACGCGGGCCCCGAGCGCATTGCCCCCGAATGGTGGCGCGACCGCCCCGGCACCCGTCTGCGCGATTACTACAAGGTGGAGGTCGAAGGCGGCCAGCGCTTCTGGCTCTACCGCGAGGGCGTGATCCACGACGGCCGCGGGGCCGAGCCGCGCTGGTTTCTGCATGGGATGTTCGCCTGATGCCGGAGCAAGAGGGACATAAACGCCGCACGCTGGGCGAGGACGTATTCAGCGCCCCGCCCCGGGCGGACTACGTCGAATTTGGGCTGGCCAGTTGCTTCTCCTTCCTGCGCGCCGCCTCGGATGCGGTGGATCTGGTGGAGCGGGCCTATCAGCTTGGCTACGACAGCCTCGGCATCGCGGATCACAACACCCTGGCGGGCGTGGTGCGGCTGCATGTGGAGGCGGAAAAGGCCCATATCCGCCCGCTGATCGGCGCACGGCTGGTGCTGCTCTGCGGCACCGAGATCCTCGCCTACCCGCAGGACCGCGCCGCCTATGCGCGGCTTTCCACCCTGCTCTCGGCGGGCAAGATGCAATCGGTCGACGGCGAATGGCAGCAAAAGGGCGAGACCCATCTGACGCTTGAGATGCTGCAAAGCCATGCCGAAGGGCTGCACCTCATCGTCATGCCGCCCGAAAACCTCGATGTCTTTGCCGCTGGCCTGCCGCGTCTGGTGAAAGCACTGCCGGACATGCGGCATGTGGGCGCAAGCTTCCTTTATCGTGGCGATGACCGGGCCCGGATCAACCGCTTGGACGCACTGGCCCGCGCCCATGGGCTGAGGATTTTGGCCACCAACGACGTGCTCTACCACGCGCGCCACCGGCGGCCCTTGCAGGACGTGATGGTGGCGATCCGCGAGGGCGTGATCGTGCCCAAGGCGGGCTACCTGCTGGCCGCCAATGCCGAACGGCACCTGAAATCGCCCGAGGCGATGCTGCGCCTCTTCGCCGACTGGCCCCATGCCATCGCCGAGACGCGCCGTCTGGCCGACCGCATCGCGTTCCGCCTCACCGATCTGGCCTATGAATACCCGCATGAGATCGTCCCCGAAGGCCGCACGCCCATGGAGGAACTCGCCCGCCTCACATGGGAGGGTGCTGCGCGGCGCTACCCCGACGGCGTGCCCGAGGCGGTGGAGAAGACCATTCACAAGGAATTCGCCCTCATCGGGTCCAAAAAGATCGCCCGCTATTTCCTGACCATCTACGACATCGTCCGCTTCGCCCGCGAGGAGGCACAGCCGCCGATCCTCTGCCAGGGGCGCGGCTCTGCGGCCAATTCCGCCGTCTGTTTCTGCCTCGGCATCACCTCGGTCGACCCGGCGGTGCACAACCTGCTCTTCGAGCGGTTCCTGTCCGAGGAACGCGACGAGCCGCCCGACATCGACGTGGATTTCGAACATGAACGACGCGAGGAAGTCATCCAGTATATGTATGGCAAATACGGCCGCCACCGCGCCGGGCTTTGCGCCACGGTGATTCATTACCGCCCGCGCTCGGCGATCCGCGAGGTCGGCAAGGCGATGGGGCTCAGCGAAGACGTGACCTCAAAGCTTGCGGGCACGATCTGGGGCAGTTTCGAGGGCCAGATGGACGACGACCGCGCCCGCGAGGCGGGGCTGGACCTGTCCGACCCCTATCTGCGCATGGTGCTGAAACTGGCCAGCCAGATGATTGGCATGCCGCGCCACCTATCCCAACACGTCGGCGGCTTCATCCTGACCGAACGCCCCCTGACCGAGATCGTGCCCATCGGCAACGGCGCCATGCCCGAGCGCAGTTTCATCGAATGGGACAAGGACGACATCGACGCGTTGCAGATCTTCAAGGTCGATATCCTGGCCCTCGGCATGCTGACCTGTATCGCCAAATGTTTCGACCTCATTGAGGCGCATTACGACCGCCCTCTGGAACTGGCGACCGTCCCGGTGGAGGACCACGAGGACGACGCCACCGGGCGGCCCACCTATGATATGCTCTGCCGGGGCGACAGTCTGGGGGTCTTTCAGGTCGAAAGCCGCGCGCAGATGGCGATGCTGCCGAAACTGCGCCCGCGCGTCTTCTACGATCTAGTGATCGAAGTCGCCATCGTCCGCCCCGGCCCGATCCAAGGCGACATGGTCCACCCCTATCTGCGCCGCCGTCAGGGGCTGGAAAGCGTCGTCTACCCCGCCCCCGGCCCGGCCTATCCGCAGGACGAATTGTTCAGCATCCTCAGCCGGACCTTGGGCGTGCCGATCTTTCAGGAACAGGCGATGAAGATCTCCATCGACGCGGCACGGTTCTCGCCCGCCGAGGCCAATGAACTGCGCAAGGCCATGGCCACCTTCCGCTCGCGCGGGACGATTGAAAAGCTACAGGACAAGATGGTGGGCCGGATGACCAAGCGCGGCTATGACCCGGTCTTCGCGCAGCGCTGTTTCGACCAGATCAAGGGGTTTGGCGAATACGGATTTCCCGAAAGCCATGCGGCGAGTTTTGCCAAGCTGGTCTACGTCTCGTCTTGGATGAAATGCCACTACCCGGCGGCCTTTGCCTGCGCGCTCTTGAACTCGCAGCCGATGGGGTTTTATGCGCCCGCGCAGATCGTGCGGGACGCCCGCGAGCATCAGGTCGAGGTGCGCGATGTGGATGTGAACCTCTCGGACTGGAACTGCACGCTGGAACCCTGCGGCGACGGATTTGCCCTGCGCTTGGGGCTGCGCATGGTGGACGGGCTGCAGGAGAAGGCCGGCGCGCGGATCATGGACCGGCGCGAGATGCCTTACGCGGATGTCGAGGACCTCAAGAGCCGCGCAGGCCTCGACGCCAAGGCGATCCGTCAACTCGCTGCCGCCGACACGATGCGCAGCATGGGGATCGACCGGCGCCAGGCGCTTTGGCAGGCACAAGGGCTGCGCGACGCGCCTGCCTTGCCGATCTTCGACCATGCCGAGGCTTCGGCCCGCGGACCGGAGCCGGAAGTGCATCTGCCGGTGATGCCGAAAGCCGAACAGGTGGTGGCCGACTACCAGACGCTGCGGCTATCGCTGAAGGCGCATCCGATGTCTTTCTACCGCTCCAGCCTCGCCGCACAGGGGTTTTCCTCGGCCCGGGACCTCTCGCGCATGGGGCATGGGAGGCGGGTGAAACTGGCCGGGCTGGTGCTGGTGCGGCAAAAACCCGGCAGCGCCAAGGGGGTGTGTTTCATCACGCTGGAGGATGAATTCGGCGTGGCGAACCTCGTGATCTGGCCCAATATGTTCAAGCTCTACCGCCCCACGATCATGTCGGCGCGGCTTCTGGTGGTCGAGGGCCGCGTGCAGACCGACGGGCGGGTGATCCATGTGGTGGCCGACCGGCTTGAGGACCGCTCTGACAGGCTTGCTTCGCTGTCGGACGCACCGATGCCCGGGATCACTACGCGGGGCGATCATCCAACCCACCCGCTGCCCGGTCAGGTGGCGATGCATTCGCATCCACGCGACGCGCGTGTGATCCCCAAGTCGCGGGATTTTCATTAACGAATCTTCATGTAGTAGATGAAGTAACTCCCGCAAGAATCTGAAAATTATATACAATACATAAAATAACCGTCACCAGTTGACCCCGCCACCCCGCCTCGCTAGCCTGCCCGCAATCCGTTGGGGTGCCGCAAGGCTGAGAGGTGAAAACCGACCCATCGAACCTGATCCGGGTCGTACCGGCGTAGGGAACGGAACCACGCATCGGCCCCATGCGGCCCGTCGTTTATCCCGTATCCACACGCCCTAGGCCCATCTAACACATGGGGGCCAAATGGCGTTTCAAGCACTGACGATTGCGGGGTCCGACAGCGGCGGCGGGGCGGGGATTCAGGCCGACCTCAAGACCTTCAGCGCGCTTGGCGTCTATGGGGCGAGCGTGCTCACCGCCGTGACCGCGCAGAACACCCGCGCGGTCACCGGGGTCGAGATGATCTCCCCCAAAATGATCCGCGCACAGATGGCAGCGGTTTTTGACGATCTGGCGATTGGCGTGGTCAAAGTCGGTATGTTGGGCGATCCAGAGACGATCAATACTGTGGCCGAGGGGCTGGCAAGCTGCGCTGCTCCTGTGGTGCTCGACCCGGTGATGGTGGCGAAATCCGGCGATGCGCTGCTCTCTGCCGAGGCGGTGGCGACCCTGCGCGACCGGATGCTGCCCCTCGCCCATGTGCTGACGCCGAACCTGCCCGAGGCCGCACGGCTGCTGGACAGGCCGGAAGCCACCGATGAGGCCACCATGCTGGAACAGGGCCGCGCCCTGCTCTCTGCCGGTCCCGGCGCGGTGCTGATGAAGGGTGGGCATGGCAAGGGGCAGACCTGCGTCGATCTGCTGATCACCGACGATGAAACCCTGCGCCTTTCCGCGCCCCGCCAGCATACCGCGAACACCCACGGCACCGGCTGCACCCTCTCTGCTGCCATCGCCGCAGGGCTGGCGCGGGGGCAGAGGCTGCAAGACGCCGTACAGGCGGCCCACGCCTATCTGCAACGCGCCATTGCCGCTGCCGACACCCTCAACATCGGCAGCGGCCACGGGCCGGTGCACCATTTCCACGCGGTCTGGCGCAATGAGTGACGTCACCATCATCGGCGCAGGGGTTGCGGGGCTCTGGGCCGCACAGGCCTGTCTGGCGCAGGGGCTACGGCCTCGGTTGGTTGACCGCAAAGGCACGCCCGGCCCGCATGGGTGTTCGTGGTGGGCGGGCGGGATGCTCGCGCCCTTCTGCGAAGGGGCGGTAAGCGAACCTGCGGTGGTGAGCCACGGACGGCGTGCCGCGGTGCTGTGGGGAGAGGTCACGGAAGTCACCCACAGGGGCACGCTGGTCCTCGCCCCCGAACGTGACCGCGCTGAAATCCAGCGGTTTGCCGACCGGACCGAAAGCCACAGCACTTCCGACGCGGAGGCCATCGCGACCCTAGAACCGGACCTCGCAGGGCGTCATCGGCGCGGGCTGTTCTTTGCTGAAGAAGCGCATCTGAACCCGCGCCAAGCGCTGCATGATCTGTCCGAAACGCTCACCGCCCAAGGAGTGAAGGTCGAGACCACGCCCCTCACCCCTTCGGAGGTCACAGGCCCGGTGATTGACTGCCGAGGCATGGCCGCCAGCGCCGACCTACCCAGCCTGCGTGCGGTGCGCGGCGAGATGATCTTGCTGCGCGCGCCTGAGATCACCCTCACCCGCCCGATCCGCCTGCTGCACCCGCGCCACCCGCTTTATGTGGTGCCGCGTGGCGACGGACTTTACATGCTGGGCGCGACCCAGATCGAAAGCGCCAGCCGCGCCAAGATGACGGCTCGCTCGGCGCTGGAATTGCTCTCGGCGGCCTATGCGCTCGACCCGCGCTTTGCCGAAGGGGAGATCGTCGAGATGGGCGCGGACCTGCGCCCGGCCTTTGCCGACAACCTGCCCGGCATCGTGCAACGCGGTGCAGTGCTGCACCTTAATGGATTGTTTCGGCATGGATTTTTAATGGCGCCGGCCTTGGCCGAACAAGCGGCGGCCTTTCTTGCAACAGCGACAACGAGGGATTTATTCCGTGAAGATTGAAGTGAACGGCGAGACGCGTGAGATCACCGCCGCGCAGCTTGGCGCGGCCTTGGCCGAACTAGGCTGGGGCGAGGCGAAAGTCGCCACCGCGCTCAACGGCGCCTTCGTTCCCGCAGGCGCTCGGAGTGCGACGACGCTCAGCGATGGCGACCGGCTCGAAGTTCTCAGCGCCATGCAGGGGGGCTGAACGATGCGCGACTTTTACGGCACCGCCCTGCCCCTGCCGCTGATGCTGGGCACCGCGCGCTACCCGTCGCCCACCGTGATGGAGGCCGCCTTTCGCCAAAGTGCCGCCCCGGTTGCAACCGTTTCGCTGCGCCGCGAACAGGGCGCGGGTCAGGCGTTTTGGGACATGGTGCGCGGGCTTGGCGTGCATCTGCTGCCCAATACCGCCGGTTGCCATTCCGCGCGCGAGGCGATCACTACAGCGCAGATGGCGCGGGAGTATTTCGGCACCAATTGGATCAAGCTGGAGGTCATCGGTCATGCCGACACCCTGCAACCCGATCCCTTCGGGCTGGTCGAGGCCGCCGAGGCGCTCTGCGCCGATGGGTTCGAGGTCTTCCCCTATACCACAGAAGATCAGGTGCTGGCTGCCCGACTGGTCGATGCGGGCTGCCGGGTGCTGATGCCTTGGGGTGCTCCAATCGGCTCCGGGCTGGGGCTGAACAATCTCCACGGGCTGCGCAGCCTGCGGGCGGCATTTCCCGATGTGGCCATGGTAATTGACGCAGGTCTCGGCCTGCCCAGCCATGCGGCGCAGGCTTTGGAGATGGGGTTCGACGCGGTGCTCCTGAACACCGCCGTCGCCGAGGCCCACGACCCCGCCGCCATGGCCGAAGCCTTTGCACTGGCCTGCCGCGCGGGGGCTCTTGCCGCCGCTTCTGGTCCCATGGGTCAACGCGACATGGCCGTGCCCTCCACCCCCGTGATCGGAAAGGCTTGGCTATGACCCTCCCGCGTTTTTATCCCGTTTTTGACAGCGCTGCATGGGTAGCACGGGCAGTGCCCTTGGGCGTGAGGCTGGTGCAACTTCGCATCAAGGATGCACCTGAAGAGGTGTTGCGGAGCGAGATCACCACCGCGCTTGACCTCTGCCGCCAGCACGGCGCGCTGCTGGTGGTGAATGACCACTGGCAACTGGCGATCGAACTGGGGGCCGAGTGGCTGCATCTGGGCCAAGAGGATCTGGACGTGGCCGACATCCCCGCCATCCGCCGGGCGGGACTCAAGCTGGGCCTATCCACCCATGACCATGCTGAGCTTGGCCGCGCGCTGGCCCTCGCCCCCGATTACATCGCGCTTGGCCCCGTCTATCCGACGATCCTGAAAAAGATGAAATGGACCGAACAGGGGCTCGACCGGCTGACGGAATGGAAAGCGCGGATCGGGGATATCCCGCTTTGCGCCATCGGCGGAATGAGCGTCGCCCGCGCGCCGGGGGTCTTTGCCGCCGGGGCCGATACGGTGGCGGCGGTCACGGATATCACCCTGAACCCCGACCCCGAAGCGCGGATGCGCGAATGGCTTGAGGTGACGGCATGAGCCGCTATGCCCGCCAGACCGTTCTGCCGCAGGTCGGTGCCGAGGGACAGGCTCGGCTGGCTGCGGCGCATGTGCTGGTCGTTGGTGCCGGAGCGCTGGCGGTGCCGGTGCTGCAATATCTCGTCGGGGCCGGTGTTGGGCAGATCACGTTGGTCGATGGCGATGTGGTGGCGATGAGCAATCTGCACCGCCAACCGCTCTACCGGATGGATGATATTGGCAGGTCCAAGGTCAAGGCCGCCGCCGAGGCGATGGCGGCTCTGAACCCCGAGGCGACGGTTACGCCCCGCGCTGAATGGCTCACCCCCGCCAATGCGCCCGCGTTGCTTGCGGAATGCGATATCGCCCTCGACTGCGCGGATACGTTCGCCGCCAGTCTGACGCTTTCGGATGGGGCCTTGGCACAGGGCAAACCGCTGATCTCGGCCTCCGCGCTTGGACTGTCGGGCTATGTTGGCGGCTTCTGTGGGCCTGCCCCGTCGCTCCGCGCCGTTTTCCCCGACCTGCCGCAGACGGCAGCCACCTGTGACACGGCGGGCGTCTTGGGCCCTGTGGTGGGGATGATCGGCGCGGCGCAGGCGCAGATGGCGCTCTCGGTGCTGCTGGGGCTGTCGCCCTCCCCGCTTGGGCAGCTGATGATCTGGGACGCCGCACATTGGCGCATGTCGGGCTTTCGATTTGACGCCGCGCCCGAGCCTGAAACGCTGACGCCTTTCATAGCCGAATGCCAGATCACCCCCCGCGATCTGGTCATCGACCTACGCACCGAAGCGCCCGCCCCCTTCTCGGCCCAAGCACGCCATGTCCCGCCCGAGGCGCTGCCAGACCTGCCGCTACCACCCGATACATCGCGCATCGTGCTCGCCTGCCGCACCGGCCTGCGCGCCCATCACGCCGCTAACACCCTTCGCACCCGCTGGCCGGTCCAGATCGCCCTGCTGGCCCTGCCCGGCGCCTAATCCTTTCCTGAACAAACACTATATTGGAGCCTCTCCCTTGAAAAATATCTTCGCCCCCCTCGCCTTCACACTGATCACCGCCCCCGCCATGGCCCAAGACAAGATGACCGTCATGCTGGACTGGTTCATCAACCCCGATCATGGGCCGATCATTCTGGCGCAGGAGAACGGCTATTTCACCGATGCGGGGCTGGAGGTTGAACTGATCTCCCCCGCCGACCCGAATGAGCCGCCGCGCATGGTCGCGGCGGGTCAGGTCGATCTTGCGGTCTCCTACCAACCAGAACTGCATTTGGCCCAGCGCGAAGGGCTGGACCTGCGCCGTGTCGGCACGTTGATTGAGACCCCGCTCACCTGCCTTGTCGTCCGCGCCGATGGCCCGGTGGAGGAGATGGCCGACCTTAAAGGCCGCAAGGTCGGCTTTGCCGTGGCGGGCGTGCAGGAGATGCTGCTGGACGCAATGCTGAGCAACAATGGTGTGGACCCCTCAGAGGTTGAGCAGATCAACATCGGTTGGTCGATCTCGCCCGCGTTGATGTCAGGCCAAGTTGATGGTGTAATCGGCGCGTTCCGCAATTTCGAGTTGAACCAGATGCAGATCGAAGGCCATGAAGGCCGCTGCTTCTATCCCGAAGCCGAAGGCGTGCCCGCTTATGACGAACTGATCTACGTCGCCAATGCCGAGGATATGGACCGCGACATGATCGCCCGCTTCCTACGCGCTACTGAGCGCGCCGCAGCGGATATCGTGAATGATCCGACCGCCAGCGGAGAGACCTTCTTTGCCTCCGACGCCGAGTTGCGTAACGAGTTGAACACCCGCGCGTGGGAAGACACTTGGCCGCGTTTTGCTACCCGCCCCGCTGCCGTGGACCATGGGCGCTACGATCGTTTTGAGACCTTCATGCAGGAAAGCGGCGTGGTTAAGACGACAATCCCTGCCACCGATCTGGTAGTGGATGTGACCGCGAAGGCCAAGCCATGACGGCCACCGACTATGGCCGAGCCTTTGCCGCATGGCGCGCTGGGGCCGGACAGGATTGGCGGGATTACACCCGCCATGCCTTCGTCGAAGGGCTGCGCGACGGCACCCTGCCACAGGCGAGCTACCTGCATTACCTGCGGCAGGATTACGTCTTTCTCATCCACTTCGCCCGCTCTTGGGCGCTGGCTGCAGCAAAGGCGGAAACGCTGGATGAGATGGCCGCCGCCAGCGCCACAGTCCATGCGCTGGTCCATGTGGAAATGCCCCTGCATGTGGAAACCTGTGCGGCCCACGGCATTGACCGCGCAGCGCTTGAGGCCACGGCAGAGGCATCTGGCAACCTCGCCTATACGCGTTATGTGCTTGAGGCCGGCTATTCAGGGGATTTCCTCGATCTCATGGCCGCCCTCGCGCCCTGCGTGCTGGGCTATGGGGAGATTGGGCTAAACCTTCAAGGCAGCAGTGGCCCCTATGCGGACTGGTGCGCCGTCTATGGAGGGCAGGAGTATCAAGCGCTTTGCCGGGACGTGGGGGCGCTCATAGACGGTGCCGTAGAGCGGCGTCTTGGGCCAGATTGGCAATCATTACCGCGCGCGAAAACCCTGCAAGCGCACTTCGATACCGCCACGCGGCTTGAGGTGGGCTTTTGGGACATGGCGTTCTCGCCCGCATCGGCATGACGGGGCCAGCCATTCATTTGTCGGGGGGGCTTGAGGGGGCCGAGGCCACCTTGATCAACGGATGCGACATCACCCTGCCTGCCAGTCGATGGAGCGTGCTGCTCGGCCCGTCCGGGGTCGGTAAAACCTCGCTGTTGCGGTTGATCGCTAATCTACCCTGTGCGGCGCGCTTCGAAGGTCGGATTGAGGCGCAAGACCAAGCCCCCCTCCCGCCTCGGGTGGCGATGATGGCGCAGGACGACCAGTTGCTGCCCTGGGCCAGCGCCATTGAGAATGTCGTAATCGCGACCCGCCTGCGCGGAGAACGGCCCGACCCGGACCGTGCATGCGCGCTTCTGGTGGAGGTCGGGCTTGGCGCAGAAATGGCCCGCAAACCTGCCGAACTCTCCGCCGGTCAGCGCCAACGCGTCGCGCTTGCGCGCACCCTGTACGAAGACCGCCCCGTGGTCCTGCTGGATGAACCATTCTCTGCGCTCGACGTACTGACCCGCCATAAGATGCAGGACTTGGCCGCGCGGCTCCTCAAGGGGCGAACCGTTGTCTTAATCACCCACGACCCTGCTGAGGCCCTGCGACTGGCCGATCACGCGTGGATCGTGGAGCGGCAAGGGGTCACCCCCTGCACCCTTCCCGCCACGCGCCCACCCCGTCGTATTGACGCGCCAGAGACCCTCACCGCCCAAGCCGATCTGCTTGGTCGCATGGGGCTGGCGTCGCCAAATAAAGCCGCCTGATGCCAATTGCCTTACATAGAATATGGCGTGGCGCGGCAAGTTTTCTGCTCGCTCTCACGATTTGGCAGTTGGTTGTCACTCTCAGCGGCGTGCCGCGATTCATCCTGCCGGGGCCATGGCTCGTTGTCCAGGCGCTCGGCGCGCATGCCGCGCTGTTGTGGCAGAACGCGCTTTGGTCGGCAGGCAATCTCGCGCTTGGCTTGAGCCTCGGCATTTTTCTGGGGATCGAGACCGCGCTGCTGCTCACCCTTTCGCGCCGCGCGCGCTGGCTGCTGCGCCCGATGCTGGTGGTGGCCCAAGCCGTGCCTGTCTTCGCCCTCGCCCCAGTGATCACACTCTGGCTCGGCTACGGCATGCCGTCCAAAATCGTGACCATCGCACTCGTTACCTATTTCCCCATCGCCTCTGCCCTTTTCGACCGGTTGATGGCGCTGCCCACGGGACTAAACGATCTTTCGCGGCTCTCGGGTGCCAACCGCTGGCGCGAAACGCTTCTGCTGCGTCTGCCCTATGCCGTGCCCGGCCTGATCTCGGGCCTGCGCCTTGCAGTGGTCTATGGGCCGCTGGCGGTGCTCATCGGTGAATGGGTTGGTTCCTCACGCGGGCTGGGGCATTTGATGCTGATGGCAAATGGCCGCGGCCAGACGGCGCTGATGTTCGCGGCATTGACCTTGCTGGCAGCGCTGTCGCTGGTGTTTTGGATAGTGGTAGAGGCACTGGCCCGCTGGGCGGCGCGGCGGTTCTATATATAGGGGGCTCGACGTAGAACGCGGTTGGCAGTGAATTCAGGCCATTAGGCGGCACAACAGCATCATATGACACATTTTCGGCTTCATAGGCAGAGGCTGGCATAAACCAGGCCGCTTATCTTACCTCCCTTGGCAAAACCTTCTGAAACTCAAAAAAGTTGACCTTATGTTAACTTTACGCTAAAAAAGTCGACAATCTTCTATTCAGCTCACGGATTGTTGATCCGCACTACGCTGCCATTCTCTACAGCTGCCTTTTTCGCGTCGAACTTACCATTTTATTGTTTCCAGTTTCTCATATTCCCTGGGGGGGGGATCTTATGGCCAACGTAATTGTCACGGGTGGTGCCGGCTTCATCGGTTCGAAACTTTGTGAAGAACTCTCTATCGAGGGCCATCAGGTTCTTTGTGTAGATAACCTGCAAACCAGTTCTTTCACCAATATCGCCCCTCTAAGCGCCTACCCTAACTTCCACTTCAACCAATGGGATGTGGAACTTCCCTTAAATTTTGTCGAAAGCGTCGACCGGATTTACAACCTGGCTTGTCCAGCAAGTCCAATCCACTACCAAACAGATCCTGTGCGAACCATGCGCACCAATGTACTAGGTTCGATCAATGTGCTGGAACTTGCCCGTCGTACAGGCGCGAGGGTTTTGCAGGCCTCGACGTCTGAGGTTTACGGCGAGCCCGAAGTGCACCCTCAACCCGAAGACTACCGCGGCTGCGTTACGTCATTCGGTCCACGCTCGTGCTACGACGAGGGGAAACGCGCCGCTGAATCGCTCTTTTTCGACTATTCTCGCATGTATGGTGTCGATATTCGCATAGCGCGGATATTTAATACCTATGGGCCCCGCATGGCCGAAAACGATGGCCGCGTAGTCTCAACATTTATTCTGCAGGCGCTTAAAGGCGAACTTGTCACGATGTTCGGTAGCGGCACGCAAACGCGGTCATTCTGCTTTGTATCCGATATGGTGCGAGGCCTTAGGACTCTGATGGAATCCGAAGATGTTGTCGATCCGTGCAACCTTGGCAACCCAGAGGAGTTCACGATAGCCGAACTGGCCGCTATGATCGGTGATATCCTGAATTGCGAAATCAAACTGAACTTCCTTGAGCTACCGCAGGATGACCCAACCCGTCGTTGCCCGGACATCAGTAAGGCGCGGCGGCATTTGGGCTGGCAGCCGAAGGTCAAATTGGACGAAGGTTTGCGCAGGACAATCCCTTACTTCGACGGCGTCCTAAAGGCCAAGCGACGTTCAACCCGGCTGCTGCATAGCAAACTATTAAAACGCGCCATTCAAGAGCCTGTTATGCCGTTGGGGGGATTGGGCGTCTGGCCGCACTTGCATAATGCCACGCCTCAACCAGGCACATCGCTTAGTGCGCTCTCCAAAGCAATAAGCTGAAAACTTGGCAGCCTGCCATGCGAACCTTGATATGTACCTAAACGAGTAAAAGTACAGGCAATAGCAGCAATCCAAATCCGGCCAGCGCGATAATAGTTTGAAACACCAAGGTTTCGATTAAACGCCCCGTTGCGCTTAGCCGCATCCTCCGGCGGCGGTGTTTAACTTCTTCAGGAGCGATCCATTCACCATCCATTAGTACTTCGCCACGCGCGATCCGCGTATAGGCATCTCGCATGATTGTGCGATGGATGACATCGCGGGGCGTCTGTTTCTTTTGCGCGAAAGTCATAATGGAGGTGCGTATTGAAAGATTGCGTTCAGCACGATCATAACAGCAAAAACAGCGAGTCCCGCCGAAAGGACCCCCAATGCAAAAGCCCCGTAAAGCCGCCCCAGCTGCCGGGTCATTCGTGCATAGCGACTGAGATACGCAAAGTAAGTGCGTTCGATTTGCGCGTTGGCCCGCATTGCCTGTGCTTTCACAGCATACTGCGCTTGTGGCGATAATTGGTCAGCCAATAGTACCTCCTGTGTCGCAGGATCATATCTCACCCTTGATGGCGGCAGGGTTAAGCACGGATAAATCATTATCGTCTAGTAACGGTATCTGCGTTGCTCTCAAACGTAACCGGGTTCCCACCCGATCATTATGTGCCAGCAACAACGCAAAATAGCTGCCCAACATTAGCGCCGTCAGCGCAGCCACAATTGCGTTCAAAATCGGTAACGGAAATGCGGGGCGCGTTGGCACAGCCGCTGCCTCCACGACAACGAGCGGTGCCTTAACGTTTGCGGCTTGGATACGCGCAGCATCGAGATTGGTGCGGGCGGTGTCAATTTGAGTGACCAGCGCGGCCAGTCTGGTGGCGATCTGGTCGGAATTCGTCACAGCGGCCAAGGCTTCAGTAAAGCGGACGGTCTCTTCGGTTAATCGGCTGTCAGCGGCCGAGCGCGCCGCTCTGAGCCCAGCCTGAGATGCGACGCTGAGAGCGTGTTGCAGCCGCAGTTCCTCGTGCATGCTCCCAAAGGACTTAGCGACTGCACTGCCGATTTTCGCACGTTCAATGTCCATCTGACGTTCGAGTTCGTCGACCTGTTCCTGAATCCTACGCACACGCGGGCTATTAGGTGCGCTGCCCTCTGACGCCAGTTGTACCCGCAGTTCAAGCAACGCGGTAAGCATCTCATCGGCCGTTCGAGTGGTTTCCATCGTCTGCCCGGCGCGGTACAATTCTGCCTCTGACTCTAAAGTATTTGCCAACGACTGACGGCGCGCTTCCTCGCGGTTAATCTGCGCGTCCAACCCCTCTCGTTCAATCAAGGCTGCCTCTCGACGCATTTGTAGGGCGGCCAAGGCACTGAGATCTGCGGTGCTGACACTTTCGCGCCGCGTATTTTGAAGTTGTATAAGCAGCGCTTCGCGTTCTGCCTCAAGCTTTTCAAGCGATGCTGAAATCGCGTCGGCCACGACCTCGGCGCGCTCACGCATTGATCTTTCGTGGAACGCTGCGTAGGCATCTGGAACGGCATTGGCAATCTCAGCCGCACGCTCGGGGTCGCGGTCTCTGAGAAACACGTCGATCATGAATTCTCCACTGACCGTAACCACCATTGCCTTGGCCAATGCCTCTGGAGCCATGCCGACCTGATCAGACAGGCGCTCAAGCAGCACCCGACCGCGCAGAATACCAACGTCGAGAGCGGCAGTCTTTTCATCCGCAATTGGTAGCAATGGTCGCGGAGCGGCGTCGGGCGTTTGTGCAACAAATTGCGGTGCCGGTTGCGCCGAGGAAAGAAAGAACGTCGTCTTCGCCTGATAGACGGGCGCGACCGAGGTGCTGAACAGGTAAGCAACAAGGCTGGCAACAATCATGGTAAACAACACCAGCCACCGTCGCTGGTACAGGTCGCTCCAGTGATTGTGCAGAGGTTGTTCAGACAAATTTGATCCTCCGTCGCAGTTAAGCTCGCGGCAGAAACGCATGACAACTAATTATAATCAGGTTATCCTTTACTTAGCTAGCTTATTGGGCATTTTGATATGAACCGAAGCGCTTCTCGGAAAACGGCATTGTGCGTTTCGTTTTTCATGACATTGTTTACATCTGCGCTGGCGCAGGACATTCCCGTGGTTCCCGGCGATGAAATTGCGATCGAATTCTATGACCGTGAAGATTTGTCCGGTGAGTATGTAATAGATCTTACTGGACGAGTCGCAGTGCCGCTTTTGGGCCGGCAAGAAATTGGCGGTCTAACAGCCGCAGAAATTGAGCAGACGTTGCTGCGCGAAATGCTGCAGTCTGGTTTGGTAACCGAGCCGAGTGTAACCGTTCAGGTGCTGCGCCGCGCTGACATATTTGTCGACGGGGCTGTGGCCGTTCCTGGAGCTTATGATTGGTTCCCCGGCTTAAGTGTTGGGCAGGCCGTGGTCCGCGCAGGTGGTCAACGCAACGCAGCCATCGACAACTTTAACAATGTGCTCACAGCCTATCGGAGCGCTGAGGCACTTTCGGCACTGGTTCAGCGGATCGCCAACTTGCAGGCGCGCGAAGTGCGGTTGAACGCGCAGACCACTATGGCTGCCATTGCCTTTGACGCTGACTTCCAAGTGGATGCAGATGCTGTAGTGGCAGTCGATCTGTCAGGTATTGCGCGGGTAATGTCAGTAGGCTCGCTGGATCGAAGTATTGCCGTATTCGCAACACGCGACATTACGGAGAAACAAGAAATTTGGTCAGAACTTGCCGGGCAACCAATGTTGCGGTTTCCGGGTACTGTTGCCGATGACCCTCAGTTTACTGTGTTGCGCCATACCCATAACGAGCAGTTCCATGACTGGATTACCACCAATCTTTCTGAATACAGCTCGCTTTTGCGGCAATCCGAAGCCACGACTGAACGGCTCTCTGCGCTGCGGGCTCGGCGCGACATTGTAAAAGACACGATCGTGGCGCTGGACGCGCGATTAACTGACGTTCTGGCGCTAAAAAAGGATGGGCTTGTACGGATCAATCAAGTGCTTGACGCCCAGACGGCCCTTTCACAAGCGACATCTACGCAGCTTGAGATCGTCGATGCCATAGCTAACGCAGAAGTGGACCGACACGTTCTCCAGCTGGCCTTGGAGAATTTTGCGGGTAGCTTACGGCTTTCCATTGGTGCGCAACTTGAAACTGTACAAACAGAATTAATCGAAGAGCGTGCCCGGCTTAACGCCGTGGAAAGAGCGGCAGCGCTATCAGCGCCCTACATCAGGGGCACCGGGACCGGGTCGACTGAGGGGGCTGTAACCTATCATCTGACTAGACCGATCCACTTGGGTAGCGCGCCCGCTATGGTCACCGCTGCGACTGCAATGATGCCAGGCGATACGCTGCTGATTACACGAGTGACTGACTAGGCTTTAACCGGTAGGCGCGCAGGCGAGACAAACCGCCGTAGGCCGCGCGCAGCGACCGTGCCCGCAATCCACCATTCCATCCGATTAGGTCCCCATGGCATTCAGCGTGACTGGCAAAACTATCATATTTGGCAAGGTGGGAAAACGTGTCCAGTTTGATACAGGTGGCGTCATTCCGCGCCGCTGCCACTGCTGCGAACAGTAGGTTCCGCCCCAGAGAATAGCGCGCATATTCAGCGTGGTAGAATACTTTGAGCATGACCCATTCGGCAGGGTTTTCGAGCATCAGCAGTCCCGCGACGACGTCTCCTTCGTACTCGTAGGTCCAGATTGTCGGGCGAAACGCGCGCCCTGCCTGTGCAACAATGTCATAGTAAAACGCGTCAACAGCCGGATCATCCGCTAACAATTCTCCGCTCTCCTGCCGTTTCCAGCTGTTGCGTTCGGCGGAAATGTACCGCGCCAGCGTTGGGCCAAGCTCGGTGGGGTCTGTGGTCTTGACTAACTGCAGAATGCCTTGATCGGACAGTTGTCTCATCTGTCCCCGAAGCTTCCGCAGCGTTTTTTTTGACGGTAGGTGTTCGGGCAGGATTGCGTCGGGACCCGCGGCCACCATGCGGTTTTCAAACTGATGAACGACTGCGGGGTGGTAGTGCGGCACCTGCGCCCGGATCACGTCGAGCCAGAACTCCGGCAGACCCTGAAGGTATATCCGGTCCCAATCATTGCGCCTACCAAGAGTTTCGAAGATCGCAGTGACCACGTCGGCCTCCTCCCCTTCCTGCGCCCAGAGAGCCGTGTATTGAGAATGACCATTCGTTGTTGACCACAGGTCTCGCGAAAGGTTCCCCATCCCTCCCCTGCGCCGGGTCAACGCAAGATAACCGGCCGTCGAGCCATCCTCGCGCTGTACCAGAAGAACGGGGTCACGATCAGCATTACCAAAAGCGCGATAATAGGCACCCAGCCATGCCGGGCAGATAGTTGGATGAGTTTCAGCGACGCCGGTGAGTGACGCCAGATAACTGTCCGATGCCAGCGCATCTCTGGCCGTCAGCATTCTGGTTTTTAACAAAGTCGTGCCTCCAAAATAATGGATATCGTCACGTTTCAATTCAGCCTAGCGCCGATAATATCCTCAGCTGCTTATTCTAATAATAGAGTGAAACCCCACTCAGCGATAGCTGCCGCATAGGCGGTCTCTCGCAGGATTCATGGTCTAGAGCCCGTGTTCGTTGTGGCGTCACGCCTGCGCTGGTAACCTCACCACTCACGCACCGGCTCCGGTCCTTGCGTCAGTGGTTCCCTTTATCAAAGGAACGATCATCATGATAAAATCTCTTTTAGTAATTCTATGTGGACTGTTGCCAGCCTACCCGGCAATGGCGGACCTAATGTCTACCCGCCCTGATCCGGGAACCGTCCGCGCCGCGACTGCCGAATGCCGCACAACGTCCCGCAGTCCCGCGCGCGGAATTGTCGGCATTAGCGATCCCCACGCTAGAGATCCCGGCGTTATCGACCTGATCGCGGACACAGGAGTAAAATGGGTTCGAGCGGAGTTTCATTGGTCGCTGATCCAGCCAAAACCCGGCGGTACTTACCAGTGGGGCAGCTACGATCGGATGGTGCAAGCCTACAACGCGCGGGGCATAAATGTATTGGGAATCATGACCTATATCCCTCAGGCCCTCCCAAAAGACTGGGGCGTTATCGACGCCGAATTCAGTAAGTTCTCACGTGCAGTGGTTAGGCGCTATGCGGCGCAGGGGGTGCACTATTGGGAGGTGTTTAACGAACCCAATCTAACGGGCTATGGCTGGCTAAGCGACAAAGAGCCCGCAGAGCCTTATTTGGGCGCGTATACGCTCCTTCTCGCACGTGCGAATGAGGCCGTGCGCGCCATTGATCCTAATGGGTTCGTAGTACTAGGCGGCATCGCCGCGGACAGTCGTCGAACGCTGCCCCCAGAAAGCACCATGAAGACACTTTTCAGTCTCGGAGCGGGACGCTGCTTTGATATCTTTGCGTTCCACCCCTACGGCTATCAAAATCGCTTTCCAGAAGCGCGCCAGCGGGTTGACCGGATTCTTGCCGCCGGTGGCGCGGGAGAAAAACCGGTCTGGTTTAATGAATACGGCTGGACCGGGCAAAACGAGATGGCATTGAACGTCAACAATACGAAAGACACCAACCCAATGATGGCAGTCTTTTCCCAGCGCGGCGCCGCCGACGCGCTGTTTTGGTTCGCAGCAAAGGATTACAGCAATCGACGGCGCGCCCCAAAATTCGGGCTGGCTGATTTCAACCTAAATCGGCGCCCGAGTTTCGAAACCTTCCGACGGCTGGTGAACGAGTAGGCTGTTTTCAAGCCGGGTCCCCGGCCCAAAACGCGCCGTCAAAACCATCGCGGATATGCGCCCGCATAATAATCAGTACGGCAAGAGCAAGTGCGGTTGTGTGTTGGATAGAGCGTGTCGGTAGAAGTGTCGGGTGGCGTTGCCAACCGCCGTCTTCACGTTGCCCCTCAAGCAAACGATGTATCCACGCTGGATCGATCTTTTCGTGCTGACCAGTCCATTGAAGAAACAGAATTCGTTCGGCGAAATGATCACAACATCGATCCCACTCTTGCCGAGCGATCATCACTGGGGTCGCCCGTTGAATCAGGCTTTTAGTGTCCGCTTTAGATGCAGCTCCAATATGCCGTAGAACCAGTGCCCCCCAAATGATGTGGGTAGTCCCATACATCCCGCGATCTTCCAGCGCCCGCAGTTGGTCAAACAGAGGACCCATTTTCGTTTCGGATGTCGCATTGACGCAGGCGAACATGACGTCGTTAATGGCGTGATTGGAACCTATACGCTGCTTATTTCTATGCTCTTCCGCCCCGGTTTTGTATTTCACGTCAAAGAGGCGTAGTTCGGGATTGTCGAAACGACTGGCGTAGCACCCCAAAAAATGGTTAACGAAGGCGAGTTTGGGTTCCATCCCGGCGTCCAACTCTGGTTTTAGCAGTGTGATCGTCCCGAACTCCAACCCGGGTAAGACAGCAAACCAATTGATCGCGCGGTCGATCGCAACATTTAACTGGCCGATAGAGATTGTTCGCGTTGCAAGTCGGCGATTGTCACGCGGTATCCACCAGCGATCAAACTGCCGCTGCAAAACTCGGCACCCCCTGTCCGCCATTATAAGCAAGCCTGCGATCATCTGCGCACCTTACCCCCGATGGTCCCAGCACCTGAAGGCCAGAGCAACCGGTATAGAAACGCCAGTGTAGCACCGTTTACGATGAGCTTGGTCGTAAGGTCTGACATCGCAGCACCAAAAGCCCCAAAACTTGGAATCAGCAATATGTTCAACCCAATGCGCAGCGCCACCATCCCGATCGCAGCCTTGGCCAAAACGTCTACACGTTCCAAAGGGAAAAATAATAGAATGAGAGGATTCAGTACCAGTGTGACTGCCGCCGATATCATAAGAACAACGAAAGTCCCCCGTGCGTCCGCATAGCCTTCGCCCAGCAAAAATGGGAAACCCCACCATGCGAGCGGCACAATGAAGACGAGCGGCAAAAAGGCGAATGGAACAAGCCGTCTGACACGTTCAACATGCATACGCATCGCCACCAGATCTTTCAGCGCAGCAACGCTCGGGAAGATATAGTTTGCAAGCGATTGGCTGAACAATGAAACGACGATTACGAGCTGGGCAGCGGCTGCGTAGAATCCAACATCGGTTGAGCCGCTTATTCGTTCAAGCATGATGACGTCGATCCGGACGCCGAGCATACCAACCGCAGCGACAATCGCCCATTTGTTGATATCAAAGAGCTCGCGCGCAATCTCACCACCGTTGCCGCGGACTGAAAGGAAATCGAACCTGCACAGCATCAGACTGGCACCCGCGGCTAACACTGCGGCAACGCCATAGCCTACCGCGACCGACCCCATCGTGGCGGCCCCAGTAGCTAGTAAGCCTGCGACAACCAACGCACGCATTCCGTTCTTTAATAAAACCGTGGCCGCGAGACGACCGAACTGCTTACGGGACAGCAATGTCGAAATCGCCTGCGAATATATAGCGCCAGCAACGACCGCGCCAAAGACAATGCGTAAAGTAGCCACATATTCTACCGACCCAAACAGATATTGGGCAAGGACCGGTGCAAATAAGATGCCTCCAAAAGCAAATATTGTCGCCAAAGTCACGCGGGCATAAAACGCCACGCGCAAGACTTCTTTAGATCGTTCCGGATCGCTTTCTGCATACTTCGACGCTAGATGCACCACACCGGAGAAGAGCGCCATGTCTACAAGAAAAAAACCGATATCAAGGAAGTTGACCAAGCTGGCCACTCTGCCAAATCCATCTGGACCGAGCTTGCGAACCAGCACCAAAAGCAGCCCGAGGCCAATACCCGCGCTAAGCAGATTTCCTGCGAAGTAAACTGGAAATCCCGAGGCGACCAATTTGCGGAGACGACCGCTTTTCTGGCGCCGCATGGCTCTCGTCAGGGTCATTGCATCGACTGATGAAAAAGCTCAATAGTGACGGCGCGCCAAGTGGACCGGCGCAGACGGTTCCGCTCGATTTCATCGGTGCTAGCAACATAAGTTCGGTACTCTTGGCGCACGGTTTTAGCATCCAAATAATTGGTCCATGCTCCGCCGGATTCGACGATATCGCGCACCGGCTCTTGTGCGGCGACGCGCAGCCAGTGGTCGTGCACTGCCGGAATGAGGCTTTTCTTTTGCTGCATTGCTATCTTTTCGGGGAACAGCCCGTCAAACGCCTTACGATGATGATGCTTATATAGCCCTTGTGAAAACTTTTCGTGCCAAGGCAAACGGGCCGCATAGGAAATGATACGCGGGTCCAGATAGGGGAACCGATTTTCCACCCCCCAGGCAATTCCCAACTGCGCCTCGTAATGCAAAAACGACTGGGTGAAGGTCCGGATCAATATCGCGGCATTCCGCCCATCGAAGCAATCCAGTCTCGCGATCCGTGGTCGCACGGGGCGACCTCCACGCAAATTAAATTCCTGTGCCAAGCCGGGATCAACCCAAGCAGGTGGTTTCGGTGGCGGCCGCATACTACGGAATGGGTCGTGAACATGTTCGCGGAACACGCCGAAACGCGACAAGTCCTGTCGCATCGCATTGACCTTGCTGGCGGCAGTAACCTCTGACCAGAACGTAGCCAATTGCCCGCGCACCAAAAGGTCACGCAGAAAGCCCATGTTTAAGCCCCCGAGCGCTTCATCCGCGCCAAGGCCGCCGAACACCTGATGCATTCCGGCATCCGCGACGGATTGCTTCAGCAACATAAACACCGCAGGTGACGGGCTGAATAACGGCGCTTCAAGCTGCGAATGAGTCTTACGCATGACGTCAAAAATGGCCTTCTCGTCAGGGATTACCCAACGTGGGTTTGCCCTTATGTCATCCAATACCGATCGAACGTTTTCACTTTCGTCCGCACCCTGCCCTAAATTCCCCAGCGAAATTGTGTTCAGAGCGGTATCCGGACCCACATGCTGCGACAGCAGTAAGGCGATAGCGGGTGAATCCAGCCCGCCCGATAAGGTGACACCGGTGGTATCGGGGTTGGTAGATTGGGTTGCGATGACTTCAGCTAGCAAGGCGCGATACGCCGCCGGGTCCGGATTAGTGAACTTATCTTCCGCGAAATAGGTGGCAATGTCAAAATAGGCACGTTGTTCAACGGAATTTTCGGTAATCTGCAGCAAATGGCCGGGCAGAACTCTGGAAACGTCGTTAAAATAGGTTTCTGTAGTGCCGCACGCATCAGACACCGACACGTCCTCTACCAAAAACTGTGCGATCCGACCTCTGTTCGCACCGCTGCGTTGACCGTCCATCGTGATCAGGGAACGTGCAGTGTTCCCCAAGCCAACCCCGCCCTTGCCGGCCCGCCAATAAAGTGGCTGAGAACCCATTTGATCCCGCGCCACGATTGCATGGCCGCATTTGCGATCAATTAGCACAAACACTGCATGGCTGCGCAATGATTGCAGCCACTGGTCCGACTTGCCATCGTATAACGCTAGGATTTGTACAGCGATCTGATCGCGAGACTGGCCGGCAGTTGATTGTCCTGACACTTCGAACACTGGACCGAAAACCGTCAGTGCTGCGCCGCGTTCTTCATCTAGAGCCTGTCCGGGATGCTGATCCTCGGCCCCCTTCCGTCCAGCAAAGGCCCACGCAAGACCAGGTCGGACATCAGCAATCCGGATCGGGTCGAAGGCAAGTGATAGTGTATCAAGAAACCGGTCCGCATATTCGAGTGGTGGTTTAGTGTTAAAGTCGAAAGGTACCCAAAGAGAAAATGCGGTCATAGTAAACTCCGAAGTAACAGCCGTGAGAAAACACAACAAAGATAACAGTGAGTATCGTTAAACGGGTTCTCGGGATGGTAACCGCATACCGCCCTTTGAGGAAGCTTTTGTTGCGACGGTCGCTATGCACCCTCCGGAATTTAATAGTCAGGATGATGTTATTCGCATACTGTGAAGACATTATTCCTATTGCAATCTGCATTTGACTGCCTGTGCGCGTCACATTTCGCGCCCGCCCCGGAGGGACCCGATTGACCGTGTCTGCCGAACTTCATCGCCCCACCCTTGCTCCGCAGTTAACTGCGCGAGAACTGGATGTGAGTACGCTATCCGATGCTCAATTAGTAGACTGGCGCGACCTTACGCAGCAAAGCGGGTCCGGTGCGTTTTTCGCATCTCCAATGTTTGTACGCACGTTTGCTTCAGTCTTCTCTGACCGTACCTCTATATCAATCCTGTGCTTTTACGATACCGAAAACAGAATGTGTGGACTGGTGCCGTTGATGCGGAACAGGGTACGGCGCGGGCCTTCGTTCAATACGCGCTATAGCTATCAAGATGCGGACTACGACCTTCTGCAGGCCCCTCCCCCAAAGCTCTCCCTGCCCGCCGCCCAGCTTTCAACGCCACTGGGGTTGGAACCTACTGCGCTTAGGTCAGAAATTCTGGCCGCGCCCGAAATGTATCAAACTATTGTGAAAGCAATTCCTGCTGCGATCGCAGATTTGAATGGCTGGAACCTCGGTGTTTTCGTATTGGACGACGATGATTGTTCAGCTTTTGCACAAGGCCCGTTACGGACCCTGAAAAGGCCGCTGGACCGCAATCTAAAATTCGTGTCGAAAGTTCAGCCCGCCGACGCCTTTGTTGCGCTACAGAACCAGAAATTTCGTCAGAATGTCCGCCGTTCAGTTAAGTTCTCAAAGAATGCGGGGGCAACATTCGAAATAATTCGCGGCGCTGAAGATGTACTGCCCGCTATGATTGAATTAGACGATCTGGCCCGGCGTAGCTGGAAAAACATCAAAAATGGGGGTCGCGCGGTCAGTGAAGAAGTGTTGATTCCATTCAACGCCCGTCAAAATCAGTTCTTCATAAGTTTGATACAATTGGACGAGGCCGAACCCGTGATGGTCGCGGCGCGCATCGACGGGGTGATGATTTCCGCGATGCTAATGTCGCTGCATTGTAACCGCTTGCTGACATTCCTAATTTACTCGGACGTAGAGCACGCGCGACTGGGCATCGGACGGTTGACGCTCCATACAGCGATAGATTTCGCGCATGCAGAAGGCGTCGACGAAATAGACTATAATTCTAATGCTTCATGGACAATCCCCTATTCAGACCGGGTATCGAAGCGTAGCAACATGATATTTACCGCTCCTTCGCTTGCTGGACGATGGCGGCACGAATTGGCCAAACGTCTGGCGCACGATTAGGCCGGAAGCCCATTCAGTGCGCAAGTACTCGGCGCAAATAACGCGCGGCATGACCGCGCAGCGTGGGGCGGTAGATCCGCAGCGTCTGATGGCTTGTCTCACCCGAAGCACAGCGCTTATAGATTTCCGTCTTCCCATTGAAATCGAGCCGCCGGAAACCGCGCGTAGCAATATCGCGCACCGCAAAATCAAAGAGAACCAAGCCCGGAGACATTTCACGTAGGGAATAGTTATAGTTCATAGTGTGCAAATAGGCGACATTATCGTGTTCTAAATACCGCAAGCTAGCAATGGGCCGATCATCGAGAAACAATAGGAAGAGCGCCCCGTTATCCACCAGACGGCGGTGAAAATCCCAATCTTGCGGCTTGTTCCCAACCGCATGGGCATCATGGCCCTGCCAACTGGTCGCAACAATATCGCGCCACACTTGCATTGAATTAGTGATTAGACCCCCAGTCAGGCGTACGAGTCGCAGTTCTCCTATCGCTTCTAAGTTGCGGCGGCGCTTTCGAAAGTGCCGCCGCTGCTGCCCAGACAGACTCGCCCAAAATGCGTCATAGCCGCCATTAAAGTCAGAATGCATTAACAACCGCCCCTCCTGCGGCATGTCAGCGTGAAGTCCCGCCCTAGCGGCAGCCGCTTGCATCTGCGCGATCTTACCACTGTCGCTTGGTAGGTTCTGAAACAACAAACTGTCGCTTGGCATGGCGCGCAGGAGCGCTTCCAGCAGCACGCCACTGGAAGCCGCGCCTTCCGGTATCAGCAGCGTGTTGCGCAGTGTATGAGCGCAGCGCAAAAACCCGGTTTCGCGCAGAGTAGCTTTGCCGCGCTGCATCGTGAGCGCGGCAATAGGCATCAGGCCAACGATGCGTCCCCCGGCTTCAAGTGCAATTACCTGTGGCTCTGCCGGACCAAAAGCTTCAAACAGGGCGCGCTGGAACGACAGGGTGGAATACACTGTCGCAAAAGGGTCTGCTGCCACCAGATCGTGCCACGGCGATTCAAGAGTATCATCCGACAAAGAAATCCTGCGGGCTGTAATTGTTTCAGTTGAACCATAAGATATCATTCCAGTTTAACCCGCTGCCTTGCCCGACACTAAATCGACAATTGTGCGCCATACGATCCATGCGTCCAGCCGCAGAGAGTGATTACGAATATACTCAAGATCCAAATCAAGCCGGCGCTGCAGCGCGGCTTTGCTGTCGACCGCGCCGCGGGAACCACTGATCTGCGCCAAACCGGTGATCCCCGGTTTCACGCTATGGCGTAGGTGGTAGTCGTCGATCAACTCAGCGCATAATGTTCCGTCCACCCGCATGCCGCAGGGATGCGCGCGCGGCCCAACTAATGCCATGTGACCCAGCAATACATTCGCCAATTGGGGCAATTCATCTACCGATGTGCGGCGCAGAAATGCGCCCACGCGCGTAATACGCGGATCGCAATCTTCGGTCTGACGCCCGCCGCTGATGTCCGTCGTATCATTACGCATGGTCCGGAACTTAAAAGTACCGAACGGTTTGCCGTCCTTACCAAAACGTGGCTGGACAAAAATGACCGGCCCTGGGCTGTTGATCCGAACTGCGATGGCGATGAGTGCCAGCGGTAGCCCTAAAATTATAAGTCCTGCAAGGCAACAGCTGCGCTCGACGACCTCTTTAGCGAACAACGGTATCACAGCTCTTCGAGATGACTGACTTGGAAATTGGTCGTCCAGAATTATCTCATTGTCGGTTTTGGTGTATTTAACTTCCATCACCCCACCCCCCGTACAAATTATTCCGCACCTTAGCACAAAAATACTGGAATCGCGAAGCGCACTGACTGACCAAGCGTCTAATGCCATGAAGCTAGTCAGCTAAGCTTATTTTTGCTAAGTTCGTACAAATGCTAACGCCGACAATTATTAAGGTCGGTTGCTTCCGGTATTCGTTCATCGTTCTTCCTGCTTTGGCTTGCTTCAGGAACTATATTTGGAATGGCCCTCATCGACCCGATCATTAGGCGGATTAGACCGCATTGGGTACGTAGCGCGTTAAGTGTTGCGAAAGCCGGGTACGAGACTTTTGCTCCGATGCGTTTACTGACCCTTCCCGCGGGGCACTGGCTTAGCGTGGTGGCTCCGCACCCCGATGATGACGTCATTGGCTGCGGCGGGCTGATGGCGCTATGGTCTCAGGCAGATCGGCAAACGAATGTAGCTTTCTTGACCGATGGCGAGATGGGGTCGGTGGAATCACGCGATAGCAATGCCACAGCCATAGACCGCACGGCCGCGCAGCGCGACATTGCCGTCCGCCGGCGAGGGGAGGCTGAAACTGCTTTGGGCAACTTTGCTGACACTACGGCACATTGGCTACGCGGTCCCGATGGGCGCCTCCATGAGAGCGAAGGGGATATTGCACTGGCCCTTGGCGCGCTATGGTGCCAGTGTCCGCCCGATCTAATTGCCGCCCCTTGCCCCTTAGACCGGCATGCCGACCACGCGGTCGCCGCCCGCATTGTAGCTCTTGCCGCAAAAAACGCCGATTTGCCCGAGCAAACGCCTGTCTGGGGCTATGAGGTCTGGAGCCCAACCACTGCGTCGGCTGTACTCAATATTACCGAAGTAGCATCACGCAAATGGGAGGCAATTAGTTGTCACCGTTCTCAATTGGAGACAACTGACTACCTCGCCGCTGTTAAGGGTTTAGGCACCTATAGAGCGGTTACTGCGGGGATTGGGCCTAACAGCATTGCCGAAGCCTACCGGGTCATGACCGTTCAAAGCTACGGCGCGCTTGCCCGACAACGAAGCGTTTGACCATGGGTCGCGTCCTCCAGATCACCGACAAGGGCCCCGGCAGTGGCGGCATCCGTCGCGTGGTTGAGGATCACGCTACTTTGTTGTCTGAAAAGGGGTGGGTTGTCACACGGCTGTTGCTAACTGCCGCGCAGTCCCGCGATCCGCACGAAGAGACCGCCCCCGTCCCCTTCGGCCAGCATGCGCGGGTACAGGCGGTCAGTCTGACCACGCTGAAGCAAGCCGCACGCCATGCCGACATTATCCATTTGCATCTGGGGCTAACGGCGGTCACGCCAGACCTAATCCAACTGGCTGCAGACATTGCGCCTTTGGTGGTCAGCCTGCACGACATTGCACCGTTCGAAATTCCTTCAGAGCCCCCCCCCCCTCCTCAAACCCTGGCAAAACGGTTAGCGCGCTGGCGGCACCGCCCCGCCCGACGCGCGGTTTGGCAGGCTGTCTGCGATAACGCGACGATCATCCACGCGCCGAGCCGTTATCTTGCCGATCTCGCGCAGCAGGCCGGCGCACCAAGCGCCCGGCTGATAATCGTGCCGCATAGCGTCCCTCTCCCGCAAACGAGGCCTCCTGAGCTTGCCGATTGCCCACCACTGGTGGTTTACGCCGGCCTACTCTCTACACAAAAGGGCGCTCATTTGCTGCTGCCCTGCCTGTGCGCACTGCCAAGTGACACTAGGCTGGCAATTTGCGGGGACGGCCCGTTGGCCAACACAATCGCCCGTAGCCTCGCGCAACTTGATTTGGAAGAACGTGTTACCCTGACTGGGCGTATCGACCATGCAGAGGTGCTGGCATGGATGGGGCGAGCTCGCGTGGTGGTGCATCCTTCACTTATTCCGGAAGGCTTCGGGCTAACCATACTTGAGGCTATGATGCTTGGGCGTCCCGTCGCTGGCTTTGGCAAGGGAGCCACTGTTGACTGGTTGACCAACGACGTCACCGGCTTGGTCGCAGAACCTGCCAACGCAGATGCACTGGCCGGGGCTGTGGAGGTCCTGTTAAGAGATTTTGGCTTCGGTGCAAGGCTAGGCACCGCGGGAGCCGCAAGGGCCGCTGCTCTCTGTTCGCCCGATACGGTGCAAGAAGCGCTGATTAGATTGTACCATACCGCTCTGGCGAGAGACAAGGTTCTGGTCTCATGAACTTCCTTATGCTCACCACTCTCGATGTACTGGGCCGCCGCAACAACCGCGAACACCACGTAATTGCGGCGGCCCGCCAGAGGTTTGATCAGGTCACCGTCGTGTTTCGCAAACGCGGCGCGGCAGATCGAAGATTTGGCGCGATGATGACAACCGACCGGATGGCCGAAATAAAAGGCAATGTGACCTATATCGGTATCAACCCCTTGCTCAACCCGCCGGACGGTGCAGTGCGCGCTAGGACTCAATCGGAAGATAAGAACGGAGGACACCTGCGAAGGGCAGTAGGTCACGCGATGGATAGTGCAGCAATCTTGCGCGACAAGATGACGATCCGTGCACTACATGATGCCGGGCTGTCAGTGACCGACAGTGCTCCGCTGGTGACTATGGCCCTTGGTCCTTGGGCTGCCAGAGCCGCGGAAAGATTAAGAAGTTCCGGGCATATCGGGCCCTACGTTTATGTCGACCGCGACTATGAACCAGGGTTCATGACGTCGCCCCTACGCAGGGCTTGGGCGATGGCACAGGAGCGGCGCGCTGTTCGGCAAGCTGACTTGACGTTATGCATCGGACGTCGGCTGGCGGGGCGCTTTGAGAACATTCGGGGGTCCACTATCAAACTGTCCCCTACAGGCGTTGATTCGGGCTCTATTCCGCAGCGCAGCCGCAAAACCCCTTGCGCTAAGCTACTGTTCGTCGGTGAAGTTGCTCCCTATAGCGGGATTGAAGAAGCTATTGCCGCACTGCCCGCCATCGCGACACATCAAGCGGACGCAGTTCTGCGGGTGATAGGACCGGTGCAGGATGGATATCGTGCCTACCTCGAACATCTTGCAGATGTGGCGGGTGTTCGGGATCGTATCTTTATAATGGGCAGTCGCGATCGCAGCGAGGTATTTCAAGAACTTGACCAGGCCGGGATCGGGCTTGCTGTCTTTCAACCCCATCCACTGCGCATCCATGCGGCACCGCTTAAGGTGTTGGAATACATGGCGGCCGGCCTTCCTGTATTGGCGCTTGAGGGATCCGAAGCAGGCGATATCGTTACGGGTGCCGGAATTGGGCTAGTCTGTGCCTGCACCCAAGCCGGGATTATGGATGGTGTGCTGCGACTGTTGGGTGACAGCGCGGGATACATTGCATTTTCACTTGCTGGCCCCCCCGCTGCTGCCGCCCGGGACTGGGCCAAAGTCATGCGAGACGAATTCGCGCTTATCGACAGCCTCTATCAGAATGGGCGCGGGACAGGATGACGGATACCCATATTCTCATTGATGCCATTAACGACAACGCAGATCCGCGAGGGCCGGATCGGTACCTGCTGGAATTGCTCCCGCATCTGCTATCCGTCGATCCATCCACGCGGATCACCCTGCTCTATGCGCCATGGCAACGGGCTTTTTCTGCTCTAACCGCGATAGACCGATTGACCACAGTTGAAACCCCCACTCCACGCAAGCCGCTCGGACGGCTGATTTGGCACGCCACCTGCTTTGCCGGCATCGCGCATAGCCACGCCGCCGATGTGGTGTTCTTGCCTAATTTAATCTGGACACCTCGCCTACGGATACCCAGCGTCATAACTGCGCATGATTTGTTACACTTTCGTACGCCGGAAAAGTTTGGAACCGTCAAAGCGGCCATTCTGCGTCGGGTGATCCGGCTCGCACTGGCTCGGGCTTCCCGTGTCATCGCCGTATCTCAATTTACCGCATCTGACGCTGAAACCTTTGCCGCCGTGCCACGCGACAAACTGCGCGTTGTGCTTGAAGGCGGGCCCGATCCACGCCCCCGCGATAAAGCTGCTGTCGAACGTCGGTTCCTATTCGTGGGCAAAGTCGAACGCAGCAAAGGCATCAACACCTTGATTGACGCGTTCATAGCCAGCGAAAGGCTTGCGCAGGCCGGCTATGGGCTAGTCATAGTCGGACCACCTGGCAATGCATCCAGCGATATCGCCGCCCGTCTGAACGCACTTGATCCTGTCGACCGCGCGCGTATTGACCTACCGGGATTCGTGCCAGAAACCACGCTTGAACACCTATACCTGACATCGCGGGCCTTCGTCTTTCCATCCGTCTCCGAAGGGTTTGGGCTTGTCCTACTCGAAGCGATGGCGCGCGGTGCTCCAGTGATCGCCGCTAATGCAACCTCCTTGCCTGAGGTGCTGGGCGATGCGGGGCTTTTGGTTCCGCCAAATGATAGCACGCGACTGCGCCTCGCTATGGAAAGGCTGGCGTTTGATGATGCGCTCTGTGACGATTTACATGACAAAGGGCGTGCACGACTTGCCTGTTTCGCTTGGGAAAAGGCAGGGCGCGAGACATCGCAAGTGTTGCAGGAGTTTATGCAATGAGCCCCCCAAACGTAAGCGTAGTTATTCCGCTCTATCAAGATGCCTCATCCATCGCGGTAGTACTGAATGCACTGAATGCGCAGGAAAGCGCCATTGCCTTCGAAATTATCGTTGTCGATGACGGATCGATGGACAGCGGCCCGGAAATTGCGAAGGCTGCTGGTGTCACCCTGCTGTCGCAGGCTAACGCAGGCCCGGCGGCGGCGCGCAATGCTGGTGCCGACCGAGCGCGAGGTTCGATAATTCTCTACCTTGATGCCGATTGTGTGCCGCCAAGAAATTGGTTGGACGATATGAGCGCGCAAATGCTGACCGGCGGTTTTGACGCAGTCGTTGGCACGATTTGCCCGGCGAACGATGGGGTCGTGCCTCGCTTAATCCAATCCGAAGTCGCTGATCGCTACCGCACGATGGCCCATGCCTTCGACGGAGTTGATTTCATCGCCGCACCGTCCTGCGGCACCACACGCGCGCTGCGCGAAAGACTGGGTGGGTTTGACGAAACGCTTCGCCAAGCCGAGGATGTGGAAATGGGCTATCGTATCTCACAGGGTGGTGGGCGTATTGCATTCGTGCAATCCGCCCCCGTTGCACATCACCACCAGACGACGTGGCAGCAATTCATGTGCGTCAAATATCGCCGTGCCATGGGCCGCATTGAAGTCCTCAACCGCTACCCAGATAAGCGTCGCGCAGACGACTGGACGCCATTGCAGTTCAAGGTCCAGGTCGGTGCAATTGGTTTGGCGGGAATAGCACTGGCGCTTGCGTTGTTAATGTGGTCGCTGTTCTGGGTCATGATCGCGTGTGCGCTTGGCGGGGTAGCAGTTATCCTCGGTTGGCCGCAGGTTAAGACGACGGCGGTGCACATGCGCGGTCTGGTGCAATGGCCGGTAGGCCATGTGATCGGTATCGGGTTCGTCCTGGCACGCGCTGTCGTCATCATTGCTGGCGTGATCACCCACAAGCTGCGCCGGGTGATGCCGCGACGCACCAATGCCTAAGCTCGCTCAAAACCGTCTTCTCAGACCTCTTGTCTGGGTGTTCGTACCCCTCTTGGCTGCGACCGCAGCAATGATTGAACCGCTCTTCGGGAATGGCTTACCCTCCCTAGTGCAGCGACCGTTCGGCCCCGAAAGCCCCCCCCTGCCGCTGCTGCCGATGCTGATGCTTATTACCATTCTAACGATGCTTGCTATGCGGTTCATTGGCAGAGTTGCAAGCTTTGCGACAGTAGCGATGTTCTGCCTACTCGCAGCCTCGCAACTCAATGGCATAGGCTTCGGCCCGCTGGATACATTCGATTTTGCGCTGTTTGGTGCCTTTCTCAGCTGGGCCGCGACCCTCGCGCTTGACCCCACGCGCCCCATCCGATTTGGATTCCTGCTGTCTATGGCGCTTCTGATCGGTGTGCTGGCACTAGCACATTTGCCGGTGATGCGGCCGCGCGCATGGATTATCGGCATGATCGGCGTGATACGGATCTCGTTGATAGCACTTTTGGTCGTCGATCTGTGCCGTGACCAGGCGAGCTTGCGCCGCGCGATCAATCTATTCATTATCGTGGCCGTCGTCAGCGCTATCATAGGCATTGCGCAGTTTTTCCTCGCGCTGACCGGTATCTGGGTATTCACTTTCATCAACCCACCCGAATCTGCATTCAAACCTACGCCGATTGGTTTTGTAATGCGCGCTTCCGCCCTGTGCATCACAGCGCAGCATTTTTCCTCCTTTCTCGTCTACGCCCTGCCCTTCGCGCTGTGGAGGCTAACCACCCGGCCAAGCTTGACCGCAACTGCGGCGGCCGTCGCGCTGCTGGCGGGGGTAGTTGTTTCTTGGAACACTGGCGCGATCTTTGCCGCGGCTCTCGTGATGCTCGCTTTCCCGTTTTTTCGTTGGCCCGAACGGACTGCGGTATTGGCAGTCGTACTCACAGCGGGACTGTCGATTGCGTATTTTTCGGGTTTCCTTCAATTAATCTATGATGTGACCTTTGGCGATTCAGGCGTATCCAAAGGGATCGACCAACGTAAAACACTCTTTGCATTAGGTATCGATGAAATCGCTGCTAATCCGTTTGTCGGTACTGGCTTGGCAGGCTTTGATACCGTTGATGGTAATTTCTGGGGTCGACCTGTCCACAACGCCTTCGCCCAAGCCGCTACTGAATTGGGGGTGCTGGGTTTAGGCACGATGATTGCGCTGTTCACCGTACCGATGGTCTACCTGTCCGACCACATGTTTTCAGCCGATCCATCCGGCTTAAGCCGCTGCGCGTTCTTGGCGGTTTTAGCTGCGCTGTTGCTGGCTCAGTCAGAACCCAATTTGGATCAAAGTAATCTGTGGCTGCTGCTGGCGCTCACCCAAGCCACGATCCTATCCAATCGCCAACCCGAAAGCCGATCACAGACCACAAAGAACATTTGTTAACAAAATTGTCACAAGGAGGCTGTCTAATGCCAATTGATGACTTCACCAGGCCCACTGCAATCGTCACAGGCTCTGCCGGTTTTATCGGTTCGTTCGTTTGCACCACCCTGCTGAAAGAGGGATGGAGAGTAGTTGGCCTTGATTGTATGTCGGACTATTACGACGTCGCCTTGAAGGAACAACGAGAGAAGAGCCTAACTAATTTCGAACATTATCGCTCTGTTCATGAAAAGGTCGAAACCTCTGGGTTGTTGCTGCGGCTTTTTAAAGAAGAGAAACCTGACGTCGTAATTCACCTCGCGGCGCAAGCCGGAGTACGCTACTCCATCACAAATCCGCGAGCTTTTTTGGACAGCAATATCGTTGGAACTTTCGAACTGCTGGAGGCTGCGCGCGCCTACCCCCCACGCCATACACTATTAGCGTCAACCTCATCGACCTACGGTGCTAATGACAAGATGCCTTACCGCGAGACGGACAGATCCGATCATCAAATGTCCTTCTATGCGGCATCGAAGAAATCTACAGAAAGTATGGCACACAGCTATTCACATCTGTTCGACATACCAATCACAATTTTCCGATTTTTTACCGTATATGGTCCTTGGGGGAGGCCCGATATGGCGCTATTTAAGTTTACTCAGGCAATACTAGAAGGCGTTCCGATCGATGTGTACAACAACGGCAGAATGCAGCGGGATTTCACTTATATCGAAGATCTTGTCCATGCAATTCGGCTTTTGGTCGACGTGACACCGGAGCACCCAAACCAAAACCCCGTTGAGACCGACAGTCTCTCACCTGTCGCTCCTTTCCGCGTAGTAAACATCGGAAACTCAGGTCCAATTTATCTTGCCGAATTCATCGCGGCAATCGAAAGCGCTACCGGCAAAGTAGCCGAATGGAATCTCATGCCAAAGCAACCGGGCGACGTGCCAGCAACATGGGCTGATGCATCTCTGTTAAAAAGTTTGACCGGCTATGCTCCTCAGACTCATATAACAACCGGCGTTTTCAACTTTGTGAACTGGTACCGAGACTATTACGGCGTTTAGGAGGTGATCCGATACATACAAGCCATCTCTTAAACATGGCCCCACGTTCCCAGGTTGATGTTAGAAGGCCAAAATGAACCAACAACTGCCAAACCTGCCGACCACGGATAAACGCTCGTTGAACGGAAGGAGAATTGCTTCCTTAAAACGGCAACCGCTGATCTATCGCATGGATGGAATGGCCAGTGTCGGTTCTGTCAGACCAATGCGAACTAGTCTCTGTTATCCAGCAACCTCAATCTGTTAGGCTGCGCAGAGACCGCGCCAGTCGGTGAGAGCAGCAGCGCGGTTCAGTTTGAAATTTGATCGGCTGTAAAGGTGGCGCTCCGCGTTGAAATGGTTGTGGACTGAGCCATGAACGGCGGCGAATTTCTGTAAAGTTCGCATGCGCCTAAATCGAAGCATGGCCCGCTCTCTTCGCCTAAATGGTTGGTGTGAATTCTCAGCGCGATTATTGAGCCATCGGCCGGTTTCCTGTTTGTCAACATTGCCCACGACGTTGATCGCCGCGCCTTAGGAACGTAGCTAATCGGCGACGAAGATATGTGGTCGACCAGGACGTTTCATTGTTCTTCGCAAGAATTTCCCTGCTGCCTTTCGATCTCGGCGCGTTGTGACAAAGCTTTCCAAGACTTCCCCCTCGTGATCCGCAGCCCGCCAAAGGTAGTGCGTCTCGCCGTTGATCCTCACGAAAACCTCGTCCAAGTCCCACTGCCAATTTGAATATGCGCGCATCTGGCTGACCCTTTTCTTGCGGATCTCTGCGAAAAACAAATGGCCAAATCTGTTCCACCAAACTCGAACCGTCTCATAGCTGATGTCGATGCCGCGTTCGTTCAGAAGGTCCTCTACGTTCAGGAGCGAAAGTGGAAACCGAACATACATCATCACGGCCAAGCGGATGATCTCGGGGTTCGTCTTAAAGTAGCGAAATGGGCAGCGTTTGGTCATCCCACGACGCTGAATGCTGGCCCTGCACGCCTCAACAAGTTTTCTTTCGACAGCGCCGATGCCACCAATACCGGATCGTTTCGTGGCAGACATTTCAATTATTTTTCTATTGGATCGAAAGGATGATAGAATTCTCTTCTGGAGAATGCGCAAATGGGCGGTAAACAAATGGATTTCGGTATCTCTGGCGGCACAAAAAAGCTGCTCAGAGACGGGCTGCACCGCATTTGCACGGCCCAGCAAACCCTCGATCGAATTCTGCCGATCAAGCATAAATTTGGGATTACCCGCATTGCGAATGTTACAGGTTTGGATCGTGTCGGGTTACCGGTTGTATTGGCCATCAGACCCAATGCACGCTCCATTTCGGTATCTCAGGGAAAAGGTTCGACGCTTGTGCTTGCCAAGGTCTCCGCTTTAATGGAGGCGATCGAAATCTGGCATGCGGAGCATTTTGACCGACCAGTTTTCTTTGGGCGTTTTGACGATCTGTCTGAGCAACATGATTTTATTGACCTGACACGACTGCCGGAAGTTCGTGGGCGGACCCGCGACAGCGCAGAACGCCTACACTGGGTCTACGCACAGGAATTGATGAGCGGTAGAAAGGTGCTGGTTCCCGTAGAAATGGTGCAAGCTGATTACACCCACCCGCTCTTTCCCGGCACAGGTTGTTTTCCCTCAAGTACCAACGGTCTGGCCTCGGGGAACAGTGAGCTTGAGGCGACATGCCATGCGATATGCGAGGTGATCGAACGTGATGCTTTGGCTTTGTGGCATCATGGCTCTCCCGACGCGCAGAAGTCGTCCCAGCTTAACCTAAGCACCGTCGATGATCCAATTTGTTTGGAGGCATTACGGAAATTCGCGGAAGCTGGTCTGGAGTGTTATGTATGGAATGTGACGTCCGATGTCGCAGTGGCCACCTTTATGTGCGTGATCTTTGACTGCCAGTCAGAAACGGACCATCTCGGGCTAGGATCAGGAACCCATCCGGACCGCTCGGTCGCGCTGCAAAGAGCGCTAAACGAAGCGGCGCAGACGCGGTTGAACTATATCTCCGGTGCCCGAGAGGACCTGTCATTTGAAGAATACAGCGCGTCCGGCCGAGCGCAAAAAGCGACGGAATTTGCGGTTGCTCTTAGCGGACCGATGCCTTTACTGAAATTCTGCGATGTCCCTTCATCCTTCAACATTGATCTGGAAGGTGATCTTGAGTTTCTCAAGAAGTGCTTGTGGAGTGCTGGAATCAAAGAGGTTGCTGTTGTCGGTCTTGGGCGTGAAGAATTCCAAATTTCAGTTGTACGGGTGATCGTGCCGGGGCTTGAAGCTCCACATGACGATGAAGGGTATGTCGCGGGCGCCCGCGCCCGCCGTCTGAGTGGAGAAGGAACTATGGGGTGATCGTCTTTGCCGGGCCATCTCTTTGCGATACCGACTTCTTGCAGGGTTCCGCACTTGAAATCCGGCCCCCCGTGCGTCAGGGCGATGTCTATTTGGCAACGCTCGAAAAACCGAAGGCGATCGGCATTATCGATGGGTATTTCGACGGAACTCCCTCAGTCTGGCATAAGGAAATCCTATGGGCGATGTCACAAGGCATTACAGTGCTTGGCGCGTCCAGCATGGGTGCCTTGCGCGCTGCTGAGCTTGATACATTTGGCATGATTGGTGTTGGGGCGATCTATGTCGACTACCGCGACGGAATATTGGAAGGCGATGATGAAGTCGCACTAGCACACGGACCGGCTGAACTTGGTTTCACGCGGTTAAGCGTTGCAATGGTTAACGTCCGGGCAACTCTCAAGGCAGCGGTTCTCGCAAACGTACTTTCCCGGCCCGAAGCCGGTGAGTTAGCTGTCCGGGCCAAGAATATCTTTTTTAAAGACAGAACATGGGAGAGCGTTCTGTCTGAAACTGATACGGAGCTAAACGACCGCGAATACCTAAAGGCTTGGATTGCAGCGAACGAGGTGGATCAGAAACGCATTGATGCCGGATTTCTTCTGGAGCGCATGATCACGGTTGGGTTGGAAACACCTGACATCGACTTTCATTTTGAGCGTACCGATCTTTGGGTCCACGCCACCCGGACTTGGAAAAGTCGCCAATCGAAGAGCAATAATGAGGACAGCGGCACTTACAACCTATTGGGGAATACCAACTTTCTCAGCTAATTTCAGTCGGCCTGTGGTAAGCTGCGTCTCAGAAATTAAGGCGCACGCAGCGAGAGGGAAGCAAATCCATGCAGGGCACGCGGTTCCGACTGTTCCCTCAACCCCAATTTCTGAAAGATTTTGCAAAGCCAGAAATTGTTCTTGTCTCATCCGTCGCAGGGAGCCTCGGGCCGGGCCCCTCGGATGATCGCATGTATGCAATATTTCCCATTGGTAAGACCGACCCCTATGGTATTGCGCCTGACGGTTCTGCGGTTTTGACACCTGCATGGCAGGGACAGGTTGAGGATCCTGCTTATCCTGACGAATACGGCAATTTCGACTACCTCGAACCTGGCACTCCACAATTCGAAACTGCGCACCTTTTCGGAACTGTTCGATTTGTGATGGATATTTGGGAGGGATATTTCGGACGGGAGATTCCTTGGCAGAGCGATGGCACTTATGACCGCGTCGAACTGACCATCCTGCCCTCGCTTGAAAACGCCTATTCCGGCTTTGGATTTCTTGAGATGGGCGGCGACCGTAGCGATGGGGGATATACACCCTTCAGTCTCAACTTTGATGTTATTGCCCATGAATTGGGTCACGCGATAATCTATTCTGAAGTCGGCGTCCCCGATCCAGAAAACGTGACCGGGGAGTATTTCGGGTTTCACGAAAGCGCTGCCGATCTTGTTGCGCTCCTCTCGTCGCTACACTTTAACTCGCTGGTAGATAAACTGCTCGAACAAACGCGCGGTAATCTGTACACGCTTAACGCGGCAAGTCGGATCGCCGAACTGTCCGAAAACAAGCAGATCCGAGTCGCCGCCAACGACTCGCGGCTGAGTGATTTTGCTAAGGGCTGGGTCAAGGAACACCATCTAGCCCAGCCGCTTACCGGTGCATTCTTCGATATTTTCGTTGATATCTTTCATGAGATGCTGCTCGACTACGGTGCGATTTCACCTGAGCTTGAAGAGTTGTCCGACAAATTGTTGGCCACGCCTGAATATGCGACTGTCATGCAGGCTATGTTCGACGAAGCGTTTGCCGCCAATCCGACAGCGTTTAAACTGGCCCTGGTTGATGCGCGTGACATCTTGGGGACCTATCTGGCGGACACCTGGAAGGAGTTGAAAAATGTTCAACTCGATTTTGTCGAAGTGGCTGATTTATTCGTGGAAATTGACCGCCGACATACGGGAGGCCGATTTGCACGGCTGATCCGCGGCAACTTTGATATGCGTGACATCGGCTATGTGAAAGTCGGGCCACAACTCCAGCCGCTCGACAAGGGCAGTCACGCAAACTCCGTGCGGACTATGGTGCCGATGGACTAAAACGGAATACTGCGCTACAATTTCAATACTTTAGGTTGAATTTCCTTCCAGAATTCTCATTTAAGGAATGTCGCTATGAAAGAGTCAATCCACTCCTCAGCAACGATCGTTATATTTGGTCGTGTGGTTGATGATTTGCAGGTGAGCAGTTCTGCGGAAGATAAAAAGGCAAAGAGAGACCCGAAATTTGCGCGGGCCTATGGCTTTACTTTTGACGGCACGTATCTCGAACTGACGTCTCCTGTACTCTTTCTTGTAGATGGAAATGGCGAAGAGGCGGACGATATCGAGCTTCCGGGTCCTAATCCGCGCGATAAGAAGTTCTATGAAAACCTGCGCGCTTGGACGGTCAAGCGCACGGATGAGACGATCCGATTGGATGTAGATTCTGGTAGGTTCGAAACCCTTCTGCCCGATACCGGCGGCGATGGCGGGGCTGGCGTGTCGGGTGCGCGCGTATCAGGCGCTCGGGTTTCAGGAGCGCGCGTATCAGGCGCTCGGGTATCGGGTGCGCGGGTCTCGGGTGCTCGGATCAGCGGTGCACGCGGAGATGCCAGCGACTGATCCAATTAGCGTTTGCTGGCCATACTATTCTTTATAGTCCAGCACGTTTTAAGCCTTCCAGAAAGTGCGCAACGTCTTCTGGATATTTGTCCGGTTGAACATCGGCCCAACGTTCGGCCGCAAAGTCCGGATGCGCTCTGCGCACCCGATCCGCTTCGGACTGGGCTTCGTCTTTTCGCCCAAGGTACGCATAGGAGGCAGCTAATATACGTCTTCCTTCGGTCGGATTTTGCATCTTTTGGATGGTTTTGATCGCGTCATCATAGCGCTTAAGGTTGAAATATGCCCCCCCGAGGTGCCAGACATATTGATCCGGATAAAATGGGTTGAGCCGCATAGCTTTCTGTAAAAGATCGATGGACTCTTCTGACCGACCTGAATGAGCTAATGCGTCAGCCATGTCGGACATCACATTGGCATCGTTGGGGTTCAATTTCAGAGCACGGTCATAGGCATTGAGCGCCGCGTCATGCTCCTTCCGGTAAAGGTGCGCAAAGCCCAACTCGCCGAACCCGCGCGCATCGCTTCCATCCATTTCAATGGCGCGCTGCGCAAATACTAGGGCTTCGTCAAGCGAGGTCGCGGTGTCCTCAGACCAGTCGTAGCGCCAGATTAAATTGGACGTCCGCGAACTTGCGGCGTAAGCTCGTGAGTACGAATTGTCACTCTTCAAAGCGGCCTCAAACAGCGAGCGGGCGTTTTGCACGTCTTTTTGCGTGTACCGTGACAAATACCTTTCACCCCTGAGCACTATCTCATAGGCCAGCAAATTTGCGGGCGGCAGCAGGCGCGTTCGTTCTTGTTCAGTAACCTCGATTTGGGCCGCCGTCGCCGACACGATGACTTGATTGATTTCGTCCTGCAAATCAAAGAGGTCTTCGATATTGCGATTGTATTGCTCGCCCCAAATCGTGCGGTTCAGCAGCGCGTCCAGTAGCTGGATGGTAATCCTCAACCGGGCTCCGGATTTTCGGACGGACCCCTCTACAACGTAGCGCACCCTCAGTTCGCTTGCCACTTGCTTTGGCGCTTTGAGGCGGTCGCGGTACATGTAAGCGGAATCGCGAGAGATAACGAAGAGATTGTGGAAGCGCGACAGGCTGGTGGTTACGTCCTCCGTCAGGCCCTCAGCAAACCATCTGTCGTCCTCGCTGTTGCCCTGAAACTCGAAGGGCAGCACAACAATGGACTGATTTGGAATAGCCCTTTCCCGGTAGTCGACAGACTTGTTGATATCGCGCCTCAATCCCGGCGTCATTGCCGCGGAGGCCGGGTTTTCATGAACCTGAAAGACATCGACTGTTTTGCCGATATTTTTGAAATCCTGGCCGCCAAGATATTCGTACCCATATTGAAGGTTGTTGCTGACATGATCGTAGGTCGCGCCCGAAATGCAAATTCGTCCGGGATTTGAAAACGCCTCAATCCGGGCAGCGATATTGATGCTTTCACCCGAAATATCGTCTCCCTGAACAAGAACTTCGCCGAGATTGATGCCGAAGCGAAACCATATCTGTTCGTCTGCGGACAGGCTCTGGTTCATCTCGCTGCAGATCTTCTGCATCTCGACAGCGAAGGTGACGGCATCAACGGCGCTTTCAAAAATCATGAACGCGTTGTCACCCGCCGACCCCTTAAATTCCCCAGAGAACGCAGCGATCCCGCTCCGAAAAATATCTAGCCGCTCTCGCACTGCGTCTGCGGTTCCCTCTTCGTCGAAGCTCATCATTCGGCTAAAGTTCGCAACGTCTGCGAATACTATTGCAACCAGCCTCCTCTTCTTTCTGGAGGTCGAACGCGCTGATGCTTTGAGCTTACTCACCTGCGTTCGTCCAGCATGTGGGCTTGAACACGACCTGGGAATTCTGCGTTAAAGCTTCAAAAACCGACTTCCGTGTTTGCTCCCACTCAGAACAAAGCAGCCCGGCAATAATGACATCACGCCTTTTGCCGTCCGAGAACCACCCCCCCCCGAAACCGCCCCTCTTCCTGAAATCCTAGCGAGGTGAGAGCGGACCGGGTCGCTGAATTGTCTTCTCTGTAATAGGTCGACAACCGGTATAGCCGAAGCTGCCTGAACGCGAGTTCCAGCAGGCTGATCGACATGGCCGTCGCAAGGCCTTTCCGGCGAAACTGCCGCCCCACGAATGCGGGAACGATGGCATCACCGTGGATGTAATTGATGGCCTCCAGTCCCGCGATGCCCGCCGGCCGCCCATCGGCGCTGATCGCGATGAACCAAAAGGCTGTCGGGTTGGTCGCGTACTCCAACGACTTTTTCCAGCTGCCTTTCATAGCGTCCAGATTTGTTGGGATGGGATTGCTTCGCTCAAACAGCGCTACATCTTTGAAGTCCCAAAACCATTCGGAAAACGTCGATATATCGTCCAAAGACATCGGGCGGAATGTAAAGCAATCAACACTTGGTTTCGCAGCCATACGGTTTCGCCCTTGTCTTTCCGGCCAATCGAAGGGAAACCAATCAAGCAGTCGGAAAAGTTTGGTATGACACCCGCGTGGCACTCACTAACACAGTTTTCTGATGTAACTCCAACTGTACCTGTTTTTGCGTCCTGATGCCAACTTTCATCGCCTGTCGACCGCGGCTCGAACGCAAAGGATCGGTTTTTGGGCGACCTGAGCCCCGGCCTCACGAATGGCCTAGTGAGATGTACGACTGCATCCCACGGTACCGCGGCTAGACGTAGCCAGCTACGACCTGCAAAAGCTTGTAGGCGGTAGGCGCGTCGTTTTTGACCACCGCAAAGAAATCTTCCGCGCTGATGCGCAGGCATGTTAGATCGGTTGTTGCGCGCATATCGAGGGCCCGTGGCACGCCGCGAATTAAACCAAGTTCCCCCACGAGATCGCCCGGTGACGAAACAGTGACAATTTGGTTGTCGCCATCTTGTCGGGGGTCCAGCAACTCCGCAGTCCCTTCCAATATCAGAAATGCGCCAATCGACGGGTCGTCGCCTTGACGAAAGACGTAGTCGCCGGCAGCGGCATGATACCAGCGTGCCCCAAATGCAAGCAGTTGCAACTGTTTGCGCGCGAGACCTGAAAGCAATTCGGCACGTTGCAGCGCGCGCAGTTTCCGCGCCATATCTGCGCTGAACGTCTGATGTTTCTCCCCCTCCCCATCGCTGACCATGCCAGACAACCGCCCTTGCTGCATGAGGAAATGATGGTCGAATCTTTCGGGTAGCGCAATATCAGAGCCTAAACAGATGATTATGGTTTGGGGTAAAAGATTGCGGAGCTGAACGTGCAAGTTTTTGCTAATTTCCGCATCAAAACTCGCAAGCGGTTGGTCCAGTATCAAAACATCTGGCCGCTTGACAGTCGCCCGGCCCAGAGCGACCGTTTCGGAAAGCATTGCTGACAAATTCCTCCCCCCCAAGGTGACTGGGAGATAGAATAATTGTCCTAGAATAGCCCCCTGCAGCCCAGCAGAGCGCAGCCGTTTCCCGACGAGCGACAGGAGAGCTTTGGCGTTTACGCCATCTTTGATTTTGCCGAACAAGGCGTTCTCAAGAATGGAGAGCCCTTCAACCGGTGCATTTGTGCTCAGCGGTACAAATATGTCGTGGGTTGTTTCCTGTAGGGTGGCGGAATGTGCGCGACGCATTTGCATGACCCGCGTCATAATATCAGCAGGAAATGCCGGGCCGATTTTCTCCGCGGGGATTACCAGAGAAACAGCAAGCAACTGTGCTTTTTGACTTAGTGACAGAGGGGCGCCCCGGCGGTAGACGGGCAAGAGTTCCAGCGCCGCTCTAAAAGACGATGGTTGCAGGCCGAGCTTGCGAAACAAAGGGTGATCGGTTCCGTCTACTCCAAAGATTTTATCCAAGAGATCAACGATATCTGCGGCCAGCTGAAGTAGATCCTCCTCTAGGTCCAGCTTGTTCAAAAGCAACGCAAAGGATGGGTGGTCAATCAGGACCTGCGCTGTGACGGGGACCAACGGCATCGCAAAAATCAGGTTTTCTGCCACCGGCAATGCAGGGTTGTATGTCGTTTCGTCGAAAAAGGCGACCTGATCCGCCAGTCCGGCATCGCGCACTTCTGTGGCAATTTCCGCGCGCAGATCGGTGAGTTTGCGAGCAAGTTCGGGATGCCGCTTTGGGAGCAACTTTTGCTCAATGGCACGATCTAACAAGAAATCATTCAATCCGATACTGGTGATCAGTTCGATCCACCAATCTTGCAAGGCTTCGATGTCGGTTACTTTCGCGGCAGCAGCGTCAAGCCATGGCACATCCAGCGGATCGGTGCTGTTACCAGTGCGCTCACTCTCCACAATAACTGCCATATCAGTTGGCGGAACCTGTGGCCTGGTGAGCAGCGCCATATTGAAGTTGTCGCCCAACAGGCCCTCAAACAGGACGGGTGTAGTGCCGACGTAGCCGATCCGGCTAGCGATTGTTATTTGATGGAGCGCGCTGAGGTTCTGGCCCGCGATGTGCACCTGGCCGTGCGATGGCAGAAGTTCGCGTGTTAGTAACATCGACAAAGCGCGACGGTCTTGCTCGTCCGGCACGGTGATGGCGATAGAGCTGGCAGCTGGGAAAGTGGCATTCAGATCGTTTAGAACGGTTGCCCCTTCCGCATCTACTACGCTAACGCCACGCAATTCGATGTCACCAACCAACTGCGGATTGTCCAACGCTGCGCCCTCAAATAGTGATGTATCTATCATCTGCTCCGGCGCGAAACGCTCAACAATCGTTTCCCATCGCATCGCCATATCCTGCGATTGGTTGTAGTAGATTAGAAGCTCTCTCCAAGGGCTAGAGAGATCTTTGTACGCTGCCAGGGCGGCCACCAAAGCGCCCACCGTAATTTCGCCCCTAATCGCCAGAAAGCCGCCAATCGTATAGAAAAGGAATGGCGTGAGTTGACCGATGAAGTTGTTCACGAACTTCATGAAATACTTTTTTCGATAGATCTGGAAACGAATGTGATAGAGGCGCCCCAGACGGGCTGAAATCATCGCCAGACGGTGGCGCCAGCCGCGGTTCAGACGCAGTGTCAGGGCACCTGCCGCACTCTCCCCAATTTCGCTGGCGAGCGCGCGCACTTCAATGACGCGGGCCTTATTCAGCACATTGATCTGGCGCTGCATCCTTGGAATAATCCATGCCTGTAAAGGGATCATGGCGCAGGCGGCGATGCCAAAGGCAAAGCTCTGGACAAATAGAAAGCCCAAAATCGTGAGCATCTGCCCCGCCTGAAGGATAGGCTGGGAAACCGCGTTCCCCATGAGCCCGCCCATCGGTTCAACCTCCGATGTGACCATACTGACTAACTCACCCTGACTGGTGCGCTCAAAGTAGGGGGAAGGAAACCGCAAGATCCGCGCAATAAGCGTATAGCGCAGCCGCCGTAGCATGCGTTCGGAAAGCACACCGGTCATTGTGTTGATCCGCATTTTCATCGCGCCGTGGACCAGCACCGACGCTAAAAACAGGCCACACAACATCATTAAAAACGTGATCTGACCGAACTCAACGCCCTGAACCGTAACGGTTCCGCCCTCCGCACCGATGGCATCGTTAATAATGCGCTTGGGTAGTTCGAGGGTCAGATACAGCAAAGGAAAGAGGACCAGCGTTGCCGTAAGCAAGATTAGCTGTTCGCGCTTCGAGAACTTCCAGATGAAAGCAAAGAGTGAGCGTTCGATACTCTATCCTTCCTAAGAAGTTCTGAACAAGCGTAGGTTTCACTCTACGGCACCCCTCGTTGTATTCCAAGAAAATGCGCCAGCGTGCCTATGTCGGACACCCCTCAAGCCGAGCCGGCACTGTGCGGCAAAGCAAACGCTGCGGCGGATGCCGCAACAGCCTACTGCCTGCGCTCGCTGCATCGTTGACAGCACACCATCGACATAATCGGTCTGGTCTTGCATTGTGTTACAGCTGAGCCGCCATCTGGTTCATGATCAGCCTATCTGGGCTTTTAACCGGTCGTATCTAATCGAATTTCTGGATGGCGGAGCGAAGCCAATTACCCTTCTAAATGTTGACGATAATCTGCCGTAAGCATTAGGCTGGCGCTCTAACCATTGTCTCCCGCGTACGATAGTATTGGAATTAAGGATTCTGCTTAGCTCCAAGGGAATCAGACGATCCTTGCAAAAAAGGCCAAATTTTGAGCATAATGCTACTCAAAGCAGATAAGAAACGTCGCCCCTGCTTACCTTACAGCTTCGAAATTTATCGAGATTAATAGGATGTTCCCGGCTCACCTGAATGGGGAGCCGCATGACGTCTGGCTATCTCAAGGGCCGCGCTAGGCTGCCTAGCTCATTCGATACTGATTGACCTTAAATCTAACAAGGAGCTGAGGACATGACCGCTTCAACTTTGACTAATTTACTGTCGGGTCTGCTAATTTCTGTAGCCTCGCTGGTCGCTGCTGGGATAATCTGGGAGCCACCAGATAGACATTTCTTAGCTCAGTATTTCACCATCCCAAATTTGTCATTTCCAGATAGCAACGGGCAATGGGGGTGTAAATTTTACAATTCATGTGAAGATTGAGATTCATCGCGTTTGACCTGTAGGCTTGTACCAAAGGTCCGTGCCACAAACAGCCAAATCCCAACTCCCCAAACTTGCGGCTGGGAGGACCTGCGCTGCCAAGCCGGTCCTCAAGTCTGGCGGGCGCTATCTGCGCGAGTGGAACGGCGTAACCCATGTTGTGTTCCACGGCATTTGAATCCCAGATAGGCGCCCTTTGTTTACCTGATCGGGTGTTCGAAATTCCCTGCTATAAATAACAGGGAATTTTACGCTAAGGTCTTACGAACGCGGGCCTATCTCCCCTTGTGAACGCCGATCGCTCGTCCAAAATGAAAGGCGTTCCCTGTAAATTCCCTGTAAATGGAAAACGCGCGCTGCAAATCGAGTCCCGCAAGGCAAAGCGAACCGAGGCCGCGGGGCGACAGAGACAGGCTGGAAATCCGGGCGCAAAGGCGCGGCGACGGTGCGTCTCCGCATCGCAAATCGCAGCGCAAGCGCCGATAATTACGCACTAAATTCAGCTCGAATGCGAAGCACATAGGAGAGACTAGGGCAAGTGGCGGAGGAGGTGTCCGCATAACTCAACCGCCAATACGCTGATTATGTTAAATTTTTAACAATATCAAAAAAAGATACCACATTTTGCACCACGTAAGTAATGGCTTAGCCTATATCACTCCTTGATAAATTCTGCTTAGGCGTGGGCGTCGCTTGCTGCGAATTGAACCCTTGAAAGGCCCAAGGCTGCCTCCTGAGGTCAGAACCTTTGCTTCGATAGGGCTTTATCGCTTAGTAAAATGCTTTTGACATAAGCAGTTTTAAAAAACCTCCTTTAGCAACGTTTCAGCTTGTTCAAGAACGATCTGGGCAGCTTCTGTAGACAAATCAGGTGGATAGCCGTATTTTTTAAGTATCCGCTTTACAAGAATGCGCATCCGGGCCCGAGCACTTTCTTTCTTGTGCCAGTCAACGGTTGCATTCTTGCGAACCTGATCGAGTAATTCATGCGCGATCAGGCGCAACTGTTCGTTGCCCATGGCTTCAACGGCGCTTTCGTTTTTTGCCAGGGCGTCGTAAAAGGCCAACTCTTCATCAGACAAGCCTTCGGCTTCACCACGGGCCGCAGAAGCTTTCACGTCTTTGGCGAGGTCGATTAAGGTCTGGATCATCTCGACCGTGGAAATGGCGTTTGCGTGATAGCGGGCGACGGCTTCTTCGAGACGCTGACTGAAGGCGCGGCTTTCGACGATGTTTCGTTTGGCTTTGCTTTTGATCTCTCCGTTCAGGAGCTTCTTAAGCGCCTCCAGCGCAAGGTTCTTGCGCTCCATAGACTTAATTTCGAAAAGAAATTCATCGGACAGAATGGAAATGTCAGGTGTCTTAATGCCCGCGGCATGAAGGATGTCCACGATTTCCGCATCGGCAACCGCCTTGTTGACCAACTGCTCGATGGCAAATTGCTTCGCCCGCGAAGAGAGTTTGCCCCTGACCGAGGTTTTGGTCATCGCCGCTCGTACAGCCTGAAGGAAGCCGACCTCGTCCTTGACCTCCTTGGCCAAATCGCTGGACGACGCCAGGGCAAAGGCGCGTGACAGTTCCAGAGCTGCGTCCTGAAACCGCGAAAGCTCTTTCTTCTTGTCGACGTCGGACGGCTTATGGCGTGCGGCCTGAGCTTGCTGTCCTACGATCCAATCGACCGCATCACCGAGCGCCTGCAAGCGAGCCTGAGCTGCGCCATGAAGGCCTGCGCTGTAGTCATACCCAGTGAACATGTGGCGGACCACGTCGAGCTTTTCAGCCAGCAGCGCCACTGCTTGTTCCTCGTCGATACCGGTGCGTTCGCGGTCGGCGTCGGAATACTGTGACAAAGCATTCTTCAGGTTCTGGGCAATACCGATATAATCGACCACCAATCCGCCAGGCTTGTCCCGAAAGACGCGGTTGACCCGGGCGATGGCCTGCATCAGCCCATGTCCGCGCATGGGCTTGTCGACATACATTGTGTGCATGCAGGGGGCGTCGAAGCCGGTCAGCCACATGTCCCGAACGATGACTAGCTTCAGTGGGTCATCAGAGTCGCGCGCCCTTTTCGCAAGGCCATCACGCCGTTTCTTGTTTCCGATATGGTTTTGCCATTCGAGCGGGTCCGATGCTGAGCCCGTCATGACGATCTTGACCGCGCCATATGCGTCGTCGTCCGAATGCCAGTCTGGGCGAAGCGCGACAATCTCATTGTAGAGCGCCACGCAGATCCGGCGGCTCATACAGACCGCCATGGCTTTTCCACCAAGGGCAGAAGTCCGCGCGTCCAGGTGCTTTACAAGATCGGCTGCAACCAGTTTCAGCCGCTTTTCTGCACCAACCAGTGCCTCAACGGTGCTCCACTTGGCCTTGGTCTTCTCCTGTTCGGACTGCGTCTCGTCTTCCAGGATCGCCGCAATCTCGTCGTCGATCTTCGGCTTCTCATCTTCGTCCAGTTCAATACGGGCCAACCGGCTCTCATAGTAAATCGGCACCGTGGCCTTGTCTTCGACCGCCCGGGTAATGTCGTAAATGTCGACATAGTCGCCAAAAACCGCTGGGGTGTTTGCGTCCGCGGTCTCAATCGGCGTGCCGGTGAAACCGACAAACGAGGCATAGGGAAGCGCCTGACGCACGTAGTGTGCATAGCCGTATTTCCGCTCACCGGTCTTTGTGTTCACCTTTGCATCCAGCCCGTATTGGCTACGATGCGCCTCATCGGCGATTACGATCACGTTCCGACGGTCGGTCAAGGTCGGGAAATGCTCTTCGCCCTTCTCCGGGGTAAATTTTTGCATGGTCGTGAATATCACGCCGCCGGATTGCCGGGCCAGCAAATCGCGCAGCTCTTCCCGGCTTTCCGCGTGCTCGGGCGTCTGCCGGATCAGGTCCTTCGTCATGGCGAAGGTCTGGAAGAGCTGATCGTCCAGATCATTCCGGTCGGTTAGGACGATAAGCGTCGGATTCTCCATCGCCGAACTGCGCACCAGCAAACCCGCGAAGAACGCCATGAGCAACGACTTGCCAGACCCTTGGGTGTGCCAAATCACACCGATCCTGCGGTCGCCCTCCGGCTGGGTCGCTTCGATGGCGCTGGCCAATGCCTTTCGCGCGCCGAAAAACTGGTGATAGCCTGCGATGATCTTGAACGGACCCTCGCCCATATCGCCGAACACCGTGAAATCGCGTAGCAGCTCCAGAAACCGCCCCTTGTCGAACACGCCCTTTAGCAGCGTCGCCATTTCCTGCGGCCCCTCGGGTGTGAAATCCCCCGCCCCGCCGGTGACAGAGCGCCAAGGCATGAACCGCTCTTCATTCGCAGTCAGCGACCCGATCCGGGCTAGCAACCCGTCCGAACTGATCAGCACCGCGTTCGTGCGGAACAGGGATGGAATTTGCAGCTTGTAGGTCTGTAGCTGGGCGAAGGCATCCTCGATGGTGGCGGCCTCGCTGGCAGCGTTTTTCAGTTCGATCACCGCGACAGGCAGACCGTTCAAGAACACGACCACATCCGGGCGGCGATTGTGCTTGCCCTCGATCACGGTGAACTGGTTTGTCACCAGCCAGTCGTTGGCCTGCGGGTTCTCGAAATCGACTAGCCAGACCTTGTCGCCCCGGATCGTACCGTCATCCGCCTTGAACTCCACGTCCACGCCGTTGACCAGCAGCTTATGGATGCGCCGGTTCTCCTCGGTCAGGCTTTTCGAAGCAGCGCCGGTGATTTGGCGTAGCGCGTCCCGGCGGGCATCTTCGGGGATGCGGGGGTTCAGCCGCGCCACGGCCTCTTCCAGTCGCCCAATCAACAGTACCTCGCCATAGGACCCGCGCTCTGGGCCTGTGCCATCGGGCGAGATCACATCTGCCCCTAGATAGGGAATACCCTGATCCTGCAAAATGGCCAGCGCAGCTCGTTCGACGAGGTCTTCGTTAATCATTACTCAGCATCTCCACTCGCCGTCGCTTTGTAGAACTGAACCAACTCATCGACCACTTGATCGCGGAGGCTTTCGGAAAAGCCGAAGGCCGCAGCCAAACGACGTTGCCCGGTCTTGACCTTGGCGGTTTTGCTATCTGCAAGATACCACTCAAACGATTGATCTTTTTGAAAGCGCTCATAGAGGCGAGTGGCGAAGTCATCTTTGTCTTCGGGCGAGTAATCGTCGCCAAGAATCTGTCCAAGAACGGCCTTAACGGCCCCCAATGCGTCAGGTGCAGCCTCAATGACTTCTCTCGTCGTTGCCGACGAAGTTGAGCGGGTTGCCCGCTCGGCAGCTTTTTCACGCTCCGCTTTTTCTTCGCGCAGGATGCGTTCGAGCCAGTCGTTGCAATAAAGCGAGGCCCCTTGCGCGTCAGGGAACAAGGTGCCGTTGTGAATGTTCATCTTGCGAAGCGTGGCGAGGCAATCCATACGACCAGCGTTGGGAATATGAATCTTCTGGATGTACAGTTTCAGTTGATCTGACAGATTGTCCGTGACCGTATACTCAACGACGGATTCCTGTGAATCAGGGCTTTCGACAGTCGCCGTTTGAGTAACCGGTTCAGCGCTGACAACACCCTCTTCCTGCAGTGTATTGATGACGTAGCTGGCGAAATTGTCGTCGTCATCGGGAATCATGGTGAAAAGGCCCGCCTGATTAACCAGGCGGCTGTTGTTATGTCCCATCGGGTCACGGAAAAGGGTCTGATCGCCCAGCGCATTCCGTAGCGCCGACATGTTCACGCAATAAACAGCACGAGACGGGTTCTTCTCTGCATCATCGGCAGTGTTGAAGGCAAAGAACAGGGCTATGAAGGGCGATCGCGTCCAGTCCAACAGGGGCGTAAGCAAACCGTTGTGTTGGCCGATCGCCCATTTCTCGATCTCAGCATCATCGCCGTTAAAGGCGCTCAGGTCATATCCGCGACCGCGCATGGCGAGCTCGAATTGCGACAAGAGCTGCTGGCGCTTATCTGCGGGAATGCTGCCCCCGTCGAATTTGCGCCCGAGGGTCGAGGCAAGAGGCCAGTCGCCTCCGCGTTGCCCGCGATAGACCCATTCGCTGGCTGCGCGGTTGTGCTGAGGATCACGCATCGCCTCTAGGAACTTCTCCCAGCTCTCAACGCGGCAGGTTGGGATTAGCCCGTCGACTGCTGGATCGCCTTCTCGGAAGTCTGGCCAGATCGGCAACGACTCCAGCTTTGCGCGCAGTTCTTCGGGAGAGAGTTTCGCGTCACTCATCGCGGGCTTCCGTTTCCTCAATGATAGCAATGCCCTTGAGATTCAGACGGTCCATTTCTTCGTCCAAACGACCCTCTGTGTCGCTGCCTTCCCGCAGCAGCCCGACCCATTTTGGTGTGTTCTTGGTTGGCTCGAATGAAAAATCCAACTCGGCAAACGCAGACAGGTCCCGGTCGTCGTCACCGATGCTGTAGCTGTAAAGCTGCCGCAACCCATGCCCCACCAATGAAGGAAGCGATGAATCGGCAGGCCGATCACCCCAGCAGCAACCGCATACGAGGCAATGCCAAGGGATCATCGGAAACTGGCCAGGCTTGTTATCTCTGCCCCAGTCGGCCTTCTTGATAGCAAGGGCACTGGCGGCGCTGATCCCCCAGTCTGGCGAGAAAAAAGGAAAGCCGCAAAGGTTCCACCATGACAACTGTGTATGGGAAGAAAGCGCAGAATGTAGCTTCAATCCATCGGAATTGTAGAAGACGTAAAGCGGAACCATCTTGTTATGCGGGTCCAGTGGGTCTCGATAATTCAGAAGAGTTTCGCACTGGTTGGGCGTGGGACTCCCGGCCAACTCGCTGGCTTTCTGTTGGCTGTCGCTTCGATGGTAGAGCGATTTGTAGCGTGGATTGCCGTTTTCATTGAACAATCTCTTGGCCTGTATGCGCGCCCCGATGCCCTTCCAAGAGCCATTAGTGAACCAGAACGCCCAATCCGCGCCTGTTTTGCCTTCCTGGGGCTTGGTATATGCCTTGATGTCCAGCCCGCGCCCCTTGTGCTTGCGGGCAAGATTCAGGAGCAGATCTTCGGTCGTTGTTTCCTCGTTACGGGGCAGGTCAAAACCCTCGGCCTCGGACATGTCGCGCCAGACTTGATGGGCCTCTTGCCGGAACGAGCGGCAATAGTTGGGAAGCGTTTTCAAACCACACCCTCCGCGCCGGTCAGGCGGATTTCGCCGGACATGAGTTTGGGGAGGAGGAGGTCTCGGGTGGCGGCGAGGGTTTGGTTTTCTTGGCCGTTCGACTTGATCAGATCGAACATCGGCTCGATCAAACCCTCAAAGGCCGCAAACACATCCTCGCCCGCCCATGCAAAGTTCAAGTTTTCAAACGTCGCGCGGGTGATTGTCGAGAAGACGGAACCATGCGCCATTGCCTTAAGCCTTTCGACCATGCGTTCCGTCGCAAGATAGACGAAGACGTCCCCGGCGGGTCGAACGGCACGCAGAGCGTAGCAGGACTGGTTGAACGTCATTGGACGTGCGGCCATTGCGATGTTGCCGACTGTGCCGCGCGCCGAGATGATCGTTGTTCCGGCGTCGATCATCCGGACAGAGCTTTCGGCAACCCCGCGCTCGGTGATGGTCTTCTTGGTGTTCCAGACGAAGACGCCGCCCTTGGGCGGGGTGTCCACCACAGAGAACCACGGCACATTTCCGCCCCAATACTCGGGAACCTGGGTCTTCGGTGTGCCCCCTCCGATGATGTCCAGAAACCCGACGAAGGGGCGCTCTTCCCACCCCTTCGGCAGGCCGCTGTCTCCGAAGCTGTCGGGGAAGAGGGCTGCGAGGCGGCTGGCTTTTTCGGGGTCGGGGAGGAGGCCGCCGAGGATGGCGGCGGGGTCGGCTGCGCCTGCGGCCTTGCGGCGGGTGGGGCCGAAATCGACGAACCAATCCCGAAACACCGCCCGCGCCATCGCCTCCAACGTCTCATTCATCCGCCGGTTCAACTCGATCTTGTCGTCGAGGCCTTTCAGAAGCCCCCCAATTCGAATTTGTTCGGCCTCAGTTGGTAACTGAAACTCAAGATTTCTAACGTCATCTCGCCGCAGAAAACTACGAGCGCTCCCGCCAACCCAGGACAACGGAATTTTTGAAATCTCACGGAACAAATAGTGCAGGAATATCGGGTCAATCTTTCCCTTTTTCGCTCGGATGACCCACATATTCTGATTCAGGAGAGCAGGAAGGTCTCTTTGTCGAACATATCCAATCTTGCCGAGAGTCGCGGCGACCATAACGAAGAGAGTGTCATGTTCTGTCAAAGCAAAACGCTCAAAATTTCGTGCGTCTTCCTCGCTGATGAAGTTCGCGTTTTCTCGAGTTATTGAGTAGTCATCGTCAATGTTAACCGTTCGGAGTACAAATCTGCCATGTTCGGTATATTGAGAACTTTTGAAGGCAAATCCGCCTGAAAGATCAGCGACATCGTCCAAGGAGACCTCAGCCCAATCCGCAGGCACCCTCTGCCACTCTACAATCGCCCGGAACTCCGGCGACACGGCGTTCAGGTCGATCACGTCCACCTTCCATGGCAGGTCCGAGGCCTCGAACGCCTCTTCCAGATCGATCAGCACATCTGGCGGCACGGGTTCGGCACCTTCCAGTGCGATGTCCAGATCGGAAAAGGGTTTCGCCGTCCATGTCACGCGGCTGCCAAAGGCCCAGGCCAGCGTGCCCTTGGGCAGGTGGTCCTTCAGTATCCCCTGCACGATGGCCAGTTGTTCGGGGCTGATGTCGATCTTGCCCGTCATTCCGCGTTTCGCTCTTGCAGACGCGCCAGCAGCACCGCCGCCTCATCCCGAAAGGCGGGGATGCGTTCGAAGACCTCGTTCGCCTTTTTCTCGTTATAGGCATGGCTGGTCGCGTTGCGGGCATCGCGGAAGCGCCGCCATTCATCCCAGCCATTGGCCAGCAGCCCGCGTTCCGCGCCAGACCGGATCATGTCGGGAAAGCTCATCTGGTCGATCTCGGACGGGTTGGCCGACATCGCCTCCAACTGCCGTTTCAGCAGCTTGTGGGCCAGTTCGTAGGTGTATTCAAAACGCTGGATGCAGGCGTCCTTGACGAACTGGCTTTGGGTGCGGTCGAACTCCGCCAGCGCCTCGTCCAGCGAGGCAAGGGCTTTCTCAAACGATGACAGCTCCAGCTTCATTGCGGCCCTCCCGGGATGCGCCCAAGGGTTTGGCGGATCAGATCGGCCATGCGGGCGCTTTCCGTCAGTTGCGCGTCAAGCTGGGTGGCGAGGGTGGCGAATTTTTCCTCGAACGGGACGCCGTCGTCCTCCTCGTCCGCTGCGCCGACATAGCGGCCCGGGGTCAGGACGTAGTCATGCTTACGGATCGCGTCGAGCTTGGCGCTGGCGCAGAACCCCGGTTCGTCCTTGTAGGGCTGCTCAGGTGCCTTGTCCCGCCAGCGGTGGTAGGTGTCGGCGATCCTGTCGATTTCGGCATCGTCAAAGTCGCGGCGCACGCGGTCGACCATGTGCCCCATCTGGCGCGCGTCGATGAACAGCACCTCGCCCTTGCGGTCGCGGTGGCCATTGGCGGATTTGTCATTGGCTAAGATCCACAGGCAGGCGGGGATCTGGGTGGAATAGAAGAGTTGCCCCGGCAGGGCGACCATGCAATCGACCTTGTCCGCCTCGATCATGGCGCGGCGAATGTCGCCCTCGCCCGATTGCTGGGAGGACATGGAGCCATTGGCCAACACCACACCCGCCGTGCCCCGGGGAGCCAGATGGTGCAGAATATGTTGCAGCCAACCATAGTTGGCGTTGCCCTTGGGCGGAGTGCCGTATTTCCAGCGCCCGTCATCCGTCAGCCGCTCGCCGCCCCAGTCCGAGATATTGAAGGGCGGGTTGGCGAGGATGTAATCGGCGCGTAGGTCGGGCAGTTCATCGCGGATGAAGGAGCCTTCGTTGTTCCACTTGATCTCGGCGTCAATGCCTTGCACGGCGAGGTTCATCATCGCCAGCCGCCATGTAGTGTGGTTGATTTCCTGCCCGTAGACCGAAATGTCGTTGCGGCGGCCACCGTGGTCTTCGATGAAGTTCTCGGACTGAATAAACATGCCGCCCGAGCCGCAGCAGGGATCATATACGCGGCCCTTTTTCGGTTCCAGCATGGCGACCAGGGTTTTGACGACCGAACGGGGCGTGAAAAATTCGCCGCCGCGCTTGCCTTCGGAGGACGCAAAACCCGAGAGGAAGTACTCATAGACGCGGCCCAGCAGGTCGCGGGCCTCGGTCGCGTTGCCACGCATGTCAATCTTGGAGAAAAGGTCGATCAGGTCTCCCAACATCTCTTTGTTAAGCGTGGGGCGCGCGTAGTTCTTGGGCAAGACGCCTTTGAGCTTTTCGTTGGCCGGGACGCGCTCGATCGCTTCCATCGCGTCGTCGATGATCTTGCCGATGTTAGGATCACGCGCCTTGTTTCGAAGGTCGGACCAGCGGGCCTCTGTCGGAACCCAGAAGATGTTTTCGGCGAGGTATTCTTCGGGATCCTCCGGATCAGCGTACTCGTCTTCGGCCAGCTTAGCATGATAGCTTTCGAATGCCTCGGAGATGTATTTCAGAAAGACGAGGCCAAGGACGACGTGCTTGTATTCGGACGGCTCTAGGTTACCGCGCAGCCTATCCGCGGCCTTAAATAGCTCGGCCTCAAAGTCCAGATCGCTTTTTTTCGCACCCGCCACTATATACCCGCTTTGCTTGTAGATCTTCGTTCAACGCACCCTAGAATCTGCTGCCGTGAGTGGGAAGTCCAATCGTTAACAAAATCTTGTGCTTAGGCACGCTATTGCTTCAGTCTGCCTCTAGGAAGCCATTCTGGTGAGGCATCGAAAAATAGGCAATTGATGCAATTCGATATGCCGATCGTGTGCGTACGATTGAGTGAACTTCACCCAAATCAGATCTTCATTGCCACAAGTCCTTTAAGTTTACACTGTCCAAAAAGGTCTACCCTAGAGAGACGGCATGAATTACAGCTAGAAGTGTACATTTAGACTTGAATGCAGATTTATAGACAATATTCTATAAAGGTCTAGTATCATAGGAAACGATTATGTCTGTTGTTGGCTATCGTCGCGTCAGTACTCTAGAGCAAAATTTTGACAGGCAGGATTTGGGGCCAGTTGATAAGCTCTTTGAAGAAAAGCTATCTGGCAAAAGCGCTAAAGATCGCCCAGCGCTCAACTCCCTGCTGGAATGGGTGCGTGAGGGAGACACTGTCGTGGTGTATAGTATCGATCGATTGGCCAGGGACCTACGCGACCTACAATCAATCATACAGAAACTGAACGACAAAGGGGCATCGATCACTTTCAAAACTGAAGGGCTGACGTTCTCTGCGAAGTCGGATGATGCCTTTGCTACGCTTCAACTGCAGATGATGGGAGCGTTCGCTGAATTTGAGCGAAACATTATCCGTAAGCGCCAGGCGGAGGGGATCGCTAAAGCGAAAGCAAAGGGGCTTTATAAGGGTCGCCCAAAAGTTGTTGATGACGCAAAGGTCAAAGAATTGCGCCAATCGGGCATGGGTGCGACTGCAATTGCGAAGAAGCTTGGGATCGGGCGTGCCACGGTCTACAAGTGTTTGAGGTCTTAAAAGCGCAAACCCTGACTTTGTTTAGGGAGGTGGAAACTGTGTTACTAAATGGTGTTAAACTGTAGACCCCGATCCAAAGACAGGGCTCGGCCCATAGCTGCCGCCCATGTTTGATTCTTGATGCTGCGGTTGCAGCCCGCTTTGCAGACATTCGCCGCGCACATGCCAACCCCTTGTAAGAATTGGTCGGGCTGAGCGAGGAAATAGTGATTCGAGGCGAAGGTTGCGAAGGCATTCCCCGCAACTTTCATTCTGCTTGTCGTTGGTTATTCGACAGATTTGCCTGCCCGCTGGTTGGCGTAGGCATTGAGCATCATTTCCGTGTACTCAACAGTACTGAGGGTGTGCTCACCCAACCCTGGCCAAGCAAAGGGCAAGTCCCGTAAACAAAGTTCTTGCTCGACCCCTATTCCGAGAAGAGCCGCTACTGCCAGAGCGGACACTGGTTCCTTGTGCTCCGGCCAAAGGTCTTCATCAAAGGTGATCCAGACATCGTTGTCGTCGTGAACGTTGATGTCAGCAAAAAGGGCACCCAAACGCTCGCTTGCGTTTGAAGCGTCTTCTACAAGCGCGCTTCGGATCAACAGCGTTATCTTTTCGGGATCGAGCTCCAATTGTAGCCGTGTATCTGCAACATCAACCACCAAGCCAGGTCTCCCTTGAATGCCTATGTCCGCAAGTGGCTTGGTTCCAGAATCTCCATCTTCAAGCCACCCAGCATTCTCGTGGATAGCGAGGGGAGACGCGTCACAACTTGGGCAATGCCAAAGGCTCTTTGCAATCTGTTTGCCGGTCGTCGATGAGTCACAATGCAAGCAGTACCATTTATTCGACTCAGCACCGCTTATCGGATGACGAACGACACCTTCTTTGTTTGGCTTGGTAGACCGTCTCGGCCAATCTGATGCGATACCAGCACGAACCTGTTCCGCATGTTTGAGTGCAATTTTCAGCGCCTGTTGTTGAAATTGCGCATCGTAAACGGGAGCCTCTTGTTCAATTTGCTTGGCGATTTCAAGACGCGGTGCCCTATTTGGTGCTTCTGGCACATGAAGGTGCCAACCCGTCCCACACATATGAACATCGCCCAAAGATACCGAGATATCATATTCGTGTCCGTCGAGCCTGCCGTGTTGAACATCCTCTTCGAGCATCGAAGCTTCGATGTATGCCCCATGTTCAGGTCGGCCAGCCTCATTTCCAGGGAGCGTGTCTATGAGTAGGCTTTCTATACTCGACAGTTGCGTCTGCGTTGGGGTCCAACCTGTTCTGTGCGCCTTCGTGACGTCATTCCAATGTGGGAACCCTAGCCTCCCGGCAACAAAGTCGCGTGCTTCGTGTAGAGGAATCTGTTGCGCTCGTGCGTAGCGCTTTGACAGTTCTTTCAGCTTCTTCAGTAAATATGTCGGTTTCATGATCCATATCCGAACTGGATCCGAAAAGGTGCCCGCTGCTCATCGGACCCTGCCAATGGCATGGTATCCAAAAAAATCAAATTCGCGTTGCTTTGCTTCGCATGGCGGGCACACCGGCCTACGCGTTAGGCCAACCATACTATCCGATGACAATTGAAGAAGGTCAAGCGGCCCTAAGCGGCAATTAACGCGACCTTAAACGCTACAGAGCAGCGTCCTCAAACCAGCCATTCCTGCACGACGTAGCGATCTGGTGATTTCAAAGTTTGTCTTGGGAACGGCGCCCTTCCGATAGGTGATCGAGCAGACACGGAATTACTTGGTTTTCAGCTGAAGCGCTGCATATGCGTTTTTCAGTGGCTCTTCGAATTCCATGCTCGGCAGATTGATTATCAGCCTCGGACGAGACCCAGCCGGCGTGTCAGTTACTGTTCGACTCCCAAAAGCACCTATCGAAATCGACATACTGTATCATTGCCTCGGTCTGGCCCACGGGGACCAGACGGGAACAGCCTTCAAGCGCATCGATATCCTCAAAAACCGACACGACGCCCGTGGCCCCAGCCGTCGCGCCAATCACACAGAGGCTTTCTCCGGCAGGGACGTCCTGCACAAGGCGCTCGGCATCCGGGGCGTCAACGGCGAAGAGATACGACCGCCCGCTGTCATTGCGCACACAAAGGGTCTCAGCATCTCCTTGCGCAGCGTTGAGGCTAAGAGCGGGCAGCACTGCAAAGACGGATAGGGTCAGGGTCATTAGGCGCATGATGACACTCTGGCGATAGCCATGTCGCCCGTCAAACCCGAGTGTCGCCGATCTCCTCTCGAACGCATCAAGCTATCGTGATGCTGAAAGAAGTTGAACCTACGCTACGATAAAGGATCAGCATAGGGGAGAATTGACATGAAACGCCTTCAAAAATTCCTTGTCGGCCTCGGGGCCTTGGCCATGGGGGCCGGACTGGCACAGGCTCAGGATGCCACTTTTGGCACCGACACAGATGCAGATTACGCTGCCCGTCTCTGGGCTACGATGGAGGAGATGAATCTTGCCGGTGACGGTATGCTCCGCAGCTTTCCCTACGAGGGGGTCGCCCCGCATGGCATGATGCTCGAGACCTTTTATACCACGGCCAGCGTCGACGACCATTCGGGCGACCTTGTTATCAAGCGGAATTATGGTCCAGAAGGCGTGAGTGCCGATGAAGTGCTCAGCGATCCGGACAAGCACCTTGCTGCGGTCACGGTCATGTTCCGGCGCGAAGCCGGTTTTGACCCCGAGAATTCAGATTGGTTCTGGGTGAAATATCTACCCGATGGCACGTTGGACAAAAATTTGAAGGGCATGCGTCTCGCAGGCCGGGTAGCCAAGGGCATGGACGCGGGCTGCATCGCTTGTCACTCAGGTGCCGGAGACGACATGCTATTCACCACCGATCATCTACCAGGCAAATAGGCCGGACGGAGCCCCGTTCCCAAGTGGCGGAGCGGGGATGCTTGTTTTTCGCATGTCGAGATGACTGGTTTGACCGAATTACACCTGCATGGGTGGGTCGCAAAAACACATCTCAGCAAGAACTCGGTCTCATGATCCGTGATCTTGGCAATGCCACGTTTGAGATCGTATCCCAACACACCGTCGTCCGTGTATCCGCCGAAGCATGAACTGCACTGTATAGGTTTTTTTCGACTTGAACGTGTTCTGAGCCGCCCCAGCACGGCCACCTAAACTCACTGTCTGTGGTTATATGAATGTGGGCTTTCACAAATGGCTCGCTGCGGCCTCGCAAAAGCAGTGACCGCCCGCTTTCCGCCCTCCCTACCTGAGCGACGCGAGCGGACCGTAGCTGCCGTCTGGGTCTTAGAAACTTGCTGCGCAACAGCATGCAGAAAGCCGACATTCCACCGCGGGTGACGAACGTTTTAATCCTTCGGAATCCGTTCCGGGCAATCTTCGAGTGTTTGCCGCACCATCAAACCCCTCCATGCCCCACCTCTCGTATTACTTACGCAGATATTTAACCAGCGCCGCGATCACCAAAACCAAAAGCACGATAACCAGAAGCCAGCCGACCCCCATGCCAAACATCATGCCGCCGCCCATCATATCACCGTTCATCATCGCTTTTCTCCTTACTGAGCCCCTCCGAAACGAGGTTATACAGACTCAACCAACCTCCTCCGCTGGAAGGTTCCAACGTAGTTTCAACCGATAGCCCCCAGTAGCGGGAATGTTTCCAATAGCCACCAAGAAAAGGCGCTAAGCTGACCCGTCATCATCCCGATTCCCATGAGGACCATGACCGCGCCCGCCACTTGATGCAGACGCCGCCCGACCGCACCAATTGCTCGCAAGCGTGCTGCAACCTGATCGGTAAAAGCAGACACTATCAGAAACGGCACGCCAAGACCTGCCGAATAGATCCCCAACAGCGAGACGCCTTCTGATATCGTGGCGCTTGCCGCGCTGGCCGTCAGGATCGCACCGAGGATCGGTCCGATACAGGGGGTCCAACCAAAGCCGAAGGCCCCTCTGATAAGCGCCAGATCGCACCGAAGTAAGCCGCAGACGGCACGACGAGCCATTGCAACATCGGTGTCAGTCCTGCGTCGATGAGCGGGATGACTGGCATGATCTCGCGGTAGGCCCAAGCTTCGCGGACCTCAATATTGAGCCATTCGCTAAAAATCGTGTATCCAAACCCGATCGCTATCATCGCGGTGAATACGGGATAGACCCGCGCCCGTCGCCATGCGCCTGTGCTAAAGATGAACAACGCAAGCAGAAGGCTGCTCATGGCGATTAGCAGATCGCCTCCGGTGCAATGGACCACGGCAAAGATGATCTCGCCCCATGTCCCCTCATCCCAGATTGTATAGAGCGGAATATGGGCAACCTCCCAAAGAAGGTGCCCCAGCAGCGTTAGCAAGGGAAAACGGCGCAGGGCGGTGAGCCAGTGCGGCCTGACCAGACTTTGGCTTGTCATTGAAACCACCCCGTTATGCGTTGCCAAAAACCGGGTTCGGCATGGGGCCGCTGGTGCGTCAGCCCGTTGATGTAAAGCACGAGGTTTATCGGCTCAAAGTCTGACCCGTGGAATATGCCAACCTGCGCGCCCTCACGGTTGAGCAAATGCACCATCGGGGCTCTATCTTTCCGAGCGCTCACAGAGGCGAAGGCATTCACCGTGTCACCAAGGCGATCAACGTCGGACAGTTGCGCAGCCGTCCAGTTCTGCTCGGCCGGGACCGCAGGTGCCTTATCGCGCAGGGTGACAAAGACGACCATTTCGCGCATGGCACTGGCATTTAGCGCGGCAAGCGTTTTGCTGAGTTGTTCCTGCTGCGCGTCACAGGGGCTGCCGCAAGCATCAGGAGCAAAACTAAGCACCGTGATCTTGCCCCTCATTGCGTCCAGAGAGCCCGTGTCGCCATCTGGTGCCGTCCATTTCACCTCTGGCACCTCTCGCGCCGCAATGGGTTCAAACGCGGCCTCTTTACCCACCATCGCTTGGTTCAGGTTCTCCCCTGGGTGGTCCGCAAAGGCAGGCGTCACGGTGAACAGCATCGCGGCGCAAATGCGCGCAGCCCGCAACCCGAAGCGGGGTGGTAACAGTAAATTCTGTGTCAATGGTTTCTCTTCTCTTTCGCGATGCGCATAGAAATTTGTTCAGCCATTTCTTCGACCGGCTGCGCGCTTTCGAGAAAGACAGCATCAAACCGACCGTCAGGGGCCATCAGGTAAATGTGACCCGCATGGGCCATCATGTAGCCGTCCGGCGCGGTCTCGTTCGAGAGTTTCTCATGGTAGACCTTGAAGGCATCCGCTGCCGCGGCAACCTGCGCTGTGCTGCCCGTCAACCCGATCAATTGCGGATGGAAATTTGCAACATAGTCCTTGAGAACCTCAGGTGTGTCGCGCTCTGGGTCCACGGTCACAAACAGCGGGGCGACCTGATCTGCTTCAGATCCAAGCTTGTCCAGCACGCTACCCATATAGGCCAGAGTGGTTGGGCAGATGTCGGGGCAATGGGTGAAGCCGAAGAATACAAGCTGCCAACGACCTTTGTAATCGTCCTGCGTGACGGTCTGGCCGTCGTGGTTGATCAACGTGAACTCGGAACGAATATCTGCGTCGCCGCGATAGACGACCTGATGCGAAGGGATATGGCCGGGGCGCATCATGGCGAAACCTGCAAGGACAACGGCGGCGGCAATCGCGGCGGTCCAAAGGGCCACGCGAAGCCGACGGTGGGTCGGGGTGATCTTTGTCATAGTCTGTCTTTCAATGGGGTGATCCGCCCGCCCTTTGGACGGGCGAACCAAGAGCGTCAGCCTTTTTGATCTTCGGGATGATGTGTTTCCATATGCTCGTTCATGGACTGCATCATCTTGTTGCAGTTCTCCATCATCGGCCCCATCTCAGCCATCATCTTCATCATGGGCATCATACCTTCCATGCCCTCCATGCCCTTCATGTCAGCCATGTCGCCTCTCATATGCTGGCTGTCGGTCATTGGCATATCGCCCGCCTCGGATTTTGCCTCCTGCGCCTGCGCGAGAGAGGCGGCAAACATAAAGCCTGTCAGGGCTGTGGTGGTAAGTTTCACTGTATAAGTCATGTCAGTTCCTTTTGATTGAGGTTCAGTCTGTCGAGGTGTCCGGTTTTGTCACCGGATCGTTTTTGGCGCAGCTTGAGCCGCCGCGCATGCACAGCCCCAAGGCGCACATGGCGGCACAAGGGGCGAGGCTAAGAAGCAAGGGCGCAGCCCCCATGGCAGACAGCCACTCCCAATTCAGCGCGGCACCGCCGCCGATGGCGGCAAAGCCCGTCAGCATGAGGGTTTGTCGCCGCGCGGGCATAGGGATCGCAAATGAAGGCCGGTTTGCTTTTGAGAATTGGGACACTGTTAGGTTTATCCTTTTGTGATGACGCGTTGGATTTGAGAAATGGCCGCCGGGCTGTCCCACGCGGCGGGGCCGACCTTGCGGGCGACCTCGCGGCCTTCGGGGTTGACCAGCAATGTGGTGGGCAGGCCGACGACGCCAAAGGCCATCATCCCCCGCAACTGGTCTGCCAGATAAAGGTCGAGATGCGTGATGCCGATCTCGGCATAAAAATCGCGCACAATGTCGAACCCGCCCTTGTCGATTGAGAGTGCGAGAACGTGGAACTCCGCCCCGCCCAACTGCGCTTGCAACCTGTCGAGGGTGGGCATTTCCTCCCGGCAGGGCGGGCACCATGTCGCCCAGATGTTGAGCAAAAGCGTCCGACCACGAAAGTCCGCCAAGGTCAGGCTCCGGCCAGCCCCATCCGTGATGGGCGGCGACAGCATAGGTAAAGGCTCTTGATGCTCCGCCATCAAGGTCCGCGCCGAGGCAGGCGTGGCCCCAAACGCCAGTGCGCCGCCCAGAAAACCGCGCCGCCTCACGCCCCCTGCTCCTGTTGCAGACGACGCACCACCGGAAGAATGTCGTTCTCCAAAGACTGCCGGTCAAATGGACCGACATGTTTGTAAGCGATGCGCCCTTCGGCATCGACAACAAAGGTTTCAGGCACGCCATAGACGCCCCAGTCGATCGAGGTCCGCCCAGAGCTATCGGCGCCGATCCGGTGATAGGGGTCGCCAAGCTCAGCGAGGAATCTTCGGGCGGCAGCGGGCTTGTCCTTGAGGTTGATACCGTGGATCGGCACGCTTTTCGTTTGAGCCAGCTCCACCAACAGCGGCATTTCGACCCGGCACGGCACACACCAGGAAGCCCAGACATTCACCAGTGAAACTTCGCCGCGCAGATCTGCCGCAGACAAACCGTTCTCGCGTCCGTCGATGGGTGGCAGATCAAACTCCGGGATGTCCCGGCCAATCATTGTGCTGGGAAGGCTGCCTTCATTGTTGAACAGCCCCCACAGGAAGGCCATTGCAATTGCCGCGAAGACTGTCGCAGGAAGTGCGGCGATTAGCACCGACCATCGCGGCTTGTGGAGATTTCGCTCTATGCCACTCATGATCCCTCCTCGCTTCTGGAGGTGATCTCGGCTTGATAGTCGCGTTCCCGCTCGGGCCAAGTGCTCTTGATATAGCCGAGGATCGACGTAATTTCGCCATCGCTCAAAATGCCATCAAACACCGGCATGTCGCTTTCATAACCGGGCACAACCGAGGCCAGCCCGTTCTTGGTAATGTCGAAAAGCTGCTGATCCGCGTGGTGCCATGTATGACCCGTTTCATCATGCGGCGGTGCGGGCATGCGGCCATTGTCGAGCCGCCTGCGCCAGTCCGGTTGGCCCTCGAGGTCTGTGCCGTGGCAGGAGGCGCAGTTCTCCGCATAGAGTTCAGCGCCCTGGTCTATCATCTCCGCATCCACAGGCATGCCAAGCACGGCCAGCGCCGGGGGACTTTCTTCCTTTCCCCCAGCCCAGACAGCGACTGTCGCCGCCCCTGCAATGCCGATAGCGGCGCTCATAACCATCCGGTTCATGCGGGCCGCCGCAGGTATTTGATTAAGGCCAGCACACCCAGCACCAGCACCGCCAGCACCAAGAGGAACAACAAGCCACAGCCAATCATCATTGCGACGGACATCGGCCCGTTCATCATAGTTCCGTTCATCATGCCCATCATTCTATCCTCATTCATTTGAATACACGGCCACGCCGTCCTTGCCGAAAGCATAGGTCTTGAGCGTGCCGCTCTTGCCTGCCATGCCGGGCGCGTTCTGGGGCATACCCGGCAGGGTGATGCCGGTGATCTCGGGGCGCTCGGATGTTAGACGCTGAATGATCTCAACGGGCACCAGACCGCTGACGTAGTAGCCATCGACCTCGGCAAGGTGGCACCCCAGCCCCTGTTCCGGCACGCCGACCTCGACCGAGCGTTTGTCGAAATCCCGGTCGTCGATGCGGGTCACGTGATAGCCGTTCTCTTCGGCATAGTCGGCATAGGCGTCGCAGCAGCCACAGGACGGATCGCGCCAGATGGTCATTTGGCGATCTGCCGGGACGGTGATTGCTGTGGTTTCCGCGAGAGGCGTTTTGTCGCTTTCAGCCATGCCGAAGGTGGCAAAGCCGATGATACCGGCAGCGGCTACGGCTGCGGCCGCGCCGAAGGTGTATTTCCTGTTCATGTCTGATCTCCTTGAAGGATGTTAAGAGGTTCAAAGGTCATGCCGCCATCGCGGCTGACGCAAAGAATGCTGTTGCGGACGGCAGCAAGGTGCTGAGGGTCGACAGGATCGACAGCCAGCGCGTCGATCTTTCCCGCCGCTGCGCGCGTCCAATTCACGCCAGCATCTGTCGACGTCCAAAGGCCGCTTTCCAGCCCGGCATAGAGCCGTTCAGACGCTTTGGGCGACAGCGCGAGATGGCGGACAGGCTGTCCCTCAGGCAAGGGTTTGGCAGGCGGCGGCGTTTTGCCCGCAGCCAGCGCATCCATTGCGTCGCCCGCGGTCACATCTTGCCAGCGGCAAAAGCAATCCGGCACGCGGGTCAGCCCGGCGTCGGTCCCGGCATAGAGCCAGATGCCGCCCATGCCAGTCGGATTGCCCACTGAGACGAGCGTCAACACCTCGCGTTCGGCCCCGTTAAGATAAGGCCGGTCCATGACGAATTCCCAGCTTTCGCCCGCGTCTTGGCTGCGCCATAGCCCGTCATCCGCAAGGGCGGCATAAAGCATATCTGGCTCAAGCGCGGCTTGGGTGAGCGCGGTGACGCGGGTTGCAGGCAGGCCCGCGCTGGCGTCAGCCCAAGTGCGCCCCCCGTCCCGGCTGCGTATGAGGCCCACGGGATCAACCGCCGCGAACAAAGTGCCCGGCGTCTCGGGATGGCTGGCGATTTTGGTGATTGATCGCTCCAGCGGCAAATGCTGGATGTCGTTCGAAGATGACACGCGCCACAGCGCGCCCCTCGAGGCCGCGGCAAGTGCATCGCCGTCATAACCAAGGGCGCGGATCGACGTGCCCTTGGTGATTGCAAGGGAGGGATGAGGTAGGATCAGCGTAGCAACGACTGCGGCAAGCCCGCCGGACAGCACATGCCTGCGCGACTTCTCGTGCGGAGGATGAGTAGACATAAAGGTCGTTCCCGAAAGTGACGGATAAGGTCGAGCGCGTTGCTGCGCACTGGCAGCAAGCATCGCGAGACCGGGCCGTCACCCTTCGGTGCGGCCGGTCAACTTAGGGAGGTGGTTCGCGGCGGGAAAGGGTCAGACCCGGGATCGACCCCGGTGAGGTCAAGATCGCCCGGCACAGGCAAAGAGAAGCGCTGCACGCTTTCGGGTTGGGACTGAAGCATCTGCGACATCACGAAAACGGGTGCCGTGCAATCAATGTCACACACCACCTCGCCCTGATCTTCTTGCAAACAAGCAGTGCAATCTCCGCCCTCTTCCATCGTCGCGGATGAGGTCAAACCAGACATCTGCATAGACATGTTCGCCGTCGCCAAGTCATGCGCCAAGATGCCCGTCAAAAGAGCGAGCGAGAGGCAGAATGTGGCAAGGCGAAGCAGGATGCGCATGGCAGAGATATAGGAACCCGATGCGTCGCTGTCGATCCCCCGTCAAAAAATGGGGTGAGCGAAACGTCGCACGTTCCCAGATCGGTAAGACACGCGCCCAAATGGACGTCGCGGACTGAAAATAGCGTCCGCTTTCGAGGTCGCGGGAGTTTGTCTTGCGCCCGCAGCGAATGTCGGCCTTCCGCCGATTCTGTGGAAAAACAGCGTGTTGCTTTCGCAGAAGCTGCGCTTTGAAGAGCGCGCGAGCGCCTTTCCTATCAGGCTTTGCGCGTTTGCTGCGGTGCAGGAAAAATCTTAGCCAGTTTGCGGAGGTTTTGGGCGGTGGCGGCGAGGAGGAATTCGTCATTTGCACCGCATGGGCCGCGTAATCGCAGTCGTCCCAGCCCGAGAATGCGTTTGAGGTGGGCAAAGAGCATTTCGACCTTTTTCCTGAGCTTCATCGCAATCTGATATTCTTCAGTTTTGGCCAAATCTCTGGCAACCTGACGCGCGTCTTCGTGCTCCTCGCGGGTGATCTTGCGCGCCTCAGCGTTGGGGCAGCATTTTTGCTTGGACGGGCAGACCTGGCAGACTTCTTTCAAGGCGCGATAGCGCGCGGTGCCCTTGCCCGTCGGCCCCCGGCTTGGATCACAGTAATTCCGGCGGAACTGTTTGAGCGCGTGGCCCTCGGGGCAGATGTATTGGTCGTTCTGCGCATCCCAGTCAAAATCTGTGCGTGTCCAGGTCCCATCGGGGCGTCCGGCCTTGTCGATCACAGGGATGTAAGGATCGATCTTGCGTTCCACGAGCCAGCCGAGCATGGGGCCTGAACCATAGGCTGTGTCGGCGATCATCCAGTCGGGGACCAGGCCGAACTTGGCTTTCACCCGTGTAAGCATGGTCTGGGTCGATCCAACCTCGGCTTGTCGGATCGAACGGGTGCCTTCAACGTCCAATATGACACCGTGATCCGTGTCTATCAGGTAGTTATCGGAATAGCTGAAGAATGCTGGACCCTTACGCGCCGCCGTCCATTGGCTGGCGGGATCAGAATGCGAGGTGAACTTGGGCTGCACCTCGCTGGCCGCGCCAAATGCAGCCTTATCCAGCGTGTCGAGATACTCGCGCACGGCGCGGGGCGCATCAGCCGGATCAATGTGCGTTGCGTCCCAGTCTTCCTTCGGCGTGGAGTTCTGCTTGTTCGCATCGGCTTCGATCAGGCTGGCGTCAATCGCCATTCGCTGGCCGCTGACCAGACCTTCGGCGATGCAGCGCGCGACAGTCGTCTCAAATAGGTGGCGCAGCAGTTCGCTGCCGCGAAAACGCCCATGCCGGTTCTTGGAAAACGTCGAGTGATCCGGGACCCGGTCGCTCAGATCGAGGCGGCAGAACCAGCGATACGCGAGGTTCAGATGCACCTCTTCGCAGAGCCGTCGCTCAGAGCGAATGCCGAAGCAATAGCCGACCAGCAACATCCGGATCAGCAGCTCGGGATCGACCGACGGGCGGCCGGTATGGCTGTAGAAATCCGCAAGGTGGGCGCGGATGCTGCTCAGGTCGACGAACCGATCAATGGATCGAAGCAGGTGATCTTGGGGAACATGATCCTCCAGCGAGAACTCGTAGAACAGCGCCGGTTGCGCCTCCTGTCGTGGTCCCATCATCGCCAATACTCCCCCCGAATAAAGGGATTGAATCAGCAGTTCAGGCCGCGATCAAGTAAGAGTTTTTCAACAAAATACGCCGTTGGTATCCACCAACACGAACGGGCCAGATCGGCTATTGAGCCTTTCTCGCGCTTTTGTTGGCTCTAGAAAGATGTCTGACGCTGAGGGGTATCAGAGTATCAGCCCTCGCCACGACAGCTTAGCCCAAAATTGCGCGAGCACGCAGGTCGACCAGAGAACTGGATGGCATCGCAGTTAGTAGGGCTTCGGCCTCTGGAAGGCTTAGGTAATCCTTTTTCTTACTTCGCTGCAAACGAGCTAGATCAATAATAGTCGTCTGCTTGCTGTGCGGGAGGCACAATCTGTTCGCCCGCCATCCCTCGCGAGGCTAAGGGGCTTCCAAACTAATCGAGTACATCGCTGTCCCCTTGCGCCTTGTCGCGCTTTTCCGCAAGGCTTTTTGCGGCATAATATTCCGGTGTGCCGCGGAGGAATCGGTGCTGGTAGTAGTCGATGATCATTTCATTTTCCTCTTCGGTGAAAACCAAATCGGAGCACAAGGTCTCCATGAGCTCGGCGCTGCGAGATTGGGACATTTTTGCATAGTGCTTCTCGGTGATTTGTTCATCCGAATGACCGAGATTCATAGACCAGGCTTTGCGCTGCTCATGTGAACGGCACATCTGCGCGCCCAGAGCTTTGAGAGTGTGTCGTGCCGAATGCGGCGTGTAAATTTTGCCAGACCGCCCTGACGCCTTGGCAAAGGCGTCCTGCAAGGGCTTGCTCGAAGCCAGAGGCTCAACCGGAGTAGCTCTTGGCGTCTGGGCCGCAAGCTTCTTGCCGTCTGGGAACAAGGCGTCCTGGGGCTCAAATCCAAAGTCTTGCAGCTCCTTGACCCAAGACAAGAAGACTTCCTGAAACGCCTCGGTCCGCGGGAACCACTTTGCACGATAAGTCTTGCCGTTTTTGGCCGGAACATCCCTTGCGTCCTGCACGACCGAGCAGCTGTCAAAATCAATGTGCTTAATGCGAAGCGCGGAAAGAGCAGCTGCCCTAAAGCCTGAGATAAAGGCAAGAGCAACCATCGCGCGATCACGGCGCTGGATAACACTCTTTTCCGGCATCAACTCGATCATGCGCCACGCTTCATCCAGCGTAGGGTATACCTTAAGCCGCTCCTTTGATTGCGCCGTCGAAGCGCTGCGAGGGAGGGCGAAGTAGTCCGGGATACTAGAGCTTAAGCGGCGGTAACCCTCCTGCCCGCGAAGCCATTCGAAGAATGCCTTAAGGTGGGACGCCCGATGGCGAACCGTGGAACTGCTGAGGCCGCCCTGTTCTTTTGACCGGGTCAGCAAGCAAACCAGGTAGTCACGATATTTCCCGGCGTGCTTGGGCTTGATTTTGTTGAAGTGCACACCGTTCAGAAACGTTTCGAAATCGCGGATGCTAACCAGATGCGCCTGTACCGTTTTCGGGCTGTACTTGCCCGCGAATGCTTGCCACTCGTAGACGATCCGGTCGTTGGTGGTGAACCATTCCACACCCCGAACCCCCTTATCCTTCCCAATACCAGCCGGAGGCGTCGCTTTGCCTTCGTCTATGCGCGCCAGCGGCATGTTTGTATCGAGACATTCTTGTACTTTGTCGCACTCCATCGCACCTAGTAGCTTGTGTAGAGCTGCGCCGCAGTCGCAGCACGTCGCACGAGCGAGTGTGACCTGATTATCCCGGCACTGGAGCGAGAGAGTGCCGAGTTCTGGGAAAACAGCGCTACCGCACGCGATACACTTAAACTCGCCCGGTCGCAGGTGGTGACGGGTGCGTTCCGTCCGTTCCGTATGGAAGCGCTTGAGTTCTGCACCCCGGAACAGTTGCGGCAATGCCTTATCCGAGGGCACCAAGCCTGCACCCACCCAATTCGAAACGGTATTCCGAGACACTCTGAAAAGCGTCTGCACCTCCGCGACCGAATAGACCTTCGTGTCGCTCGGCCGGATGTTGCGGTAAGATCGGCTCACGAGCTCCCCCCTGGCTTGGCGGTCTTCACGCAGCTCGGGCGAACTACCTGCCCCTTGCCTCCCTGTGGCAATGAGGCTTCGTGCACAAGCAGGTCTGAAAGACGCCAACGCGTAACTCCGACCGAGAGCTTCACCGCCTCCGGCAAAGTCCCCTGCGCCGCCCAGCGCCACACGGTCTGGCGACAAATGCCGTAACGGTGAGCCACTGCTGTGTCCGGCAAGTAACGCTCATTTGGCGCTTCCTCTACTGAAGCAGCAAAAGTGGCCTTCTTCTGCTTCATGCGATTTGGTTTGGCCACCGGAGGGGGAGACTTCAGCTTGTCGCCCCGACGAGACGTGTATTCTGATAGCCCGGCAACGGAAAAAAGGTCGAGGCCTTCGTGCGGTTCGCGTGTTTTTTTAGACATCCTTTCACCTCACGCGTTCTGAGACGGATCGACGCGGTTTGCAGCGACCCATGCGTTTAGGTCGGAACCGCGATAGATGATCTTGCGGCCCAGCCGATAGAACGCCGGGCCTTTCATCTTGTGACGCCACTGCGCAAGTTTATCACGATCGCCGATGATCTCGAGCTCGGGATCGCCAAGCAGATAGTTGCGATCGTTTTCGAAGAGATAAGTTAACATTGGATGCCTTCTGCTGCGTTGAATGTCAGCGGAAGGTGCTCAATCTCCGACGCAGAATCCGAGTCCCCGATTTCTAAATCTGGGACCCCAAATACCTGATTTGTAAGTAAAAGAAATTTGCTCCTGTCGCGGGACATACGGTTCGGAGGTACCGTTCGGACATGAACCTGAAAGTAGGCGGCGAATCTCTTCCGCGACGAAGAGCACCTCTCCAGCCGAAACTTTTCGATCTTCGCAGAAATCCATCGCCATCCCGAGATGGACTATACCGCGGTAGGTGCCCCAGCTCTTACGAACCACATCCTTGTCCTTCGCACCTCTAATCCCGTGATCCCTTCCAGCTAATGTGAGTTGGTATAGAATGCCGTCTTTCGTCTGAACGCCCTGTCGTTTGCCTTCCAGAACCGAAAGGTAGACTAATTTCCCTGCATGCTCCGCGATGTTGAGCCGGCGCTCGTTCCTATCTTCGTAGGTCCTGGAAACGCGAGAAAACTCATAAATGGCATCTTCTCGAACAGCGGCGGTTTGAGCTGTCCAAGTCACAAGCGACTTGTTGTCAGGTTCATCGGTCCAAGCGGGGCCTTCGCTTTCCGAGAGGGCTTTCAATCTATCAGCTATCACTACATGCTTAACGTAATGCAGAGCTTTAACCTTGGCTTCGTGGGTCTCGGCGCTCAACGCTATTCGGAACAACTCCAAATAGAAGCCTTCCACCTCGTTAATCGAGAATGTCAGCACTATTAAAGTTCCTTCGGTTCATCTGACGCCACATATTTGGACCAATCGCGCATAAGCGCACGGCGCTTATCAAGTAGGTCAGAGCGTGCGTAGGCTCGCTCAACATCCGACCCGACCGAGTGCGCCAAACTTTTCTCGGCAACCTCACGCGGTACATTTCCAACCTCGGACGCCCAGTCCCGGAATGTAGATCGAAAGCCGTGCACGGTGACACCCTCCACATCCATTCGCCGCAGCAGCATGAGCATCGACATATTGGACAACGGCCTATGGCGCTTTTGACCTTCAAACACAAAATCAGACTTCAGTTCTCGTAGAGGTTCGATGATCGAGAGCGCTTCATCTGTGAGCGGAACGCGGTGTGCCACGCCAGTTTTCATTCGCTCTGCAGGACATGTCCAAAGCTGCTGCTCAAAATCAAGTTCTTCCCAGCGCAGTCCCAACACTTCTCCTGTTCTTGATCCAGTCAAACAGGTAAACATCAAGGCCTTTGCCGCCATCGCATTCCGGGTTTTCAACTTGGCATAGAAACTTGGCACGTCCTTCCAACCCATCGCGTTGTGATGCTTCACTTTGGCTTTCACCTTAGGCAGTGAGCCGGCATCCTTAATCGCTGTTACGGGGTTCTCCCCTGTGCGGAAACCTTTTGAACGCGCTACGTCCAGTACTGTCTTAATCCTCTGCGCCAACCGCTTTGCAGTTTCGTGCTTCTCGGTCCAGATGGGCGCAAGGCAAATCATTACCTCAGGCTGGTCAACGCTATCGATCGGCATGCGCCCGATTTTGGGGAAGGCATAGTCGCGCAGTGTATTTATCCATTGCTGACCATGTTTGGCATTTTTCCATGTGGGCATCCTATCAATATGGACCTGCTGCGCCACCTGTTCGAACGTTGGCACCTCTTGGCGTGCATTGAAGCGCGGGTTCAGCCCCTGCTTGGCCATCCGACGATATTCTAGTGCCCGTTCGCGCGCTTGGTTCAACGTGACAATATCCGCGCCTCCAAGACCAAAATCGGTGCGCAGCGGAGCGCCCTTCTTATTCTTCTGGCCCTTCACGACCACCCGTACGATCCAGCGTCGTGCGCCCGACGGATCGACCACTAGATAAAGGCCGTTGCCATCGCCATGACGCCCTGGGCCAAGATTTTCGACCAACTTCTTTGTCAGTTTGCCAGACAGCGCCATCTCAAAAATACCACATTCTATACCACTCAAGGAACGAATATAGGCACAACCGAAAGAAACTCAAGGCAACCACAGATAACTGCTAAAGCGTTACAGGCGAAAGAAAAAATTCGCTGAAAGCAGCCCATCGAGATTAAACAAAAAGCTATTTTGGCGGAGGAGGTGGGATTCGAACCCACGGTACGCTCTCACGCACGCCGGTTTTCAAGACCGGTGCATTCGACCACTCTGCCACTCCTCCGCAGCACGCTCCTCCTAGAGCGCCCTGATCGATTCGGCAAATGCACAATTTCGCCCGTAACGCCCCCCCCAGCCTTGGGGAAATTCGCCGATCTGCCTCTCGCGGTCTTTTCACAGCCGTCTGGCCGGGCTACTGTGCGCCAAAGCCCCTTTCAGAGGGGGGTCGGGCGTGCCGATCCAACGGCGCGACATTCTCGCGGGACATGGGTCGCGGCGCGCGACGACAGCAGGCAAGGACATCAAAGGCATGAGCAGGGACAATCAACCGTTGCGCACCAAGAAACGCCGCGCAGCGGGCTTGGGTGTGAGCATTCTGGCAATCGGATTGCTGGCAGGCTGTGAGGGCGGCGATTTCAGCCTGCCCTTCGGCGCAAAGGACGGTGCCAGCGCGCCGCGCAGCACCTCGACCAAACTGGTTGAGCGCGATGTCGAAGCACCCGAAGTATTCTCGGCCACAGATGAAGGGCTCTGGGACGGTCGCCCCTCGCTTGGCGGGGTCTGGGTGGCGCATCCGGACGTGACCGAACCGGAACGCGTGATCGTGCGCAATGAAGCCAATGGCAAATTCGTGATCGGCGCGCTGTTCCGGCGCGAGCGGGAACTGCCCGGCCCGAAATTGCAGATCTCTTCAGACGCCGCCGCGGCACTTGGCATTCTGGCGGGCGCCCCGGCCCCGTTGAATGTGACCGCCCTACGCCGCGAGGAAGGCGCCGCCTCTGAGGAAAGCTTTGAGACAGAAAATACCGGCGATGCCGCAGGCACCCTTGCCGCCCCGGTGACGGCCACGGCACTGGAGCCAGCTGCAACGGCTTCGGCCAGCACCGCTGCCAGCGTCACCGCCAGTGCCACCCCGGCGGCGACACCGCCCGCCCCTGCGGCTCCGAAACCAGTGCGTCCGGCGAGCGGTGCCAAACTGTCCAAACCCTTCGTGCAACTGGGCATCTTCAGCGTTGAGGCCAATGCCACCCGCACCGCCAAGCAGATGCGCGGCGCTGGCATGGTGCCCACCGTCAAGGAAAGCGCGATCAACAACAAACCCTTCTGGCGCGTGGTGATCGGCCCCGCCACAAGCCAATCCGAACTCGACGCCCTTCTTAAGAAGGTCAAAGCTGAGGGCTTTACCGACGCCTACGCCGTGTCGAACTGACAAACCGGAGGAAATGCTTCCTATGATCCGCCTTTTTGCCGCCACCGTGGCACTGGTGCTGACGCTCCAGCCCGCCGCCGCCTTCGACACCCGCGCCACCGCCGCCTATGTGCTGGACCAGACCACCGGCACTGTGCTGCTGGCCAAGAACGCAGATGAACCGCTGCCGCCAGCCTCGATGTCCAAGCTGATGACGCTTTATATGGCGTTCGAAGCTGTGGAACGTGGCAAGCAGAACGGTGGGCTTGATCTGGTCGAGAAACTGCCCGTGTCAGAGCACGCCATGTCCTACGGCGGCTCGACCATGTTCCTCGACACCACCGACCGCGTCTCGGTCGAAGACCTGATCCGGGGCATCATCGTGCTCTCAGGCAACGACGCCTCCGCCGTGATCGCCGAGGCCCTGAGCCCCGATGGCACGGAATACGGCTTTGCCCGGTTGATGACACAGCGCGCGCAGCAGATGGGGATGACCAACTCGACCTTCGCCAATTCCAACGGCTGGCCACAGGCGGGGCATCTGATGTCGGTGCGTGACCTCGGTCTGCTGGCGAACCGGATCATCTCGGACTACCCGCAGTTCTACCCGCTCTTTGCCGAGCGCGAGTTCGCCTTTGATGGCCGCGCGCCACAGAACAAGAGCAACCGCAACCCTCTGCTGGGCCTCGGCATCGGCGCTGATGGGCTGAAGACCGGGCACACCAATGAAGCGGGCTATGGCCTTGTTGGCTCTGCCAAACAGGGGGACCGCCGGGTGATCTTTGTGCTCTCGGGCCTCGACAGCGCCGCTGCCCGCGCGCAGGAGGCTGAATCGGTGGTCAACTGGGCCTTCCGCCAGTTCACGCAGCGCGATCTGGGCGAAGCGGGCACCCGCATTGCCGATGCCCCGGTGGCCCTTGGCACGACCCAATCGGTGGGGCTTGAGCTAAAGGACAATCTGTCGATGCTGGTGCCGGTCACCGGCGGCGATGAGATCGCGGCAGAGGTGATCTATACGGGCCCTTTCCAAGCGCCAATCAGCAAGGGCGACGAATTGGGCGAACTGGTAATCGATCGGGGCGAATTGCCAGCCATGCGCGTGCCGCTGGTGGCTTCCGCCTCCATCGCGCCGGGCGGCTTCATGGTCAAGATGACCGCCGCCGCAATGCATTTAATGAACCGCCTCAACGCCGGGCCGCAGGCCGCCCCCGAAGTGGAAGCGGAAGCTTCGTGACGACTATAGAAAAGGCCCGCACGCCGGGTCTGTTTGTCACCTTTGAAGGCATCGACGGATCCGGCAAATCCACCCAAGCGCGACTTTTGGCAAACCATCTGTCCGCGCAGGGGCATGATGTGGTGCTGACCCGCGAACCGGGCGGCAGCCCGGGGGCCGAAGAAATCCGTGCGCTTGTCTTGCAGGGCGATCCCGATCGCTGGTCGGCGCAAACCGAAATTCTGCTGTTCACCGCCGCGCGGCGCGACCATCTGGAGCGGACCATTCGCCCCGCGCTGGAGGCAGGCAAGACCGTGATTTGCGACCGCTTTGCCGACAGCACAAGGATGTATCAGGGCCTCTCGCGGGGTGATTTGCGGCAGATGGTAGATGATCTGCATGCGCTGATGATCGGTGTGGAGCCTGATCTAACCATCCTGATCGACATGGACCCGGCAAACGGTCTCGAACGCGCCTTGTCGCGCCAGACAGCAGAAGAACGTTTCGAGGATTTCGGCGTCGAGCTTCAGGCGAAGATGCGGGCGGGTTTTCTCAGCCTTGCCGAGGAATTCAGCGACCGTTTCCATGTAATAGACGGTGGCCGCGATATTGACAGCGTGGCACGCGATGTGACCGCAAGAGTTACGGCGCGATTGGGCTGATCCACGCGCCCTGCCCGCTTCCCTCTGCGGCGAAACATGCTAGACCGATGCCATGACAGATGACGTCCCCCAGCCAGACCGCGTGGAAGGTGCCCGCCACCCGCGCGACACGCCGAAACTGATCGGCCAACAGGCCGCCGAGGCGGCTTTTCTAGACGCCTTCAACAGCGGTAAATTGCACCACGCGTGGATGCTGACCGGTCCGCGCGGTGTGGGCAAGGCGACGCTGGCATGGCGTATCGCACGGTTTCTTTTGGCCACGCCTGACGCGGATGGCGGGATGTTTGATCTTCCCCCAGCTGACACCCTTAATATCGACCCCGAACACCCCGTCGCGCGGCGTGTGGCTGCCGGAGCCGAAGCGGGGCTGAAGTCCGTCACCCGTACGATCAACCCCGACACCAAGCGGATGCGCAAGCAGATCGTGGTGGACGACATCCGCGCGCTAAACGGCTTCTTCCAGATGTCCGCCGCCGATGGGGGCCGCCGCGTGGTCATCATTGACGACGCGGATGAGATGAACCCCAACGCGGCCAACGCGCTTCTCAAAATGCTCGAAGAACCGCCTGAGCGGGCCATTCTGCTGCTGCTGAGCCACCAACCCTCCAGCCTCTTGCCCACCATCCGCTCACGCTGCCGGACGCTGCGGCTTGGCACGCTGGACGCGGATCAGATGGCCGAGGCGCTGGCCGGGTCCGGTGTGGAGGTCGAAGGCGATCCAGCGGCCTTGGCAGAGCTCTCCGGCGGCTCTGTCGGTGGGGCGCTGCGGCTCTCGCTGATGGGCGGCGTGAGAACTTATGCCGACCTCGTCGGACTAATCTCCTCACTCCCTCAGATGGACCGAGGCCGCGCGATCAAACTGGCTGAGGCTGCCGCGCAACGTGGAGCCGAGGCCAAACTTGACCTGCTCTTTACCCTGCTCGACCTGCTGCTGGTGCGTTTGGCCCGCACCGGGGCCACCGGCGCACCGCCCGCGCAAGCCGCCTGCCCCGATGAGATTGCCGTGCTGCAACGGCTCTCGCCCAGCCCCGCACAGGGCCGCGCTTGGGCCGATGCGGCGCAGCAGATATCTGAGCGCGCCCGCCACGGGCTGGCGGTGAACCTTGACCCTGCCGCGCTGGTCCTAGATACCCTGCGGCAAATAGGCCAGACGGCGCCACGATAGCCGAAAGGACAGCATGACCGACACGCCCCAGATCACCGACAGCCACTGCCACCTCGACTTTGAGAGCCTGCAAGAAGACCTGCCCGGCGTCATCGCCCGAGCAGGTGAAGCTGGCGTCACACGGATGGTCACCATCTGCACCCGGCTGAAGAACGAACCGAGCGTGCGGGCCATCGCCGAAGCGCATGATCCGGTTTTCTACGCCGCAGGCACCCACCCGATGTCCGCTGCCGAAGAGCCCCTGACTTCCGTCGACGAACTGCTCTCTCTTACCCAGCATCCCAAGATGGTCGGCATCGGTGAGACTGGCCTTGATTACCACTACACCGCCGAGAGTGCCGAAATGCAAAAGACCTCCCTGCGCATCCATATCGCCGCGGCACGGGAAAGCGGGCTGCCGCTCATAATTCATGCCCGCGACGCGGATGACGACATGGCCCGCATCCTGCGCGAAGAACATGCGCAGGGTGCCTACTCCTGCGTGATGCATTGCTTCTCATCCTCGGCTGACCTTGCCCGCACGGCACTGGATCTGGGGTTCTACCTCTCGATGTCTGGCATCACCGCCTTCCCCAAGTCGCAGGAGCTGCGCGATATTTTCGCCGCCGCCCCGCTCGACCGTATCTTGGTGGAAACCGACGCCCCCTATCTCGCGCCGCCCCCCCATCGCGGCAGACCGAATGAGCCCGCCTTCACCGCCCATACCGCCCGCCGCGGGGCTGAGACCTTCGGCCTCGACTACGCAGACTTCGCGGCCCGCACGCAGGCGAATTTCGAGCGGCTCTTTGCGAAAGCCGCCGCTTGGGAGCCCGCGCGCTGATGGCTGACCTGCGGGTGACCATATTGGGCTGCGGCTCTTCTGGTGGTGTGCCGCGGATCGGCGGCCATTGGGGCGCTTGCGACCCGAATGAACCCAAGAATGCCCGCCGCCGCTGTTCGATCCTTGTCGAGCGGGTGACTGAGGCAGGCACCACCACCGTGTTGATAGACACCTCCCCCGACATGCGCAGCCAGCTTCTGGACGCGGGCGTCGGGCGTCTTGATGCGGTGATCTATACCCATGCTCATGCGGACCACGTGCACGGGCTTGATGACCTGCGCATGGTGGTGATGAACATGCGCGCGCGGCTGCCGGTCTGGGCCGATGCGCCGACGCGGGACGCGCTGTTTGAACGGTTTGGCTATGCTTTCGTGCAGCCCGAATGGTCAAGCTATCCGCCGATCCTGGACATGCATGACATAACCGGCGAGGTCAGCATCGACGGACCGGGCGGCACGCTGAAATTCACACCTTTCACCGTGACCCATGGCAATATCGACGCGCTTGGCTTTCGCTTTGACGACATCGTTTACCTGCCCGATGTCTCGGCCATACCGGATGCGTGCTGGCCGATGATGGACAACCTGCGCTGCTGGATCGTCGATGCGCTGCGCCGCGACCCACATCCGACCCATAGCCATTTGGCGCAGACGTTGGAGTGGATCGCCCGCGTGGCCCCACAAACCGCCGTTCTGACCAATATGCACAATGATCTTGATTACCATACCGTCGCCGCAGAGACGCCGGATCATATTCAACCGGCCTATGACGGGCTGACCTTGCATTTCCCCCTATCCCATTCCGACTAGGCAGCGCCGGGCGCGGGCCGAGTGTCAGCGCCTTGTCGAGCCCCTCAAAGGCCATCTAAGTGCAAACTCTTATAGACGTCATCTTGCCAGTCTTTCTGGTTATTGGCTTTGGTTATGTTGCCGTTTGGCGCGGGCTGTTCCCCGTTTCTGGCATCGACGGGGTGATGAAGTTCACCCAGAACTTCGCCATCCCCTGCCTGTTGTTCCAAGCCATTGCCCGCATAGACCTGTCCAGCAGCTATGACCCGCGTCTCTTGGGCAGTTTCTACGGTGGTGCGGCGCTTTGCTTTGCGCTTGGCATCCTTGGCGCGCGGCTGCTGTTCCGCCGCGACTGGGAAGACAGCGTGGCGATCGGGTTTTGCTGTCTGTTCTCAAACTCGATTCTTTTGGGCCTGCCGATCACCGAACGGGCATACGGGCCGGAGGCACTGGCCGGGAACTATGCGATCCTGTCGTTCCACGCGCCCTTTTGCTATGGTCTGGGCATCACGGTAATGGAATTCGTGCGCAACCGAGGGCAATCGGGCCTGTCGCTTTTGCGCAATGTCAGCCGGGCGATGTTCCGCAATGCGCTGGTCATCGCGATCCTTGGGGGGTTCGCGGTCAATCTCATCGGTCTGCCAATCCCCGGCGTGGTGGATGACGCGTTGTCGCTGATCGTCCGCGCCGCCCTGCCTGCCGCGCTCTTCGCGCTTGGCGGCGTACTGCTGCAATACAAGCCCGAAGGCGATATGAAGGCGATCCTCATGGTCTGCGCCATTGCCCTGCTGGTGCACCCTGCCTTGGTTTGGAGCTTTGGCAGCGCCTTTAATCTGCCGCAGGCGGGATTTCGGTCAGGCGTGCTGACGGCGGCCATGGCACCGGGGTTCAACGCCTATATCTTCGCCAACATGTACGGACGCGCGCGCCGGGTGGCGGCAAGCTCGGTCCTAATTGCCACGGGCAGCTCGATCTTGACGGTATGGCTCTGGCTAACGGTCCTAGGCTAAGCGCAAGCGCCTATGAAAACACCTCAAAGCCAGTCAATTAAGAGGGGAAGTGGTGCGGGTGAAGGGACTCGAACCCCCACGCCATAGGCGCCAGAACCTAAATCTGGTGCGTCTACCAATTCCGCCACACCCGCACTGCACCAACCGGTGCCCGCGCTGATTAGCAAACCCGCGCGGCAGATGCGAGAGCAAAAAACACAAGACATTAACCAGATGTTTGCATATGGTTGATCATACCTGAGGCAGGTACACAGGTACAACAGAAAGAGACGCCCATGAAACCGAATACGGTCGGGTGCGTAGGCGGCAAAGATCGCCATGCGGGCCAGTTTTCCCCCTATGCTGCGCTGGACACAGGTCTTGTGCAGGGCGCCCTTATCCTGACACTGGACGGAGAGATCCCGGTTGAGTTCCTCTCGGTCGGGGATCGGGTCATCACACGCGACAGTGGCTTTGCTAAAATAATGCATATTCAACGTTCCACCCGCAAAGTGCGGCGCATTGCGCTGGCGGCCGGGTCGTTGGGCCATACGCGGCCCGAACGTGACGCGCAGCTTGCCGGAGATCAGATGGTGCTGATCCGCGATTGGCGCGCCCGCGCATTGTTCAATTCTGAGCGCGCCTTGGTCGCCGCGCGGGCGCTGGTGGACGATGAATTCATCACCGATCTTGGCGAAGAAGAGACGACGCTAATCCAGATTTTCTGTAACGGGCCGCATATCATCTACGCCGATGGGTTAGAGCTTGGCACCGCGGACGCCGCCCGTGCCCGCGGGGCGGTGCTTCACGCGGCTTAAACCCCTAATTCGCGCAGGACCTGCGGCAGCAGGTCCGGCAAATCTTCGGCGATCAGACCGGGACCATGGCTCAGCGCCGCTTCTGCATGGAGCCATGTGGCCGTTGATGTGGCCTCAAGCGGTGCAAACCCCCGTGCAAGCAGCCCCGTGATGATGCCCGCCAGCACATCGCCAGCCCCCGCAGTGGCCAGCCATGGGGTCGCGCGGTCCTTGGTGGCGCGGTGCCGTAGCAGGTCACCCTCTGGCGTGGCGATGTTCGTCTCCGGCCCCTTCAGCAAAACGACACAGCCGAAACGCGCCGCCGCCTCTTGTGTGGCCTGCGCTTTCGCGCCCTGCCCGTCGGCCTTGGCGGCTCCGGCCAGATCGGGCGCCAGCCGCGCGAATTCCCCCATATGGGGTGTCAGGATGCATCCGGCATGAAGGCATGCGCGCAGATCGGCGTCTTGCCCCAGCAAGGTCAGCGCATCGGCGTCCAGAACCACGTTTGGCGCGGCAAGGGCGGCCTTGACCAAGTCAGCAGTGCGCGCGTCCACTCCCAATGCAGGGCCGAGGCAGAGCGCATTGATCCGGCTGTCGCTCAGTGCTTCCGACAGCGCCGCGGCATCGGGCAGCCGTTGCAGCATGATCGCCGTAACCTGCATCGCCACTTCCAGCTGCGCCGCGGGCGGCACGCCCAAGGTCACCGCCCCCGCGCCGACCCGCAGCGCGCCCCGTGCCGCCATACGCGCGGCCCCGGTTTGGCCCGGGCCGCCGGAGAGAACGAGCGCATGGCCGTGGTCGTACTTATGCCCCGGCTTTTTGCGCAGCGATGCGACGTTGATGGTCGCGCGGGTAATCTCTGAAATCTTCATGAGGCAGGATCTAGCAACTCCCTTGTAAAGGTACAGCTCATGACAGATTCACTAACGCCTGTTTTTTAGGCAGGCTGCGCAAATTCTCAGCGCCCCTTGGCAAATGCAAACGCTGCGCCATGTTACCCCCTGCCCGGCGCTGGACGTTACCCGGGCGGGATGCTCTGTCAAAACCAGAGCATAAATGCGCGGGAATTGTCAGGGGAATACCATGAAAAAGATCGAAGCCATCATCAAACCGTTCAAACTCGACGAAGTCAAAGAAGCCCTCCAAGATGTGGGTGTTCAAGGCTTGAGTGTGATTGAAGTCAAAGGCTTTGGCCGTCAGAAAGGCCACACCGAGCTCTATCGCGGTGCGGAGTATGTCGTAGATTTCCTTCCCAAAGTGAAGGTTGAAGTGGTATTGGATGACGATCAGGTCGATGCCGCTATTGAAGCCATTGTCGACGCCGCCAAGACGGAGAAAATCGGTGACGGCAAAATCTTCGTCTCCCCTGTTGAACAAACAATCCGCATCCGTACCGGCGAATCCGGTTCAGACGCGTTGTGACAACGGCCCCCGGGCCTAGACTACGAATAGACCATAAAGGACCAACTCGATGGACAACCAGGAATTCCTGAGCAAAATCAAGGATGAGGGCATTGAATATGTCGACATCCGCTTTACTGACACCCGTGGCGCCCTGCAGCACGTTACCATTGTGAGCGATCTGGTTGACGAAGACTTCCTCGAAGAAGGCTTTATGTTCGACGGCTCCTCCATCGCTGGTTGGAAAAGCATCGAAGCCTCTGACATGAAGCTGATGCCCGATGTGAGCACGGCCTACATCGACCCCTTCTACGCTGAAACCACTATCTGCGTGCATTGCTCCGTTGCTGAGCCTGACACCGGCGAAAGCTATGAGCGCGACCCACGCGGCACCGCCGAAAAGGCCGAAGCTTACCTCAAGTCTTCCGGCATCGGCGACAACGCCTATTTCGGCCCCGAGGCTGAGTTCTTCCTCTTTGACGATGTGAAGTTCTCCAACAAGGTGAACAAGGTATCCTACGAAGTTGATGCATCCGACGGCTCGTGGAACTCCGACACCGAGTATGAAATGGGCAACATGGGCCACCGCCCGGGCCTCAAGGGCGGCTACTTCCCGGTAAACCCGGTGGACGAAGCGCAAGACCTGCGCGCCGAGATGCTCTCAACTATGAAGCGCCTTGGCATGAAGGTCGACAAGCACCACCACGAGGTTGCGTCCTGCCAGCACGAGCTTGGTCTGATCTTTGGTGAGCTGACCAAACAGGCGGACGAGATCCAGAAGTACAAATACGTTGTTCACAACGTGGCCCATGCCTATGGCAAGTCGGCGACCTTCATGCCCAAGCCGATCTTTGGCGACAACGGCTCTGGCATGCACGTTAACATGTCGATTTGGAAAGACGGCAAGCCGCTGTTTGCGGGCGACAAATATGCTGACCTGAGCCAAGAAGCCCTGTGGTTCATCGGCGGCATCCTGAGCCACGCCAAATCGCTCAACGCCTTCACCAACCCGACGACCAACAGCTACAAGCGTTTGATCCCCGGTTTCGAAGCCCCCGTTCTGCGCGCCTATTCCGCGCGTAACCGTTCGGGCTGCGTGCGTATCCCATGGACCGAAAGCCCCAAAGCCAAGCGCGTTGAGGCCCGTTTCCCCGATCCGGCGGCGAACCCTTATCTGGCATTCGCGGCCCTGCTGATGGCTGGCCTTGACGGCATCAAGAACAAGATCGACCCGGGCGAGGCGATGGACAAGAACCTCTATGACCTGCCCGCAGAAGAGCTGGCGGACATCCCGACAGTGGCCGGTTCGCTGCGCGAAGCGCTCGACGAGCTGTCCAAGGACATGGATTACCTGCTGGCCGGTGACGTGTTCACCCGCGACCAGATCGACGGCTATATCGCGCTGAAGACGGAAGAGGTTCTGAAATTCGAACAGACCCCGCACCCCGTTGAATTCGGCATGTACTACAGCTGCTGATCTTTCCGCCCCAAGGGGCGGTTAGCCAAAACTACAAAGGGCGCGGGTCACACCGCGCCCTTTTGCTGTTGGCCGCGTGGAACAGAGGGTGCCGCACCGCGTTGGCTTTGCAGTGCAGCGTAAATAGGAGTGCGTATGATGGCTGACGATTCAACGGCGCTCACGGATGTTGTTAACGAGCTGAAAGACGCCTCCGAGGGGAAAGACACCGTTGAAGTTGGCCAATTGATCGACGCACTTGATGAGCGCGGCTATGGCCCCGCCCTTGCGGTGCTTCCGCTGATTGAGCTGACCCCACTGGGCGGCATCCCCGGTTTTCCCACATTGCTGGCGCTTATGGTGGCCATTCTCGCCCTGCGCATGTTGATGGGCTATGAGCATTTCTGGGCGCCTGATTGGCTGCGCGACCGAAGCCTTAAAACAAGTAAGGTACTAAAATCCGTCGAATGGCTTAAACCTGTATCCCGATGGATTGACGACAAGCTGCACGCCCGACTGTCGCGTGTCGCAGGCCCCATGGGCCAAAAAGCAGCCTGCCTCGTGATCCTTTGTCTTTGCCTTGCCGTGCCCCCGCTTGAGGTGGTGCCCTTTGCAACCTCTGCGCCGATGATCGTCATCTCGATCTTCGGTCTGGCGTTGCTTTACCGCGACGGTTTGCTGATGCTGCTGGGTTTCATCGCAGCAGGGATCGCAGGCTTTGCTGGGGTGTCCTATTTCCTCGGCGGCTGAACATCCGGCTGCCCTACCCGCGCCATAAAACAGCCACAGCGCTTAACCAATCTCTAGCGAACCCCTGCAAAGGACGCAGATTCGATGCCTACCACGACCACATTTAACGAGCGGCTGAACCGCATCGAAGAGCGCGCCAAACGCGTAGATAGCAAACAACGCGCTGCGGCCCGTCGGCGGAATCTGCTTTTAGTATTGGCGATCATCGGCGCGCTTATCGCCGGGGCGAGTATCGCGCAAGACAGCATGCCACAGCTTACCGCATGGGCGGAGGTTGCCTTCGACTACGTCCGCGCCCTTCTGCCTGAGTAACTCACAAAAGTTTTCTAAGTTCATTGGCCAACTTAGTTGAACCGTTGTTCAATTGGGCTAACCTCTGCTCGGTACACAGACGCAGAGGGTCTAACTCATGTTCAAAACACTTTTCACCACCACCGCGGCCATCTGCACGTTCATGGCCGCCCCAACATTGGCTGCGCAATGCGGCAACACAGCCAATGGCTTTGAGGCATGGAAGGGCGCCTTTGCCCAAGAGGCCCGCGCCGCTGGTGTTGGCCAACCCGGTCTGAACGCATTGGCAAGCGCGCGCTATGCCAACGGCACCATCGCCGCAGACCGCAACCAGAAGTCCTTCAAATACTCCCTGTCGAAATTCATGCAGGTCCGCGGTGCGGATACGATCGTAGCCCAAGGTCGCAAGCGCAAGGCCCGCAACGCTGGCTTCTACAGCTCGCTTGAGCAGCGCTACGGCGTCCCTGCCGGGGTTCTTCTGGCGATCCACGGGATGGAGACCGGCTTTGGCGGTTTTATGGGCGACAGCGCGGTTGTCTCGGCCATCACGACACTTGCCTATGACTGCCGCCGCTCTGACTTTTTTGTGCCTCATGCTATTGGCGCGCTGAAGCTGGTGGACCGGGGCGCGATCACGCCCAACACCAAGGGCGCAAAACATGGCGAGTTGGGCCATACACAATTTTTGCCCGGCAATGCTTTGAGCTATGGCGTTGACGGCAATGGCGACGGTCGCGTGGATTTCTATAGCGAAGCTGATGCGCTTGCCTCTACCGCCAACTTCCTGCGCCAGAAAGGCTGGCAGCCGGGGGCTGGTTATCAAGAGGGGCAGCCTAACTTCCGCGTCATTCAAGCGTGGAACGCGGCAGGCGTCTATCAAAAGGCCATCGCAATCATGGCCAGCCGCATCGACGGTTAACCGCCTTAAACTTTGTTAAGCGGCGGCGCGTCCCTCAGGGGGCGCGCCGCTTGCGTTTATAGCATTCGCTTTACTGCAGCCCCGCTTTAATCGCCGCAGGCCAACGGGTTCCCCGCTTTCTTTTGCCCGCCACGGGGAACCGCCAGCAGCGTCAGTCGTTGGGCTGTAGATAAGCTGATTGCTGCACACGAATGGAGGGACTTATGCACGGAATTTTCTACCTCATCGGCCTGATCGTGGTCGTTCTCGCGATCCTGAATCTCGTATTTTAAAGGAGGTCACCATGCCCGAAGAAAAGAATACACCGACCCAAAGCGGGGCCGTCAAAGACCAAGCCACCGCAGTTAAAGATAAAGCTGCCGCTGCCGCCAGCAGCGCTGCCGAAACCGCCAAGGCACAGGCCCGCGAAGTGGCCGACACCGTTTCTGCCGAAGCCACCAACTATGCCTATCAAGCCCGCGACACGGCTGCCGACGAAGTCAAAGGCGTCGCGTCCGCTCTGCGCACCGCTGCCGAAGAACTGCGCAGCGGCTCCCCGCAAGAGCGCAGCTTTAGCCAGCTTGCAGATGGTCTGGCCGATGTGTCTGAGACCATGCGCGACAAGGACTTGGGCGAAGTTGTCGAAGACCTGAATGGTTTTGCCAAACGCAACCCGCTGGTCTTTCTCGGCGGTGCCGCGCTGCTTGGCTTTGTTGCCACCCGTTTCGCCAAAGCCTCCAGCGAGCGCCCGAGCGGCGGTTATGGCGGTTCCGGCGTTGAATATGACGACGATGACCGCATCGACCGGCCCACGCCCGGCACGCCGCAGACAGCTGTTGCAAGCACTGTTCCCGGTCGCGCCACCGCGCAGCCTGCTGCGCCAAGCGTCGTAACAGGAGAGAAAGCATGACCACCGATAGCAATAAATCCGCCGGGAGCCTGCTGACCGAAGCGCTCTCCCATGTCAGTTCGCTGATGCGCAAAGAGGTTGATCTCGCCCGTGCAGAGGTGAACGAGAACTTGAAACACGCGGGCGTAGCCATTGGTCTGATCGTCGGCGCAGTCGTTGTCGCCCTCACCGCACTGAACGTGCTGAGCGCCGCGCTCGTCGCTGCCCTGACCGAAGCTGGCATTCCTGCAGGTTGGTCCGCCGTGATCGTAGGCCTGCTGCTTGCCATCGTCGCTTATGTGATGGTTCAGAAGGGCACCAACGATCTGAAACTCAGCAGCCTTGCACCGACCCGCACTGCGAAAAACGTCAAGCGTGACGCACAGACCATGAAGGAGGTTTACGATGACAAATGATTCCAGAAACCCCGAAGAAATTGAACGCGAAATCGAACGCGAGCGCGCTGGTCTGGCCAACACGCTGGACGATCTGCAAGACCGCTTTTCGGTCGAAGGTATTGCGCGACAGTTCTCGGATCAATTCCGCGAGCATGGCGGCGAATGGAGCCGCTCGATCTCGGACGCGGCCAAACGCAACCCAGTGGCTCTGGCATTAACCGGCGCTGGCCTTGCGTGGATGATGTTCGGCAGCGGCAACACCCGTGACCGCCGGGGCTATGAGGGGCTGGACCGCGACCGCGCGCATCCCGTGCCTGTTCCGGTGACGAACACCGAAAATCGCCCCGCTGTGCGTGACAACCGCCGTTCCTCCGCCCCTGCAAGTGCCTATGCCTCGAGCTATGGTGCAGAGCGCGGTGCCGGTGACAATGTCCCTGCATGGGCCCGCGACGTGCATCATGACGACGATGACAGCCGTGGTATGGGTGATCGTGCCCGCTCCGCTGCTGGCAGCGTTAAAGGGGCCGCTGGCTCTGCTGCAAGTGGTGTGGCCGGTGCCGCAGGTTCTGCCGCTGGCAGCGTCAAAGGTGCGGCAAGCTCTGCCGCGGGTCGTGTCCGCTCTGCCGGGTCATCCGTGGCCAGTGGCGCACGTTATGCCCGCGACCGCGCATCCTATGGTGCAAGCTCTGCCGTGGATAGCATCCGCAACACCGCAAGCGGTGCAGCCCACAGCGTGCGCGACAGTGCCAATGCCGCGAATGAGCGTGCCCACGCCCTCCGGGACCGCCTGTCGGAAGGCACCGAGCATATGAGCGCTGAAGCTCGCGAGCGGATCGTCATGGCCCGTGCCCGCGCAGTAGATGCTTGGAACGCCGGTGGCCGCTATGCCCGTCAGGGCCGCGAGCGCGCCTCTGACATGTTCGAAGAGCATCCGCTGGTCGCCGGTGCATTGGCTCTGGCCGTAGGGGCTGCCATCGGTGCCGCCCTGCCCCGTAGCCGCACTGAAGACGCCTATATGGGCGAACATAGCGATGCGCTTTTCAGCGAAGCTGAGCGTATCTATTCGGAAGAGCGTGAAAAGCTGGGCAAAGTTGCCAAGGCAGCAACGGATGAGGCTGGCAAAGTCTTGAAAGAGACGAAAGCCAATGCCGACGCCGCAGCCGACGAAGAAACCGCAGCCGATGCCGCAGTAAAGAAGGCCAAGGAAAGCGGCCAGCGCGTGGCCGACGCGGCCAAGAACGAAGCCAACAAGCAAAAGCTTGGCGACGTGAAAAGCTAAGCGACACTACTGCCCGCTCCCAAACTTTGGGGGCGGGCGTTTTCCTGATACATATTAAAAGACAGAGGTTTACCTATGGCGCGCGGACGTGGAGCGGAAACGCCGATGGAGATACCGGCCCCCGGATGGAAAGACATCCTGCTGCGGGTCAAGGACGAAATCGCGACGGACCACGTGTCATTGGTTGCAGCTGGCGTGGCATTTTATGCGCTGCTGGCGATTTTCCCCGCCGTGACTGCCCTTATGGCGCTGGCCGGGCTGGTGATGGAACCTGCCGAGGTGACTGCGCAACTTGAGGCGCTGACCAACCTTATCCCCGAAGAAGCCGCCAATATTATTCTCGATCAAGCCGTCGCTGTAACTGGCTCTGAAGAAACCGGCCTTGGCTGGGCATTCCTGATCGGCTTGGGCCTTGCCCTTTATTCCGCGTCCAAAGGTGTTGGCAGCCTGATGGAAGGTCTGAACGTCGCCTATGATGAAGATGAGACCCGCGGGTTTGTGACCAAGTTGATCTGGACCCTTGGCCTCACCCTGATGTTAATCGGCGTGCTGCTTCTGGGCCTAGCGGCCACCGTGGCCGTACCTGCGATCGTCGCATTTCTCGCCCTGCCTGACTGGTTTGAGACATTTTTGACCTACGGCAGCTGGGTGTTATTGGCCGCATTGACCGTTGTCGCCTTGGCCGTGCTCTACCGCTATGGCCCCGCACGCGACAATGCCGAATGGAAGTGGCTTACCCCCGGTTCTGTCATCGCCTGCATCCTGTGGATCGTCGCCTCGGTCGGTTTTTCGATCTACGTCAGCAATTTCGGCAGCTATAACGAAAGCTTTGGCAGCATGGCCGGGGCGATCATCCTGCTAATGTGGCTCTGGATTTCGGCATTCATCGTGCTCTTGGGCGCAGAGTTCAATTCCGAGATGGAAGCCCAGACTCGCAAGGACAGCACCACCGGACCGGATGAACCGATGGGCCAGCGCGATGCGGTCAAGGCAGACCGGCTGGGTCGCGCCAAGGGTAAGTAGGAGAAGAGATCATGGCACCCCGCGCACTTTGGAAAGGTCAGCTTCGCCTCTCGCTGGTGTCGATCCCGGTCGAAATATTTTCGGCCACCAAGACCAGTTCCAAAGTGTCCTTTCGGCAAATTCACAAACCCTCCGGCAAACGCGTACGCTATGAGAAGTCCGTACCCGGCATTGGCCCGATCAAGGCCGAGGATATCGTCAAGGGCTATGAAGTCAGCAGTGATGAATATATCCTGCTTGACCCTGACGAAGTGGACCAGATCAAACTTGAAACGAAAAAGACCTTTGAACTGGTGCAATTCGTCGACGCCTGCGAAATCTCGCCGCTCTATTTCGACAAACCCTATTACATCACAGCCTCTGACGATCTGGCACAAGACGCCTACCGCGTGGTGCGCGATGCGCTGCGGCAGGCGAGCAAGGTGGGGCTGGGTCAGGTGACCATGCGTGGCAAGGAATACCTTGCCTGCGTCAAACCCTGCGGCGACGGGCTGTTGATGGAGACGCTGCACTACGCCGATGAACTGCGTGAGGCGGACGAGATTTTCACCGATATCGAAGATGATGAGACCGACAAGGAGTTGCTTGAGGTCGCCACCTCCCTCATCGACAAGAAGACCGCGCCCTTCGATGCCTCCGCCTATACCGACAAATATGCCGAGGCGATGCAAAAGCTGTTGGATGCGAAGGTGAAGAACAAAAAGACCCCGCGCGTGCAGACCGGCGATGATGGCCCTGCTGAGGGCGAGAACGTCATCGACCTGATGAGCGCGCTGAAAGAGAGCCTGAAAGAAGCGGGCGGCGCGAAATCCAGCGCCAAGAAAAAGGCACCGCGTAAAAAGGCTTCGTAATGGCAAAATCCCCCGACAGGCTCGCCAGCTACAATGCCAAACGCGATTTCGAGGCGACCGCAGAACCGCGCGGCCAAATCGGCAGTGGTGCGGGGCAGAGTTTCGTCGTTCAGAAACACGATGCCACCCGCCTGCACTATGACTTTCGCCTTGAATGGGAAGGGGTGCTGCTGAGTTGGGCAGTCACCAAAGGCCCCTCGCCCGACCCCTCGGAAAAGCGCCTCGCCGTGCGGACAGAGGATCATCCGCTCGACTATGGCGGGTTTGAGGGGACGATCCCCAAGGGCCAGTATGGCGGCGGCACGGTGATGCTTTGGGACCGTGGCACGTGGATGCCGCAGGGCGATGTCGCCAAGGGGCTGAAAGACGGTAAGCTCAAATTCACGCTTCAAGGCCGACAGATGCAGGGCGGTTGGACGCTGGTGCGGATGCGGGGCCAGGAAAAGCGCGAGAACTGGCTGCTGATCAAGGAACGCGACGACTATGCCCGCGATGTGCCGGACGGGCTGACCAAGGGCACCGCCCGGTCCATCACCACAGGCCGCACCATGGCCGAGATCGCCAAGGACGCCCCCGCGAAAAAAGTCGCTGATCCAAGCCCTAAACGCAAAGGCAAACGCCCGGCCTTCGTCAAACCACAACTCGCCACTCTCGTCAGCGATGCGCCAGAGGGCGAGAACTGGATGCATGAAACCAAGTTCGACGGCTACCGCTGTCTTGTATCCCTCGGCAAGGGCGGTGCGCGACTCTACACCCGCTCAGGCAAGGATTGGACCGAGAAGTTCAACGGGCTGGCTCATGCCTTTGACGCTCTGCCCTGCGACCGTGCCCTGCTGGATGGAGAGGTCATGGCGGCCAGGATCAAAGGCTCGGCATTCTCATCGTTGCAGCGGGCGCTGAAAGAGGGGCATCCGCTGGTTTTCTACGCCTTCGATCTGTTGTCGCTCGATGGCGAGGATTTCCGCGGCACCGCACAAGAAGACCGCCGCGCACGGCTGGCCAAACTGCTTTCTGGTCTCACCGCAGGCGGACCGCTGCGGCTGAGCGAGCATGTGGTCGGCCACGGCCCCGAAGTGTTCAAACGCGCCTGTGAAGCCGGAGCGGAAGGGATCATCAGCAAGCGCATCGACGCGCCCTACTCCGGCAGACGCAGCAAGAACTGGCTCAAGATCAAATGCACCCGGCGGCAGGAATTCGTCATCATCGGCTATTCCCCTTCTGACAAGAAAGGCCGCGCCTTTGCTTCACTGCTGCTCGGCAGCCATCAGGGGGGCAAGTTGCGCTACAAGGGGCGCGTCGGCACGGGGTTCTCCGAAGAGATGATGAATGACCTTGTCCGCGCCATGACCGCCCGCAAGACCCCGCCCGCGCGGGACGTTCCGCCTGAAGTCGCCGGCGATGCGAAATGGGTCCGCGCTGATCTGGTGGCAGAGGTGGATTTCACCGAGTTCACCGCCGACGGCGTGATCCGGCACGGCAGTTTTCTGGGCCTGCGCCACGATAAGGACGCGACCCAAGTGACCGTGGAAGAACCGCAAGAGGAGCCGCAGATGGCCGATGACAGCAAGGTTGGCGGCGTTCAGATCAGCAATGCCAACCGCAAAGTTTTCCCGGATGCGGGCTGCACCAAGGGCGATGTGGCACGACATTACGAGCGTGTCGGTCCGCGCATGATTGACCTCATGGGCCACCGTCCGCTGTCGCTGTTCCGCTGCCCTTCGGGGATCGACGGACAGTGTTTCTTTCAAAAGCACGACAGCGGCGGGATGCCCGATGCGCTGTCGCGGGTTTCAATCGAAGAAAGTGACGGCGACGCAGCGGATTACCTCTATGCCACGCGGCCCGACAGCCTGATTGCAGCGGCGCAGATGGGCAGCATTGAGTATCACATCTGGGGCGCGCGGGTGGATCGGTTGGACCGCCCTGACCGCCTGGTCTTTGACCTCGACCCCGATGAGGGGCTGGACTGGCCCGATGTGCGCGCTGCGGCTTTCGAGGTACGCAATGCGCTGACGGCTCTGGGCCTGCAATCGGGGGCCATCGTCACTGGCGGCAAGGGCGTGCATGTCTGGCTGGCCTTGCGCCGAACACGCGGCTGGGAGACGGTCAAGCTTTTCTCAAAAACCTTCGCCCATGTCATGGCCGCCCAAAACCCCGACCGCTATGTCGCGACCATGTCCAAGGCCAAGCGCAAGGGCCGCATCTTTATCGACTGGTTGCGCAACGAACGCGGCGCCACGGCCATCGCGCCTTATTCCCTGCGCGCCCGCCCCGGTGCGCCGGTGGCCGTGCCAGTGACTTGGGAGGAATTAGAGAAACTCGACAGCGCCAATGGTTTCCGCATGGGCGATATGGCTGCGCAACTGGATCAGCCCTGCCCGGCGATGGCGGTGCAAAACGATCTGCAAGCGCTGACCGATGGGGTGATCGAGAAATTGCAAACATGGTCTGAGGGCTAAGGGCTACTCAGTCGGAAGCCCCGCGAAGTAGTCCGCCAAGGCTGCGATATCCGCGTCACTTAAATCCTGCGCGGCCTTGCGCATCAGATGCGCCCTCTCCCCCCCACCGCGATGACCGTCACGCCATAGTCTGAGTTGCCCCGCCAGATAGTTGCGGCTTTGCCCGGTCAGCAGCGGCGCGATGGGCGCATCGGCCTGCCGTCCCGGCCCGTGACAAACGGTGCAGGCGGGCACGTCACCAGTGCCACGTTGCGCCAGCAGCGCGCCGGGGGTTGTGGCCTCGGGCGCAGGTTCAGACTGCCGCCGCGGACCTTTGGAAGAACCGAACTGCTGCGCCAGCGTGGCGATCTCGCTGTCGCTCAGCGCCATCGCCGCCTCTCGCATGATCCCGCTGGGCCGCTGACCGCTACGGTACTGCCGCAACGCCTCGGCGATCTGGCCGGGGGTCAGCAGGTCAAGCCGGGGGATATAGCTGTTGCCGCTCTTACCACTTTCGCCATGACACTCTGCGCAACTTGCGCGGCCACGCCCTTCGCCTGCCAGCGCCACCTGCCCCGCCGCGTCAGGCAGCGCGTTCAGGTAGGCCACGACCGACCAAACTTCGTCGTCGCGATCCTTGGCAGGCCAATGCGGCATGCCAGTCATTTTCACGCCTTCGTCGATGATCCAAAACATCTCACCCGGCGTCCAATCGGTGATGGTGCTGATATGCGGCGGCGTCGGTTCCATCGCCTGAGCCGTGGCGCTTTGCGGCTGGCCGGGCAGCGCGTGGCAGAAGGCGCAGCCGGACTTGAAATGCAGCGCCCCAAACGTCACGCGATCCGGCACACCAAGGTCATCTGGCACCTCCTTTGGCCCCGGCGCGCGCAGTTTGACCGACTGCTTGAAGGTCGTGTGCATCAGCCAGGTCACGCCCCACATATGCCCCTCACGGGCCGAGACGTTGTAGAGCCCGATTGTCACGATCAAGACCGCCACCAAGGCTCCGCCAGCCGCCACTGCGGCGAGGGTTTGGATTACCCGCTTCATGCCGTTTCCCTTTTGTCTTCCAGCGTCTTAGCGACCAGCGCCAATCCTGCGACCAGATAAATCGGCGTGCCAATCCCCAACATCAAAAGCCCCCCCAATTGCTGCGCGTCAAGGTCCGGGGCACGGCCACAAATCGCAGCATAGAGGTCGCGCGGGGCGAGAATAATCAACCCGCCCAGCAGCGTCATATGCATGGAGGTCAGCAGCAGCCCGCCAGCTCCGGCCAGTGGCTCGCCGCGCAGGCATCCGGCCCAGACCAGCAGCCCGGCCAAGGCGAAACTTAGCTGTTCAAGCACCAGCCCCGGCCATCCGCCATCGGCCCAGCCGTGCAGCGCAGGCAGGTGCCAGCCCCAGACCACGATAAACTCGACCACCGCGCCCAGCAGCGGCGACAGGGCGAAAACCCCTGTGACGTTCGGAAAGCCCAACACCAGCAGCGGCGCCACCACAGCCACCAGCCCCATATGCCGCAGCATGTGATGCGGGAAATCCGCGCCGAGCCATTGCCCCAGCGGCAAAATCCAGAGCACCGCCAGCAGCGCCAGCCCGCCATATCCCAGCCCCACCCTCATCCACAGCCGCCGATCAGCAGCACCGGCAGGGAGACATAGACCACCCCGATAAAAGAAATCACCGCCAGCAAAAACGCCGCATGGCCGAGGAACTGGTGCCGGTCTTCGCTCGTGCCCGCGTCATTCTCCCACGCCCGGTCGCGCCGCAAATCCCATTGCCGCCATGCCCCCCACGCCAGCCAGAGGATCAGCGTCAATGCAAAAACCGTGCCGATGCCGATGCCCAGCCGGAGCAGCGCCACCGCCCCGACCCCGCCCTTGGCACAGACCAGCGCGGTCGCCCCGTAAGAAGTCACGAAATGCACCGCCCAGATCAGCGGGCTGAAGGTGATCCGCCACAGGCTCAGCGCCTCGGCGCGGAACTCATGGGCGTCTTCCTCGTCGCGGATGTCGCTCATGTCAGCCACCCCGGCGCGAGGCCCAAGATCGCGGCGGTCACCAGCGCTTTGACTGCCATGAAGTGCCAATAAAGGGTGACATTGCGCAGGTCGGCGTCGTGGTGCGGTGTCAGCTTGCCAAAGACGCTCCCGGCCAAGCAATACCCCTGCATCAACACGCCCGCGCTCAGATGCGCCACCAGCCAGACCATTAGCGCCCAGAGGATTGCGGGGTAGACATGGGACGTCGGGTCCAGTTCGCGCACGGCGGCCCAAGCGGCTACGCCTGCCACCCCAGCGGCCAAGGGCGCCAAGACCAGCGCCACGCGGGCCAGCGCGACCTTGCCGCGCACATTCGCCTCGCGCGCCGCAAGCGTCAGCGCCCAAGCCGCCACGCCCGCCAGCGCTGCCAAGACGACCCAATGGCCCATGGGATGCAGTGCCCCCTCGGGCGGGAAATCAGGCCGTGCTGTCCAGTAGAAAAAGAACCCGAAAACTACGCTGGCAAAGGCCGTGGCATCGCCTAACATGGTGATCCACATGGCCCACCAGCCTACCGAGTCGGGCCCAGAAGCATAGGTCGGCAAGCGGAGGCCCAGCCCAGCATCGCGCATCTCTTCCTTCGGAGGGCGAGCGGTGCTGGTCCAGAGCCAATACATAATGCAAACGATGGCGAAGGCACCGCAGATGATCGCCGGTGTGTAGATGTGGAAGGTCGGAAAGATGAACGCCCCGCCGGTGAAACCAGCAGCAAGGATGGTGATCCACGCAGGTCCGGTGACACGCTGCACATGCACGGGCTTGGCGTCGATCACGCTGGTTACGATGGTCTCACGCTGATGATCAGGCGCATCGGGCAGATAGTAGCGGCCCGCGTCCATCCGCTCGACCAATTGCGGCTGATCCCACAGCGGATAGCGCGAGGTCACATGCGGGACCGAGCGCACGCCCCACGCCTCCTCCGGCACCTCATGGGAGAACTCGAGCGTGCCCGCGCCCCACGGATTGCGCGGGATTTCACCCTGAGCCTTTTTCGGGCGCAGCAGGTCGTAAAGGAACACGGCAAAGCCCGCCGCGATGATGAAAGCCCCCAGCGTCGAGATCAGGTTAAGCCAGCCCCAGCCGGAACTTTCGGGATAGGTGAACACCCGGCGCGGCATCCCCATCAACCCGGTCAGGTGCATCGGCAGAAAGGTGATGTTGAAGCCCGAGAAGATCAGCCAGAACGCCCAGAGGCCCAAGCGTTCGCTGAGCAGTTTCTTGGCGATGAAAGGATAGAAATAATAGACCCCCGCGATCACCGGGAAGACCATACCGCCGAAAAGCGTGTAATGCAGATGTGCCACGATGAAATAGGTGTCATGCACCTGCCAATTGAACGGCACGATGGCCAGCATCACACCCGTTAGCCCACCCGCCACAAAGATCGCCAGTGCGCCGGCGATCCAAAGCATCGGCAGCGTCAGCTTCACCCGCCCCACCATCAGTGTGGCGACAAAGGCGAAGATCTGGATGCCAGTGGGGATCACAACAGCTTCAGAGGCTGCCGAGAAGAAGCCAAGGCTGATCTGAGGCAGCCCGGTGGTGAACATATGATGCACCCAGAGCCCAAAACTGAGGAACCCGGTGCCCACCGCGCTCAGTACGATCCACGAATAGCCCACGATGGGCCGCTGCGCGACGGTGGGCACGATCATCGCGGCGATGGCAATGGAGGGCAGGAAGACGATATAGACCTCCGGATGCCCGAAGATCCAAAAGAGGTGCTGCCACAGGATTGGATCGCCGCCGCGTGTCGGATCGAAGAAGGGCCAGTCAAAGGACCGCTCCAGCTCGAAGAGGAAATCCCCGGCGATGAGCGGCGGGAAGGCGAACAGGATCATGCCCCCCACAACCAGCACATACCACGCATAGAGCGGCATGATGTTAACCCGCATCCCCGGCGGACGGCATTTCAGCGCGCCGACGATCAACTCAACCGCCGCGGCGATGGAGGCAACTTCGATGAAGCTCAGCCCCAAAAGCCAAACATCGGGGCCGATCCCCTCTTCCTTGGTGGCAAGCGGCGGGTACATGAACCAGCCCGCCTTGGGCGCGGCATCAAACAGCAATGAGCCCAGAACGAAACAGCCGCCAATCAGGAAACACCAATACCCATAAGCAGATAGCCGGGGAAACGGCATGTCCCGCGCGCCGAGGAAGGCGGGCAGCAACAGGATCGATATCGCCTCGAACATCGGCACGGCGAAAAGAAACATCATCGCCGAGCCGTGCATGGTGAAGAACTGGTTAAACCGATCCGCGTCCAAAAAGGTCATGTCTGGAAAGGCCAGTTGCACCCGCATCAAGAGAGCCAGCACCCCTGCGATCAGCATGAAGGCCAGCGCCGTCAGCGCATACCACTTGCCCACCTCAGAGTTATTGACGGCGGTGACATAGCGCCAGCCTTGCGGCGTCTTCCACGCCGCGCGCAACTCCTCGGCGCCGCGCTGCTGCTCGGCCTGCGGTACCGGTTCGGCCAATGCCGCCTCGCTTGGCGGATATGGCCCTTCGGCCACGGGAAGCGATGCGGGTTTTATCATGTCAGCCCCTTGAGATAAGCGACCAGCGCGCGCAGGTCTTCAGGCGCGATATGGTCATAGCTTGGCATGGCGACTTCGGGTTTCAGGCTTTCGGTATGGGCGATGAACTGGGCGAAATCTTCTTCGCTGCCGTTCAGAATGCCAGCACCGATGCTTTTGCGACTGCCGACATGGGTCAAATCCGGCCCCACCTGCCCCACCGCCGGTGTGCCGCGCACGCTATGGCAAGCGCCGCAGCCCTCGCGGGCAAAGACCTGCGCCCCACGAACGGCCTCTCCACTGGCGGGCGCGGTGGCTGCCTCGGCCTCAGCCGTCAACCATTCGGCAAAGTCTTCGGGCGTCATTACCACTGTTTCGAATGCCATCAATGCATGGGACGCGCCGCAGAATTCGGCGCATTGGCCCCGGTAGATGCCCGGCTCTTCTGGAAGGAACGACAGAAACGTCTCGCGCCCCGGGATCATATCAACCTTGCCGCCAAGGGCGGGCACCCAAAAGGCATGGATCACCTTATGCGCGTTCAGCACCAACCCTGTGCGCCGCCCCGTAGGCAGACGCAACTCATTGGCCGAGGTCACGCGGCTGCCATCGGGCAGTTCATAATCCACGCGCCACCACCATTGTTCTGCCGTGATGTGGACCTTGAGACCCGGATCGGCCTCGCGTTGGGGTTTCATCATTGGCAGGCTGTAGGTCAGCAAGGCGCCCAGCAAGATCACCGGGAAGATCACCCCGCCGCCGACGATCAGTATCTCCCCCCAACGGCGCGGCATTTCGCGCGGCTCGACCCTTGTGACATAGACAAAAATTGCTGCCAGCAGAAACCAGAGGAGCACCGCCCCGCCGAACATCACCCAGATAAGCGACAAGACATCCTGCGCATCGCGCCCGGCGGGGTTCAGTACCGATTGCCGCCCTTCGCAGGCCGAAAGCGCCAGCAGGCTTAGGCAGATCAGCAACAAGCGCATGGTGTTGGCTCCGTCATCCTATTCAAGCGTCACGCAGAATTCGCGTCAGAGTGGCACAGACAGCCGCGGTAGAATAGGGCCGCTATGGGCAAAACTGGCCGCAAAAACCCGCGGCCAGAAGATCTTTACTGGCCGAGTGCCTGACCCAGATCGGCGCCGAGGTCTTCGACATCCTCAATCCCGACCGACAGCCGCAACAGCCCTTCGGGGATCCCGGTGTGCGGTTCAATGGTGTGGCGATGCTCAACAAGGCTTTCGACACCACCGAGCGAGGTGGCGCGGTGGAAAAGTTGCAACCGTCCTGCGGCTTTCAGTGCTGCTTCTGCCCCACCTTTGACGACAAAAGACAACAGTCCGCCGAAGCCGCCGCTCATCTGCTGGGCGGCAAGGGCATGGCCGGGATGGTCCGGCAGACCGGGGTACGTCACCTGTTCCACCTGCGGGTGATCCGACAGAAACTCTGCCAAGATCATTGCGTTGCGAGACATTTCGCGCATCCTGAGCGGCAAGGTGCGCATCCCGCGTGCCAGCAACCACGCCTCCATTGGGCCGATCACGGCGCCGGCTTCGTTGCGGTCATCGCGGATCATCTGCCAGCGCGCTCCGCCCGCATCATTGGTGGCCAAAGACCCGGCCAGCACGTCGGAATGGCCGTTGATCCCTTTGGTCGCCGAATGCATGACAATATCCGCGCCATGCTCCAGCGGGTGACTCAGGACGGGCGACGCCGCGGTGCTGTCGACGACCAGCGTCGCGCCCACCTCATGCGCGGCAGCGGCGGCCCCGGCGATATCGGTGATCCGCAGCCACGGGTTCGAGGGCGTCTCTATCAAACACAGGTCAGGCTTTTCGGCGCGGCACAGGGCGGCGAAGGCGTCAAGATTGCTCGCATCCACCTCATGCAACGCAATTTGCCGACGGGTGCAGAAATCGCGGATCCATTTGGTTGTGCCCCAGTAAATCTGGCTTTGCACCACCACGCTCGCGCCATTGGGCACGGTGCGGAAAACCGCCGCGATGGCCGCCATGCCGGAGGGAAAGATCAGCGTCTCTTCGGCCCCTTCGAGCGCATTCAGGATACGCTCTGCCACGCGGGTGTTTTCGTTATGCGAGCGCAGGTAGACATTGGCGGGGTTCACCAGATCGTAATTCTCGTCCCGCAGATAGGTGGTGGCGAATTGCACCGGCGGCACAACCCCACCGGAAGCTGGATCGACGGCCCCGGCGGCCTGGGCCGCGATGGTGGCAGGGTGCAGGTTTGGTTTGGGGGGCTGGGCCAAGATATGTCTCCGACAGTGTTTTGCTCATGTGGTATACAAAGCAACAAGGCGGGGCAAATGCGATCACGCAGAATGCTTTCGCGTCACGCTTGGGTGAGCGCTCCCCCGCAGCTCTTGATCAGACCGCTGAACATGTCACCTTTGATGCAAGCAATTTGGAGAGCCACATGGCCATCGAACGCATTACCTTCCCCGGCCCAGATGGCACGGAACTGTCCGCACGTCTGGACATGCCCGAGGGGCCGCATCTGACGACCGCCCTCTTCGCGCATTGTTTTACCTGCGGCAAAGACATCCCCGCCGCGCGGCGCATCGCGGGGCGGCTGGCAGCGATGGGGATCGCGGTGCTGCGGTTTGATTTCACCGGGCTGGGGCATTCGGGCGGCGAGTTTGAGAACACGTCGTTCTCCTCCAACGTCGATGATCTGATCGCCGCTTGCAGCTACCTTTCCAGCCGTGACATGGCCCCGGCGCTGTTGATCGGTCATTCGCTGGGCGGCGCGGCGGTGCTGAAAGCCGCGGCGCAACTGTCGCATGTCAAAGCGGTCGCTACCTTGGGCGCGCCCTTCGATCCGGCCCATGTGACCCATAATTTCGCCGAAAGCCTGCCTGAAATTTCGGCCAAGGGCAGCGCCGAGGTTAATCTTGGCGGGCGGCCCTTTACGATAAGTCAGAGCTTTATCGAGGACGTCCAAGGGGCCACCCTCGCCCCGGATATTGCCAAGCTGAAAGCCGCGCTGCTGGTGCTCCACGCCCCGCGCGATGAGATTGTCAGCATCGACAATGCGGGCCAGATTTTCTTGGCCGCGAAACACCCCAAAAGCTTCGTCACGCTGGATGATGCCGACCACCTCATCACCCAAGCAGGCGATGCGGAATATGCGGCTGAGATCATCGCCACTTGGGCCGACCGCTATATGGCGCTGAAATCGCCCGCCCCACCCCCCGGCGCGCCCGAAGGGATCGTTCGGGTGAGCGAGGCCGATCCCGATGGCTTCTTGCAAGATGTGAACGCAGGTCCACACCACCATGCGCTGGCGGATGAGCCGCTGGCCTACGGCGGCACCAACCGTGGCATGTCGCCCTATGGATTTTTGTCGGCGGGGCTTGGGGCCTGCACGTCGATGACGATCCGCATGTATGCGCGTCGCAAGGGCTGGCCGCTGATGGGCGTGAACGTGGATGTCTGCCACGACAAGGTTCATGCGCAGGATGCGGGCACCGGTGCTGCGGAGAAGATCGACACATGGCGGCGGCGGATCCGGCTGGAGGGGGATTTGACCGAGGAACAACGGCAGCGGTTGCTGGAGATTGCGGATAAGTGCCCAGTGCATAGGACGTTAGAGCGGAGCTCGACGGTGCTAACCGAACTCCTCTAGGTACGGTGACTTTACCACCCTAGCCCGGAATCAAGCCGTAGGCGCCGGGCCATCGCCTGCCCGCCCGGACGGGTAGGCGCTGGCCCTCCGTGGCAACTACAACTCGCAAGCGAAACACCAGCGCTGGCCCTCACCGCCCCATAACCCCCTCAGACTTGTCCTTACCCCAAAGTCAGTCTATGCCGCCCCTGACCCTTCCCCTGTCCTGAAAAGGTGCGCGCATGATCCCCCGCTATTCCCGTCCCGATATGGTTGCCGTCTGGTCGCCGGAAACGAAATTCCGCATCTGGTACGAGATTGAGGCCCATGCCTGCGACGCCATGGCCGACCTTGGCGTGATCCCCCGCGAAAACGCCGAAGCTGTGTGGAAAGCCAAGGACGTGGAATTCGACGTGGCCCGCATCGACGAGATCGAAGCCGTCACCAAGCATGACGTTATCGCCTTCCTCACCCATCTGGCTGAACATGTCGGCAGCGACGAGGCCCGCTTTGTGCACCAAGGCATGACCTCTTCGGACGTGCTCGATACCTGCTTTAACGTGCAGCTTGTGCGCGCCTCTGACCTGCTGCTGGTTGGCCTTGATAAGCTGCTCGAAGCGCTGAAAAAACGCGCGCTTGAGCATAAAGACACCGTTCGCGTTGGCCGCAGCCACGGCATCCACGCCGAGCCGACAACCATGGGCCTGACCTTCGCCCGTTTCTACGCCGAGATGGACCGCAACCGCGCTCGCCTCGTCGCGGCACGAGAAGAAATCGCCACCGGCGCGATCTCGGGCGCTGTGGGCACTTTCGCCAATATCGACCCGCGGGTCGAAGAGCATGTCTGCGAGAAACTGGGCCTCACCCCTGAGCCGATCTCGACCCAAGTGATACCACGCGACCGCCATGCGATGTTCTTTGCCACACTCGGCGTTATCGCCAGCAGCATCGAGAATGTCGCCATTGAGATCCGCCACATGCAGCGCACTGAGGTGCTTGAAGGGGCGGAGTTCTTCTCGATGGGCCAAAAAGGCTCTTCTGCCATGCCGCATAAGAAAAACCCGGTGCTGACCGAGAACCTCACCGGCCTTGCACGTCTGGTGCGGATGTCGGTGATCCCGGCGATGGAAAACGTGGCCCTTTGGCATGAGCGCGACATCTCGCATTCCTCTGTCGAACGCGGCATCGGCCCAGACGCGACCGTGACGCTGGACTTCGCTCTGCACCGTCTGGCGGGCGTCATCGACAAGATGCTCGTCTTCCCGCAGAACATGCTGGACAATATGAATAAATTCCCCGGTCTGGTGATGAGCCAGCGGGTGCTTCTGGCGCTGACCCAAGCAGGCGTGAGCCGCGAGGATGCCTATTCTATGGTGCAGCGCAACGCGCTGAAGGTCTGGGAAGAACGCCTTGATTTCCGCGAGTTGCTGCTGGCTGATGAAGAGGTCGTCGCGGCCTTGGGCGAAGACGGCGTGAACGAGAAATTCGACATGGGCTATCACACCAAACATGTCGACACGATCTTCAAACGCGTCTTCGGCGAATGATCTGAGAATCGTAATGCTTTGAGATTGGCGCAGACAGGTGTATCCTGTCCGCGCCTGTCAAAGGAGCAAACGATATGAAACTTGCACTGACACTTGGCGCCCTCATGGCGCTCACGGCCCCCTCCCTCGCCCTTGCATCGGGCTGCGATCATGGCAAACAGGTCATGACCTGCGCCGAGGGGATGAAACTCGATACCAGCAGTGGCACCTGCGTGCCGGACACCACGGCCTGAGGCTTTCGCCAGCAGCAGGTTTCCTTAACGCTTGGTCACAGGGCCGCGCCTCTGCGGCCCCAATTGCCGTGACCATTGGTGGCTGACCCCGGCCTATGCCACCCGGTATGGCTTGTTGCGCGGGGCGGCGCAGGCTATGTCAGGAAAAGTTTAACAGCCTGTCAGAGCCCATGTCGGACCCAGCCACCAGAGTCAAAAAGCCCTATCCCTTCGGTCGCCGGGCACGGCATTACCTGAGCAATCTGTTGATCGTCGGGATCATCCGCACGGCTTTGGCCCTGCCCTATAAGGCGCGGCTCTGCTTTGTCGGCAGCTTGGTGCAGCATGTCTTGGCGCCGCTTGCAGGCTACCGTCGTCGCGCCCTCAATAATCTTGAGCATGTCTGGCCCGAGATGCCTCTTGCCCGCCGCGAGGAAATCGCGACGCGCTGCCTCAACAACCTTGGTCGTTCCTTTATCGAAAACTACTCGGCCGATGACTTCCCCAAACGCATGGCCGAGGCCGAGCCTCGCGGCCCCGGCATGGCAGCGCTGGAAGAGGCCAATCGCACTGGCCAGCCGGTGATCCTTGTGACAGGGCATTACGGCAATTACGAAGCGGCGCGGGCGTCCCTCGTGGCGCGGGGCTATGACATCGGCGGGCTTTATCGTGAGATGAAGAACCCTTATTTCAACGCCCATTACGTCAAGACACTCGAAGCCTTCGGCGGGCCGGTGTTCCCGCAGGGGCGGCGCGGCACGGCAGGTTTTGTGCGGCATCTGAAACAGGGCGGTCGGCTGGTGCTGCTGTTTGACCAGCATGTCATCCGCGCGCCGATCCTAGATTTCATCGGCAAACCCGCCCGCACGGCGATCTCAGCCGCGGAACTGGCGTTGCGCTATGACGCGCTGTTGATCCCCTTCTACGGCATTCGACAAGACGACGGGGTCAGTTTCGACGTGGTGCTTGAAGCGCCCGTGCCGCATAGCGATGCAATGACCATGACGCAGGCGCTGAACGACAGCCTGACCGCACAGGTCACCAAGACGCCGGAACAGTGGTTCTGGGTGCACCGCCGCTGGCGTCCGCACGAGAAGTAACGGATGCCGCGGCTTACTTGCTGCGTGCTGCCGCGAGAATCGCACCCGGCCCGCCCTTTTCTTGGCGTTGGATGATCACCACAACAGGCAGATTACCCTCGGCCTTCGCACTCAGCGACAGGGGTGCAGACCCATCCCAATCCGCCAAGACTTGCCAGCCTTGGACGACATTGCTGTGCTCCATGACATGGCCGGCATTCTCGCCGCGGGTGACCTTGGTCCGCTCCATCGGAGAGTAGCGCAGCATATGCACCTGCATCGGCCCTGATGCCTCGGCCAGCGGCTCCGCATCAATCTGAACCGCTTCGCCTGAGCGGCTGATCTCCACGGCCACTTGCGGCGCGGCCTCGGCGTGTTTCTCGACCGCATCCATCAACTTCATCGGCTTGGCACCGACAATATCGGTCTGCCCCTGCACGATCAGTTCAGGCGTATAGACGCTGCGCCGCCCGCCCACGGCGGCATAGCCGCGCTGTCGCTCGGCATGGGCCGGATCGCCGAAGGGGTCTTTCCAACCGATGTAGTCCCAATAATCCACATGCAATGCCAGCGCGATGATGTCCTCCCGCTCGGCCAGTTCGGCCAGCATTTCATCGGCAGCGGGACAAGAGGAACAGCCCTGAGAGGTAAAGAGTTCGACCACCACAGGCTGATCCTGCTGGGCCTGCAAAGGAGCGGCCAGCAGCGACAGCGCGGTGAGAACGGGATAAATCAGGGGCTTCATAAAATTCCAAACGCGTCACTATCGGGGTGTTGTTCTGGTTTAGCTGTCTGAATAGTGAAATACCAATCAACCTTTGTTGAAACGCCCGTTAGCGCCCCCCTGCCGCCCTCGGTGTGCCTCCCCCTTCAAATTCGGTACACAATGGTATACAAAATCGCGCGAACCGGCTTGATAAGTGTTGAACCGCCGCGCCTCTAGTGGCATTGAGACGGCAATCTAGCCACCCATCAGACCCCGAAGGGAGCCCGCCATGACAATTCAAGTCGGTCACGACAGTGCCAAGACACGCAAGACCCTCTCCGTTGGCAGCCAGAACATCGCCTACTATTCCATTCCTGCCGCCGAGGCTGCGGGCTTGGGCGATTTCTCGAAATTGCCAGCGGCGCTGAAAGTCGTTCTGGAAAACATGCTGCGTTTCGAGGACGGCAAGACCGTCACCGTGGACGACATCAAGGCATTTGCCGAATGGGCGACCAAAGGCGGCAAGAACCCGCGTGAAATCGCTTACCGCCCTGCCCGCGTGCTGATGCAGGACTTCACTGGCGTGCCGGCGGTCGTTGACCTTGCCGCGATGCGCGATGGTCTGGTGGCGCTTGGCGGCGACGCCGACAAAATCAATCCACTGAACCCCGTTGATCTGGTCATCGACCACTCGGTCATGATCGACGAATTCGGCAACCCGCGCGCCTTCCAGATGAACGTGGACCGCGAGTATGAGCGGAATATCGAGCGCTACACCTTCCTCAAGTGGGGCCAAAAGGCGTTTAACAACTTCCGCGTTGTGCCCCCCGGCACCGGCATCTGCCACCAGGTGAACCTTGAGTATCTTAGCCAGACGGTCTGGACCGACAAGGACCAGAACGGCGTCGAAGTCGCCTACCCCGACACGCTCGTCGGCACCGACAGCCACACCACCATGGTCAACGGCGCTGCCGTTCTGGGCTGGGGCGTTGGCGGGATTGAGGCCGAAGCCGCGATGCTGGGGCAGCCGATCTCCATGCTGATCCCTGAAGTCATCGGTTTCGAGCTGACTGGCCGCATGATGGAAGGCACCACCGGCACCGACCTCGTGCTGAAAGTCGTGGAAATGCTGCGCGAAAAAGGCGTGGTGAGCAAATTCGTCGAATTCTACGGCGAAGGTCTCGATCACCTGCCGCTGGCGGACCGCGCGACCATCGCCAACATGGCCCCTGAATATGGCGCGACCTGTGGCTTCTTCCCGATCGACGACGAAACCCTGCGCTACCTGACCAACACCGGCCGCGACAAGGATCGCGTGGCGCTGGTCAAAGCCTATGCGCAAGAAAACGGCATGTGGCGCGATGCGGATTACGCACCGGTCTATACCGACACACTGACCCTTGACATGGGCACCATCGTGCCTGCGATCTCGGGCCCCAAACGCCCGCAGGATTATATCGCTCTGACCTCGGCCCACACGGCATTCGGTGACTACGTCAAAGGGGTCCGCGAAGGCAAAGACACCTCCGCGAACTCGGAAATCCGTTGGGAAGGCGAAGGCGGCCAGCCTGAGCCCGTGGATATCCCCGGTGACGAAGGTCATCACAACCGCGGTTTTGTCTCCACGGATGATGGCCACTACCAGCTGCACGACGGTTCTATCGTGATTGCGTCGATCACCTCCTGCACCAACACATCCAACCCCTATGTGATGATCGGTGCGGGCCTTGTGGCGCGCAAAGCCCGTGCCTTGGGCCTGACACGCAAGCCTTGGGTCAAGACATCGCTGGCCCCCGGCTCGCAGGTCGTGTCGCATTATCTTGAGGCTGCGGGCCTGCAAGAAGACCTCGACGCGATTGGCTTCAACCTTGTTGGCTACGGCTGCACCACCTGCATCGGCAACTCTGGCCCACTGGAGCCCGAAATTTCCAAGGCGATCAACGACTATGATCTGATCGGCACCTCGGTCCTGTCGGGCAACCGTAACTTCGAGGGCCGCATCAGCCCCGACGTGCGCGCTAACTACCTCGCCTCCCCGCCCCTCGTGGTGGCCTATGCGCTGGTCGGTGACATGAACCATGATCTGGCCAACAGCCCGCTGGGTCAGGATAAGGACGGCAATGATGTCTACCTGAAAGACATCTGGCCCACGACGCAGGAAGTTGCGGAGCTGGTCGAACAGACCGTGACGCGCGAAGCCTTCCAAGAGAAATATGCCGACGTCTTCAAGGGCGACGAGAAGTGGCAGTCGGTCGAAACCACCGACAGCAAGACCTACGACTGGCCGCCAACCTCGACCTACGTGCAAAACCCGCCCTACTTCCAAGGCATGTCGCCAGAGCCGGGCGTGATCTCCAACATCGACGGCGCGAAAGTGCTGGCGGTGCTGGGTGACATGATCACCACCGACCACATCTCGCCTGCCGGCTCGTTCAAGGAAACCACACCCGCAGGTCAGTACCTGACCGAGCGTCAGGTGCCGGTGCGGGAGTTCAACTCCTACGGCAGCCGTCGTGGCAACCACGAAGTCATGATGCGCGGCACCTTTGCCAACATCCGCATCAAGAACGAGATGCTGGATGGCGTTGAGGGTGGTTACACCAAAGGCCCCGATGGTCAGCAGACCTCGATCTTCGATGCCGCCATGGCGCATCAGGAAAACGGCACACCGCTCGTGATCTTCGGTGGTGAACAATACGGCGCGGGTTCCTCGCGTGACTGGGCTGCCAAAGGCACTGCCCTGCTGGGTGTGAAGGCCGTGATCGCCGAGAGCTTTGAGCGCATCCACCGCTCCAACCTCGTCGGCATGGGCGTCATCCCGTTTGAGTTCACCGGCGGCGACACCCGCAAATCGCTGGGCCTGACCGGCGAGGAAACCGTGTCGATCAGCGGGTTGGACACCATCAAGCCGCTGCAGGAAGTGCCCTGCACGATCACAATGGCCGATGGCAGCACCAAAGAGATCACGCTGAAGTGCCGCATCGATACCGCGATTGAGATCGAATACATCGAACACGGCGGCGTGCTGCACTACGTGCTGCGCAACTTGGCGAAATCGGCCTAAGCGCCAATCGCCCTCGCGAACTGATCCAAGGAGCGGCCCCCCAGCGGGCCGCTCCTTTTCTTTTGGCCCCAAGCTCCTGCGCGGGAACCTGCCTGCCGATCACGGGTTGCCCCTGTAAGACGATCGCGTTCGGGGAAGGCAAAGCAATGATAGCAGGTTACGCGCTTGGCGCGTTGGGCGCGGTGATCCTAGCTGTTGTGCTGCTGGACTTTCTCTACACCGCCATCGGTGCCGCCCCTGTCGCGCCCCTGTCAGAGCGGGTTGCACGGGCGGCGTTCTTCGTTTTTTCCAAGATCATGCCAGAGGGCAACGCCCGCCACCGCCTCTCTGGCCCGGTGGTCATGACAGCCATTGCGGTGACATGGATCATACTCGTCTCGCTTGGTTGGACCTTAGTCTTTCAGATGAGCCGCGAGGCCGTGGTGATGACCGAAAGCGAACGCCCGGCGGGCTTTCTGCGCGATTTCGCATTCGTCGGCCACCTGCTTTCAACCCTCGGCGGCGGGCCGTTTCAGACCGAAAACCCCATTTGGTTGGTAATGTCGGTCCTTGCCGGGGTCAACGGTATGGTGATCCTCACCCTGTCGGTCAGCTTTGTGCTGTCGACCACCACCACTGTCGCTCAAGCGCGCGGACTGCTGACCAAAGCGTCTATGTTCGCAGCGGATAGCGAAGAGATGAACACCATCGTCCTGCCCGAGCTTGCCGATCTGGTGTCGAACCTCAACGCGATGCAATTCGCGCTCTACTACAGTGCCGAACACCCTGCCCGCCGCGTGCCTGCGGCGATGGTCGAGATGGCCCAGCGGGTCGCGCCTTACCCCGAACAGATGCGCCGCCTGCGCATTGCACTAGAGCCGCTGCCCGACTTTACCGCGCCTGAGGGCACCTTGGATCAACTGACCGATGCGCAGTTCATCGCCCGGCTGCGAGGCTGGGCGCGGCAGTATTCACTTTGAGCGCGAGGAACAGAACACCCTGCGAGCCGTTGGTCTTGACTCACCCAAGTGAAAGGAAACTTCATGAGCCCGAAAATCACCGTTCTTTTCTATTCCACCTATGGCACAAACCACGCCATTGCTGAGGAAGCCGCCCGCGCCGCCGAAGAAGCCGGCGCCGAGGTTCGCCTCCGCCGCTGCGCAGAGACCGCCCCGCAGGCCGTTGTCGATGGTCAAGACGCTTGGCGTGAGCAGTTAGACAAGATGAAGGACATCCCCGAGGCCAAGCCCGAAGACATGGAATGGGCCGATGGCTACTTCATCTCTGCCCCGACGCGCTTTGGCGTCGCCGCCAGCCAGTTCCGCGCTTTCATCGACACGCTGGGGCCACAGTGGCAATCAGGAGCGCTGGCCAATAAGGCAGTCACCGCGACCACTTCTGCGCAGAACCCGCACGGGGGCCAAGAAACCACGATCCAATCGATCTATGTCACCGCCATGCACTGGGGCGCAATCATCGTGCCGCCGGGCTATGCCGATGGGGTGAAGTTCGAAGACGGCGGCAACCCCTACGGCTATTCCTGCGAACCCGGCCCGCTGGATGAAACCGGCAAGAAATCCGTCGCCTTCCAAGCCAAACGTCTGGTCGAATTCGCAGGCAAGATCAGCGGCTAAGCGCGTTTTTTAGTGCCGGGAGAAACCGCTGCTCATAGTCGCTGCCGACCAGCGGCCCGGCAAAGCGGAACAGCACCGTGCCGTCCCCGCCAACGATGAATGTCTCTGGCGGGGCGGTCACGCCCCAATCAATCGCCACCCGCCCTTGAGGGTCGAAACCAACCCCGGCAAAAGGGCTTTTTTCGTCTTCCAGATAGGCGGTGGCGTTCTTCTCGGTATCTTTGAAGTTCACGCCGATGATGTTCATCCCCTCGGCCTGCATCTCCAGCAGCTTGGGGTGTTCGGCACGGCAAGGCGGGCACCAGCTTGCCCAGAAGTTAACGAGGCTCACCTCCCCCCCGCGCAGCATGTTGTCGGCGGCCTGCGGATAGCCCGGCAGCGCGACCTCGGGCATCGCGGGCGCCTGTTGGCCAACCAGCGTAGAGGGTAGCCCCTCGGGGTCATCGCGGTACATGCCGAGCGCTGCCAGTGCCACGAAGGCCGCGAAAATCAGCGGCGGGGCGATCATCATGGGAGAGAGTTTAGCCACGGCGTCCGGCCTCCTGCTCAGTCTCTTCCAACGCACGACGGGCTGCGCGGCCCCGCAGCAGGGTCACCCCGACCAGCGCGGCCAGCAACAGCAGTGACACGCCATAGGCCGAAAGCACCTCAGCCGCATATTTTCCAAGTTCCGGCATCACGCCCCCCTGTTCATCCGCGCCCGCAGCGCCGCCGTGCGGCGCAGGCGAATTTCGGTGCCCGTGCGGTAAACAACCAGTGCCAGAAACAGCAGGCCAAAGCCGATCATCGCCAGTACCAATGGGTAGAAAAACACATCCGCCACGCTGCGGTTACCGGTGGCCACGGGGATCGACGTGCCCTGATGCAGCCCTTGGTTCCAGAACTGCACCGCATAGCGCGACAACACCGCGAAGACCGAGCCAACGAGGCAGAGGACCGAAGTGAGATCAGCGGCAGTGTCCGGGTCTTCGACCGCCTGCCACAGCGCAATATAGCCAAGATAGAACAAAAACAGGATCAGAAACGATGTCAGCCGCGGATCCCAAGCCCACCATGTGCCCCACATCGGTTGGCCCCAGATCGCACCCGTCACCAGCGCGATTAACGTCATGACCAGCCCCACGGGGGCCGCGGCCTTGGCCGCCAGCGCGCTGACGTGGTGCCGACGGATCAGCCAGATCAGCGAGGCGACCAGCATCATGAACCACGCGTTGATCGCCATGAGGGCGGCAGGCACGTGCAGATAGATGATCTTGACCGTGCTGCCTTGGCGCGCGTCATCGGGCGTGCCGAAGAACCCCCAAAGCAGGCCGACGCTTACAAAGACTGCCGCCAGCGCCCAAAGCACAGGTTGCACACGCTCTGATAGCGCAAGGAATTTGACCGGGTTTGCGTATTGCCAAAGGGACATGCGGTTTACCTATCGCGCGGGTGGGTGGTGCTCAATGCACGATTTCTTGGGGTCATCGCAACCCCATCCGAAGCACCGCCGCTGCGGCAAATGGCATCAAAGCCACCACGGCCAGCGTCAGCCCCGCCAGCATCAAGAGCGGTGTGCTGGCATCCAGCCCCGCGCTGCCACGCCGCGCAACCTCGGCCCCGAAAATCAGTGTCGGAATATAGAGCGGCAACACCAGCAAGGACAGCAACAGCCCGCCGCGTTTGATCCCCACCGTCAGCGCCGCGCCGAACATGCCGATGACCGACAGCGCCGGGGTGCCGAGGGCGAGCGAGGCCAGCAGCCACAGATGACCGGGTGCCGCGAGTTGCAGCATCACCCCAAGGAAAGGCGCCGCCAGCACCAGCGGCAGACCCGTGGTCAGCCAATGCGCCAAAGCCTTGATCGCCAGCGCCCCTTCGAGGGGCAAAGGTGCGATGAGCAGCAGTTCGAGAGAGCCGTCTTCGAGGTCGAGCGCCAGCAGACGGTCGAGCGACAATAGGCAGGCCAACAGCGCCCCGAGCCAAAGCACACCGGGGGCAATCGCCTTGAGCAGCGTGGCCTCCGGCCCGACGCTGAAGGGGACCAGCATCGTCACGATCAGGAAAAACGCCAACCCAAGGCCAAAGCCCCCGCCCGCGCGCAGCGCCAGCCGCAAGTCTCGCAGGAGCAGCGCCTTCATAGAAACGCCGCGTCGCTGGCGCCGAGATCGGCATCGGAGGACGCGCGGTAGGTGCTGATGTCAAGCACACGGGCATCGACCCCCAGATCAATATGCGTGGCCATCAGGGCCGAACCACCCGCCGCCAGATGCCCATGCAGAACGCTGCCGAACAGCGCGACAGCATCCGCATCGAGCGAAACCGTCGGCTCATCCAGTACCCAGATCGGCCGCCCGGTTACCAACAGCCGCGCCAACCCCAGACGCCGCTTTTGCCCGGCAGAGAGCGTCCCTGCCAAACGATCTGCAAGCGGCCGCAGCGCATAACCGTCAAGCGCCTGCGCAATATCAACATTTCCAAAGACTTGCACCCAAAAGCTTAGGTTCTCGCGCACCGTTAACATGGATTTCAGCCCGTCCGCATGGGCAGCATAGGCCACGCGGTCCTCCGCCCCTTCGATCTGCCCCGTGAGCGGCGTTTGCAGCCCAGCAATGCAGCGCAGCAGCGTTGTCTTGCCTGCCCCATTAGGGCCACGCAGCACCAAGGCCTCCCCCGCCTCCAGAGCAAAGGATACGCCCGAAAGCACCGGCACTCCGCCGCGCGCCACGCTGAGATCGCTCACTTTCACTGGCGACGCCGCTCCGCCCTTAGACCGGCAAGAGGGCCAGCGCGATGCGCCGCCCCTCGCTCAGCAAAATATTATAAGTCCGACAGGCGGCGGGGGAGGACATGACCTCAACCCCCAGACCGGCCTCTTCCAAGGTCTCACGCAGGTCGTCGGGGATATGCGCCACCTCCGCCCCGGTGCCGAGGAAGACCACATCGACCTTGCCCGCCAGCGCCAGCACTGGCGCGGGATCGGCCAGACCACCCCAACCGGTGATGCCTTCGGGACCGATCACCAGTGGGCCCTGCACGACTTCTCCGCCAATGCGGAAAAAGCCGGGGCCATAGCCGTCGACCGGTTTGGCGTCGGTATAGGTGATCTCGTTCAATCGCATGTCATGTCCCTCTCAGGCTCAGATATTCCACAGCGGCAGACCAAGGATAGCCGATGCGGCGATGACGATATAGGCCACTGCGCGAAAAAGCCGCTCTCCGGACGGATCGAACAACCGCGCCCCGATGATATTGGCGATGAGATTGGGCACCGCAGCAAGAAGCCCGAGGACCAGCACCCCCCAGACCACCTGACACGTCGCCGCCAGCATCGCGAAGAGCATAAGGTCGATCCCAAGCAGATAGAGCAGGAAATTGGCCCGGATCACCGCAGCGGGCCGACGGCTGGCCATATAGAGCAGGATCACCGGCGGCCCGGCGATGCCAGCAAAACCAGTCATGAAGCCCCCCAGAGCGCCGGTGGCGGTCACCAACTTCGCGCCCAGTGGTCCGTGATAGCGCCAGCCAGCAAGCAGCAGCACCAGAAGCCCCAGAACCACACCGGAAACGATCCAGCCAAAGCCCTCGGGCGACATCAGCGACAGCCCCCACAGGCCCAGCGGCATCCCGATCAGCACGCCCAGCAACAACCGCCCCACTTCACGGGGGGCACCTTCGCGCAGGGCAACGGGGAGGTTTGGCAAGGGGCCGATCAACTCGGCAGCGGTCATGAACAGGATCGCCTCGACCGGAGAGAGCACAGAGGCCGCCACCGGCATGATAATCATGGCAGAGCCGAAACCCGCAAAGCCGCGGACCAGCCCTGCCACGATCACGGCCAGCGCAAGCCAAGCCACCCCGGGGGTGGCCATGACCTGCGCCAGCAGGTCAGGCATCAATATTGGCGAATTGCGTGCCCGCGCCCGCGTCGGGCTTGGACCAGTCGCGTTTCACGCCAAGGTAGAGCACCACATTCTTGGCCACATAGACCGAGGAATAGGTGCCGACGATCACGCCCCATGTAATCGCAAAAACAAATGCCCGGATCACATCACCGCCCAAGATCAGCAGCGCGATCAGAGCCAGCAACGTGGTGCCCGAGGTCATCAGCGTCCGGCTCAGCGTTTCATTGACGGATAGGTTCATCACCTCACGCAGGGGGCGCTTTTTGTATTTGCGCAGGTTCTCCCGCAGGCGGTCAAAGATCACCACGGTGTCGTTGATCGAATAGCCGATGATGGTCAGGATCGCGGCCACCACGGGCAGGTCGAAACGGATTTGCAAGATCGAGAACAGGCCAATGGTCAGCACCACATCGTGGAACAAGGCCACCACCGCGCCGACCGAAAACTGCCATTCGAACCGCAACCAGATATAGATCAGGATCGCCGCCAGCGCCCCGCCCACGGCAAGAAAAGCGGTCTGAATCAATTCGCCCGAGACCTTGGGCCCGACGGATTCGACAGAGGTGAATTTGATGTCCGGAGACACGCTTTGCAGCGCCGCTTCGATGGTTTCGATGGTGTCGGTGGTCGCCGCTTCTTGGCCCTCTTGGGCCTGAACGCGGATCATCGCCACATGGCGGTCCGCGCCGAAACCGGGGTCAAAGACCTCGGAAATCGTCACGTCGCCCAGCTCCAACGGGCTCAGCGCATCCCGGTAGGCGCCCACGTCGATGGCCTCAGAGCTTTCGGTCCGCAGGGTCGTGCCGCCGCGGAAGTCGATGCCAAAGTTCAGCCCCATCACGCCCCAAGCGATCAGCGACAGGATCATCGCCACCACGGAAGCGCCAAAGGTGATCTTGGCATAGCCAAAAAAATCGAAGTTCGTGTTGTCGGGTACCAGCTTCAGTCGCATGTCAAACCTCGATTGTCTTGGGACGGCGGCGTTCAAACCAGATCACCACCAGCAAGCGGGTGACGAAATAGGCGGTGAATACCGATGTGACGATGCCAAGACCAAGCGTCACGGCAAAGCCGCGCACCGGGCCAGAGCCTAGGGCAAAGAGGATGACCGCCACGATGAAAGTGGTGATGTTGGCATCCAAAATGGCGCTCAGCGCGCGTTCATAGCCCAGCGAGATCGCCCGCGCAGCCCCTTTGGCGTTGCGTTGCTCTTCGCGGATACGCTCAAAGATCAGCACGTTGGCGTCGACCGCCATGCCGACGGTCAGCACGATCCCGGCGATGCCCGGTAGTGTCAGCGTGGCGCCGATGAGGCTTAGCAGGCCAAAGATCAGCCCGACGTTGATGATCAGCGCGACATTGGCAAAGAACCCGAAGAGGCCATAGGACGCCCACATGAAGAAAAGCACGGCGGCGAAGGCCACCATCGTGGCGATCTTGCCCGCGTCGATGCTGTCTTGGCCCAGTTCCGGCCCGATGGTGCGCTCTTCGACAAAGCTCAGCCCCGCAGGCAGGGCACCGGCACGCAGCAGCACCGCAAGGTTGGTGCTTTCCTCAACCGAGAAGCGCCCGGTGATGATGCCCGACCCGCCGGGGATATGGCTCTGAATGGTGGGCGCGCTGATGACTTCGTTGTCGAGCACGATGGCAAAGGGCGAGCCGATGTTTTCCGCCGTGTAATCGCCGAACTTGCGCGCGCCGGAAGTGTCAAAGCGGAAGGACACAGCAGGTGCCCCGTTCTGGTCAAAGCTCGGCTGCGCGTCGACCAATTGCTCGCCGGTGACGACAGGGGCGGTTTCAATCGTGTAAAAGACCCCCTCTTCATCCGCTGCGGGCAGGATGGCGTTACCGATGCCGGGGTTGTCGTTCTCATTCGAGCCACGGTTGACCACCGGGTTGAAGGTCAGCTGCGCCGTGGTGCCGATGATGGCTTTCAATTCCGCGGCCGAGCCGATGCCCGGCACTTGGATCAGAATGCGGTCTGCGCCTTGGCGCTGGATCGTCGGCTCACGGGTGCCGACCTCGTCGATGCGGCGGCGCACGATTTCGAGGCTCTGCTGCATGGTGCGCTCGTCAGTCGCCTGTTTTTCGGCATCCGACAGGGTGATGGTAATGGTGCCATTGGCGCCGCTCACGTTGATGTCGCTGCCGCCTGCCCCGGTGACCGTGGTGACGGGACGGGCCAGATCACGGGTGATCTGCAGCGCTTCTTCCATTTTGGACGGATCGTTCAGACGCACCCGCAGTTCGCCCTCGGGCGCTTCTTCGCGCCGGACCGGGGTCAGGCTGCGCAGAGCGTCACGAACCTCGGGCCATTGTGCTTCCATCCGCGAGGCATAGACATCGGCCAGTTGCACTTCGGCCAGCAGATGCGCGCCGCCGCGCAGGTCAAGGCCAAGGTTCACCAGCCCCGAGGGCATCCACTCAGGCCAAAGCGCGCGCTGCGCTTCAAGCTCTGGGGTGCTGCCCTGCACTTCGATCGCCGCAACCGCATCATTATGCTGCTCGACAGGGGTGTAAAACGCATTGGGAAGCGCCAGCCAAAGTCCTGCCAAACAGGTCAGGACAATGGCAATCCGCTTCCACAGATCAATCTGAAGCATGGTTCCGCCTTTGGGTTGCGGCCTCGGGATAGGGTTTATTTCGCCGGTTCGGTCTTGGAAACGACGGTCGCGATGGTGGCCTGCACCACGCGTACTTTCACGCCTTCGGCGATCTCGACTTCGACTTCGCCGTCTTCTTTGACCTTAACCACCTTACCGATGATCCCGCCTTGGGTGACGACCTGATCGCCCCGGCGCAGCCCGGCAACCATGGCCTGATGTTCCTTCGCCTTCTTCTGCTGTGGGCGGATGAGCAGAAAATACATGATCGCGAAGATCAGGATCAGCGGCACAAATTGCTGGATGCCTTCCATGGGGGTCGTCCTTTTCGATGGGTATTGGGCCGCAAATGGGCCTTGAGAATTTGGCCAGAACCTAAGCGCGGTAACAGCCGGGTGCAAGGTGGAAAGCCTATGGTACATACGGCTACGGCTTGGGCCGGATCGCCGCAGGGTTGCGGCCCCTACCGCCGCGCTGCGCTTTAAGGCATAACGCAGCCAAACCGACTCACCTGATCCCGAGGACAGACCATGCACGACATCCGCGCCATCCGCGACAATCCCGAGCTTTTCGACGCCGCTTTGGCCCGCCGTGGTGAGGCTGCAATGTCCGAGGCAGTGTTGTCCCTTGATGCCGCACGCCGCGCCAAGATCGCTGCCGCTGAGACGGCGAAAGCCGAGCAAAACAAGGCCAGCAAGGAAGTCGGCGCAGCAAAAGCCAAAGGCGACGAGGCAGAGTTTGACCGTCTGCGGGCCTTGGTCAGCGACAAAAAGGCCGAGGTCGCCGCAATGCAGGCCGAGGCGCAGGAGTTGGACGCGAAGCTGACCGATATGCTGGCCCGCATCCCCAACAATCCCGCTGAAGACGTGCCGCAGGGCGCCGATGAGAATGATAACGTCGAAGTGAAAAGCTGGGGCGACAAACCCAGCTTTGATTTCACGCCGGTTGAGCATTACGAGATCAAAGGTGTCAAACCCGGCATGGATTTCGAAACCGCCGCCAAAACCTCAGGTGCGCGGTTTGTCATGCTGAAAGGCGCCGTGGCCCGCATTCACCGGGCATTAGCCCAATTCATGATCGACACCCATGTGGATGAGAACGGGCTTACGGAAGTGAACTCGCCGGTGCTGGTGCGCGATGAGGCGATGTATGGCACGGATAAACTGCCAAAGTTCGGCGAAGACAGCTATCAAACGACCAATGGTTGGTGGCTGGTGCCGACCTCCGAAGTGCCGCTGACCTATTCCGTGGGCGGCGACACCTTGGAGCAAAGCGCCCTGCCCATTCGTCTCACCGCGCATACGCTCTGCTTCCGTTCCGAGGCAGGCAGTGCGGGCCGTGACACCGCAGGCATGCTGCGTCAGCACCAGTTCGAGAAGGTCGAGATGGTGTCGATCACACACCCCGACGAAAGCGATGCGGAGCAGCAGCGCATGGTGGGCTGTGCCGAGGGTATCTTGGAAAAACTGGGCGTTCCTTACCGCACGGTGATCCTCTGTACCGGCGACATGGGTTTTGGCGCGCGCCGCACCTATGACATCGAGGCTTGGGTGCCGGGACAGAATTGCTACCGCGAGATTTCCTCGGTTTCGACCACGGGGGATTTCCAGGCGCGGCGAATGAACGCGCGGTTCAAGCCCGAGGGCGGTGGCAAGCCGCAGTTTGTGCATACGCTGAATGGCTCGGGTCTGGCGGTTGGGCGGTGCTTGATCGCTGTGCTGGAGAATGGCCAGCAAGCGGATGGCTCGGTGAAGCTGCCTGAGGCGCTTGCGCCGTATCTGGGGGGCAAGACGACCCTGACGGCTGAAGGTGTGTTGGCCTAAGGCTATCACAAGGCCCGGGATCAAGCCGCAGGCGCCGGGCCATCGCCTGCCCGCCCGTCACGCCAGAGGCGTGCCAATACATACTGGCGCACCTTTGGTGCGGCGGGTAGGCGATTTGGTGAGGCTGGGTGCGACATTGAAGACGCACATCATGGCCGAGATATGAAGTGGCATAAATCACGGTCAGGATCGCCGACCCGCGGGCAGGCGTTGGCCCTTGGTTGCCGTGGCGGGCCGACGCTCTAGGATTAGATGCATCGCAACACCCATCCCGCGAGGCCCCACTTGCCCAAATCATCCCGCACCTTGATCGCAGCCCTTGCGCTGCTTCTCAGCATCGCTTTCGCGGTTTCCCCGTTCTTCGTGCCAGGCTTCTCGGGCTTTGACCCCAACCAGTTCCCGATCCCGCAAGACAACCCGCCCGCACAGCCTGCGGGCTATGCCTTTTCGATCTGGGGCGTGATCTACCTCTGGCTGATTGTGGGGCTGGCTTACGGGCTGTTGCGTGCGCCACGGGATGCGCAATGGCATGACATGCGCGTGCCGCTGTGTCTGTCGCTGGCAGTGGGCACCACATGGCTTGCAGTCGCCGTCATGAGCCCTATCTGGGCGGCGGTGCTGATCTGGGTCATGTTGATCACCGCGCTGATCGCGTTGTTCGTCGCCCCCGTCGAGGACCCGCTCTGGGCGGCGGCCCCTGTAGGCCTCTATGCCGGGTGGCTCTCTGCTGCCTCCTGTGTCTCGCTGGCGCTTTTGGCGGCGGGCTACGGCTACTTGGACGGGGAAACGGCAGCAGCGGTCTTTATCGGGCTGGCGGTGGTGCTGGGATTGATCGTGCAGACTGTATTGGGCCGCATTCCAACCTATGGCATCGCGGTGATTTGGGGGCTGTTGGGGATTGTCGCGGCCAATTGGGGTCACACTCCGCTGATCGCTTATATGGCGCTTGGGGGCAGCGTCATCATGGCGCTGCCCACCCTGCGGGCGTTTCTCAGACGTGGGTAAGGCGTCTTAATCTTTGCGGCGGCCGGCCGTGTGCTTGCGCAGCTTCGACGGCGCGGCTTTCTTGCGGTTCTTGTAAGGGTTCGCATCCGACTGGCCGCGCATCCACAGACGGATCGGCGTGCCGGGCATGTCAAAGTCGACCCGTAACCCATTGACCAGATAACGCGAATAGCTCTCCGGCACCTTGTCGGGATGGCTGCACATCACCACGAAACCGGGCGGGCGGGTCTTGGCTTGGGTCATGTAGCGCAGCTTGATGCGTTTGCCTTGCGGCGCGGGGGGCGGGTGCGCCTCCATCATGCCCGAGAGCCAGCGGTTCAGCTGGGCAGTGGTGATCCGGCGGTTCCACGTCTCATAGGCCCGCATGATCGCGGCCTGCAGGCGATCAAGGCCCCTGCCCGTTTTGGCGCTGACTGTAATTAGCGGTGCGCCACGGAGTTGCGGCAGAAGACGCTCAAAGCTTTCCTTCAATTCGCGCAGCTTGTCCTGACGGTTTTCCTCGATGTCCCATTTGTTCACGGCGATCACGACCGCCCGCCCCTCACGCTCGGCCAGATCGGCGATGCGCAGGTCCTGCTGCTCAAAGGGAATTTCGGCGTCGAGCAGAACCACGACAACCTCGGCAAATTTCACCGCGCGCAAACCGTCGCTGACGCTGAGTTTCTCCAGCTTCTCCTGCACCTTGGCTTTCTTACGCATGCCTGCAGTGTCGAAAATCCGCATCGGCACAGGATCGCCGTCCGGCCCGGCCCAGTCGGTCATCAGTGAGATCGCATCGCGGGTGATCCCGGCCTCGGGGCCGGTCAACAGGCGGTCCTCGCCCAGAATCTGGTTGATCAGAGTCGACTTGCCCGCATTGGGGCGGCCAACCACGGCGACCTGCAGCGGCTTGGCGCGGGTCGGCATCCGGACGGTTTCGGCCTCAAGGTCGGCATCATCCTCGGGCAAGTCCACATCCGTCTCGGGCGCATCCTGCACAGCGCGGTCTTCGTATTGATCGGCCAGCGGCATCAACATGGAGTAGAGATCGTTCAGACCTTCGCCATGTTCAGCGGAGAGGCGGATCGGCTCACCAAGACCCAGCGAATAGGCCTCGATCATGCCTGCATCTGCGGCTTTGCCCTCGGCCTTGTTGCCCGCAAGGATCACATGCGCGGATTTCTTGCGCAGGATTTCAGCGAACACCATATCAGATGGGGTTACCCCAACACGGGCGTCGATCATGAAGAGGCAGATGTCGGCCATATCAACAGCGCGTTCGGTCAGGCGCCGCATACGGCCCTGCAGGCTGTCATCCGTCACCTCTTCGAGACCGGCTGTGTCGATCACGGTGAAACGCAGGTCAGCCAGCTTGGCAGCACCTTCGCGCAGGTCACGGGTCACGCCGGGCTGGTCGTCGACCAGCGCGAGACGTTTTCCAACGAGGCGGTTGAACAGCGTGGATTTCCCGACGTTCGGGCGGCCCACGATGGCAAGGGTAAAGGACATAATTCAGGCTCCGGGCCCCGGTTGGGCCAGTTCAGACACGCGCCTTAGCCTATTTGCGGCCTAACGGAAAGCGTGCAATTGCCCCTTGGACGAGACGACGTAAAGCGTGCCGCCCGCCACAACGGGCGCTGTGGTCGCGCCGCCGGGGATTAGGGTGGTGCCGGTGAGCCCGCCACTCACGGGATCAAAGCTGCGCAGCACGCCATCGTTGGAGGCCACGATCACACGGCCCCCGGCGATGATCGGGCCATAATGCGCCACAACTTCGGATTGCTTTTTCGGCTTATCCTTGACGAAATTCGGCAGCGGTGTGCCCCAGATGCGACGGCCCGTGCTGGCGTCAAGCCGCACGAGTTCATTGAGATCGGTCACTGCGAAGACAGAATCGCCGGCAGGCCAAACCGGACCAATTGCCCCATCGCGGGCGACCCATTTGCGGTTACCGCTGTTCACGTCGAGTGCCGCCAGTCGGCCCGAATGATTGCCCACATAGACCGTACCGCCTGAGACCACGGGCGCGCTTGTCACATCGCCCACAAAGCTCAGCGCGCGGCCCGGACGTTTGCCCAGAACAGAGGTCGCCCACCGCTCAAGCCCGCCTTGACGGAACAGCCCCTGCACCTCGCCCGACCCAAAAGCGAAGATCGCCAGATCATTGGTCACTGCAGGCGCAGGCGCGCCCAGCACGTTGCTGAGGCTTGTGGTGGCGCCGGTTTGCCATTGGATGCGACCATCGGTCTTGTTCAGTGCCCAACCGGTATCGTCTCCAGCCGTAAAATAGACCAAATCGCCCGAGACAGTAGGTGTGCCGGAACCTGTAGCGTCGAGGTCTTGGGTCCAACGCACGCCGCCGGTTTTTACGTCGAGGGCAGCCAAAACGCCGAAACCGATAGAGACATAAAGCGTTTCCCCATCCACGGCGAGCCCGCCGCCAGTGGCCTGCCCCTGACGGTCAGAGGCAGGGGTGAGATCACGAGTCCAGAGGGTCTGACCAGAGGTCGAGGTCGCGGTGACCTGCGCGCCTGCATCAAGCGTAAAGATACGCCCGCCCGCGACCACCGGGTCGGCGGTGATGCGCTGCTTGCGGCTGTCGCCCGCGCCGATTTTGGCACTCCAAACCGGCTGCAATGTGCTGCGCAGCGCGGGATGGCTGATGCGCGTCGCGGCAGTGCCGATGCTATGGGTCCAGTTGGCGTTGTTCACTGTACCACCCAAGGCAATGGCACGGCTGGTGTTTGCCGGAACGGGGCCGTCGATGGCGTCAAATGCAGGGTCTTGCAGACCGGGATTTTGCAGCACCGAGCGCACATCTTCGCGCTTGCCCGGCAGATAGGTCTGCTTGTCTTCGCAGGCACTTAGCAGCAGCACGGTGCCGATGGCACCCGCCACGCCCAAACCACGCAGACCCGGACGTCCGGGTTTGGTTTCGCGATGCTTCGTCATGGACCTGCTCACTTTCTGTCTTTCCTCAACCTTCACGCCCCCGCCATTCTTGGCGAGTGGATATGTGTCAGTCACCCGTTGCTTCGGGGATCTCCAGCTCAGCCGCTGCAGCAGCGCTCTCAGCCCCCGGTTCTTCACCCAAGGCCACAATCACCTGAAGGGCGCGTTGTTGCAAGTCCGGGGTGGTTTCCGCATCGGAAAGAATGGATTGGTAGCGCGCGACGGCCTTGTCGGTCTCACCCTCTTGGATATCGATCAGGGCCAGTTGCTCTTCGGCCAGCAGACGCAGGGCCGCGCCGGGCTGGGCGAGCGCTTCGAGGGCCTGACGCCGCTCTGCCACAGGCACCGATTGTCCCTGAAGGGTCACGGCCTTGAACTGCGCAAGCTGGCGGTAGATCGGCGCAAGATCGCCGTCGAGTGCCACGGCGTCGAGCTGTTCCACGGCGGCGTCAATCTCACCGGCCTCGGCCAATGCATCGGCGCGCATGAAATTCAGCACGGCGCGGGCACCGGGGCCTTCGGCCTCAATCGGGGCAAGCGCTTCGGCGCGGGCGTTGCTGGCGTCGGCTTCCAATGCGCCGAGCATGGCGTCGCCCAGAGCTTCGGCCTGCGCACGCTCTTGTGCTTTGCTGTATTCGTTCCACGCGGCACCGCCGACGATGGCGACCACCGCGACCACCGCGATCCAGCCATAGCGGCGCAGCAGACCATAAAACCGGTCGCGGCGGACTTCTTCGTTCACTTCGTCAATAAAACTGTCGGTATCGCTCATCGCGCCCTGCCCCCGGCCTGATTTTGCCCCTCTTACCGCGCGTGGACAGCCAAGCCAAGACCCAGCGAACTTACGCGCGCCCTCTGATGACCGCTTGGCGCAGGCAAAGGTCACGCTAGGTCAGGGGCAGGATGCAGCAAAGGAGACGATGATGAGATCGATAGCAATGGCCGCAGGTGCAATCATGGCAGCGATGCCCGCCTTGGCGCAGGATTTGGTAGCCAAAGTCTCACCCCATGATGTCGTGACGACGATGGACCGGCTGGAAAGCGCGGTTGAAGAGGCCGGGGCTGAAGTGTTTGCCCGCGTCGATCACGCCGCCGGGGCCGAGAAGGTCGAGATGGAGCTGCGCCCGACGCAGCTTTTGATCTTCGGTAACCCCAAGCTGGGCACGCCCGCGATGCAGGATGCCCAGACTGCCGGGCTTGATTTGCCGTTGCGCGTGCTGGTCTATGCCGATGGCGAAGGGGCCGTGCATGTCACCTATGCCGACCCTGAAACGCTGGTGACAGCCCACGGCTTGCCCGAAGAGGCGGAATATATAACCAAGATGACCGAGGCGCTGGATAGCCTGACCGCCAAGGCGATTGGCGAAGAGTAACGCCTCTCCCCCGCCCGGACTCTAGCGTTTGGGCGGGGTGTTCTGCGCTTTGATCAGGTTTTCCAGATCGGTCAGCCGCGACATCACCTCATCGCGGTAGGTGTTGGTCTGCTCGTTGCTTTCCTCATGGTGCGCGTCTTGCATTGAGTTGACGATCAGACCCACCAGCAGGTTCACCACCGCGAAGGTCGTGACCATGATGAAGGGCACAAAGAACATCCACGCATAGGGATAAACCTCCATCACCGGGCGGACAATGCCCATGGACCAAGACTCAAGCGTCATGATTTGGAACAGCGAATACCCCGACCGGCCCAGCGTGCCGAACCACTGCGGGAAGTCAGCGCCAAAGAGTTTGGTGGCCATCACGGATGCGATATAAAAGATCACCCCCATGAGCAGGAAGACCGAGCCCATGCCCGGCAGCGCGTTGACCAGCCCTTCAACCACGCGGCGCAGCGAGGGGGCAACGGAGACGACGCGCAGCAGACGCAAGATGCGCAGCGCCCGCAGAACGCTGAGCCCTTGGGTGGCGGGGATCAGCGAAATGGCGACGATCACAAAGTCAAAGATGCTCCAGCCGCGTTTGAAGAAGTCCATCCCCCGACCGTAGAGCTTAATCGCGATCTCAATGACAAAGATGCCGAGGCAGACCTTGTCGAGCAGCAGGATCAGCGGCCCCACCTGCGCCATCACCTCATCCGAGGTCTCAAGCCCCAGAATGACAGCGTTAAAAAGAATCACGGCCAGAATAAAGTTCTGGAACGAGGGGCGGTCAGCCAATCGTGCCGCGCGGGCGCGCAGCGACGTCTGAGAGGGGGTGGAGAGATCGGTCATGGCGGTAGATATCGTGTGCCGCTTGGCACAACGCAAGAGCAGATCATCGTCAAAAACGCCATCGGCGGCAATGCTCCGCCCCCCTGCTGAAGAGAGGGGCGAGGTTTGCGTTAGTTCTGTTCTTCCTCTGCCTGCTGGCGCTGCCAGAGTTGGGCATAACGCCCGCCTTGCGCCAAGAGCATTTCATGGCTGCCCTGTTCGACGATCTCACCCTTTTCCAGCACGACGATGCGATCCGCCTCTGCGATGGTCGACAGGCGGTGGGCGATAGTTAGCACCGTGCGCCCTTGGCCCGCGCGGCGCAGCGCGTCTTGGATCTCATGCTCTGTCTCACTGTCGAGCGCGCTGGTCGCCTCGTCCAGCAACAGGATGGGCGGGTCTTTCAACAACGTCCGAGCGATGCCCACGCGCTGCTTCTCCCCGCCTGAAAGCTTCAGGCCCCGCTCGCCCACCGTGGTTTCATAGCCCTGCGGCAGCGACATGATGAAATCGTGGATCTGTGCCGCGCGGGCCGCATCCTCGACCTCGGCCTGCGTCGCGCCGTCGCGGCCATAAGCAATGTTGTAGCCAATGGTGTCGTTGAACAGCACCGTGTCCTGCGGCACCACGCCGATCGCCATATGGAGCGAATGCTGGGTCACATCACGCACGTCCTGCCCGTCGATCTTCAGCGCGCCGCCTGCGACATCGTAGAAACGGAACAACAGCCGCCCGATGGTGGATTTTCCCGAGCCGGTCGAGCCAACAATCGCCACCGTTTCCCCCGGACGCGCTTCAAGCGAGACGCCCTTGAGAATTTCGCGGTCGGTATCATAGGCAAAGCGCACATTCTCCAGCGTCACATGGCCGCCCGTTACCTTGAGGTCTGGCGCATTCGGCTTGTCATCAATCTCTGCCGGCTGTTCGAGCAGGCCGAACATCTGCCCCATGTCCACCAGCGCTTGACGGATCTCCCGGTAAACGGTGCCAAGGAAGTTCAGCGGCACGGTCAATTGGATCATATAGGAGTTTACCATGACGAAGTCGCCGACGCTGAGTTCGCCGCTCTGCACGCCCATCGCCGCCATGACCATAACGCCCACCAGCCCCGCCGTGATGATCAACGCTTGGCCAAAGTTCAGGAAGGCCAGCGAATAGTTCGTCTTGATCGCCGCGTTCTCATAATCCGCCATCGCCAAGTCATAGCGCGCGGCCTCGCGGCCCTCGGCGCCGAAGTATTTCACCGTTTCATAGTTCAGCAGACTGTCGATCGCGCGTTGGTTGGCCTCGGTGTCGCTGTCGTTCATCTGCCGCCGGAGGCGCACGCGCCATTCGGTGACGGCAAAGGTGAACCAGACATAGATCGCGATGGTCACGGTCACGACCACCAGATACCAAATGTCGAACAATACGGCGAGGATTACGCCGACAAGGATCAACTCAAGGATCAGCGGCCCGATGGAGAACAGCAAGAAGCGCAGCAGAAAATCGACGCCTTTGACACCACGCTCGATGATCCGGCTGAGGCCCCCGGTCTTGCGGGTGATGTGATAGCGCATCGACAGTTTGTGGATGTGTTGAAAGGTCTCAAGCGCCAACATCCGCAGGGCGCGCTGCCCGACACGGGCAAAGACCGCATCACGCACCTGCTGAAAGCCCACGCCCATCAGCCGCGCCATGCCGTAGGCCACGGTCAGCCCAATCGCCCCAAGCGCCAGCATCGGCGCGCCCTCGCCCGCAAGCGCATCCACCGCGTCGCGGTAGAAGAACGGCGTGGCGACGATGATCAGTTTCGACACCAAAAGCGCCAGCATGGCCAAGATCACCCGGCGCTTCACCCATGGCATATCCTTGGGCCAGAGGTAGGGCGCCACCTTGCGCAGCACCAAGAAGCCCGACTGACGCTCGGCGGCGTCGATCATCTCGGCTTCTGTGGGGATGCGCTCAGGCTTAGGGGTTTTGCGGTCGCGCCGACGCGCGGCGGGCGTTTGATCTGTATCGGCTGGCATGGAAATTCCTGAAGTGATTACAGGCTACATAGGCTCCAAAGCCGAGGGTTGCCAGTGCGGGGCGGCGCACAGCCGCTCTGCGCGCTGCGAATGCCACCCCGGTTTGGGCCCCTGAGGTCGGGCGTCAGATCACTCCGACACAGGCTCTTCTGGCAGGTCAAAGACCTGTCCGGGGTAGATCAGATCGGGGTCGCGGATATTGGCGCTATTGGCCTCAAACACCTTCACGTAAAGCAAGGGGTCGCCGTAGCGGTCACGCGAGATTGCCCAGAGCGTATCGCCTTTCTGGACTGTCACAGCGCTCAGCGGGCCGCTCAGCCCCTCGGTGGCGGCGGCCAGCACCTCGGGGGATTCGCGCTTGAACGGAGTCTCCACCCGGCTGGTCACGTCGCCCGCGCGGGAAAGCTCATCCACGCGCAGGGTATAGACGCCCTCATCGACATTGGGCAGATCGCCCCGCCAGCGGCCCTCTTGATCGACCGGCAGGCTGATCACCGCGTTATTGTTCAGATAGACCCGCACTTCGCTGGTATCCGGCTGGGCGCGGCCTGCAAGTTGCACATCGCCCTGATCGGAATAGCCGATGGTGTCGAGCGCCACATTGGTCATGACCTGCGGCGGCGCGGTGTCGAGACGCTCCACCCCCTCGGCAGTGGATTTCAGTACCGGGGCTGGCGCGGGAGGTTGGGTTGGTGCGATTTCTGGCGCAGATGGGTTTTCCGTGGCGGGCTTCGTGTTTCCCGGACCGGCGGCAGTGTCAGAGGTTGCCGCTGCTTGCGCGGATGGTTCAGCATTGGACGGCGTCCCTGCATCCCCAGTCCCGGTCTGAGCCAGCGGTGTGGCCTGAGATGGAGCCGCTCCATTCGCAGGCGCTTCCGCTTCGTCAGCATCTGGGTTCTGCACAGTCGGCGCGGGACCGTCGGTCGTAGCGGCGCCGGTTCCGGAAAGCGGTGTGGCTTGCGGCGGATCGGTTTCGGCTGATGATGCGCCCCCCTCCTCAGCAGCGGGGGTCTGCTCTGCGGGCGCGGTGGCGTCCGACACGTCGGTCCCGGTTCCAGCCAAGGGCGTAGCCTGTGCGGGATTGGTTTCGGCGGCAGGTGCCGCGTCTCCAGTCGCAAGGTTCTGCTCTGTCGACACCGTGTTTTTGGGCCCAGCGGTGCCAGTCCCGGACAGCGGCGTGGCCTGCGCTGGTTCGGTCGCACCATCGGTCTGGCGCGCCTTGTCCCTCGGCGCATCTTGGCCCGTCGTTACGGTATCTTCGACCTGAGCGGTACCGGTGCCTGCAAGCGGTGTTGCAGCGGTGGTTGTTCCCATCGGGCTTTCAGTCTCAGCATTCTCCGAAACCGCTGTCGCAGTCCCAGCGAGCGGGGTCGCCTGCTCAGGCGCTGTCTCGGACAACGTCGCCTCTTCGTCATTCTCTACCGACGCCTCGGCAGGCCTCTCGGAAACGCTGGTCTTCTTTGACGATTCTTCCTCTGCGCTCTGTGCTAGAGCCGTCCCAGTCCCAGCAAGCGGCGTCGCCTCTGGCGTACCTTCTGCCCCAGCCGTCCTAGATGCTGCACTCTCGCTCTCCGTATCATCAGCACCTAGGTCCGCAGCCTTATCTGCCAAATTAAGCGGGCTCTGCTCCGGCGCGGTATCCACTTGAGCTAACTCTACCGGCGCATCTGGAACGGAGGTCGGCGTAAGGATGATCTCCTCTTCCGACGCGATCTTGGCTTCGCCGTCCTGCCCCAAGAGGGTCAACACATGGCCCGCCCCATCTGGGGGGATCAACGCGAGGGTGGCAAACTTCCCAGACCCATCAGCGGTAGCGCTGGCGATCTCTTCGCCATCTTTCAACACGAAGACGGTGCTGCCAGGGGTTGCGCGGCCTGCGATTACGGTCATCCCGTCGCTTTCCCGGCGCACTTCGTCAAAAGAGGGCGCCTGGGGCTTGGGGGCCACCTCAGCCGTTTCAACCGGGGCGTCAGGTTCCGTCGCCGCCACACCTTCTGGCCCGACAGAAACGCCCTGCACGGCATTTGGCGCAAGGGTGGCATTTTCGGGTGTAGCATCGCGTTCAGGGACAACGGCCACAGCGCTTTGCGGCGCGTCTTCCGGCCCGGCGCGTTTGCTGCCGATCCACGCCCCAAGCGCGAGCACCGCCGCCGCAAAGGCGCCCCCCGCCATCGCCCCCATGCCGCCAAACCGGCCAAGTCCCTTGAACATCTTCTACTTCCCCTGTGGTTGAGCCTTTTTAGCAAGCAGGCTAACAGGGGTCAAAAGCGCAGACGATCCGCGCCGAATTTTCCTAGTCATCAGGACACTTTACCATGCAACATTCTGTCTGTGTCTATTGCGGCTCCCGCCCCGGAGATAACCCGGCGTTCACCCGAGATGCCGAAACACTGGGCCGTGGTCTGGCCGACGCCGGGCTGCGGCTGGTTTACGGGGCGGGCGATGTGGGCCTGATGGGTAGCGTCGCACGCGCGGCGCAGCAAGCGGGCGGCGACACCTTTGGCGTGATCCCCGCGCATTTGGTGGCATGGGAGGTCGGCAAGACCGATCTGACCCGCTACATCGTGACCGAGACGATGCATGAGCGCAAAAAAGTGATGTTCATGAACTGCGATGCCGTGGCGGTTTTGCCTGGCGGTGCGGGGTCACTGGATGAGCTGTTCGAGGTGCTGACATGGCGTCAGCTTAGCCTGCACGAAAAGCCTATTTTCCTAGTAAACACAAATGGCTACTGGGATCCCTTCATGTCGCTGATGAACCATGTCGTGGCGCATGGTTTCGCCGATGCGACGCTCCTTGATTACGTCACCGTGGTGGCGGATGCGGATGCCGCCCTCAGCGCCCTGCGCCGCGCCTTATCCTGATGGAAAGTGCTGATGGAATAGAGCGCCAGCGCGCCCCAGATCAGCATAAACGCCTGCACATGCCAGCCGGTAAACGGTTCGCGGAAGAGAACCACGGCACAGAAAAACTGCAAGGTCGGGTTGATGTAGCTCAGCAATCCGGCCGTTGCCATTGACAGCCGCCGCGCGGCGTAGCTGAACAAGATCAGTGGTGTCGCCGTGATCGGACCGGCCAACACCAAAAGCGCCGTATCGCGAAATGACGCACCAAAGGCCCCGGCCCCATTGTCACCCGTTTGCCACAGAACGAGCACCGCGAGGGGCAACAAAAGCATGACCTCCGCCGTGACGGAGACCACCGGCCCCACCGCCAACCGCTTCTTCGCAAGACCGTAAAGCCCGAAAGACGCCGCAATCGCCACTGCAAGCCACGGGGCGGTGCCCAAACCGTAGGTGAGCAGCGAAACGGCCACAGCCACCAGCCCCACCGCAAAAAGCTGCACGCGGTTCATCCGTTCGGCAAAAACCAAGCGGCCCAGCAGCACAGACACCAGCGGAAAGATGTAATATCCCAATGCGGCCTCGGTCGCCTGCCCGCTCTGTACGGCCCAGATGAAGAGATACCAATTTGTCGCGATCATCATTGCTGCAAATCCCAGCAGGGCAAACGCACGCGGCCCGGCCATAGCGGCCAGGATCGTACGCAAACGCCCCTGCAGGGTCAGCACCATCACAAAGAAAGCCAGCGACCACAGCGTGCGATGCGCCAGAACTTCGGCGGCAGGCACATGCGACAGCAATTTGTAAAAGATCGACGACAGCCCCCATATGCAGCATGCCACGATCATCGCGGCGAAACCTTTAGTGGTGTCGGTCATTTGAAATCCTTGGCGCGGTAGACTGCCCACTTGTGAAGGCAATCAATTCCCGCGCCAAGGGAAAAGTCAGGCTTCTGCCAACTCCCCCGCAACGATCTTTTCGATCTCGTCGATAGGATGGTTGGTTAAGGTCTTGGGAATTTCGCCCACGACCTTGCTCTGAACCTCTTTGTGGAGGTTGTCGCGCAGGTCACCCAGCACCGCCGGAGGCGCCACAAGCACAATCCGGTCAAACCTCCCATTGTGCGCCAGCTTATAAAGAATGTCTGACAAGTCTTTGGCAAAGCGCTCTTTTTCCAATTCATGCCAGTCCGTGTCGTCAAAGGCAGAGCGGTGGCCGCTCGGCCCATCGCTCATCCGACCGGGACGGTTGGCGGCTTGTTCTCTTGTGGGCGGGTTATCCTGCTCTTCTTTGCGCACGACCTGAAGATAAGGATCGTCGCCATCCGTATGGTTTTGTAGGAAAAGAGCCTTCTCGCCGTCCGCGATCAGCACCCATGTGTCTTGGCTCAGTTTTGTCATGAGGGTTCTCCGTGATTGCGTTTGTCCTCGCCAGTGACGCGGGTCACCCCGTCTTCACCCTTTTCGGCGCGACGTTTGGCATCTTGGGTGCCGACGTCCTTTTGCAGATCCCCCCCTGCGCGGCCACCCTGCGCTGGCGTTTCGGTGTCGGAGAGGAATTTTTCTGTTTCCTTGGTACCGTCGTTAGATCGTTTCCGCTCGGCCATATCGTCCTCCTCTGGCTGCTCTGTTTCACTGGACCAACCCTGCACGGGGCTGGGGCGTTCCATGAAAAGGTGCTGCGGCGAACGGCTTGAGAGGGGTATCGCCTGTCAGTGGGGTGGGAAAAGTCCGTGCGCGTTGGTTTTGAGCCGACAATCAAAAACCCCGCAGGCAAAACCTGCGGGGTTCAGAAGCAAACTGGTGCCCAATGATCGTGCGCGAGGCGACGTTGTCCCCAGTTCACCCAGGCTACGGCGCGCTGTGGGCGTCGGTGACTGGGAGAGCAACGCCCGCTTCAAACGCGGACGTTGATGACGGCTGCATCGTCAGATTACAGACGCGAGGCGACGTTTTCCCAATTCACCCAGCCTGCGGCGTGCCGTGGGCGTCGGTGACTGGGAGAGCAACATCCGCTACAAACGCGGACGTTGATGACGGCCGCATCGTCAGATTACAGACGCGAGGCGACATTGTCCCAGTTCACAAGGTTGTCGAGGAAGTTCGTCAGGTAGTCGGGACGCGCGTTGCGGAAATCGATGTAGTAGGAGTGCTCCCACACGTCACAACCCAGCAGCGCAGTCTGATCAAAGCAAACGGGGTTCACGCCGTTTTCGGTCTTGGTGACCTTCAGGCCGCCGTCTTTGTCTTTTACCAGCCATGCCCAACCGGAGCCGAACTGACCCGCGCCTGCGGCTTTGAACTCGTCCTTGAACTTGTCGACCGAACCAAAGCTCTCGGTGATCGCTTTTTCCAGCTCACCGGGCATTTTGCTGTCGTTCGGGGTCATCATTTCCCAGAACTGGTTGTGGTTCCACAGCTGGCTGATGTTGTTGAAGATGCCATTCTGGGCGACCGCATTCGCGTCATAGGTGCCTTTGATGATCTCTTCGAGGGTCTTGCCCTCCCACTCGGTGCCTTCAATCGCCTTGTTCCCGTTGGTCACATAGGCGTTGTGGTGTTTGTCGTGGTGGTATTCCAGCGTTTCCTTGGACATGCCTTTGGATGCAAGCGCGTCATGGGCATAGGGAAGATCGGGAAGTTGAAAAGCCATTTCGGGGGCCTCCTCATTTTGGAATTTCGCTGCGGCCACTTGATGTGCATCAAGCGGTAACGTCAAGATCAACGTCCGCAAATCATATCTGTTCCGAGCGATTTAGTCGGATTTCTTCCCGGTTTACGGCGCTGAAAAATGCCCCACCGCGCTGCCCGGCTGCGCTGCGACTTTAAGCTGATCGAACATATATTGCGCGACAGAGCGGAAGCAGACCACTTGAAAGGCCCCATCTTCGCGGAGCCAAAAGGCTGCCGGGATTTGACCCACGCGGGTGCGGCGAAACATGCCGGGCGTGAATTTCGCGGGGGCCAGATCAACCGGCGCAAGCTTGGCCAAGACCTCTCGGGCATGGGTGCCCTCGATACGAAATGTCGCCCGCGCGCCGGAGACATCGACGGCCAGCGTATGGGTATCCTCAAAGGCTGCATGCAGCCGCGAAAGCACCTCAGCCACCTGTGCATGGGGGCAAATCAGTAGCAATTCGTCCGGCGACATCCACGCCACCGCCGACGTGCCATCGCTGTTGCACATGCCGCTTTCGGGACGCTCCAACCCGATGGTTTTCTTGACGACCTTACGCAGAAAGGCCGCTTCCAGATCGCCACGAATGGTGATCATCCCCAGAGGGCCAACCTCATAAATCGTTGCAATTCCCGCGTCATAACGCGCGTTCTTCAGGGCGGTAACGGCTTCAGGCATTCTGCTTCTCCCCCTTGGGATCGTAAAATACGGGATCGACGATTCTGGCCTCATAGGTCTTGCCATCGGTGCCGGGGAAGCTGAGGACTTCGCCCATCCGGTCCGGCCCATGCAGCACCAGCCCCATGGCAATACCCCGATCGAGCGTCGGAGAATGATAGGTTGAGGTCACGCGCCCCTGCACCACTTTCTGCCCGTTCTCGTTCTTGTCCTCGCCAAGCGCGTAGGCCCCGTCCGGCAGGGTGCTGCCATCGGTCGTTTCAAGCCCCACGAGCTTCCAGCGGGTCGGATCCTGCATATGGCTGCGCTCCTGCGCGCGTTTGCCAAGATAGTCGTCTTTCTTTTTCGAAATCGCCCAGTTGAGGCCGAGGTCTTGCGGGATCACCGTGCCATCGGTTTCGTCCCCGATCATGATAAAGCCCTTTTCGGCGCGCAGGATGTGCAGGCATTCGGTGCCATATGGCATCACGCCCAAGTCATGCCCGGCGATCAGCAGCGCGTCCCAAAAGGCCTGCCCCTGCCCGGCCTCGACCGCGATCTCATAGCTCAGCTCGCCCGAGAAAGAGATACGGAAGACCCGCACCTTGAAGCCCCCAAGCTCCCCCTCGGTCCACTCCATGAAGCCAAGCGCCTCGCGGCTGAGGTCCATGCCGCCGAGTTTCTCTAAGCATTTTCGGGCGTTGGGACCGACCACGGCAACTTGGGCGTAGTGCTCGGTGGCGTTCACCACATGAACCTTCCAGTCCCACCATTCGGTCTGGAGCCATTCCTCCATATGCGCGTGGATGCTATCGGCCCCGCCTGTGGTGGTGTGGCAGAGGAAGGTCTGTTCATCCAACCGCGCGACGACGCCGTCGTCGATCAGGAAACCGTTTTCGTTGCACATCAGCCCATAGCGGCATTTTCCGGGTTTCAGCGTCGACATCATGTTCGTGTAGAGCATGTCGAGAAAGCGTTCCGCATCCGGCCCGCGCACGATTAACTTGCCCAGCGTCGAGGCATCCAACAAGCCGAGGTTCTGGCGGGTGTTTGTCACCTCACGCATCACCGCGTCATGGGTGCTTTCGCCGCTTTGCACATAGGCATAGGGCCGCCGCCATTGGCCGACCGGCTCCCACACCGCGCCATTGGCTTCGTGCCAGTCATGTAGCGGGGTGCGGCGGATCGGCTGGAAAGTGTCGCCCCGCGCAGCCCCCGCAATCGCGCCCATCGAAATCGGGTGATAGGGCGGGCGGAAGGTGGTGGTGCCGACGCTGGGAATCTCGGCGTCCAGCGCCCCCGCCAGCGTGGCCAGCCCGTTGATATTGCTCAGTTTGCCCTGATCCGTCGCCATGCCAAGCGTGGTATAGCGTTTTGCATGTTCGACCGAGACGAAGCCCTCTTGCGCGGCCAGCCGCACGTCCGTGACTTTCACGTCGTTCTGATAGTCCAGAAAGGTCTTTTCGCGCAGTTTCACACTGGCACCCTGCGGCATCTGCCAGACCGGCATCATCGGTGCCTCTTCGCGGCGCAGCGCTTCGGGCGAGGTAAAATCGCGGGGCAGTTTGAACCCAAGCGACGTGGCCACGCCATCAGCGGCGGCATGGGCGTCATGCAGCACATCGTCCAAGGGGAACACCCCAGCCGCAGCCCCGGCGGGCGTGACGAAACCATGGCCGTCAGCGCCAGTTGGTGGATGATCCTGATCTGGGCGGAAACAGGCATGGGTAGTATCCCACGTCAGTTTGCCGCCGCAGTGGGACCACAGATGCACCACGGGCGACCAGCCGCCCGACATGGCGACGGCGTCGCAGGCGATCTCTTCCAACACCGATCCCTCACCGGCCTGCGAGCAAACGGCGACCCCCGTCACCCGCTTTCCGCCCAGAACCGAAGAGACCCCCTGCCCCATCACCACCCGAATGCCGAGCGCCTTGGCCTGCGCCACCAGCTCGCTGTCTTGCGGCAGCACGCGTGCGTCAAGCACCGCAGGCACCTCCAGCCCCGCCTGTTTCAGCGCGATGGCGGTGAGATAGGCGTTGTCGTTATTCGTCACCAGAACCGTGCGATCCCCCGGTGAGACGCCGAAATTCGCCACATAGTCGCGCATGGCTGAGGCCAGCATCACTCCGGGCACATCATTGCCAGCAAAGCTGAGCGGGCGCTCAATTGCCCCGGTCGCGGTAATCACGTGGCCCGCGCGGACGCGCCAGAGGCGGTGGCGTGGTCCGGCAACCTCGGGCGCATGATCGCGCAACCTTTCATAGCCCAGCACATAGCCATGGTCGTAGACACCCGCACCCATGGTGCGGTCGCGCAGATCGACATTCTCCATGCCGCGGAGGCGGTCGAGTGTCGCGGTGATCCACGTCTCAACCGGCGCGCCGTCCACTGTGCCGCCGTCGACCGGCGCACGCCCGCCCCAATGGGCCGATTGCTCCATCACGATGACCCGCGCGCCGCTCAGCCCTGCGGCCAGCGCCGCTTGCAGCCCCGCGACACCGCCGCCGATGACCAGCACGTCGCAGAAGGCGTGGAAGTGCTCATAGGTATCCGCATCCGCCGCCTTTGGCGCTTTGCCCAAGCCTGCGGAATGGCGGATGATCGGCTCATAGAGATGCTTCCACAGCGGGCGTGGATGCATGAACATCTTGTAGTAGAAGCCCGCGGGCAGAAAGCGGCTGAAGTGTTTGTTGATCGCGCCCACGTCGAACTCAAGGCTCGGCCAATGGTTCTGGCTTTCGGCAGCCAACCCCTCGTAAAGCTCGGTCGTGGTGACGCGGGCATTGGGCTCGAACTGCCCCTCTTGACCAAGACCGACCAGACCGTTGGGTTCTTCGGGGCCTGAGGTCACGATGCCGCGCGGTCGGTGGTATTTGAACGAACGCCCGACCAGCACCTGATCATTGGCCAAAAGCGCCGAGGCCAGTGTGTCGCCCTCATAGCCGCGCATTTGCTTGCCGTTGAAGGTAAAGCTCAGCGGTTTGCTTTTGTTCAGCAGGCGGCCGCCTGTGGCCAGTCTTGTGCTCATCTTGGGAAACCTTGCGGGCTGGTGGAGGGCGGATGCCTCCCGGTTGGGTTGGGGCCGAGGCGGGGTTAGCTGGCTGCGTGCCAGCGCCAATCGGGATGGCGTTTGCGGATCGCGTCAACGATATGATCCGGTGGCGCGAGGGTCTGGGCCGCATAGCTGCCAAAGACTTCGAGTGTGACCGTATCGCGGGCCATGTGGAACCACTTGCCGCATCCATAGGCATGACGCCACCGTTCCAGATGTACGCCTTTCGGGTTCTCGCGCATGAACAAGTAGCTTTCAAAATCGTCTTCCGAACCGCCAGGGCCCACGCGCTTCAGATGCGCTTCACCCCCGCCGTGAAACTCAGTCTCCTCAGCGGTAACATGGCAGCAAGGGCAAGTGAGGATCAGCATGGGCAGGCTCCTGAACGGTTGGAGAACGGCAAAACGCCGCCCCTGCGCAAGAGCGCGGAGCGGCGTTGGTCGTGACGGGGCAGCACCTCATAGAGTGCTGCCGAGGTAAGTTTATTCAGTCGGTGTAGCTGTTTCTTCAACAGCGTCTGCTGTGCCTTCGGCTGCGCCTTCAATGGCTTCGCCTGTGCTTTCGGTTGCGCCTTCAACATTGACATTGACGTCATTCGCGCCGTCGATGTCGCCACCTGCAAAGAGGAAATAGGCCAACAGAGCCACAACGACGACAACCGCACCAACAATGAAGGCGAGGCCGCTGCTGCCACCACGGTCTGTCGTGGTTGTGGTCGTGGTGGTGTTTGTGTGGTCGGTATGGTCGGTACGATTGTTTTCCGGGATTGCCATTGTTCAGCTCCGTTTATTTCAAGTTCTGAACAGGCAACTCCAACGCGGGCGAATTCGTTCCGTGCATTACAACGCTTCAGCGACTTGTGGCCGATCCGCAACATCAGTGCGCCACCCCGGCGGCAACGGATTCGTCGATAAAGCGGCCTTCGGCAAAACGCTCCAACCCAAAGGCTTGGGTCAACGGCGATTGCCCCTTGGCCATCAGTTCGGCAAAGCCCCAGCCCGAGCCGGGGATCGCCTTGAACCCGCCCGTGCCCCAGCCACCGTTGATAAAGACCCCCTCAACCGGCGTTTTGGACAGGATCGGTGAACGGTCGCCAGTCACATCAACGATGCCGCCCCATTGGCGCAGCATCTTGAGCCGCGAGATCATCGGGAAAGTCTCGACCAGCGCCCGCACCGTCTCTTCGATGTGGTGAAAGCTGCCCCGTTGGGTGTAGTTGTTATGCCCGTCCGTGCCACCGCCGATCACCATCTCGCCCTTGTCGGACTGGCTCATATAGCCGTGCACCGTATTGGCCATGACGACGACATCCATACAGGGTTTGATCGGTTCGCTGACCAGCGCCTGCAGGGCCACGCTTTCAATCGGCAGACGGAAACCCGCCATATTTGCCAGTTGTCCGGAATGTCCCGCCACAACGATCCCCAGCTTTTCGCAATCAATATCGCCGCGCGTGGTGCTGACGCCGGTGACCTTGCCACCCGTTTGACGCACGCCGGTGACTTCGCACTTCTGAATGATGTCCATGCCCATGTCCGAGCAGGCCCGCGCATAGCCCCAAGCCACCGCATCATGGCGCGCCGTGCCGCCCCGCGCTTGCCAGAGCCCGCCCAGAACCGGATAGCGCGGCCCGTCGATATTGATGATCGGCACCAGTTGTTTGACGCGGTCCGGGCCGATGAACTCGGTGCTGACGCCCTGAAGCGCGTTGGCATGCGCGGTGCGTTTATAGCCGCGCACCTCATGTTCGGTCTGCGCCAGCATGATCACCCCACGGGGGGAGAACATGACGTTATAGTTCAAATCCTGGCTCATCGTCTCGTAAAGGCTGCGCGCCTTTTCGTAGATCGCGGCAGAGGGGTCTTGCAGATAGTTCGAGCGGATGATCGTCGTGTTGCGCCCGGTGTTGCCGCCGCCCAGCCATCCCTTCTCAAGCACCGCGACATTGGTGATGCCGAAATTCTTGCCAAGGTAATAGGCCGTCGCCAGCCCATGCCCCCCGGCACCGACGATGATCACATCATAGCGTTTTTTCGGTTGCGCATCGCGCCACGCGCGGGTCCAGCCCGTATGATGGCGCATTGCCTCTCGGGCCACTGCGAAAACGGAGTATTTCTTCATCACGTCACTTCCCGGCAAGGATTCGGGCCGCGCGGGCGGCTGTGGTCTTTTCTGAGCCTAGGAGCAGATATTCGAAATGACCACCACGGCATTTGGACGCGGTTTTGCGACATGTGGTGCAATTGGTGAAAAATGCCGCAGGGGGCGCGGCAATTGCGGTCTTTTGTCGGCGTCAGGCAAAGGTTAGGTAAAGGGCATGATATTTTGGTTTCTCTCTGGCGCGATGGCGCTTGTCGTAGGTGGTTTTCTGGCGCGGGCCGCATGGCGCGGCGCGGATACGCCCCTGCCCGCGCAGGCGGATTATGACCTCAAGGTCTACCGCGACCAATTGGATGAGGTGGAGCGTGACGTAGCGCGCGGTGTGGTGCCTGAGGCCGATGCCGCACGCATCCGGACCGAGATCTCGCGCCGCATCCTTGCTGCCGATGCTGGGCGCGACACGCGTGTACAAAGCACGTCGCGGCCCGCGCCGCTCGTGCTGATCGGGGGGATTATCGCTTTGGGTGCCGGGTCACTGGCGCTGTACTGGCATCTGGGCCAACCCGGCTATGGTGATCTGGCGCTTGCTGACCGCATCGCCTTTGCCGAGGACATGCGCCGCAACCGCCCCAGCCAGCAAAGCGCGGAAGAAAGCCTGCCTGCCAGCCCCAGCACCGAGGGGCTGAGCGCGGATTACCTCGCGCTGATGCAACAGCTCCGCGCGACGGTCAAAGAACGGCCCGAGGATTTGCAGGGCCAGACCCTGTTGGCGCAGAACGAGGCCCGCGTCGGGAACTTCGCCGCCGCAGCCGAGGCGCAGGGCAATGTGCTGCGTCTCAAGGGTGCGGACCGCACTGCCAAGGACATCGCCGACTACGCCGAACTTCTGGTGTTGGCCGCGGGGGGCTATGTTTCTCCCGAGGCGGAAACAGCCCTGCGCGAAGTGCTGAACCGCGATGAGCAGGATGGCCGCGCACGCTATTACCTTGGCCTGATGATGGTGCAGACCGGGCGGCCGGATGTCGGCTTCCGCATTTGGGACGCGCTGTTGCGGCGCGGGCCTGAGGATGCAGCATGGATTGAGCCGATCCGCGTGCAGATCCCACAGGTCGCAGCCCTTGCCGGGGTGGATTACGAAATACCTCAGACAGGCAACGGCGCGCCTGCCCGAGGGCCGTCCGCCGAAGACATCGAAGCGGCCTCTGAAATGGACGCGGGCGACCGGATGGAAATGATCGGCGGCATGGTCGCGGGCCTCTCTGACCGTCTGGCCAGCGAAGGCGGCCCCCCGCAGGACTGGGCGCGGCTGATAACCTCGCTCGGTGTCTTGGGCGATACCGATCAGGCTCGCGCGGTCTATGACAATGCGCTTGAGGTCTTCTCGGGCGATAGCGCAGCGTTGGATATGATCCGCAATGCCGGAGAACGCGCAGGGGTGGCAGGATGATTTTTGACGACACCGCAGATTTCATCGCCGCCCTGCCCCCGATGCAGGCGCTGATCGGGTTGGATCTAGGAGAGAAAACCATCGGCGTCGCGGTAAGCGACAGCTTCCAATCCGTCGCCACCCCGCTGGAAACCGTGCGGCGCAAGAAATTTGGGTTGGATGCCGCGCGTCTGGCCGAGATCATCGCCGAGCGCCGTATCGGCGGTCTGGTCTTGGGCCTGCCGCGCAATATGGACGGCTCCGAAGGGCCACGCTGCCAATCGACCCGCGCTTTTGCCCGCAACTTTGACCGGCTCACCCCGCTGCCGATTACCTATTGGGATGAGCGCCTGTCGACCGTTGCCGCCGAACGCGCGCTTTTGGAGGCCGACACCACCCGCAAACGCCGCGCCGAGGTGATTGATCATGTAGCGGCGGGCTATATTTTACAGGGGCTTTTGGACCGCCTGCAGGTGATGCGCCGTGAATAAGAAAGTCTGGCAGCGCGATGAGATTGAAAGCCCCTGCATCAATATCTGCGTGGTGCATCCCGAAAGTCGGCTTTGCACCGGTTGCCTACGCTCGATTGATGAGATCGGCCGCTGGTCGGCCATGAGCGGTGAGGAACGTCGCGCGATTATGGAAGACCTGCCCCAACGCGCCAGTGCCCACGCCAAAAGACGCGGGGGCCGCGCGGCCAAGCTGGCGCGGCGCCAAGACTAGCGCAGCGTCACGCGCCGCGGCGTTGGATGATCTGATTTAGGAAGATAAGCGCCGCTTCACTATCTGTGGCATCATGGTGGCCCATGGGGGTCGCATTGTAATTCGCCGCGGGAAAAGACGCGCGGGCAAAGGACAGACTGGTTTCGCGGGTGAACATCCCGTCAAAACGAAACGCCCGACGACCACTGCGCGCAGGTCTCCAATAGGCGAGGTCGCTGCCCTGCCCCTTGAGGATGATTGCTTTGGTCCCGGTCTGGCCCATCTCTTCACGTCCCTTGGTTCGGATGATTCTGCGTTTGTTAAGGCATTAAGCCCTTACTTTGTGTCGAGATTGCGGCAATTTGATGAACATTGTCCGAAATTAGGCAGAAAGAGCCGCATTCCGGCAGGTTTAAGGTCAAAAGGGGATCAATTTAGCCCCAAAGTGCTTTTCTCAACATATTTAGGGCCACGAGCACCAGAAACACCGCAAAGACTCGCTTCAGCGGTTTGGGGTCCATCGCGTGGGCCAGCCGGACGCCCCAAGGGGCGGTGATCAGGGTCATTGCCACCACAATCCCAAAGGCCACCAGATTGACCGCGCCGATGGTCAACGGCGGGCGGTTCTGAGCGATATCGACAAAGAGAAAGGCGATGACCGAGGGCACGGCGATCAAAAGGCCGAAGCCTGCCGCCGTGGCCACAGCCCGGTGAATGGGTCGCCCGTGCAAGGTCATAAGCGGCACGCCAAAGCTGCCGCCGCCGATCCCCATCAGCACCGACAGAAACCCAACCATTGGCGACAGGATGGCGCGCTTGATGCCACGCGGCATGGTCTCTCCCAAGCGCCACTCGCTGCGCCCGAAACCAAGGTAGAGCCCGACGATCAGCGCCAGCCCGCCAAAGATTGCCTGAAGCGTCTGGGTGCGCAATTGCGCAACCAGCAGCACACCCAAGATTGCCCCCACCATGATCCCCGGCGCCCAAGTGCGCAGGATTTCCCAATCAACCGCGCTCTTTTTGTTATGCGCATGAACCGAGCGCGCAGAGGTGACGATGATCGTAGCCAGTGATGTCGCAAGGCAAATCTGCATCAGTTGCGGCCCATCATAGCCCAGCGACTGCAGCGCGTAGAAAAAGGCAGGGACCAAGACGATCCCCCCGCCCACACCCAGCAGCCCTGCCAGAACACCGGCAAACCCTCCGATCAGGGCGATAAGCACCAGCATTGGCAAAAGATCGTTCAACTCAGGCATGGGGCCCCTCCGGCTGTCGTTGCGCTCTATCAAGCCGTTTCGCGCCGGGGGTTCAAGGCGATAACGCGGGGGTTGCACTTCCTCCCGCTCAGGTTAGGTTGCGCGCGAAAGTTGGCCCCAAGCGTTGGTCTATGCTTGCCGCCTCCCCCCTTTGGCCCTGGCCATCCCATCCGAAAGGACATCACGTGCTACGTTCAGCGCTCATTCTCGGGTTGCTGGGGCTGGTCGGCCCCTTCGCCATCGACATGTATCTGCCCGCCATGCCCGCTATCGCCGCCAGCTATGGCGCGTCTGAGACGGCGGTTCAGGCGACCATCTCCGCCTATTTCATCGCCTTCGGGCTAGGGCAGCTTTTCTACGGTCCTTGGGCCGATCAGGCGGGGCGCAAGCTGCCGATCATGGTGGGGCTGGTGCTCTTCGTTATCGCCTCATTCGGGGCCGCCTTCGCGCCGACGATGGCGGCATTGACCGGCTGGCGGGCGCTGCAAGGGCTTGGAGGTGCCGTGCTGATGGTGGTGCCGCGTGCGATCATCCGCGACCAATTTACCGGCACGCAGGCTACGCGGTTGATGGCGATGCTGATGCTGGTGATCTCAATCTCGCCGATGTTGGCCCCTCTGGCGGGCAGCGCGGTGATGGCGCTGGCCGATTGGCGCGGCATCTTCGTGACACTGGGCGTGCTGGCAATCGCCGCGCTGGCTCTGACCGCCCTCGCCCAGCCCGAGACGCTGCCCGTCAAACGCCGTGTGCGGATCAATCCGCGCAACCTTTGGCGCGGGGCGAAGGTGCTTCTGAGCGATCCGATCTTCATGGGGCTGACCTTTATCGGTGGCTTTGCTATGGGGTCATTCTTTGTCTTCATCGCCTTCGCGCCCTTCGTCTACACCGGGCAATACGGGTTGGGGCCGACGGGGTTCTCGCTGGCCTTCGCGGTCAATGCAGTCGGCTTTTTCTCGGCTTCGCAACTGGCGGGATGGCTTGGTGAACGCTGGGGCATGCGCAGCCTCGTGCGTCGCGGGGTGGCGGGCTTCGTCTTCTTCTCCGCCGCGATCTTTATCACAGCGCTGACAACCGATCCGGGCCTCTATCTGGTGATGGCGGGGCTGTTCTGCGCCAATGCCTGCCTTGGCGTGGTGGTGCCGACGGTCATGGTCGTGGCGCTGGACGATCACGGCGATATCGCGGGGCTTGCATCGTCACTGGGCGGCACCTTGCAGATGGTAGCAGGTGGCCTTTCCATCGCGCTGGCCGGGCCGTTCTTTGACGGGACTGTCACGCCGATGCTGGGCGCCATTGCGGCCTGTGGTCTGGTGGCGGCCCTGCTCACGTTGGCACTGCTGCGGCCCCGCCCAGTGGCAGAGCCCAGCGTTTAACCCTACCCCGCCGCGGCGATTTCCTGCGCCGCGGCGACCTCGGCCAAGGCGGCCTCAAGCAATTCCGGCCCTGCGCCGGGTTTATGCGCCCCTTCGGACAGGATACGCCGCCACTGCCGCGCCCCGGGCCGCCCGGCGAAAAGACCCAGCATATGCCGGGTGATCTGCCCCAGACGCCCGCCGCTCGCCAAATGCGCCTCGATATAGGGCAACATCCCCTGCACCGCCGCCTCTGCACTGCTGTCTTTGCCTTGCCCAAAGATGCGCCGATCCGCGCTGGCGAGGATGTCGGTCGGCGCGTGATAAGCGCTGCGCCCCACCATGACACCGTCCAAACCAGCGTCGAGAAAGGCTTCGGCCTGATCAAGCGAGGTGATCCCGCCATTGACCGAGATATGCAGGTTCGGGAACAGCCCCTTCATCTGATGCACGAGTTCATAGTCCAACGGCGGAATATCGCGGTTCTCCTTGGGGCTCAGCCCCTGCAACCACGCCTTGCGTGCATGGATCGTAACGCGGGTGCAGCCTGCCGCCACGATACGGGCCAGAAACTCAGGCAGGATCTCTTCGGGGTTCTGATCGTCCACCCCGATCCGGCATTTCACCGTGACCTCAACATCGCAGGCGGCGCGCATGGCATCGACACAATCTGCCACCAGCCCCGGCTGCTGCATCAACACCGCGCCAAACGCGCCCGATTGCACCCGGTCAGACGGGCAGCCGCAGTTAAGGTTGATCTCATCATAGCCTGCCTCAGCCCCCAACCGCGCCGCCTGCGCGAGTTCTGCCGGGTCCGATCCCCCAAGCTGGAGGGCCACGGGATGTTCAGTTGGGTCATGGTCCAACAAATGCAACGCCCCGCCGCGCACCAAAGCGGGGGCGGTTACCATCTCCGTATAGAGAAGCGCCTCCCGGCTTAGCAGCCGATGGAGGTAGCGGCAGTGGCGGTCGGTCCAATCCATCATCGGGGCGACCGACAGGCGCGCGGCTTTTTCAACGTTACTTCTCAAAAACTTAGCCTCAACACCGAGTGGGCCAACTGCCGTGCGCTGGCCTTAGTTTACCGGGAAAAACCCCGGTTTTCCGGGGCTTTCGATTCTGGATTGCAACCATGTAGCACATCAGCGCTGACAGGACACCGCCACTTCATGAGGCTCGGCTGGCCCCGGCTGTCGCGTTTGTCCCTAGGTCTGACTGGCGCAAGAAGCGACATCCAAGCGCTCGATTCTTTTGCTGATGAACCGACTTCAGCAAGGTTTGTGAATTGACCTCTGGCAGAAATCTGTTCCGGTATTCCGGGCAACCAATTTCCGACAACGATACCCTTACACCGGCGAAGGCTGGTCATCTACGACCCCAAGTCAGCCTGCCGGTAGATAGGCCGCGATCTCTTTCCCTCTGCCCGCCGCGTAGTCTTGCGCCACTTGGCCCCAGTCGATCAGAGCGGCTTGAGCCCAGTCTGCACTGGCATATTTATCCGACATACCCGTATCAGCGGCATCCAGCGTCGCCGACTTGCCGTAATCTACGATCCGCTGCCCCTCCTGAAAAGCACCGAGACTTTGGTCCCATCTTTCCCCCTTCAGGGTCAGCCCCAAAGTCTGGGCGATTGGGTTGTATTCAGCGGTGAACAAGGTGCCAAAACCCTCCGCATAGCGATCCTGCAAAAGCGGAGCGCGGAGGAACTCCCGATTGAGACTGGCGGGTGCGACGCGAAGCCGGTCCAGATGGGCGCGGCGTTCAAAGCTGCGGGTGAAACTCGGTCGGTCGGCGCGGGTCGGTGCAGATTGGTGATTTGTGGCAATGGCCTTTGGCATCACCCTCACGCCACCTCCCGGAGAAAGTTCGACGCTTGCCGTGCGCCCCGAGGCATCGGCGAGCACCAGATTATAGGCCATATGCGACGGCACACGCCGCAAAATCTCTAGCGCCTCTGCCACGCTGTCGCAGGTTTCCAATATGTAGCGCAGGATCGTGGTCACGCCAAAACCGGGACCTGTCTCAGACCGTCCGCCATAGGCAAGTGCCACAGAAAGCCCCGCATCGTTGATACCGTCAGACAGGCCCCAAAGAAACTCCACCATCCCCATTACAGCGCGGCCCGACCACTCCGTCCTTAGCAGCAGGCCTTCGTTGAGGTCCGGCGACAGGTCATAGTTGCGCAGCAGCCGGACGTCATTTGCGTCCGCGAAGGCGGCAAGTGAACAGCCGCCCAGATAGGTCGGCGGGCACCAAGTGGACAGGAACCGCGCTGCACGGTCCGAGCTGCCGGCGATCAATACCAGCCGGTCGTAGATTGGGAGCAGCTCCGGCATATGACGCTGCATGGCCGCGCGGCAGTCCTCTCTGGAGGGGCCTTGGTCGCCCCCGCGGGCCGTGAACCATGCCTTATAGGCGGGCCATGACCGCTGCCAGCGGGATGCCCATTTGGAGCCGGGGGTGGCTTCGGATACGGCATCGAAGGTCAGTGTCATCCGGGTCATATCAAGCTTCCTTTCGTTGAAAGAAAAAGCGGACCATTTCCGCACTGGCGTCCGGGCCTTTGGGATCAGTGTAAGACCCTTCCGCCTGGCCACCCGACCATGCGTGGCCAAGACCTGAGACGGTCCAATGTTCAAGGGTGGGCTCCCCGCCCGCTGTCGCGGCACGCAGGACGGAATAGGACCTTCCGCCATGGCTGCCCTGCTCGACCGTCTCAAGCGTCTGGCCCGGCCCGATGTCCTGAACCTGCCTTACCACCGCCTCGCCGTTCGACGGATGAACGGTCGCGTCCGAGGTGCCGTGGAAGACAATTGTCGGAATCTGCGATTTCTTCGGCAAGGGCGCTCCCGTCGGCCCTGCCATGGCTGCAAAGGCAGAGGCCACGTCTTTTGCCGACCCATAGGCCAGACCGGAATGCACGCCGACGGCGGCAAAGACGTCGGGATAGGTCTCACCCAGAATGACAGCCATGGCCGCGCCTGCGGAAAGTCCCGCGACAAAGGTGCGGTCTTTTGCAATGCCATGGGTTGCGCAAACCTGCTGCACCATCCCCGCAAGGATCGCAGGCTCACCCGCACCGCGGCGTTGATCCCCCCGACTAAACCAATTCCAGCAGGACTGCGTATTGTTGCGCCGAGATTGGGCGGGGTAAACCACGATGAAGCGATGCTCTTCGGCCAAACGGTTCATGCCGGTGCCAGCGGCAAAATCCTCGGGCGTTTGCGTGCAGCCGTGCAGCATAACGACGACGCCACGCGCGCTTTCCGTGGCGGATGAAGGGATATAGGTGCGGAAGCTGCGGCTGCCCGCCGGACAGGAGAATGTATCGCTGCGAAAACTGGCCCCAACGGGGATGTCGGGCGCCGATGACGCGGGTTGTGAGGTCGTGGCGCCCAGCTTTGACAAAAGATCGCTGATGGACTGCATGGCAGGCCGTTCTGACGCCTCCCCAAGCTCGGTCGGCGTGGCGAGACCGTGCTGCGCCAAGGTGCGTTGCACCAGATCATTGGCAGCCGTCAGGCGTGCATCATTGTTCACCCGGTGCATGGCACCGGTGTTAAAGAGTTTCATCTTGTTCATCCTTGTTATGGGGTGCGCTTCTTACTTGATGCGGTCGGCGAGTGCCTTTTTGATATCCGCGCTGGCCTGTAGAGCCCCCAGCACGGTGATTGATCCGATGGTGTCGAGCGCCAGTTGCGGTGTCACGTCCGAGGCAATTCGCGCCAGTCCGACCACTTTGACATGCAGCACCTCTCCGGCCGCTTTAAGCGCTTCGAGATCGGCCACCGTATAATCGCGCAGACCAAGCTCCATCGTGTGGCGTTCAAGCGATTTGCTGACCACCTCAACATGGCTCTCTAGTTGGTTGCGGATCGCTGTGCGGATCAAATCGCTTCGGTTTGAATAGAAGCCTTCCTGCACAAGCAGGTCGATCCGACCCAAATCCACATAGCCAAGGTTGATCGTGATCTTTTCACTATCCGCCGTCTTTTCACGCAGGTGTCGAATATTGCTCATCGTCGATTCTCCATCCGTATGGATGGTATATGGATGCTATTTGACACAGGAACAAGGTCGGCCTGCAGATAAGTTCTCTTTAAGGGCGTCCCGAAACCAGACCCGTAGGCACCGAGCCATCTAAAGCGCGGCATTTACTCATTACTTTCGCGAATTAAATCTTTGATCAGATTTGCAGTGAGCGAGAAAACCAGAATGAACGCGATCAAGGCGGCCCGAGTGGAGAAAAGACGGCCTGCTACTGTTGAGCCGGAGGCAAGCAGCTTTGGGCCAGGCCCCATTTTGGACACTACCGACATTCGTTCTGCACCGCTCTCTCACCCCACCAATTTCCGGAGATTTCAATGGCCAGCAGTTCCTACCCGGTGACGCCGGATGGGCGGTATTTTTTGGTGAAGGACCGTCTATGGCGTTGCACCAATCCTGCCCTCCCCGAGGCAGAACGTGTGGCGCGTGTCAAAGACCTCATGCAGGCGCGCGCAGCGGTGAAAAACGCGAAAACGGAGGACGACGTTAGAAAAGCGCGTGACAGGGTGCAGGCAGCCAAGGTGGCACTGGGTGAACGCGGCCCGGTTTGGTGGAATGACGGTGCGCCAGACGTGAACCGCCATCACCCAAAGAATACACCCTACGCCGCGTGGTGGCGCAGCCTTGCGGGGGATTAGCTTTTGCTCTTGGCAATGGCAATGCGGTAGATGCCGTTGAACGACTTGGGATCGACGCGCTCACCACCCTGCTTGATCACAATCGCCCCTTCACCTTCCAGCCGAATGGCCTGTTCACGAATGGGATCCATCAAAGGCCGCCATGTCGCCTCATCCTGCCCACCAAGATGTCGGGCAACTTCGGAGGGGCAAATGGTCTTATCCGCTCCCCGCGCTTCTGCAAGGTCGACGATCGCTGCAGAAATACGCTCAGAGTTCATCAGGGGACCTCATGTGGCATAGGGTAATATCAATATAGAATGTGCCGCCAAGTCCAGAGTTTGGCTACTCTGACAGCAAGAGCGCAGACGCTGGAGGGCGTTTCAAACATCAACGAGGCCATTTAAGTTCTTCTGCCTCATGTCATGCAGGTCCGTTTCCTTTTGGCTCCCGCGGGCTAGGTTGTTTGAGTACCGCGCGATAAATTTTCCGCGCAAGAGCTTTCGGTGCCAGATGAGAGAGACCCAGATGACTGTTCCCAAATCCCTTCAAGAACCTTCGAAACGCGAGACAATCGCCGAGCGCACCAGTGCCGCCGCGATAGAAATCATTGATAAGGAAACAAGCCAGCGACAGAAAAAGACCGCTCGGCTGCGAGAAGCCCGACTAAAGCAAGAGCAGGCTCGTGAGCCCAAACCGTCGAAGTCGGCTTAACTAACACGCGCCGTCAGCCTTACTGAGACCGTCTGAAAGTTGGTCGGCTGAAAGTTGGTCGGCGCGTTTTTCACTGGTCGTATATCGAAGCCTCCCCGCTCGGGACGAAAGGCGCAGCGATCAGCCAGTCGCGGCAGCTCTAGACGTTTTGGCAAGGTCTTTGGTGCCCCCTCACCCATCAACGGTTAGTGGCCCGGATGGCGTTAAGCACCCGAGGAAACACGCCTCACAAACCCTCTGCAATTCCTAATCCCTCATATGTGGCTTACCGAAAGCAGTTGTCTCCCCGGCGCGCAGCATGTCGTGAACGCGGGATCAATGTCGTTTAGGGCGTTCAAACTCGAAACGCTCCGGAGTTGCTTGTCCTCGGCACGCATCCCCCAAAAATTGCCCCCACTCATCGAAAACCTATGAAAAACGGCCCGCCTTTCAGCGCGCCGTTCAAGCAAGTATTCTATAGTATCGAGCGTCCCAATTTACTCGGTCCTTGAAACCTTCTTCACCCCTTTAACCGCCAGTCGACCTGCGCCGACCGTGCCTTTGACCGCGGTTTTGGCGACGAAACCGGTTGCCCCCACGGTGTTGTCCACGACCTGTTCCGTGGAGCAGGCAGAGACAGCGGCCAGCGCGCTGATCATTGCGGCGGTAAGTACTGCTTTTGCATTCAACATAGTCAGGTTCCTTTTCTCATCTCGTGCTTTCGCCTTGCTGATCCCTACATAAATGCATTGATGTAATTCTAATAACGAATAAGAATGATGCTTGAGACGCGATACACTTATGGATGATTGATGGACATAACACTGATCAAGACCTTCCTTGAGGTTGCCAACACCGGTTCCTTCGTGGCGGCGCGGGATCGGCTTTTTGTGACGCAGTCGGCCATCAGCCTGCGCATTCAGCGCCTTGAGGACAGTTTGGGGCATCAGTTGTTCACCCGCTCAAAAGCGGGCGCGATTTTAACGGCTGAGGGCCAGCAGTTCGAACCCTATGCCCTGAGCCTTTTAAAGATCTGGGAAGAAGCGCGGCAGAAGATTTCCATCCCGGAGGGCTATTCCCGGGCACTCAGCATCGGGGCGCAGTATTCGCTTTGGCCCGGCTTGGGCTTTCGTTGGCTTGATGCGCTTCAGACCACGATGCCCGAGTTGAGCGTGCATGCCGAGGTGGGCATGACGGATCGCATCACCCGCTTTCTAGTCGAAGGGGTTATTCAAGCGGCGCTCCTTTATACGCCTCAGCTTCGGCCCGGTCTGATCGTCGAACCCGCCTTGGACGATGAGCTGATCCTCGTGGCCTCCTACCCCGACGCAACGCTGGACAACCTCACAGATTACGTCTCTGTTGAATGGGGGCCGGAGTTCACCCATGCCCTTGCGGTCGCCCTGCCTCACCTCACCGATTCCGGGCGCTCGCTGGCTCTGGGTGCTCTTTCGATGGAGTATATCGTCAACCGACGCGCCGCAGGTTTCCTGCCGGCCAGATCGGTCAAACGCTATTTGAGCGAAGAAAAATTGCACGTTGTGGCGGATGCGCCACGGTTTCCCTACCCCTCTTGGGTGGTTTGGCGGGACGATATTGACGAAGAGCTGGCAGAGTTGGCGCGCTCTACATTGAAGGTCGTCGTACAGGCGGCTGAAAAGGACCAAGAATCTCTTGTGGACGAATTGTCCACCATGGAAGATTACGAACCCGCCTTTGCACCCCAAATCACAAACGAGTAATTATCGTTTTATCTATAATTCATTCGAATTATCCTCACGACGTCGACAGAGGTACACCCGCACCCAGCAGAGATGCCTTCGAACCAGTCCCGGTTCGGATCACTTCTTTTGGGGAAGGATTGACCCATGAACACTCTCGCAAAACTTGCCACCGTTTCGACTCTGGCGCTGATCATCGCTGCACCTGTATCAGCCCAAAGCACATTGACCGGCGTGACCGCGCTGAATGATGAAATCGACGATATCACAACGCAGGTTGAGCGCGACCAGCGCCGCGGCGAAGATGCTGACCGCTTTGGGCCCAATGGTGTGGCACAGGGCTGGCGCGGGTCTTTTGCGCTGACAGCCTCTGGCACCTCAGGCAACACCGACAACGGTGAAGTGGCCGGTGCGGGCCGCTTGACCTATGGCATCGGCGACTGGAACCACCTTATCGGCTTTGCGGTAGAATATGGCGAAGCAAATGGCACAAAGAACGAAGAGAAGTTCTTTGGCACCTATGAGGCCAGCCGCTACTTCACGCCAGAATTCTACATGTTCGGGATTGGCCGCTTCCAATATGACGGGCTGCTGACCGACAACTCTGGCACCATCCTGCCCGGTTCGGAAACCGACGCCTTCCTCGGCTTTGGTCCCGGCTACCGCGTGCTGAGCGAGCCGAACCACACTTGGCGCGTTCAGGCTGGCCCCGGTGCCCGTTACTACAAAGACGCGACCGGCGATTCTGACACCGAAGTCGGTTTTATCGTGTCTTCGCGCTACTACTATGCGCTGACCGACACGGTTTCGTTTACCAATGACACCGACGTTCTTGGCTCTGAAACAAACACGATCGTTTCGAACGATGCTGGCGTCAATTTCAAGGTGTCCAACAACCTCTCGACACGTGTCAGCTATCGTACGGACTACAACACCGATCCGACTGCCGGCCTCAAGTCGACCGACAACACCATCGGCCTGTCGCTGGTGATGGGCTTCTAAATACAAAGCGACGCCATAGGTAGGTACTACCTCGTACTACCAACGGCCAATCTGAACAGAGAATGGGGAAACCCGTTCTCTGTTTTTGCTTTGAGCGTCAGAAAAAGCACCGCAGCTGGGCAAGATTTCCGTTGGTAAGATCGTCTGGATTGGCACTTGGTTGCCCTAACCCATAGGGAGGAAACAAGATGATCAATCTCTGCCGGGCGCGTCACCGGAAGACATCTGAAAGGTAAAGCACGTTACATCCTCGTCAGACTGGATACTCATGCCTCCATGATGCGCCTTGGCAATCTCTGACGCGATGTGAAGACCCAGTCCCAGCCCCTTGCGATAGTTACTTTCATCTCCTCGGTCGAATGGATCAAACAGCCTTTTCTGCGTCTCTGCCGAAATTTGCGGGCCGTGATTGCACACGTTGATTTTCAACCCGTTGTTCGCAAAAGTTACGGCGTCCACGGTGACAGGGCGCTCTGTGTCGCCATGCGTCAGCGCATTGCCAAGAAGATTCGAGACCAACTGCCCGATACGCTGCGCATCGCATTCGACATCGTGCCCGATGTTCAAACTCAGTTTAAGGTCCCTGTCGGGATGTACCGCACGCAATTCTTCGACGGCCTGTCGGATCGCGGGTTCAAGATCGCCCACCCCCAGATCAAGTTCTATCCCGCTGCCCAAGCGTTCCCGCGCGTAATCGAGAACGTTTTCAATAAGGCGCTCCATGCGATGAACGCTGCCCTGCATGAGCTGCAAAAGCTCTGCCTTCTTGTCTTTCGGAGGGTTCCGGGAAAGGGCGCGGATGCCTGCGTAAAAGGCAGCCACAGGATTTCGAAGATCGTGACCCAAGATGGCCACAAACTGTTCGCGCAATTCGCCTTGTTTTTGAGCGATCGACAAACGCGCTTCGGTCTCGGCCCGGGCCTCCAGCAGGTCGCGTTCGAAATTGCGCCGCCGCTCTGACCTGAGAAGGACCATTTGGGTCATCCGACTTTGGCCTGTGCCGCGCGCGGTTGCGCTGATCATAACGGGAATGTTCTCACCAGTGCGAGAGGATAGGTCCAGGCTGACCCCCGAAACTTCACCATGTAGATGAAGAAGCGGGAGCACGCTGGTTTCGAATACGACGCGACTTGCGATGCTGAAAAGCGCGGTCACATGGGTCCCGACAATCGCTGAACCGGGGGTGGCGAGCCAGTCAGAGAGCTTCGGGTTCGCAGTTTGGATACGCCCTTCTGCATCGATGGAGATGTAGCCGCAGGGGGCGGCATCAAACCATTCGCCGGGTGCCGCCTTGGCATTGTCCGACGACATCTAAAGGAAGCCCTGCATCGCGGAGATGACTTGGTCCGGGGCGCTCAGATGGGGACAGTGCCCAGATGCGTTCAGTACCGCAAGTTGGCTGTCAGCGACATTGTCTCGGACGTACGCGCCTATGTTTTCGGAGGCGAGAATGTCATTGCGGCACTGGAGGATTAGCGTGCGCGCTGGTATTTTCGGCAAATCGGGTCGATTGTCGGCAGTGAATAGCGCTTTTGCGAAGTCACTCGCGATGCGGGGGTCGAGGCGGCAAAAGCTTGCGGTTAGTTCCTCGCCCAACTCGGGCCGATCAGGATTTCCCATAATCGCAGGGGCCATAGAGGCAGACCATGCCAATGGGTTTTCTTCCAGCGATGCAATGAGTTGCTCGATATCCGGCGCGCTAAAACCGCCCCGATAACTTCCATCATTCAGATAGTGCGGTGAGGGGCAGACCATGATCAAGTCACTGAACAATTCAGGCGCGCGGATCGTCGCCAAGGCGGCAATCATGGCGCTTACCGAATGTCCCACCAGAATGGCGTCTCGCAGATCAAGCTCGCGCCCGATTTCGACTATGTCTTCTGCATAGCCGTCAAGCGTTGCATATTTGGCTGGGTCGTACGCGCTCCAATCCGACCCGCCAGCGCCAATGTAGTCGAAGGTCACGACCTTGAAATCCGCCTCAAACTCAGGCGCGACGTGACGCCACATCGATTGGTCGCAGCCGAACCCATGCGCAAAAACCATCGGCCGGTTTCCTGCGCCAGCAACCCTGACATTATTGCGTTCGAGCGTGGACAAGGGGAACTCCTGACAGCTTAGGCAGCACCGTATCTCATTGGTAAAGTCGAAGACAAGCGGGGCGGAGGAAAGTGCGCAGTCGGAGCGGAAAACTTTGTAAGATTCTGGCGGATTTCTGGCTCCATTCATACGCAGCCCTAAATGCGGCATCTTCTACGTTACCCGCCCTCCTCTTCGCGCGCTTTTCCAACAGCGCGACCAACTCATGAAGCTTCTCCCGCTGCTCATCGCGGTCACCGGACAGGATCGCCTTTATCGTATAGTGGTTGGCGCGGTCCTCGATTACCAATCGCTCCTCTGCGCGCGGCGCGGACCGGACGGTGCCGGTTTGTACCAGAACGTTCACGCAATAGCGGCCTCATTCCACCATCCGCATGACGCCACGAAGCTGCCTCTCCAACCCGATGAGGCGCTGACCGTCAATAGGAAGGCAGGCCAAGAAATCCAGTTCGTCGCGGACCGGAGGAAAGGGCGCAGGGAGTTGCTCAGCACATTCATAGAGGACCGGATGTACAAGGTTTTAGTGCCAATGGATGCGCGCAGTGATATGCAGAAGTAGAAACGTCCATATGGGCAAGGCACATGATGGCCTTTCATCTCGATCCACTCAGTATCGCGCGGACAGCGCGGCCCGATGTATCTGTGCGCTGTCGCGCGCTTGCCCCACAAGCGTTGGAAACGGCGGCTACGCCCCCTATGTTCCCTCGCAATAAAGCACTGCTACGCAGCGGCCCCTACAATCTTTTCGGTGAGGCATGACATGAATAGAAGAGAGTTTCTCGCCAGCGTCTCGGCCTTGGCGATCCTGCCGATATCGGCCTCCGCCGCTGCGGCCCCGCTGAAGTTGACAGCCGAGGCTGTCACCCAACAGATCCTTCCCAAGGGCGATGGCACCACTGCGATGCTGGGCTTCAATGGGTCGATGCCCGGGCCAGAACTCAGGTTAAAGCGGGGGGAGCGTATCGCGATCGACGTTGAGAACAGGCTGGAGGAAGGCACCGCCGTCCATTGGCACGGCATTCGGCTTGAGAACCGAATGGACGGGGTCCCGGTGCTGACACAGGACCTTATCAACCCCGGAGCCATTAAGACCTACAGCTTCGTGCCGCCTGATGCGGGGACCTATTGGTATCACTCGCACTACATATCGCAGGAGCAGGTCGCACGGGGCATGATGGGCCCCCTAATCGTCGAGGACGATCAGCCCCCGGATGTGGATCACGACATCACCGTCGTGCTGTCTGACTGGATCGTAAACGAAGATGGCAGCCTTGCAGATAAATTCACTGACATGCACAGCGTGGCCCACGCAGGCTATATGGGCAACTATGCCCGTGCATTCTTATCGCAGGCCGAAGTGAAACAAGGGGACCGCGTCCGGTTCCGCCTTATTAACGCGGCCACCAATCGCATCTTCCCGCTGACCCTTGCAGGCGTCGCCGGGTCGGTTGTCGCATTGGATGGTATGGCATTGCGTAAGCCGCGTGGGCTGTCCGACCTTATCCTCGCGCCCGCTCAACGGGCAGATTTGATCGTCGATATTACGGGGCCTGTGAGCTTTGACATGCTCTCTCGTCAGGGGCCTTACCGATTGGCTGATCTCGCAGTTTCTGGCCGGAATACGGACCGGAAGCCCGAACCGATTGTGCCGCTCGCAGCGCCAAACCTGCCGACGCCGGGCGACCAAACCCAGCAGTTAACACTGACCATGATGGGAGGCGCTATGGGGGGTCGGCACGGCGGTGCAAATATCTGGTCATTCAACGATGTCTCAGACCTGCCGGACGCGCCTTTTGCCTCTATTGAACGGGGCGAAACGCTGCGCATCACTCTCGTCAACGACACCGCATTCCCCCATGGCATCCATCTGCACGGTCACCACTTTTATGAGCTGGCATCCGACGGCAGTCTCGGAGACCTGCGCGATACGTCCCTCGTAGCCGCGGGTGAAAGCCGCGATATCCTTTGCGTTTTCGACAACCCAGGCCGCTGGTTGATCCATTGCCATATGCTGAGCCACGCTATCGGGGGGATGCGCACATGGGTGACCGTGGGATGATACGTTTTGCGCTCGTTACCCTTGCCATGACCACATCTGCGCAGGCAGACCACGAACTTGACCGGCGCGACATCGTTGCGGGTCGCGCGCTCTATGACGAGGCCTGTGCAGCCTGTCATGGCGCTGACCTCGAAGGCCAGCCCGATTGGCGTACGCCCGATGAGGACGGTATACTGCCAGCCCCTCCGCATGATGCAACGGGCCATACCTGGCATCACGACAACCTATTGCTGTTCGAATACACCAAACTCGGGGGCAAAGCCGCATTGGCGGCACGCGGCATCGAAGATTTCAACAGCGGCATGCCAGCCTTCGGCGACGCACTTACAGATGACGAAATCTGGGACATCCTTGCCTATATCAGATCGACCTGGCCGCCGCGCGAACAGGCCTCTCAGGCTAGCCGCAACCGGCCGCATTGAAGGTTATCTGAAATACGGCGCAGGCGACCCCAGTCAGGGGTAGCGCAATCGTTTCCCTGCGTCCGCGTCATCTACGTCGCTAACCTTGCCGATGAGCTTTCCAAGACACATCCAACCGCGAGGATAGACATACCCGGAAGGAGACTGTCTATTCTCGCAGTTGAGCAGTTTACCGCACACGGGCCTGCGCCCGTCTCAAAGCGCCGTGGCCGTTTCTGCTTGAGATAGGATACCCAAGCTCGCAAGGGCGCGGGCGAGGTCGCGGTCTCCGAAAGGTTTCTGAACCACGGCGCAGCGGCCTAGGGTCGCGGCCGTGGCCACTTCGGCCTGGCCCGTGGCAAAGATGATGGGCATGTCGGGATGCTGTTTGCGCACGCGGGTCGCGACCTCTTCGCCTGAGATATCCGGCAGGCCCACGTCAATCAGCAGCGCGTCGTATTGGCCCGATTGCAACTTGTCCAATGTCTCCTGCCCCGAGGCTGTCTCTGTCACCTCAGTCCCCAGACTGTGCAGGATATCCGCCAGATCCAACCGGATCAGCGCGTCATCTTCGCATAGCAATACACGGCAGGGGCGGTCATGCGCCTCTTCCGCTGCCCTATCAGCAACCGTGGGGGCCGACGCTAAAGCGTCGCGCACCTTGATCGCCAAAGCGTCCTTGGTAAAGGGCTTGGCAAGGAACTGCACCCCGGCATCCACCCGGCCATCGCGCACAATTGCATCACGCGAATAGCCCGAAATGAAAAGGATTGGCAGATCGGGTCGCTCGGTCTGAAGGGTCTGCGCCATATCGCGGCTGCTAAGCTCACCGGGCATGACCACATCTGAGACCAACAGGTCGAACTCCGGCTCCTGCCGGGCAACTTCTAGGGCGGCAGTCGGATCTTCGGCGGTGCGCACATGATAGCCGAGATCAGACAGCAGGGCTGCGGTAGCATCGCGCACCTCGGCGTCGTCTTCGACCAGCAACACGATCTCATTCCCCCCGGAGATGTCCGACGGATCATGCCATTGCAAAGGCTCTGCCGCCGATTGTGCACGGGGCAGAAGCAGCGTCACGGTGGTGCCCGCACCGGGGCGGCTGTTGATGGTTACCCGCCCCCCCGATTGCCGCGCGAAACCGTATACGGTCGACAGCCCCAGCCCGGTGCCCTTGCCCACGGGCTTGGTCGTAAAGAATGGGTCGAAAACCTTGTCGAGCGTCTCTGCCGGAATGCCCGGCCCTTCGTCGATAACCTTTACCTCGACGTAATCTCCCGCCACCATGTCGGGCTCTCCCAACAAGTCCTCGGGACCGAAATGCCGGTTCGCAATGGCGATCTTCAGCTTGCCACGCCCCTCCATCGCGTCCCGAGAGTTGATCACGAGGTTCAGCACCGCGTTCTGGGTACTTGCGGCATCGACATAGGCCGGCCAGAGAACGTCGGGCGCGTCGATGGCAACGTCCATCCCATCGCCCAAAGCGCTGCGCAAGATATCGTCGATATCAGTTAAGAGATCCCGCAGGTCGATAGAGCGCGGCTGCAGCGGCTGTCGACGGCTGAAGGCCAGCAGTTGCGAGGAAAGCGACGCGCCGCGTTCCACCGCGCGCATGGCCGCATCAAGCCGCACCCGCGCAGGGGAATCAGCCGAGATTTCACGCGCGGCCATGGTCAGGCTGCCGGTCATCACCTGCAGCAGGTTGTTGAAATCATGAGCAATGCCTCCGGCAAGATTGCCGACAGCCTCGACCCGCTGGCTCTGCGCCAGACGGTCATGAAGTTCTTCTAGCTCGCGGTTGCGCTTCTCGACCCGTTCCTCCAGCGAGGTGTTCAGATCCGCCAATTGCCGCGCCAGTTCTTTTTGCTCATGAATGTCTGAGTTCGTCCCCACCCAGCGGAGGAGAGTGCCCTGATCGTCCCTGATCGGCGCGGCCCGCACCAGATGCCAGCAATAGGTCCCATCGGCGCGGCGCAGGCGAAACTCAGTTTCGTAGATCGACTGCGTATCCACCGCCTGTGCCCAGGTTGATGTCGACGCTCCGCGGTCATCCGGGTGTACGATCTCCACCCAATTATCCCCCACCAGACTGCCCTTCTCGGCTCCGGAGTAGGCATAGACCTGATCGCTGATCCAATCCAAATGCCCGTCTGCCGTCGCGGTCCAGACATGCACCGGCATGGTATGCGCCATGGTGCGAAAGCGTTCTTCGGCTTCGCGCAGATGCGCTTCAGCCACCTTTTGCGCGGTGACGTCATGGCCTTGGATCATAATGCCAATGGTCTGCCCCCGCACATTGTCGAGCGGTTGAAATACGAAGTCGACAAAGACACGTTCCGCCGGACCGTCGGGGTTGCGTTGCACCCATGCCTCGGCGCCGTTCTGGCTCACCGCCTTACCGGTGCGGTAGACTTCATCCAGCAGTTCGAAAAAGCCTTGCCCTGCGATCTCTGGCACAGCCTCGCGCACTGGCCGTCCAATCAGATCGCGCTGGCCCACGAGTTGCATATAGGCCGCGTTGGCCGTGCGGAACACATGGTTCGGCCCCATGAGGGTGACCATGAAGTTCGGCGCCTGTTCAAAAATCATTTTGAACAGGCTGATACCGGAATCCAACTCAAGGTTTTGCTGTGTCACCTGATGCGCACGGCGCAATACATCGACTTGGGCGGAACCGGCGATCCCCTCGCCGGGGGTCTCTGCGGTATAGATGTCGGTAATGTCCTGCGTGTGCTGCAGAATAAACTCAACCTCGCCATCCGCCCCGGAGATCGGCGTGTGGGTCGCACTCCAATAGCGGTCCTCGGTTTTGCCCTCCGCGTCGGAGATCGGATAGGGAATGACAGGAAGGTGATCGGCAATGCCATCGCGAAACACCCGCTCGAAGGAAGCGCGGAGCATTCGACCAGATTCACTTTCCGGATCGGAAGGGAATTCTTCGGTGATCACTTTACCGAAAAGCCTGTCAGCCTGCCGGTCGGTAACCTTGAGGTAGGCGTCATTCGCCCAGACCACCCGAAGCTCTTTGTCCAGCAACACGAAGGGCGACGGCGCGGCTTGGAGGATTTTTTCGAAGTCGTGGTTCATCGTGTGTAAATCTACGTTTCTAAAAGGGAAATGCTGGTAGAAGGCTGGTGATGCGCATTCAAACCTGCTTTCCGTTGGCAGGCAAGAACGGTTGTGATGCCCTACCCTGTCGGAGGCACAGGCCAAAACAAAAGCAGCATCGGAATTTTGCGGTTGGTTCTGGAAATATCATCGTATCTCGAATCATGCGGGACAGGGCAATGTGAAACCACAGCCTTTTGGACGCGGTAGAAAATGATGTAGGTCGCAAGACGGGCGGCACCAGCTTTCCGCGCAGATTTTGCAACACCTTGAACTCCGCGCCCAGTTTGCGATGAATGGGGCCGGTGCAACTCTCCGCCCCGTGCTGCCTAGCATTCAAAAGAACCTTTGCCATTTGCCGCATACTCGCCGAGTGCCGCGCCCCAAGCCATTCAGGACAACCGCATGACATTCCGCTTCATCCACGCTTCTGATCTGCATATCGGGCGCAAATTCGCGAATATCCCGCAACCGCCTGACGGCAATATTCGTGGGCGTTTGATGGAAGCGCGTCATGGGGCCATTGCCAAGCTCGCGCAAGCGGCGCGCGATCATGGGGCCGTGCATGTGCTGCTGGCGGGCGATACATTCGACACCGCCACCCCGTCGCCCGCCGTGGTACGGCAAGCGTTGACCGCGATGGGCGAAGAGGCGGGCATCACATGGTGGCTCTTGCCCGGCAACCACGACAACCTGCGCGATGCGGAACCCTTGTGGGACGCGATACGCCGCGACGCGCCTGCAAACCTGCGTGCCTTGACCGATGCTGCCCCAGTCGAAATGGCCGAAGGGGCGACGCTGCTGCCCTGCCCCATCGCTTTTCGCGCGGGCGCCAGCGATCCGAGCGCACCGTTGGATCATATGCAAAGCCCGGAAGGGCATCTGCGGATCGGCCTTGCCCATGGCGGGGTCACGGATTTCACCGAAAGCGGCGATGCGATTGCGCCGGATCGGGACCGACGCGCACGGCTCGATTATCTGGCCCTTGGCGATTGGCACGGGCGGATGGCTGTTTCTGACCGGGTGCACTACTGCGGCACGCCCGAGCAAGACCGGTTCAAACATGGGCGCCGCGGCGTCTGCCTTGCGGTGGGCATCGCAGGCCCGAATGCCGCGCCGGAGGTGGCAGAGGTCGAGACCGGCATCTTCCTGTGGTCGGAGGCTGAGCTTCAGCTTCACCCCAGACAAGATGCCGCCGCGGCGTTGCAGGCTCTCTTGCCCGCCACAGGTCGGCGGGATCACCTGCTGCGCGTCACGGCCAGTGGCTGGGCGGGTCTGCCGGACCGGGCAGATCTTGCCCGCGCCGCCGAAGCCTGCGCGCCGGATTTTGCCCATTTCGATCTGGTGACAGAGGCGCTGGCCACGCAATATGAGGCCGGTGACCTTGATGAGATCGACCGTGGTGGCGCGCTGCGGCTGGCCGCTGAGGCGTTGGTCGCGGAAGCGGAAGCCGAGACCCTCTCGCAGGCCGAACGCGACGTGGCCGCCGACGCTCTTGCCCGGCTGCATGCCTATGTGCAGGGAGCGAAAGCATGAAAATCCGCGCCATCACCCTTAACAATGTCCGCCGCTTTACCGACCCTGCGCAGGTGGTGGGGATCGGCGACGGCATCAACGTATTGAGCGAGCCGAATGAACACGGCAAATCCACCCTCTTTGACGCGATACAGGCTTTGTTCTTCAAACCCTACGGCTCGCGCGATAAAGACGTGGCCGCCCTGCGCCCCCATGCGGGCGGCGCACCTGAGGTGACCATTGAGGTGGAGACTGACGAGGGGCGCTTTGTCGTTTTTAAGCGCTGGTTTCAAAAACCCCTCGCCACCGTTCACCGGAACGGCATGCTGATCGCACAGGCGGATGAGGCCGAGGCGTGGATCGCGCAACTATTGGGCGGTGATGCCGGCGGGCCGTCTGGGCTGATCTGGGTCCGACAGGGGATGACTGCACTCACCGGCGGCTCCACCAAAGAGGAAAAGCTGGCGCTCGAGGCGCGGCGCGATTTGATGACCTCGGTCGGGGCCGAGGTGGAGGCCATGACCGGTGGGCGGCGCATGGACAAGGCGCTGGCCCAATGTCGGGAAGAGCTTGCCCATTACGCGACCAGCACCGGGCGGCCCCGCACGGGCGGCCCGTGGAAAGAGGCGCAGGATCGGGTCGAGACGCTGAGCACTGAGCGTGACCATCTCGCCAGCACCGCGCGGGAGTTGCAAGACGCACTGGCCGAACGGCAGCGCGCCCGACGAGCCTTGGCCGAGTTGGAAACGCCTGAGGTCGTTGAGGAGCGCCGCCAGAAACTTGAAACCGCGCGCACCGCCCATGCCGCTGCCATGCGCCACGCAGAGGAACTTGAAGCCCTTGCCCGCGCTGTGGATCTTGCCCGGCTAAACGCCGAAAGGGCCACAACACGGCTCGACAATTACCGCGCCGCAGAAGCCGAACAGAAAGCCGCCCGATCCGAAGAAGCGCTGGCCCGCAAAGCCACGGAGGCCGCACGTGCTGCCCTGTCTGATCGCCGCACGGCACTGGAGGTCGCTGAGGTCGCTGCCGGGCAGGCCCGCACAGCGTTGCAATCCGCCGAAGACCAGCGCCGCAGCGCCCTGCGCGCAGTTGCCGCCCGCGACGGGGCAGACCGCCGCCGCGCCCTTGAGGCCCGGATCAAAGAGGCCGAAGAGGCCCGTCACCGGATGGAGACAGCCACTGCTGCGGCCAAATCGGGACCCGAGGCCGCCGCGCTGCAACGCCTTGAAACCCTGTCCGCCGAACTTTCCGCCAGCCGCGCTGCACGCGATGCCACCGCAACCCAAGTGATCATGCGCTACGCGCCCGGTCAATCGGGTGCGATCCATGCTGAAAGCGGCCCATTGGCCGACGGCACGCCGCTCCCGCTCCCGCGCAGTACCACCTTGCGGATTGACGGTATCGGCAGCTTGGAAATCCACCCCGGCACCGGCGGGCAAGAGGACGGCACGGTTGAGGCCGCCGCCGCCAGACTACAGGCCGCCCTAGACAAAGTCGGCGCGGCTGATCTGACCGCTGCCCGCACCGCCGCCGCCGCCCGAGCTGAAGCTGCCGCCCGTCAGGGTGAAGCCAAAGCCGTTCTGGCCAGCCTTGCCCCTGATGGGATCGACGCGCTGCACCAAGCGCTCGCCACCATTCCGACACCGGCAGAGGAAGCCGAGGCACCTGATCTTGAGGCTGCCGAAGCCACGCTGCAAAGCGCTCAGTCCGAACATGAAACTTGCCGTATCGCCCGTGAGACGGCTGCCGAAGCGCTGGCGGATGCCAAGGCCGACGCGGCGCGCAACGAAGCGCAGCTGACCTCGCTCACCGACCGTTTGCAGCGGGCCGAAGCGCAGCAGGCCAAACTGGGTGACCTCACGGAGGAAGACCTCGCGGCCCAATCCGTCACCACCGCCGCTGCGCTGGAGGCTGCGCGCCTGAGCCACGCTGAAAAGGCGAAAGACGCGCCGGACGCAACCAGCCTTCAGGCCGCCCTCACCCGCGCGGAATCGGTGGAAACTCAAGCGCGCGATGAAATTGCCCGTTTGCGCCCGCTGCTCGCCCGGCTCAGCGAACGCATCACCCGCGCCTCTGGCGACGCGGTGGAGGAACGGCTGGCCGAGACCCAAGAGCAATTGCAGGCCGCAGAAGAAACCCTCGCTAGGCTCACGCATGAGGTCGCTGTGCTCACCCGGCTGGAGGCTGCACTTCAAAATGCTCGGAACGAAGCGCGGGAACGTTATTTCACCCCCATCGTGAAAGAACTCAAACCGCTTTTGCAACTTCTTTGGCCTGACGCAGAACTGACATGGGGAGAGGAATCGCTCTTGCCCCATGCGCTGATCCGGGGCGGTCGGGAAGAGCCGATTGACATGCTCTCGGGAGGGACGCAGGAGCAGGTGGCACTGCTGGTACGGCTCGCCTTTGCCCGGATGCTGGCACGTGCCGGGCGCATCGCCCCGGTGATCTTGGACGACGCGCTGGTCTTTACCGACGACGACCGGATTGAGCGGATGTTCGACGCGCTGCACCGGCAGGCGGCCGATATGCAGATCATCGTTCTGACCTGCCGCCAGCGCGCCTTCCGCGCGCTCGGAGGACAAGCTTTGCGGCTGCAAGCGGTCGAGGCGTAACACGCCAACGATCATATTCGCCGGTACGGAGCCCCATTCAGCTTTTACAGTTGAACCTTTCCCCCTTTGACGCGTTGGCTTCCTAGCATCTGCGCAGGGCATATGGGGGGAAGATTTTGAGCGATATCGCTGCGATCAGACGGCTGTTGGAAGTGCTGGTAATGATTGCCCTCTTCGTGACCGCCTATTTCGCCAAGGATCTGCTGCTGCCGATCTTGCTTGGCTTCCTCCTCGCCCTCACGCTCAGCCCCTTGATCCGTTCGTTAGAGAAACTTGGCATCGCGCCGCCCTTGGGGGCTGTGATGTTGATTGGCTTTGTTGGGCTGATCATCTTTGTGCTGGCCGGTCTTTCGGCTGGCACCGTGGCCACTTGGGCCGATGAAATTCCATCGCTTGGCAATGAGATACGGCGCAAATTGCAGGGCTGGGTGCAGACCGTTGAAAATGTCCGCTCCGCCACAGAGCAGGTCGAACAAATCACGTCAGAGAATGGTGCCGGTGCTGCGGAAGAAGTGGTGGTCAAACAACCCGGCCTTCTCGACAATGCGATGACCACCGGCGCGCGGATCGGCGGCACTGTGGCCGTGGCACTGGTGCTGGCACTCTTCCTGCTGGCTTCGGGCGATCTGTTCTACCTCAAACTGGTACAGTCGTTTCAAACCTTTACCGGCAAGAAACGCGCGCTAAAGGCGGTCTACGACGTTGAACGCCGCGTGTCGCGCTATCTGCTGACCATCACCGTCATCAACGCGGGTCTCGGCATCTCCGTGGGTCTGTATCTCTTCGCCCTTGGAATGCCGGTCCCCTACGTCTGGGGCATGGCAGCGTTCTTGTTGAACTTCCTGCCCTATATCGGCGGAGTCATCGGTGCAGTGCTGGTCGGGGCCTATGCCATCGCCACCTTTGACAGCCTCGGCTATGCGATCCTTGCGCCCATTGGCTATCAGATCCTGACCGGAATCGAGGGGCAGTTTATCACGCCCTATTTGGTGGGGCGTCGGTTGGAGCTAAACACGGTTGCCGTGTTCCTCACCGTTGTGTTTTGGGGCTGGCTTTGGGGGATTGCGGGCGCGCTTGTTGCGGTGCCCTTCCTTGTGGTCTTCAAGGTGATTTGTGAGAACGTCACCGCGCTCAATATGATCGGGAACTTCTTGGACAAATCCAATCCCGAAATCACAGCCTCCGCGGCGGATGAAGCCGCCGCGGAGAAGCCTGCTGCCTGAACTGCCTAGCCCGCGAGGGACGGCAGCCAGAGCACAATCTGCGGAAAGGCCACCAGCAAGCCAATGGTCACCGCGTCAGCAACGAAGAAGGGCATCACGCCGCGGAACACGTCCTGCACGCTGAGGTCGGGGCGCACGCCCGCCACGACAAAGCAGTTGAGGCCGATGGGCGGCGTGATCAGACAGAACTCCGCCATCTTCACCACCAGAATGCCGAACCAGATCGCACACATTGGGCCGGACATGCCAAAGGCACTGTCCGCCGCCGAAACAAACTCGCCACCGTTGAGGGCCATCACCGCCGGGTAAACCACGGGCAGCGTCAGCAGCAGCATGCCGATCGCATCCATGAACATGCCCAGCACGGCATAGGCCAGCAGGATGCAGATCAGGATCAGCATGGGCGAGGTTTCGAGCGATGAGATCCAATCGGCGAACGCGCCCGGCAGATCGGCAAAGCCCAAGAAACGCACATAGATCAAGACGCCCCAGATGATGGTGAAGATCATCACCGTCAGCTTCGCGGTCTCCAACAGCGCGTCCTTCAACTCGGCCAAACGCATCCCACGGAAGACCGCCATGCAGAAGACGATGAACGCACCCACCGCGCCGCCCTCGGTCGGGGTGCCCCATGCATCGCCAAAGGGGTTGTAGACGAAGAAGATGATGATCACGACCACCGCCACGATCGGCAGTGCTGCCGGCAAGGAAGCAAAGCGTTCGCGCCATGTAAAGCCGGTCACGGGTGGGCCGACGTTCTTCCAGATCATGGCGATGCCGATGATTAGGATGGCATAGACAACTGCCGAGAATGCACCGGGGATGAAGCCCGCCAAGAGCAGCTTGCCCACGTCCTGCTCAACAATGATCGCATAGATCACGAGGATCGCCGAGGGCGGGATCAATGAGGCCAGCGTGCCCCCTGCCGCCACGACGCCCGCGGCGAATTGCTTGTTATAGCCGATCTTAAGCATTTCGGGGATGGCGATACGGGCAAAGACCGCTGCCGTCGCAACCGAAGCACCCGACACGGCCGCGAAGCCTGCCGTGGCGAAGACAGTCGAGACCGCCAAACCGCCCGGTACCCAAGCGAACCAACGCTTCGCGGCTTCAAAGATCGCTTTGGTCAGACCTGCGTAATAGGCCAAGAAACCGATCAGGATGAAGGTGGGGATGAGCGAGAGGGTCTGGCTCGACACTTTGGAATGCGGTACCTGCCCCGCAGTCTTGATCGCCACGGTCAGCGCCCAGCCCAACTGGTCCCACTCCATGCCCTTCTTGGCCCAGAAAATCCAGATAAGGCCCACAAGCCCGGCCATCGCAGCGGCGAAAGCCACCCGCATGCCAAGCACCACCATGAGCAGCATCCCGCCCGAGACCCAAAGGCCGATTTCAATAGGATCCATCAGTCGCGTCCATCCAGTTGTTCGGCCTCGGCCATTGCTTGTTCTGCCGCCGATTGCACCAGCGGCACGGCCACGGGGCGTTCCAGCCCCAGCACCAAGGCCCGGCCATAGCCCCAGATCTGCAGGCAAAGCCGCAGGCTGATCACGGCAAAGGCCACGGGCACTACCAGTTTGCTGGGCCAGATCGGCAGGCCGATATCAATCGAGCTGTCGCGGCTCCACATCGGGGCCGCCATATCAAAGCTGCGGTCAAAATGCGCCCAAGCGCCCCACGTTAGCGCCAGCATCAACAGAAGGATCAGCACCACCGACAGCAGTTCCGCCGCCCAAAGCGCGCGGCCCTTAAGCTGGCCAATCAGGATGTCCATGCGCACATGCCCGCCCATACGTTGGGTATAGGCAATGCCCATGATGGCGATGAACGGCATCGCCGCTTCGATCCAGTCGACATAGCCCGCCAGCGGCGTGGCAAAGAACTTGCGCCCCCCCACGGACCAAACGGCCAGCACCATCAACATGAAAACGGCAATCCCCGAGATCAGGGCAAAGATGGTCTCTAGCTTCAGCAGGCCCCGGTCGAGGCGGCTGAGGAGGCTGCTGTCCTCCAGCACGGCGGATGATCCGGCCATCGGCTCTCCTTTTCAGAAAGTCTGTTTGTTTCGTTTTGGAAGTCGAAAGGGCCGCGCGGTTTGCCGCACGGCCCTCTTAGTCATGCGCGCAGGTCTTAGTTCGACGCGCGTTCTTTTTCCAGTGTTTCCATCACGAGGTCATAGAGCTCCTGACCCGGAATGCCTTGGGCTTCCATGTCTTTGATCCATGCTTCACGTGCAGGGTCGGCAGCCTTGGCCTTGAACTCGGCAATCACCTCAGGGGAGAATTCGACCTTCTCGACACCCTTTTCCTCAAGGATGGCATCCCATCTTTTGAGCAACTCACCATAGTTGGCGAGGTAGTGATCCAGCGCCTCATCAACGGAGCCGTCAAGGGCTTCACGCTCTGCGTCGGTCAGCGCTTCATAGGCGTCAATATTCACCACGACCGGGCAATTCACAGTGCCGGGGTTGAGGTTTGCGGTCCACCAGTCGGCTTTGTTGATCGTGCCAAAGGACAGATGCGCGTGCTGAGCAAAGGCCACGGTGTCAACCACACCGGACTCCATCGCGTTATAGGCTTCCGAAGAGGTCACGGATGTCGGCACACCGCCAACGGCTTCGAATGCTTTACCCAGACCACCGGTGGCGCGCACGCGCATGCCGTCGAAATCTTCCAATGTGGTGCGCGGATCGCCGGTGCCGACAAGGTTGTACTGCGGCATGGGCGAGGTCATCAGCATTTTGGCGTTCCACTGCGCCATCTCTTTGGCCACGGCGGGGTGCGCATAGACGGCACGGCTGACGGCAACTTCTTCTTCAAGGTTGCTGACGCCGAGGAAGGGCAGTTCCAGCACGGTGATCGCGCGGTTCTTGTCCGCGTGGTAGCCGGCGCAGAACTGGGCCATCTCGAAAGCACCGATAGAGATACCGTCGAGGTTTTCACGGTTCTTGGACAGGCCGCCGTAGCTGACGTTGATGGTGAATTCACCGTTGGTCTTTTCGCTCACCAGTTCGGCGATCTTTTCGACATGCTCGGTGAAGGCGCGGCGCTTGCCCCAGACGGAGGCGTTCCATTCGGTCGCGGCAGCTTCGCTTACAAAGGCAACGCTCAGCGCACAGGCGGCGGCGCCGCTCAGCAGGTTTTTCATGATATCTCTCCCTAGATGCCCGCCCTTAGTGAGCGGATTGGCGCACAGGCTACCCCGTGGGGGCAAGCCTGCCAACCCCGTCATGCCGCGCAAATCCAACAGCTGCAAGACAGTTGCACCATGTTTGACTGGCAAGGCTTTGAAAAAGCCCACCTATTGCCCGCGAAAATCGAAAAATTTACAGTCAACCCGGAAAACGGGAAAAACCTTTACAGGCAAGCCCTTGTATTCCAGTTGCTTATTCACTTCTTTTCACGGGCCGTTATGATCCAGCTCAGGAGGAGGCCACGGCAAGCAGGGTAAGACCCGCAGCCCGTGGCAAGACGCGTACATCTAGGGAGGAACCACCATGTCCGACGCCACCGCCAAGACCTATCCGCCATCCGCCGACATGGCCGCCCGCGCCCATGTGGATGCGCAGACCTACGACAAGATGTACCAAGCCTCGGTCACCGACACCGACGGTTTCTGGCGCGAACAGGCCCAGCGGATCGACTGGATCAAACCCTTCACCCAAGTGCGCGATGTGAACTTTGACCTTGGGTCGGTCAGCATCAACTGGTTTGCGGATGGGGAGTTGAACGTCAGCGCAAATTGCATTGACCGGCACCTTGAGACACGCGGCGATCAGACCGCGATCATCTGGGAGCCGGACAGCCCCAAGGATGCGGCCAAACACATCAGCTACCGCGAGCTTCATAGCGCCACCTGCCGCATGGCCAATGTGCTTCGCGATCTGGGCGTTGATAAAGGCGACCGCGTCATCATCTATATGCCGATGATCCCCGAGGCCGCCTATGCCATGCTAGCCTGTGCGCGGATTGGCGCGATCCATTCGATCGTTTTCGCAGGCTTTTCGCCCGATGCCCTCGCAGCCCGCGTCAACGGCTGCGAGGCTAAAGTCGTTATCACTGCCGACGAAGCACCGCGCGGTGGCAAAGCCACGCCGCTCAAGGCCAATGCCGACAAGGCGTTGGCGCAGTGCGACACCAGCGTGCAATGCCTCGTGGTGCGGCGCACGGGCGGCGATGTGGCGTGGAACGAAGCGCGCGACCGGGACTACAACGTGCTGGCCGAGAAGGCCGCTGATAACTGCGCGCCTACCGCCATGAATGCCGAAGACCCACTGTTTATCCTCTATACCTCAGGCTCCACCGGCCAGCCCAAGGGCGTGGTCCATACCACCGGCGGCTATATCACCTATGCCGCGCTGACCCACGAAGTCACTTTCGACTACCACGACGGCGACATCTATTGGTGCACGGCGGACGTGGGCTGGGTCACCGGGCACAGCTATATCGTCTATGGCCCGCTGGCCAATGGCGCGACCACGCTGATGTTTGAGGGCGTGCCCACCTACCCCGACGCCAGCCGCTTCTGGCAGGTTTGCGAAAAGCATAAGGTCACGCAGTTCTACACTGCCCCCACCGCCATCCGCGCGCTGATGGGGCAAGGCAAAGAATTCGTCACCAAAAGCGATCTGTCGTCGCTGCGCATCCTTGGCACTGTGGGTGAGCCGATCAACCCCGAAGCGTGGAACTGGTATCACGAGGTGGTCGGCCACGGCCGCTGCCCGATCGTCGATACATGGTGGCAGACCGAGACCGGCGGCCATCTAATGACCCCCCTGCCCGGCGCCCATGACATGAAGCCCGGCGCGGCGATGAAACCCTTCTTTGGCATCAAGCCGGTGGTGCTGGACCCGACCTCGGGCAAAGAGATCGAGGGCAACCCTGCCGAGGGCGTGCTTTGCATCGCCGACAGCTGGCCGGGTCAGATGCGCACGGTCTGGGGGGATCATGAACGGTTCGAGAAAACCTATTTCGCCGACTACCCGGGTTATTATTTCACCGGTGACGGCTGCAAGCGCGATGCCGATGGTGACTATTGGATCACAGGCCGCGTGGATGACGTGATCAATGTCTCTGGTCACCGCATGGGCACGGCAGAGGTCGAAAGTGCGCTGGTCGCCCATGACAAAGTGGCCGAAGCCGCCGTGGTCGGCTACCCGCATGATGTCAAAGGTCAGGGCATCTATTGCTATGTTACATTGATGAGCGGTGAAGAGCCTTCCGAAGACCTGCGCACCGAGCTTCGCAACTGGGTCCGGCAAGAGATTGGCCCCATCGCCTCGCCCGATCTGATCCAATGGGCGCCGGGCCTGCCCAAAACCCGTTCGGGCAAGATCATGCGCCGCATCCTGCGCAAGATCGCCGAGAACGATTTTGGCGCTCTGGGGGATACATCGACGCTGGCGGATCCGAGCGTTGTGGATGATCTTATCGACAACCGGATGAATCGCTAAGGCGTTGCATGGCGCGGGTGGCCGCCCGCCCCCGCGCCGTGCAGCAATAGGAAGAGAGACATGGATCAGATCGCCCCCCAAACCGCGCTGCATGCCACAGCAGAGGAATGCGACGCTGCCTTGCCGAAAATTCTCGGCGCCCCGAAAGATGCGGCACCCATCCTTCAGCTGTGCTTTCGTCCCGACTACGGTCTGCGACAGTTTCAAGAGCATCTGGACCTGACCGAGGCCAAAGGCATCCTCGGCGAACGCTGGACCAAAAAGCCTTGGCTGACGCTACCCGACGGCAGCCCGGACCCGCGCATCCAAGTCTCTATCCTGTCCAAAAGAATGATGGACCTCTGCTGGCGCGACCGCGACCATACGGTCCACCCCGGCGATACGATGATCGTGGACATGGACCTCAGCCATGAAAACCTCCCCGTCGGAACACGGCTACAAGCGGGATCGGCTGTCTTGGAGGTGAGCGACAAGTTCAACAACGGCTGCATCAAATGGCGCGACCGATATGGCCAAGACAGCCTGCGCTGGATCAACCGAAAGGAAAACCGCCCGCATCGCCTGCGCGGTATCCTGTGCAAAATCGTGCAGGACGGCAGCGTTCGGGTCGGTGATCAGCTTACAAAGCTGTGATGTTCCGCCATCAGAAAAGGGCCGCCCCAAAGGACGGCCCAGTTCTTAAACTGCTATCGCTCAGGCTCAGCCTTCGACGCGCTGCAGGTTGATCTCGCCCACACCCACGGCAAAGTTCACGCCGGTCTGGGTGTTCAAGCTTAGCGGTTGAAGTGCCAGCGTGTCTTCGGAGCCACCGGTCATCAGGTTGGCACCAGCGCCCACACCCACGGTCGCTTCGGCAGAGACGCCTTTATAGCTGCCGTTCAGGCCGCCTTCGGAATACTCTTGCTCGGTCGGGGCCAGCACCAGCCAAGACATTTGGCCGTTTTGGGTTTTGCCGATGTCGACACCCCAGCGGTTGATCTCACCGACATAGGTCTCATCTTCGAGCCCTTCTTCGATGGGGTTAAAGGTACATGTCAGTTCACGGGTAGAACCGAAGATAAAGCCGGTGCCATCGCCCACGTCGCACGACAGCGAGCCGATTTCGGCGTGATCCACGGTCTCATTGTCATCGGCCATTGCAGTGGAGCCAAAGGCGGTGGCGCTCAACAGGGCGGCGCCGAGGGTCAGTTTGGTTGCATGCATCATCTTAAGTCACTTTCCGGCGCAGCGGTGCGCCTTATCTGCTTTGAACGGCATTCGGGTGCCTTGGTCGAGCGACGCACATCAGGTGCCTCGCCCCCTTCCGACAGCCAGCATCAGCACCACGCAGGCGCTGTTGTTGCCTCTCATCGCAGGCACAACGCCCGCCCGAGATAAGGGTTCCTGCAGAGCGCCAAAGTTAGGAATATTCATGCGCCCCCGACAGCGCCCAACGCCCCGGCACCGCTGGACAAATCAGCCGCCACATGGCACCGCTTGTCGCTATGAGTGATGATCTGATCCCCTTCTCCCCCGACAGCGGCGATGCCACGGCCCTGCGCCGTGCCTTTGGGCGGTTTGGCACCGGCGTGACCGTGGTTACCGTGAATACCGCGCAGGGTCCTATGGGGATGACCGCGAATTCTTTCGCCTCGGTCTCGCTTGATCCGCCCTTGGTGCTGTGGTCGCCTGCGATCTCTTCCAAACGCCATGACAGCTTCACCTCTGCCGCGTCCTTTTGCATCCATGTCTTGGGCGCGGATCAAGAGAACTTGGCCCAGCGGTTCGCCGGTCAAGGACATGACTTTTCCGGCTTTGACTGGGGTGAAGATACCGCCGGGGTGCCGACTTTTGCCGGCTGTCTCGCGCGTTTTCACTGCAACACTTACGCCGTACATCCGGCGGGCGATCATTCGTTGATCTTGGGCCATGTACGCGAAGTTGCCCTGCGTGAGGATGGCGCGGCGGGGCTGATGTTTGACCGAGGCCGCTATGGCCGTTTTACCCCGCGCGACGAAGATTAACCACAACCAAGGGCGCCTCAGAAAGCGCCCCCGGTTTCAGTAATCACGCTCAAAGAAAATCCCGATGCTGCTGTCGCCGTCCGAGCCAAGCGTGCCTTTGGCCGTCAGGCTCTCGGTGATGTCGAGGTTGAGGGAAACCTCGCCCGTCCCGTCTGAGGCCGCCGTGACATCGGTGTAGACGTTGTCGGTGAGGTATTTCCCCAGCCGCAGCGCGGTCGCACCGTCGTCGGTGGTGGTCACATCCAGATCGTCCAGACCGAAGCCCTCGCGCAGGTTGGCGATCACCCCTTCCCCGCCACGTCCCGCGAGCGTTGCCACGGCGCTGGCCAGTTGCAGCGCTTGGAAGGCCGAGATTTCCGAGATGTTGCGGCCAAAGAGCAGTTGCGACAGCACCTCATCCTGCGGCGCGGCAGGGGTCGATTCAAAGGTAACCTCCGGCTCATTCGCAGGGCCGCTGACAATCACCCGCACTTCGCCCGCCTTGGTATCGGTCGAGGTCACAAAACGGATATAGGGGATAAAGTCGCCCTGAAACTGGACCGAGCCTTCGTCGAGCAAAAAGCGTTTGCCCAAGATGTCCAACCGCCCCCGGATCAGCTCAAACCGCCCGGCCGAGATGATGCGGTTGGTAGTCCCGCTGAGGGTGAGCGAGCCGCCCAGTTCCGCATCAATCCCCCGTCCCCGCACGAAAATGCGGTTGGGCGCATTGATCTGAAGGTTCAGGCCAAAGCCGGGGCCGCTGGCCTCTTCGGTCGGATCCTCGCCCGCATCTGCGCCTTCAAGCCCAGCCTTACGGCGGGTGGCCAATACATCTGCAGGAGCGTTCACATGGGTGATCTGCGGAATGTCCCCGATAGAGGTCAACCCCGTTGCAGGCACTTGAATATTCGTCTCGCCTGCGTTGATCACACCCGAGATCTGCGCCCCGCCGCTCAAGGGGCCTGCAAGCCGCAGGTCGCCGTTCAGCGTGGTGCTGTATAGGCTGGGGTCGGCAAAGACGAGGTTGCGCAGGGTCACACTGATGTCTGCCGGCAAGGCCGGTGTCAGGGTGATCGCCCCCGCCACGCGAAGCTCACCGCCGTCCACGGCTTGCCCGGTTACGGTCAACTGTGCGCGATTGTTGTCCAACTGGACGTCCGCATTGATCCCCCGAAGGGCGACGCGTAGATTCGGCGCGGTGAAGGTCGCGTCATTCGTGGTGATGCGCCCACTGACCGAGGACAGCGCCGCCGGGCCGTTGATCTGCAAGTCAAACCGCGCCTGCCCCTGCAAGTTGCGCGGGGCGAGGAAGGGCCGTGACAGGCCAAGCGGCGCATTGCCCGCGATATCAAGGTTCAGCGTCCCATCGGGATTCACCAATCCAGCCACGGTAGCCTGCGTGCCAGCGGGACCGTTGGCATTAGTGTCGATGCGCCAGGCCTCCCCCTCGCGCCGGGCCGAGCCTGCGACGCTGAGCGGGCCGTTCACCTGCTCTACCAAGGCGCCGATGTCAGGCATGTTAAACTGGAAATCGACTGCTGCATTGGGGCCTGTCACCAAGCCGTCGACAGTCGCCCGCGCACCATAAGGGCCGCTGGCGCTGGCATCCAGCACCACACCCGCCTCCGTTTGGCGCGCGACGCCATTTGCGGCGAAGGAGCCTGAGACACTTGGCACGAAAGGGTTCACATTGGGCACCGAGACGTCGAACCGCATCGAGACCTCCCCTGTGACCAGCCCTTCGACCATGGCCCTGCTGCCATAGGGACCGTTGGCACTCATATCCACGGCAATGCCGTCCTCAGTTTGGCGGATATCGCCCGTGGCCGAAAGCGGGCCGTTCACGCCGGGCGCGAGGGGGCTGAGGTCGGGCACCGACAGGTCAAAGCTCAGCGCCATATTGGGGCCGGTCGCCAGACCTTCGACCATGGCGGTACTGCCATAGGGGCCAGTCGCAGCGACATCCACGGCGATCCCCTCGTCCCCCTGGCGGACGGTTCCCTGTGCCGACAGTGGTCCATTGACGCCGGGGGCCAGCGGACTGATATCCGGCAAAGACAGATCGAAATTCAGCACCATATCCGGCCCAGTTGCCAGACCTTCGACCGAGACACGGCTGTCGTAGGGGCCATTGGCGATGGTATCGATGACAAACCCCTGTTCGGTCTGCTCCAATGTCCCGCTGGCCTCGACCCCGCCGTTGAGCTGCGGCACGAGTGGTTGGATATCGGGCAACGACAGGTCAAAGGCAACATCAACGCGTGGCGAGACCAGCCCTTTGACCGAGGCCTGCGCGTCAAGTGGGCCGCTGGCATCGGTGTTGATCTCCCAACCCTGCGGTGTCTGGCGCAGATCGCCCTTGGCCGTGACAGGCCCGGTGATATCCGCCTCGGGTACGAAGTCTTCGATGCGGGGAATGTCAGCGGTGAAATCGATCTGCGCGTCTTCGCCCGTGGCCAGCCCCGAAACGGTCAGCGCCGCGTCATAGGGGCCATCGGTGACCGCATCAACAACCCAGCCACGGGCCTCTTGCACCGCAGTCGCCTTGACCGCGATGGGCCCTTCGTATTGCGGCAGCACCAGCCCGACGTCCGCCAACGTAAAGTCCAAAGCCGCGCGACTGTCTTCGCTGCGCAACTCTACATTGCCGGTCAGGTCAATAGCGTCGTTCTTCAGGTCGAGATCCCGAAGATAAGTCCCGGTTTCATTGCGTTTCGCGACCATGCTGAGGCTGGTCCGCCCGGCCAAGACTGCATCGGCCTGTTCGATCCCGATTTTGAGGTCATCCGTCCCCCCCGCGATCGCCAGATCGAACATGCCCCCCAAGGGCGTTACCGTGCCGTTCAACGCCAGCGCAGCGGCTCCTGCGACATCGCGGCCTGCCAGCGCAGAAAAGCGACTGATATCATTGGCTTCGAGCGTCACCTTCAACTGCGTGAGCAGCCCGGTATCCACACCGTCAATCGCCGCCTCACCGGTCAGACCGTAGTCCTCCCCGGTCAGGGTCAGACCGCTGATCTCAATCGGCTCACCTTCGACAAAACGGATTTTGGCACTGCCGTTGATCGCATCGCCAATCGCCTCGGCGCTCGACGGATCGGTCAGTGACAGCCCCTCGGCGGCAAAGGTCACATCGCCAAGGAACTGGCCCAAACTGCCAAGATTGCCTTCGAGGATCCCCTCCAATGCCAGTTGCGTCTGCGCGATTTGCAACGCGCCAGTGTCCAACCCGGTGATGTCGAAAGCACTGTCAAAACGATCCCCATCGGCGGCGTCGTAATCCACGCGCAGGGTCACGGCCTCAACCCGCGTGCCGCCATCGCCCGAAATGGGCAACAGCGTCGAAGTGCCATCAGGGTTGGCAATCCGGCCCGAAATGTCGATGAGCGTCGGCCATTTCTCTTGATTGAGCGTGACCTTCCCTTCCAGATCGACAGAATTGGCAGCAAGGGTAAAGCTGCTGACATCGACAGCGCCATTGCTTTCCAACAGCGCATCCAACGCCAGCCGCACGTCATCCCCGAAAAAGTCGCGGTAGCGCGGGGCGAGCAGCGCAGTGATGTCGCCGCCGATATCCGCCTGAACGCGGCGGTCCGGCGTCTCATTCGAACGGCGGGAGGCCTCCGTGCCCAGCGTCACTTGCCCTGCGAGACGTTCCTCGCCATCGGTGGCGATAATGACATCGGTGGCGAAATCATCCAGCGGCCCTGCACCTTTGACGGTCATTTGTACCGACGGCTGGCCCGGAAGGTTCAGCAATTTGGAGGCGATGCCTTCGGGGTCTTCGGTCAGGTTCAACAGCAGGTCCAACACGTTCTCCGTGCGGTCAAAATCGGCCTGAATGTCGAACTCACCCTTTTTGCCATCGGTGCGGCGGGCCTGAAAATCGACGATGCCGACCGTATCAGTGAGCCGTGCATTGGCCTTGATCGAAAGCTGCGCAGCTTCGCCAAGGATCGGCTCGCCAAGGTTAATCTCGTCTACGGAAAAGTCTGCAATTTCAATGGAGACCGGCAGATCAGGCAGTGCGAATGGCTTGGCCTCGGCATCGGGTAGGTCGACCTCATCGCTCACTGGCAGACGCTCAAGATCAAGCCGCCCGGCGGTGAGCTGTTCCACCTCAAGCCGCCCGCGCAGCAAGGCGGAGCGGTTCCAGTCCAGCACCACGTCTTCCAATGTCAGCCAAATGCCATCGTCATCGGAAATGGTCATCCGATCAAAAGAAGCCGCCGAACTCAGCGCCCCGGCGAACCCATCGATGCTGACCGTGCGCCCTGCCCCGCTAAGTGCATCCTGAATGGTGCGCGTCAAAAAGCCCTTGTCGTCATCCTGCGCCAAGGCGGGGGTGAGACAGGCCAAATAGACAAAGCTGGCGGTGAGAAATTGCAAAAACTGTCGCATTAAAACGCCTGCCCAATCCCGATATAGACTTGGAAATCTTCATCCACCTCCGGCCCCGAAGTGGGCACGGCCACATCCAGACGGATCGGGCCGATCCCCGTGGCGTAGCGCAAGCCCAAACCCGCGCCAGAGTGCCAAGTGCCTGAACCGTCATAGAATTCTTCGGAGCCAATGTAGCCGGCATCGGCAAAGCCCACGACGCCGATCTTCTCGGTCAGCTTCACCCGCGCCTCTGCAGAGAGGCCGACGAAACTGCGCCCGCCCACGGTGTCGCCGCTGGCCAGATCAACGCCCAGCGATTGATAAGGCTGGCCGCGCACACTGCCGCCCCCGCCGGAGTAAAAGAGGTAATCCGCAGGTGCCTCAGACAGGTCCGGCCCCGCGACCGTGCCAAGTTGACCGCGAAAGGCCAGCGTCACCGGGCGCTCGTTTCCAAAACTGCGGTAATAGCGCGCGTCGAAATATGTGCGCAGCCCGCTTTCCGAGCCCGACAGCGCGACGAAGGGTGTGATATTGGCATCGATGTAATAACCCTCGGTCGCGTCCAACTCCTTGTCACGGTAGTCAAATTCGGCCCCCAGCGGCAGGGTCAACAGGGTGTATTGATTGGTGCCGAACGCATCCTCCGTCTCGGCCACCCGCAGACCAAGGCCCGCAGAATAGGTGCGGTTTTGATTGGCGATCCGCTCGATCCCGGCCTCAAGGTCCAACTGACGGGAGAAAAAGTTTACCTCGTCGAGCTGTTCCAATGTCGCCAGTGCATAGAAGTTCGTGTCTTCGTTAAACGTCGCTGGGCGCTCGAAACGGGCGGCCAGCGTGTAGTCTTCCCCGCCCGAATTGCCGCCAATCCCTTCGATCTCAGCCGACAGGCGCAGCCGTTCGGCGCCGCCCAGCAGGTTACGGTGCAGCCAAAAGGTGCTGAGCGTCAGCCCTTCAAGCGAGGACAGTTCCGCACCAAACCCAAAGCGGCGTTTGGGCGCTTCGGTCACCTGTGCTGCAATGGGCAGCGTGTCATTGGGGCCGATCCGATCCGCTTCAATCAGGGCCACCGCGTCAAAGGCCCCGGTGCGGCGCAGCCGTTCGGTGGCCAGGTCCAACTCCTCGGGAGAGAAGACCTCCCCCTCCGGCAGGCCCGCGATTTCAATCAAGCGCGCAGTGCGCACGTCTTCATTGCCGGTCACGGTCAGCGCGCCAAAGCGCAGCCTTGGGCCGGGAGCGAGCCGCAGATCGGCGTCGATCTGCCTTTCGCGGTGTTTGGCGGTAAGGTCTTGATCGGCCAAAGCTGCTTTGGCATGGCCCACATTGCGCCAGCCGCTGATCCCGGTCGAAACGGTTTCTTTCAGCACACCAAGGCTGGCAGTTTCGCCAGTGGCAAAGCCCTCGGGCAACTCGGTCTCAGGTGCAACCGGGGCAATCCGGGTCAGGCCAAAGCGGAACTTTGGCCCCGGATCGACGGTGATCACAGCGCGGTCAATGCGACGCGGCGGCTGCACCGGGGGGATCGCAGCGGCATCGACACCATCCAACGTGATTTTCAGAGTCGGCCCGAAATACCCATTGTCGTAAAGAAGCGCCAAAAGCCTGCCATAGTCCGCCTGTGCGGCGGCGACCAATTCCTGCGGCGTGGCCGGCTCGGCATCCTCATCGGTTTGCTCGGCCAGCAGGGAGCCGTCGCGCAGGGTGGCATAAAGCTCTGAATCCTCCGCTACACCTGTGATTGCCAATTGCGCGGCCTGCGCAGCAGCGCCCCCGCCAAGAAGAAGTCCAAGAGCGAGATAAACTGCCGCCCTTTGAGTCTGCCCTTGATGCGCCACGCGCTACCCTCCTGCATCCCGTCGTCCCGGTCTCCGCGCCGGTTCTCCTCTGCCCGCCTCGGACGGGCCTTATTCTCATCAACCGTTAAACGGCATTGCTGCCTTGGCTGCAAACACTCTGCGGATGCATGAAGAAGATGTGAACTGCGTCCCCCCCACCGCCTGTGTATCTGGGGCGCGGAATCGGCAAGATACCGCGCAGCAAGAGTGTAGGCTGCACGCCGCCAGAGGCGAGGCCTCAGATCAATTTTCTTTCAGGAGTGTTCCGACCATCGTTTTACTATTGCAAAACATGGTGGTGCGGTCGGAGAGACTCGAACTCTCACGGGTGTTACCCCACAGCGACCTCAACGCTGCGCGTCTACCATTCCGCCACGACCGCACGCCATGGTTGGTGGGCGGGGTTTAGCCAAAGACCAGAGGCTTGTGAAGAGGCAATCGGCAAAATTTTTCAGGGAGTTTCAGAAAGCTGTTCACAGCCCCTTTTTCGCGCCGCTTTCCCCGTTCACGATCTCTTTAATATCGTGCAATCTCATGGCTCAGACGTTGAAAGGACGCGCCGGGCAGGCCATCTGTGGGGCAAGCAATAAGGATTTCGTTATGCCCGCAGATACCACCCCTACCCCGACAGACACCCCTACCGTGCAAATCGACATCGTGTCGGATGTCATGTGTCCTTGGTGTATCGTGGGCTATAAACAACTGGAACAGGCGCTTGGCGCTGTTGGTGTCGGGGCCTATCTGCGCTGGCATCCGTTCGAGTTGAACCCCCAGATGCCTGCCGAGGGTCAAAACATGGCTGAGCATCTGGCCGAGAAGTACGGATCGACTCCTGCCCAATCGGTCGAGAATCGCAAACGGCTATCCCAGATGGGCCGCGATCTGGGCTTTACCTTTAATTTCTCCGATGACACGCGGATGCAAAACACCTTCGCCGCGCATCAATTGTTGACTTGGGCGCAGGTCAAAGGTCTGCAGCACCCGCTGAAAATGGCCCTCTTCGACGCGCATTTCACCCAAGGGCGCAATGTGAACGATAGCGAAGTGCTGGCCGATGTCGCGGCTTCCGTCGGGCTGGACCAGGCCGAGGCGCTGGAAGTGCTAAGCAGTGGCAGCCTAGCTGAGCAAACCCGTGAAGCTCAGGATTTCTGGACCTCGCGGGGCATCTCCGGCGTGCCATCGATGATTTTTGAGGGCAAATACCTCGTCACCGGCGCACAGGGGGCCGAGAATTACGCCCAGATGCTGCGCAAGGTTTTGGAAGAGCGCGACGCTGCCGCCTGACGCAGAGCCTCTGGCGGTGCGGCACAGGTCTTGCTAAGGCATCTCTATGGTTGAATGGATCATCACCGACGGCTTGACCGATTACCGCAGCGCCGAGGCGTGGATGGAGGCGCGCGCCACCGCTATTTCCGCTGGTGAGGCCAAAGAATGCATCTGGCTGGTGGAGCATCCCCCGCTCTACACCGCCGGCACCTCGGCAAAAGCCGAAGACCTGACCGAGCCTGACCGATTCCCCGTCTACCCTACTCGGCGCGGCGGGCAATATACCTACCACGGGCCGGGCCAGCGCGTGGCCTATGTCATGCTCGACGTGGCTGCACGAGGGCGCGATGTGCGCTGTTTCGTGCGCCAACTGGAGAATTGGGTGATCGCCACCTTAGACCAATTTAACCTGCGCGGAGAGATTCGCCCTGGTCGCGTTGGCGTCTGGGTGCAGCGGCCCGAAAAACCCGCGCAGCCCGATGGCAGCCCCGCCGAAGACAAGATCGCCGCGATTGGAATTCGGCTGCGCAAATGGGTTAGCTTTCACGGCATCAGCATCAACGTAGAGCCGGACCTCAGCCATTTTGGCGGCATTGTCCCCTGCGGCATCACGACCCATGGGGTAACCTCACTGGTCGATCTGGGCCTGCCCGTGACAATGGATGATGTCGACCTTGCCCTTCGCGCAACCTTTGAGGATGTCTTTGCAAGCGATCCTGTCGGCAGTTGCGATATCGCCTCCTGACGGTCCGAGAGCCCGTGCCGAGCGCGCCCCACCTTGATTTTACGGCCACAACACTCGGGCAAAAAATACCCTCCCTGCGACCATCGCGCCCATTGCCCCCGCGAAGCGAGCGCTCTAAAACGGGCGCGACTACGCATGCGCCGCCTATGGTGCCATGTGTCCAATTCATTTGCAGGAGGCACCGCATGGCAGACGCAGCCATTCACGGCCAAGATCATCACGACGACCGGGGGTTCTTCACCCGGTGGTTCATGTCCACCAACCACAAAGACATCGGTATTTTGTACCTGATCGTCTCGGCTTTCGTGGGTCTTATCTCGGTGGCATTCACCGTTTACATGCGCCTTGAGCTCATGGATCCCGGCGTTCAATACATGTGTATGGAAGGCGCGCGTTTCATCGCGGATAGTGCCGCTGCATGTACGCCGAACGGTCATCTGTGGAACGTGCTGATCACCGGCCACGGCATCCTGATGATGTTCTTCGTTGTGATTCCCGCTCTCTTCGGTGGGTTCGGCAACTACTTCATGCCGCTGCAAATCGGCGCGCCGGACATGGCCTTCCCGCGGATGAACAACCTCAGCTTCTGGCTCTATGTGGCCGGCACGACGCTGGCGGTCTGCTCGATCCTGACCCCGGGCGGCAACGGCCAGCTCGGCTCCGGCGTGGGCTGGGTGCTCTACCCGCCGCTCTCGGTGCGCGAAGCAGGCATGTCGATGGACTTCGCGATCTTCGCTGTCCACGTCTCGGGTGCCTCGTCGATCCTCGGCGCGATTAACATGATCACCACCTTCCTGAACATGCGCGCCCCAGGCATGACCCTGTTCAAAGTGCCGCTCTTCGCGTGGTCGATCTTCGTTACAAGCTGGCTGATCCTTCTGTCCTTGCCGGTTCTGGCGGGCGCGATCACCATGCTGCTAATGGACCGTAACTTCGGCTTTGCCTTCTTTGACCCCGCAGGCGGTGGTGACCCGATCCTCTACCAGCACATCCTGTGGTTTTTCGGTCACCCCGAAGTTTACATCATCATCCTACCGGGCTTTGGCATCATCTCCCACGTGATTGCGACCTTCTCGCGCAAACCGGTCTTCGGCTACCTGCCGATGGTCTGGGCGATCATCGCGATTGGCGCTCTGGGCTTCGTCGTCTGGGCCCACCACATGTACACGGTGGGCATGACCCTGAACCAGCAGGCCTACTTCATGCTGGCCACCATGGTCATCGCGGTGCCGACAGGGGTGAAGGTCTTCAGCTGGATCGCCACCATGTGGGGCGGCTCTATCGAGTTCAAAACACCGATGCTCTGGGCCTTCGGCTTCCTGTTCCTCTTCACCGTCGGTGGCGTCACCGGCATCGTGCTGAGCCAAGCCGCCGTCGACCGCGCCTATCACGACACCTACTACGTCGTGGCACACTTCCACTACGTGATGTCCCTCGGTGCCGTCTTTGCCATCTTCGCAGGCATCTACTTCTACCTGCCCAAGATGACAGGCCGCATGTACCCCGAATGGGCAGGCAAGCTGCACTTCTGGGCGATGTTTATCGGCGCCAACCTGACCTTCTTCCCCCAGCACTTCTTGGGCCGTCAGGGCATGCCACGCCGCTACATCGACTATCCTGAGGCCTTCGCCTACTGGAACCAGTGGTCCTCGATCGGTGCCTTCCTCAGCTTCGCCTCCTTCCTGTTCTTTTTCGGGATCATGGCCTACACGCTGACCCGCGGCGCCCGCTCCACCGCAAACAACCCGTGGAACGAGTTCGCCGACACGCTGGAATGGACCCTGCCCAGCCCGCCGCCCGAACACACGTTCGAGCAGCTTCCAAAACAGGAAGACTGGGACAAGCAGCACAGCCACTAAGTGCTGCGTCACAATTTTAAAGGCCCCGCCACATGCGGGGCCTTTTCTTTTGCACCGCTGCACTGTCACACTCGGCGAAAGCCCTAGACAAAGGTCACCCCATGCCTCTCACCCTCACCCCGATCTACGCAGCCCTTTGCGCGCTGGTCTTCCTCGGCCTCAGCTGGCATGTGATTGCCTACCGGCGCGCCAATCGCATCTCTCTCGGCGATACCGGAGACAAAGCGCTGCTCAAACGCATGCGCGCACAGGCCAATGCGGCAGAATACATGCCCATCGCGCTGATTTTGCTGTCGCTGACCGAAGCTAATGGCGCACCCGCCCTGGCAGTCCACGCCCTTGGCCTCGCGCTGCTGACGGGCCGCATCCTGCACCCTCTAGGCTTTGCCGCCACCCCGCAAAAATTCATTCTGCGCCAGGTCGGCATGGTGCTGACCCTCGGCATGATCGCCGTATCGGCCCTCGGTCTACTGGGTCACGCCTTCTTCTGATTCATCCTTTTTCAAATACCCGCGGGGGTCCGGGGGCAGCGCCCCCGCCCTGCGCAATTTTTTCCGTCCAAAACCACATTTCCCTCTTGAAGCCCCCTGCCCCAATGGGTATTTCGCCCTCACCAGACGGTAAGCGGGCGTAGCTCAGGGGTAGAGCATAACCTTGCCAAGGTTAGGGTCGGGCGTTCGAATCGCCTCGCCCGCTCCATCTGGTTTGCACAGGGTCGCCTCTTCGGATGCGGCCCTTTGTGTTTTTCGCCCCCTAAAAGTCGCCCTTAAAAAACGTATGTACCCGGTCAAGCCGCCGCATTTTACCTCTTGCAGCCCCCCGCGCGAATGGGTATTCCCCCCTCACCAACCGGATGCGGGCGTAGCTCAGGGGTAGAGCATAACCTTGCCAAGGTTAGGGTCGGGCGTTCGAATCGCCTCGCCCGCTCCAGGTTGGTCCTACCACCCCGTAGGACACGCAAAGCCGCCCTTTTGGGCGGCTTTTGTGTATCCGCCCCCAAACTGACACAAAAAAACGCCCCATGACGAACACGGGGCGTATAGGTACGGAACGAGGGACAGTAGGTGGCCGGCAGGCGTTCCGGGCCTGCGGTCACCTTTAAATTTAGGAAGCCTCAGCCGTTTTCAAAGGGGCCGAAGCCTGCTGCCCCGTCCCCAAACTCATTTTGAGCCAATTTCTGCCGATTCTCAGCCCCCCACCCGGCTCGCGTAAAGCGCGATGGCCGCGGCATTGGACACGTTGAGCGAGCCGAAACCGCCCGCCGCGTCGATCCGCACCAGCGCATCCACTGTCTCACGTGTCTTTTCACGCAGCCCCGGCCCCTCGGCCCCCAAGACAAGCGCCACAGGACGATCCCGGCGGCCTTCTACCGCGCCTTCGATGGTCTGCTCCGCCTCCCCATCAAGCCCCAGCACCAGATAGCCCATGTCCTGCAGCGCACGGATCGCGTCAGCAAGGTTGCGCACGCGCAGGTAGGGCTGGCGCTCCAGCGCGCCGCTCGCGGTCTTGGCCAACGCCCCCGTCTCAGGTGCGGAGTGGTGTTTGGTACCGATCACGGCCGATGCCCCCAAAACTTCAGCCGAGCGGAGAATCGCGCCAACGTTATGCGGGTCAGTCACCCGGTCGAGCAGCAACAGACGTGGCGCAGTGTCACCAATGGCGACATCCTCCAACCGACCCCAGTTCAGCGGCTTCACTTCCAGCACTGCACCTTGGTGAACGGAATTCGGATCAAGCGGCGGACGGAACTTGCGCGGGTCAACGACTTCAGGCGTGATTCCCGCCTCCGCGATGGCATCTTCCAACTTCGCTTGGGCATTCGGCGTGACCATCAGCTGCAGTTTTTCCCGGTTGGGATTCATCAAGGCGTCGCGCACCGCATGCAGGCCAAAAAGCCAAACTGTCTGCGCCGCGTCGGCCTTTTTGTCCTGCTCTTTTTGCACGACCCATTTGGGTTTCTTCATCTCTTTATCCTTTCGCGCGATTTCCCCAAGATTTCTCGGGAATTCGCCTTGACGGTCCTTTGGGTCGCTTGTAATCACGCCCCCACGTCAGGTGCAATGCACCGGGACAAAGTGGGCGACAGGCCGCAAGGTGTGGCAGGGGACTGTAACTCCCTCGCGGAGACGCACGCCTGGTTCGATTCCAGGGTCGCCCACCACTTTATCCTTTCTATATGGCCCTCGCTTTTGCGAGATGCGGCAGAATCTGACCGGGTCGCTTCATCAAGGGTTCACAGTTAATCCGTTTCATGCTGCCCCCTCGTTCCCCCCATCCAACTGCGCCGATGCACGCCCTTCACAGGATCAGCACATCCCCGCGCTTGTAACCGACCAGCTCCATACTCAGATCGTCGTAAACCAGCTGAATCCGAACCGTTTGGACGGAACCGAGATCAAACGTCAGATAGGGCTGCGGATCGACGTCCAGGATCGCATTTGGCGTTGGCAGCGTGTCGTGACAGGGCGGCATCGGCCAGTTCTGCATCGGCCCATCGTTTACCGCGATTGCCATGACGGCCAGCCCGCAGCGCCAACTCCACAGATGGGTGACATAGACGAGGTCCTTTCCGTTATACTCCCGTACCGCGGTCCAATTGCCACGCGTGGCGTTCAGGATCGACTTCACCTCCGCGGCGGTGGTGAACCGCCCTGTGGGGGTTTGATCCTCGGCGACCAAGCCCGGGGGCACGGCGGCCATGTGGAATGCCCGAGCCGGGGCTGCGGGCGTCGGTGGCGCCGCCGGGCTGGCCGGAGCTGCGGGCCGCGCGGGGGCCTGCACCGTCATCGGCATATCCGGTCGGCCAATCCCGTCCGAGGGCGCAGGTGATCCGCCGATACTGATTACGATCACCGCGAAAACAAGATCGAACATCCAGTACCCTCCTGCAGACCGCTAAATTGGTGGCTTTTACCAGCAGATACATGCCCTTATACTGGCGAAAACCATGAGGCTGCGTCCAAGTATGACACGCAATTCGCGTATCCCGCAAATTTTCAACGTCGTCATCGTGGCCCAACAGGGTCGTCTGGCCTATGAGGCGCTGCTTTTCGCGGCCTCCCTGAGGCACTCCTGCCCCGACTTCAAAGGACGTTTGTTGATAGCGGAGCCGCAGCCCGGCCCGCTTTGGGACGGGGACCCGCGCATCGCCAATGACACTCTGCGCGACGCGCTCGTGGACCTCGGGGCAGAGTTCATCTCCTTCGAAAGCCAGCATTTCGGCACCGCCTACCCCTATGGCAACAAAATCGAGATGCTCAGCGCCCTGCCCGCGGGCGAACCCTTTGTTTTCTTTGACACTGACACTTTGATCACCGGTGATCTTAACGACGTGCCTTTTGACTTTGACCGCCCCTCCGCCTCCCTTCGGCGCGAGGGGACATGGCCAGAGCCACAGCTTTACGGGCCGGGCTATACCGGACTGTGGAAATCGCTCTACGACAAATTCGACCTCGACTTTGCCAGCAGCCTCGATTTCAGCCAGCCGGATGAATATTGGCGCCGTTATCTCTATTTTAACGCGGGCTTCTTCTACTACCGCTGCCCCCGCGAATTTAGGGAGCTTTTCTTGCGCTACGCGCTTGCGGTGCGTGACGACCCTCCGGTTGAGCTTTGCGCGCAGAGCTTTGATCCCTGGCTCGACCAGATCGTACTGCCGCTGGTGATCCACGCGCTTGGCGGCGGGCGCGACGCCCTGCCCTCTGGCCTGCTGGATGGCACGGTGTCCTGCCACTACCGCTTCCTGCCGCTGCTCTACGCCCGTGAAAGCGACCGTGCCATTAAGGTGCTTGAGGCCGTAAGCGCCCCCAACTGGATGAAAAAGCTGCTGAAAGAACGCGATGCGATCAAGCGGATGGTGTACCAAGGGCGCGGTGCCAAGGTGCGCGCGCTCTTTGATCAAGACAACCTGCCCCGGCGCGAACAGGCGATCCGCAACCGGATCAAATCCAACGGCTTTTGGATGCGCTGAGGGCTGCGTCCCCCGTTGTCTGGATGGATCTTTGCGCCTAGGCTGCGCGAAATCCGTTTTTCTGAGAGGACAGACCAATGGCCGATAGCCCCAATCATCATTTCGACACGTTGCAAATTCACGCCGGCGCCCACCCCGACCCGGCCACCGGTGCGCGGCAGACGCCGATTTACCAGACGACGGCCTATGTCTTTCGCGATGCGGACCACGCGGCGGCGCTCTTTAACCTGCAAGAGGTGGGTTACATCTATTCGCGCCTGACCAACCCCACCAATGCCGTTCTACAAGAGCGTATTGCAACGCTTGAAGGCGGTGTCGGCGCGGTTTGCTGTTCCTCGGGCCATGCGGCCCAGATCATGGCGCTGTTCCCACTGATGGGGCCGGGCAAGAACATCGTCGCCTCCACGCGTCTTTACGGCGGCACGGTCACGCAGTTCAGCCATACGATCAAACGCTTCGGCTGGTCCTGCAAATTCGTCGACTTCGACGATCCGCAGGCCGTTGCTGATGCCATTGACGATGACACCCGCGCGATCTTTGGCGAGGCCATCGCAAACCCCGGCGGCTATATCATGGACGTGCGCGCCATTGCCGATGTGGCCGATGCGGCGGGCATTCCGCTGATCATCGACAACACCAGCGCCACGCCCTACCTCTGTCGCCCGATCGAACTCGGCGCGACGCTGGTCGTCCATTCCACCACGAAATACCTCACCGGGAACGGCACTGTGATGGGCGGTTGCGTGGTGGATTCGGGCAAGTTCGACTGGTCAGCCAATGACAAATTCCCCTCGCTCAGCCAGCCAGAGGAAGCCTACCACGGCATGAAATTCCACGAGACCTTCGGCGCGATGGCCTTCACCTTCCACGGCATCGCCATTGGGTTGCGCGATCTGGGCATGACCATGAACCCGCAAGCGGCGCATTACACGCTGATGGGGATCGAGACCCTGTCGCTGCGGATGGACCGCCATGTGCAGAACGCGGTAAAGGTGGCGGAATGGCTCGAACAGGACGATCGCGTCGATTACGTCACCTATGCCGGGTTGAAATCCTCGCCCTATCACAAGCGCATGCAAAAGGTCTGCCCCAAGGGCGCGGGCGGGCTGTTCACCTTCGCGGTCAAAGGCGGCTATGACGCCTGTGTGAAGCTGGTCAACAGCCTTGAAATCTTTAGCCATGTGGCGAACTTGGGCGATACGCGTTCGCTGATCATTCACTCCGCCTCCACCACCCACCGCCAGCTCACTGAAGAGCAGCAGGAAGCGGCGGGTGCTGGACCCGGCGTGGTGCGTATCTCAATCGGGACGGAGAATGCCGACGATCTGATCGCCGATCTGGATCAAGCGCTGGCCAAAGCCACGGCCTGAGCTCATCCCCCGCCGGGCAAACCGGCGGGTTTTTTTGCGCGGCGCGGCTTACTGCGCTGGCGCAATCGCGAAGGTCATGGAGACCTCAGCCTGCACCTCCACCTCACCTTCGGCCACGGCGCTGTCCATCGCCATGCCCATGCGGGCGGCCTCGAACATCTTGGGCTGGGAGTGTGAGTTTTCGGTCATGCGCAGCAGCGTGCCGAGCTTCACTCCAGCCGCCTCGGCCAACTGCCGGGCACGTTCGGTGGCATCGGCAACTGCGGCTTTGCGCGCTTCGGCCAGCGCATCTTTGGGATCTTGAAGACCGAAGTCCAATCCATTGAAATCATTCGCACCCTCATCAATCACAGCATCCATCATCGCGCCGAGACGGTCCAGATCGCGGACCTTCACGGTCACCGAATTGCCCGCCTCATAGCCGGTGATACGCGGCGGCGTGCCATTTTCGATAGGGCGGCGGTCATGTACTGGGCGCAGGTAAAAGCGGCTGGTCTGACGGTCTTTCGCCGCGATGCCCTGCGCGTCAAGCTGGGTCAGGATCGCGCTCACGGCCTCAGTCACCTTGTCCATCGCGGCTTTGGCGGTGGGGGCCTCTTCGGTCACGCCCAGAGTGATCGTCGCCATATCGGGCGCGGCGGCAATGGTGCCTTGGCCGGTGACGATAATGCCCTCTTCTGGCCCCTGCTGGGCCGAGACCAGTCCAGCCCCCGCCATCCACGCCAGCGCCACCCAATTCATCAGTCGCATGTTCGTTCCTTTCCGTGCATCAATGCGCCGCCATATGCCCACCGCAATGCACCGCTGACAAGCTCCTCAGGGGTGCGCACCCTTTCCTTGGGCGAACTCCTGCTCTATCCTTCGCGATGACTGCGGCGCGTCTGTAAGTGCGCCCGACCCCATGCTAAAGTCGACAGCGATGAAGCCGAATTTTACCCTTTCCCTGTCGTTCGACGGCATTCGTTTGCTCCACCGTACTACGGGCGGGTGGCGGCTTGTTGGCGAAGTGGCGCTCGACAGTGCCGATCTGGCGGCGGAACTGGCGGTTTTGCGCAAAACCGCCACGGCGTTGGAACCCGGCGGGCTACGCAGCTTGCTGCTGATCCCTGATGCTCAGATCAAATATCTGACAATCGACACGCCCGGAATGGACCCCGTCGCCCGCCGTGCCGCGGCAGTGGCGGCATTGGAGGGGGCCACGCCCTATGCGGTGGCCGATCTGGTGTTCGACGTCCATGCCGATGGTGCGCAAAGCCATGTGGCCGCCGTGGCGCGCGAGACCTTGGAAGAGGCCGAAGCCTTCGCGGTCGAGCACCGTTTCCACCCGGTCAGCTTTGCCGCCGCCCCTGCCGCCCATACCTTCGGCGGTGCGCCGCATTTCGGCATAACCAACGCCGCATCAAAGCTTTTGGACCCCGGAGAAACCGTGGAGCCCGAAGCGGACCCTATCGAGATCTCCGGGAAGACGAGCGCGCCCGAGGGCGCGATCGTCGATACGGATGAGACGACGCCCGTAGTCCACGCGCCTGAGGCAGAGCCAGAGTTGGCAGCCACGCCCGAGGATGCGCCGCCGGCTGAAGTTCCCAATCAAACGCAGGGTGCCACTGACGCAGCAGCATTAGAGGCGACACCCGAAAAGACGCCTCCTCCCCTCAATGAGGACCTGCCCGAACTGGTCGTGCCTGCGGAGGAACCGAAGACAGCGGATGCCTCTGCAAAGGCTATGATGGCCCCAACGCCAGAGGAAACACCGCCGCCGCTGGCGGAGGATTTGCCGAAACTCGATGCCCCTGCGACTGCTCAGGCGAACGAAAAGCCAACCCCGCCCGCGTTCGGCAGCGTTGCAGCTTCCGCGGCGCCACTTGCTGCGGTCGCGAGCGTCGAGGCGGAAGCAACCGCGCAGCCGGCCGCTTCTGCGCGGCCAGAGCCTTCGCGCAAGGTTGATTTCTCGGCGCCGCCCTCGCGCAGCGCCCCGGCGGCAGGTTTCGCGACGCGCCGCAGCGGCACCGACACTGCGCCCAATCTTGGCGGGGCGAGCCGGGCGACACCGCCGCCCCCGCCTGCTCCCAGGCTGGAACCAAAACCTGCACCTGCGCCCAGCACCCCATCGCTCCCCATCGGTGCGCCCTCACCCGCTGCCGCCCCGCTCGCCCCACAGATGCCCGTTAAGGCGGCCACCGCCGCCGCCGCGACAGAGGCCGCAGCCCCGCAGCCCGACAGCAGTTCCCTGACGCCCGAGCCTTCGCCGTCGGGCGGCGCGTTCTTAAGCCGGCGCAAGCCCAAACCTTCGAAAGATCGCCGGTCGACCGTCACTCCGGCCACTGCCGCGCGCACTTCAGAAGCTGACCGAATGACCGTTTTCGGGGCGCGGCGACGCAACGAAGTCGGCGGCAAACCGCGATTTCTTGGCCTGATCCTGACAGCGGCACTCTTGGTGTTCCTCGCGGGCGTTGCGGCCTGGGCATCGATCTTCCTAGACGAGGGCAGCGCACTCTCGCGGCTCTTTGGCGACCGCAGCCCCCGCAGCACTGCCGAAGCTCTGGCCCCTGCGGATACTCCCGACATCGATGAAGATATCACCCTCCTCCCCCCGGAACCTACCGGGCCGGATGCGATCGAGACGGCTGCGTTGGACGCCGGGCTGACCGATGAGGATGGGGCAGTCCTCGACGCGCTGCGCGATCCTGAACCGCGCCCCATCACTGAGATGACAGAGGCCGAGATCGACGCGAAATATGCCACCACCGGCATCTGGGCGCGCGCGCCAGATGTGCCCCCGGCCCCGGCAGCGGCCATCGATATTGACGATCTCTACCTCACCAGCATTGACCCGATCAGCACCACGACCGACGCCGTGGCCCTCCCTCCCGCCAGCGGCTTTGGCACTGATGCGGCACCGGGCGCGGTGAACTCCCCGGCGGCGGCAGGCACGAGTTTTGCGCTGGACGCCCGCGGTCTGGTCAAACCTACAGCCCAAGGTGCGCTGAGCCCCGATGGGCATCTGGTCTACCTTGGCCGCCCCACCGCCGAGCCTCCCGTCACATTGACCCGGCCTGAGGTCGAGCCGGCGGCCCCGGAGGTCGACAGCGCCTTGGCAGAGGCCCGACCTCGCACACGACCCGATGATCTGGAAGAGACCACCGAACGCGCGCAGCTTGACGGTCTGACGCGCTCTGAGTTGGCCGGGCTGCGTCCGCAGTTGCGGCCAAAGTCCGTTCAGGAAGAGGCAGAGGACGCACTTGCCGCCGCGGCACCGCCCGAGGTCACAATCGATCCGATAGACACCAGCGACGCTGTTGCCGCCGCCCTCGCCACCCCACCGGCGATCCAGAATGCCACGAAGCAGGCCACCACCCAATCGCGCCGCCCCGACACACGGCCCCGCAATTTTGACCGGATTGTAAAGCGCGCCGCCCGCAGCCCGGAGCCTGCACAGGTCGCCAGTGTGGCGCCCAAAGCCGTGCAGCCGCGCTTTCCGTCTAAGACGTCGGTTGCGAAACAGGCCACAGTGAAAAACGCGATCAATCTGCGGGATGTCAATTTGATCGGCGTTTACGGCAAACCATCGAACCGCCGCGCCTTGGTCCGGCTCAGCAATGGGCGCTATCAAAAGGTTGAGGTCGGCGACCGTATCGATGGGGGTCGCGTTTCTGCAATTGGCGATAGTGAACTGCGCTATGTGCGCCGGGGCCGCAATGTCGTGCTGAAGATGCCGAACTGAGGCGGGCGCGGACCCCCTATACCTCTCTCGTAAAAAGGGGCGCCGAAGCGCCCCTCTCATCCCTCCCAGAATGGGCAGTGGTTAGGAGGTCTCCAACTCGCCATTGTCGATCTGCTCTTGCTCGATCGATTCAAACAGCGCTTTAAAGTTCCCCTCCCCGAAACCGTCATCGCCCTTGCGTTCGATGAACTCGAAAAAGATCGGGCCAATCACGGTTTTCGAGAAAATCTGCAACAAAATGCGCGTCTCGCCGCCGTCGACCACGCCTTCGCCGTCGATCAAAATGCCGTGTTTTTGCATCCGGTCCAGCGGCTCTTCATGGCCGGTCACACGGTCCTTACTCATCTTGTAGTAGGTCTCGGGCGGGCCTGGCATGAATTTCAGCCCGTTGTCGGCAATCGCATCCGTGGCGTCGTAAATATTGCGCGCGCCCACAGCGATGTGCTGGATGCCCTCGCCGTTGTATTTCTTCAGGTAGGCCACGATCTGACCTGTCTCCCCCCGGTCTTCGTTGATCGGAATGCGAATGCGCCCGCAGGGCGAGGTCAGCGCGCGGCTGGTGAGACCGGTGAACTTGCCTTCGATGTCGAAAAACCGGATCTCGCGGAAGTTGAACAGGTCGCCGTAGAACTTGAACCAGACGTCCATATTGCCTTTGTGGACATTGTGCGTAAGGTGATCGAGGTAGTAAAAGCCCACCCCCTCCGGCTTGGATTTCGCAACCCAGTCGTATTCCCAGTTGTAGGGCGAAGTGTCGTAATACTGATCGACGAAATAGATCAACGAGCCACCGATCCCCATGATCGCGGGCACGTCCAGCACCTTGCCCTCGCCCTTATACTCCTCGGCGCCCTTGGCCACCGCATGTTCCAGCGCCTTTTGCGCATCGACCACACGCCAGCCCATGGAGGGCGCGCAGGGGCCGTGCTCTTCGACAAAACGCGCGGCAAAGCTTTCGGGGTCGTGGTTCAGCACGTAGGTGATGTCACCCTGCTGCCAAAGTTCGATCTTCTTGGTCTTGTGATTGGCAACATGGGCATAGCCCATCTTGGTAAAGACATCGCGCAGCGCCTGCGGATCGGGGCTGGCAAATTCGACAAACTCAAAACCATCGGTGCCGGCGGGGTTCTCTGCCGTGATGGTCGATTTCGGGGCGTCATGTGGGAAAGGGCCCATGTCAGTCTCCTTTGCGTTTGGGATTTGCCTCATAATACGACGCTCGCCCTGCGCAGTTTGCGCATTTTGCGGCATGGTTGTGGTCTTCTTCACGTGGACAGCGCATACTACATCCAAACCACGCGGGAATTGCGCATTATGTTGGACGAAACAGACCGGCGGCTGCTGACAGCATTGCAAAAGAACGCTCACCTCACGGCGCAGGAGCTGGGCCAACAGCTTAATCTCTCCTCCAGCCAAGCCGGACGCAGGCGGCAGCGGTTGGAGGCAGACGGTTATATTCGCGGCTATCATGCCCGGCTTGATCCGGTGCGGATGGGGCTCAACGTACAGGGCTTTGTGCAGGTGCATCTGGGCACCCATGGGCCGGAACATTCGGCCAGTTTTGCGCGGCTTATGGCCACCCGTCCCGAGATTGTGAGCGTCTGGACGATGACGGGGGATGCGGACTATCTCCTGAGGGTCTACTGTGACGATCTGCCAAGCCTTAACAGGCTCATTCACGATGTCCTTCTGCCGCATCAGGCCGTTAGCCGGGTGCATAGTCAGATCGTCATGGACCAACTGAAACAGGACGGGCCGCTGCCCACTTGACCCTGAGAGAGGACCGCAATGGAAGGTTTCCTGTTCCAAGCCTCCGTCTATCTGGCCGCCGCCGTGATCGCCGTGCCGATTGCCGCGCGATTGGGTCTGGGGTCGGTGCTGGGTTATCTAGCCGCAGGCATTCTGATCGGCCCGGTGTTAGGGCTGGTCGGGTCCGAGACGAAGGACGTGCAGCATTTCGCCGAATTCGGTGTGGTTATGATGCTGTTCCTCATCGGGCTGGAGCTGGAACCCCGTGCGCTGTGGGACATGCGGCATCGGCTACTAGGCATGGGCGGATTGCAGGTGCTGCTGTCGACGGCTGCCCTGATGGCCATCGCCATGGCCTATGACCAGCCGTGGCGCGTGGCGCTGGCGATTGGTTTGACACTCTCACTCTCCTCCACTGCGATCGTGCTGCAGACCCTTTCGGAGAAAGGGTTGATGCGAACGCAAGGGGGCAGATCCGTCTTCTCGGTGCTGCTGACCCAAGATATCGCGGTGATCCCGATCCTCGCCTTCCTGCCGCTGCTGGCGACAGGGCTTGCCGGGGGGATCCTGCCCAACGGGGCCATTTCGCTTGATCCTCAAGAGGTTGAGAATGCGCATCTGAGCGCAGAGGCCAGCCACGCCAATGACGCCGCCCATGCCGCCCAGACCTTTGTACAAAGCCTGCCCGGCTGGGGCGTGACACTGGTGACCATTGGGGCCGTGGCGGCGATCATCCTCGTCGGTATTTACCTGACCCGGCCCGTGTTTCGCTACATCCACCTCGCCAAACTGCGCGAGATGTACACGGCACTGGCGCTGCTGATCGTGGTGGGGATTTCTTCGCTGATGACGGTGGTCGGCCTTTCGCCTGCTCTGGGCGCTTTTCTCGCCGGTGTGGTCTTGGCCAGCAGCGAGTTCCGCCATGAACTGGAGACTGACCTTGAGCCCTTCAAAGGGCTGCTCTTGGGGCTGTTCTTCATCACTGTGGGCGCGGGGATCAACTTTGTCCTGCTTTTTGAAGAGCCGTTGATCCTGATCTGCATGGCGCTTTTGGTCATCATAGTAAAAGCGCTGATCCTGATGGTGCTGGGGCGCCTATTCCGCCTTAAAGGGCGCGATGGCTGGTTGTTCACCTTGGCGCTGGCGCAGGCCGGCGAATTTGGGTTTGTGCTGGTCAGCTTCTCCCTCGCCACCGGGGTCATGCCGGACCCGATTGCCGAGACGCTGCTGCTGGTGGTGGCACTCACCATGCTGATCACGCCTTTGCTGTTCATCCTCTATGATCTCATCAGCAAGCGGCTTGATGACAGCAGCCCCATTGTCGCGGATGAAATTGACAGCAGTGGACCGGTAATCATCGCGGGCGTGGGTCGGTTTGGTCAGATGGTGAACCGCATGGTGCAGGCCAGCGGTTTCGCCACTGTCGTGCTGGACCACAATCCCGAGACCATCGCCGTGATGCGCCGCTTTGGTTTCAAAGGGTTTCTGGGAGATCCAACACGGCCCGACATCCTGCGCAAAGCGGGGCTGCAGGATGCCAGCGTGCTGGTGGTGGCCCTTGATGATCCGAAGGCTGCGGTGTCGCTGATCTCCTACGCCCGGAAGGAGAACCCTTCCCTGCATATCGTCACCCGTGCGCGCGACCGTACCGAGGTTTACCGCCACTATCAGGCCGGCGCCAACGACATCGTGCGCGAGATGTTCGACAGCTCTCTACGTGCAGGCCGCTATGTGCTGGAAAATATGGGGCTTTCAGACTTCGAGGCAAATGAAGCACAAAAGCTTTTCTACGCCCATGACCGCGCCTCGGTCCGTGAATTGGCGGCACTTTGGCGGCCCGATGTGCCGCCCTCGCAGAACGCGGCCTATGTCGCCCGCGCCAAAGAGTTGCAGAAAGACCTAGAGACTGCCTTTTTGAACCTGAGCGAAGACAAAGCCAAGAAAAGCGCCTGACGCGGCGGCCCGAAACGGGCCGCCACAGACCGTTTTAGGCGTCGCTGACGCCCGCCTCGGCAAAGGTTGCCATGCCTGCGTGGCAGGCGAGTGCAGTCTTTAGAATGCCGATCGCCAGCCCCGCGCCGGACCCCTCCCCCAGACGCAGGTTCAATTCAAGCAGCGGTTCCTTGTCTAGAGCCCCCAGCAGGCGGCGATGGCCGCTTTCCGCGCTGAGATGGCCCGCAACGGTGTGCTCCAACGCCCCCGGTGCACTGCGCACGAGGCAGAGCGCCGCAGCACAGCAGATAAAGCCGTCAAGGATCACCGGGATGCGCAGCTCACGCGCACGCGCCATGGCCCCGGCCATGGCAGCCAGTTCGCGGCCACCCAAACGGCGCAGGGTTTCAAGCCCATCGCCTTTGTCCCCATGCAGGGCCACAGCTTCGGCCACCACCTCGGTCTTGAGCGTAAGTCCCGCGTCATCCACACCGGTGCCGCGTCCGGTCCAGAACTCAGCCCCGCCGCCCAAAAGCGCGCTGGCTAGAGCTGCCGCAGATGTGGTGTTGGCAATTCCCATTTCGCCCACGACTAAAAGATCGGCGTCGACATTCACCGCCTCCCAACCTGCCCGCAGCGCGTCAACAAATTCATCTTCCTCCATTGCCGGTTCCACGGTGAAGTCCTTAGTCGGCCTGTCCAAGGACAGCGGGACCACATCAAGACTTGCCCCATTCACCCGCGCGATCTGGTTAATCGCCGCCCCGCCGTGCTGGAAGTTCGCCACCATCTGCGCTGTCACTTCAGCCGGGAACGCCGATACACCCCGCGCTGCAACGCCGTGGTTGCCCGCGAAAACAATGATCTGCGGCGCTGTAATCTCAGCCCGTGCGCCGCCGCGCCAACCTCGGTACCAAATCGCCAGATCCTCCAACCGGCCAAGCGCGCCGGGGGGTTTGGTGAGGATGCTATCATGGGCCCGCGCTTCTTCCATCGCGGTACTGTCGCAATCGGGCATGGCGCGCAGAAGACTGCGAAATTCGGTAAGACTGGCGAAAGACGTGTTCATATGCGGCCCTTTGCGGATTGATATCCAACCGTTTCTAGCCTTAGCCTGTCGGTACTGAAAGTGCCGAAGGGGCAAAATAATGGCCATTCCTGACATCACCGCCCTCAGGCAGGCCTTTCGCGCCCGCGATATCGCCGTGGCCTTCGCCTTGCTGACCCGCCTGCCCCTGCCGCATTTCCATTTCCAGACCGAGCCGCACCGCCCCCCGGCCCGCAGCGCTTGGGCCTATCCGCTGGTGGGGATCGCCTTGGCGCTGATCGCCGGGGCCGCGGGGCTGGTGTTGACGTGGATGGGGGCAACCCCGCCGCTGGCAGCGGCTTTCGTGCTGTTGGCGCTGGTGATGCTCAGCGGGGCGATGCATGAGGACGGTCTCGCCGATTGCGCCGATGGCTTCTGGGGCGCTTGGACCGCTGAAAAACGTTTGCGCATCATGAAAGACAGTGTGATCGGCACCTATGGCGTCGTGGCGCTGGTCCTCTCGCTGCTGCTGCGGTGGTATCTGATCAGCGAGTTAATCACCGATGAGGCACTGATCTGGGCACTGGTCATCGCCGCCTGCGGCTCACGCTCCGCGATGGTCTGGGTGATGGACAGCCTACCGACGGCGCGCCGCGACGGGCTGTCAGACCGCACGGGCCGCCCAGGCGAATTGGCGACGGCGGTGGCGGTTCTGATCGGCGTGGTGGTGATCGTGGTGGCACCGGTCGTTTCGGCGTGGCGTTTGGTATTGCTGGGGCTGCTAGCCGCGCTGGTGGTGCGGCAGATCGCCAAACGCAAGGTTGGTGGGCAGACCGGCGATGTGCTGGGCGCGACCCAACAGGTGACCGAGATTGCGCTGCTGACCGGCTGTCAGATGATGGCCTACGGCTGGCAGGCCATTCCCTAACAAAAAACCGCGCCCTAAGAGAGACGCGGCTTGATCTCAACGTGCGAAGCCCTTAGGCGGCGACGCGGCTTTCCAGCACATCGCCAACCTGTTTCGCGGCGGCAAGTTCATCGCCACCCGAAACAGCGGCCACTTCGCGGGTCAGACGCTCAAGTGCAGCTTCGTAAAGCTGACGCTCGGAATAGCTCTGCTCGCGCTGGTCGTCGGTACGGTGCAGATCGCGCACAACCTCGGCAATGGCGATCAAGTCACCGGAGTTAATCTTTTGCTCATACTCCTGCGCGCGGCGCGACCACATGGCACGTTTAACCTTGGCCTTGCCCTTGAGGGTCTTCATCGCGTGATTGATCACGTCGGGCGTGGACAGCGCACGCATGCCGATTTCGGTCGCCTTATGGGTCGGGACCCGCAGGGTCATCTTGTCTTTCTCAAAGGAAATCACGAACAGCTCCAGCGCGATGCCGGCCACTTCCTGCTCCTCAATCGAGACGATCTGACCCACGCCATGGGCGGGGTAGACAACGAATTCATTGGGGCGGAAATCAAGCTTCTTCGATTTGGTCATATAGATCGCTCCTTGGCGCGCGGGGGATGCCCCGCCATTAACTCATATACCTGAACAGCACGTAAAACGCATGCGATGCGCAGCCTGAACGGCCTGCGATCGGGTGCGTCTAATCTAGAATTGTGAAGTCAACCTTGGCAGCGGGGTCGAAACATTATCTGGCTCGTGTGTTACAGCTTGCAATCATCATAGCACAGAATCACGCCATCCGAAAGCTTCCCCAAGGTCAACTTGGTGAATTTCTGGTCGTTTCAGGGGTTTAGCTCGAAAACCTAAAGCCCCTTGAGACCCCGAAAAACGCGAATCAGCGGAGATCAGCCGCCTTCGCCCGGCTTTTCGGAGAAGAGCTCCATCTTGCCTTCTTTGCCGTCCATCTCCTCTGCCTCGGGCAGCGGGTCTTTCTTGGTAATGATGACAGGCCAAAGCTCGGAATACTTCCGGTTAAATTCCACCCATTTCTCCATATCCGGCTCAGTGTCCGGACGGATGGCATCAGCGGGGCATTCCGGCTCGCAGACACCGCAGTCGATGCATTCGTCGGGATGGATCACCAGCATGTTCTCGCCTTCGTAGAAGCAATCCACCGGACATACTTCGACGCAGTCGGTGTATTTGCAGGCAATGCAGGCGTCATTCACGATATAGGTCATGCGGGAAACTCTGGCTGGGTGTATGGAGGACTAGCTAAACCGGTGCGCGGGATCATTCAAGGTAGCGCGCCTTAGAAAGATCAAGCTGCCTACGGTCACGCTTGGTCGGGCGGCCCTTTCCCTCATATCCGGGATTTTCGGGCTGTATGTCCTTTGGTTTTGGCTGTGGCGGGGACAGATCGGTGTAAAGCATTTGTGCCTCCGGCGCGGGACCACGGCGCTGGCCGATGGCTTCGATCCGGATCACCCGAACGTGATCGCCCTGCGCGAAGGTCAATACATCACCGGGGCCCACATTGCTGGCGCGTTTTTGCGTGGGCGTACCGTTGATCCGCACCGCGCCGCCCGCCACCTGAGTGGCAGCGAGCGAACGGGTTTTGAAAAAGCGGGCGTGCCACAGCCATTTGTCCAGCCGCAGTTTCGCGCCCGCCTCCACTTACTTGTCGTCCTTCAGCCCCATCAGCGCTGCCGCAAAGGGGTTGTCGGGGTCGATCTGCTTTTCCTTGCGTGGCGGACGGGCCGAGAAGTTCTGTGCCTTGCCACTCTTGTCGCCACCGGGCTTGCGCCCTTTGCCCTTGGCAGGCTTGCTACGTGACTTCCCCTGTCCCTGGTTGCGATCACCGCCGCGCCGGCCACCACCTGCATTGCCACGCGGGCTGCGCGCCCATGTGAAGATGTAGTAGGTTTCCATCTCCGGCCCGGCGACATCGGCGTCGGGGGCTGTGCCCTGCGGGATTTCTTCCGCTGGCACTTCGGGAATGTCGGCCTCAACCTCAGTGTCTTCTGCTGCAACGTCGGCCATCGGCGCGATACCGTCGTCAGGCATCTGTGCCACGTCCGCCGGGCGGTCATCGGGGTTGGTTTCATCCGAGGGGGTCTCAATGATACCGCCCGCTGGCTCTTCCGCTGCCACATCCATGATCGGCTTATCCGCCGCGTCATCCGCCGCGAGATCACTGTCGAGCTTTTCAGGGACGTTGGTATCTGCAGAAGCATCCATCGCATTATGGCTGCCGTCTTTGGGCATCACCACATCGACAGGCTTGACCTTAGTGCGCTCGTCTTTCTCAGCCTTATAGCCAAGCCCCTCCATCAGGTCAGCGAATTGCTCAAGCGTCATGCCGGTGATCGAGAGCATGTCGGGTTTGGCCTCAAATCCGCCACGAGAATCCTCTGCGCGCAGCATATCTGCCAGACGCTCTAGCATATCAATGCGGATCGCGCGTTTGCCTGCATTGCGGTAGCCCGACATCGTCTCGGCCCCTTCGGGCGCGCCCGCTTCAACGGGGATGGTCACCAGACCGGGAGGGGGCGATTCAGGGAATTCGTTCAGCCCTTTGGTCAGCGACCACAGCACCAAGCGCAGACGGGTCGGCGCGGGCTTCAGCATCAGCGGCATGAAGATCGTGAACTGACCAAAGCGAATGCCATGTTTGCGCAGCGCGCCACGGGCGTCTTGGTCGAGCGACTTCACATCCTCAGCCACCTGAGCGCGCGGCAGGATGCCAAAATTTTCCACCAGTTGAAAAGCAAAACCTCGCGCCAAGCCGGTCAGCGTCTCATCTTTGCTGAGCCCCAGAAGGGGTTCGAACAACGCGGCGACCTTGCGGTCGATGAAGTGTTGCAGACGACGTTTCACCTTTTCCGCCACTTCGGGACCGGCGATATCGTCAACGAAGACCTCAACCTGCGGCTTCAGCGCATCGCTGCCAGCGGTCAGTTTACCAACCGCGGCGCTGCCCCACATCAGGCCGCCCTGTTCGGTGAAATCAATCTCTGTATCCGGCGCGTTGTAGAACCGATCGGCGCGCAGATGGAACTGCGGAGCCAAGGCCTGCAAGGCTGCGGTTTTCACCGTCTTGTCCTCGGCCGCACCTGCGCCTTTGTCCACCCGAAAGCGGAACCCGTCCAGCTTGCCTACAAATTCACCTTCAACGGTGACTTCACCGGTCTCGTTTACATCGGCCACCATGGCTTCCTTCTGTCCAAGCCGGCGCAACAATACGGATGTACGCCGATCTACAAATCTTTGAGTCAAACGCTCGTGAAGAGCATCCGACAAGCGGTCTTCTACGACACGCGTCGTGTCGCGCCAATGACTTTCGTCCTTTGTCCAGCCTTTGCGCTGTGCAACGTAGGTCCATGTGCGAATAAACGCGAGTCGTTTGGATAACGCATCAATGTCCCCATCGGTTCGATCAATTCTCTTGATTTGTCGTGCGAGCCAATCGTCGGGGATATATCCGCGCTGGTGCAGGTCGTTAAAAATGGTCTCCAACAGCCCCGCATGTTCGGCATGGCTGATGCCGCGAAAATCGGGAATGCGGCAGACATCCCAGAGCAAGCGTACGGACGCGCCGTCGGTCGCGCGGGCAAAAACTTCGTCGACCTGCGCAAGCGCCTTAAGCGCCTTCAAGTCGTCGGACTCGCGCGCCCGAACAAGGCGCTCGTCCTCTGGGGGCATCTCCAAGGTTTGGATCAGTCGATCGATACTGCCAAATTGCAGCGCGTGGTTGCGCCAGTTCACCTTGTTCTGTGGAGTGAAGTTATGGTCCATGATTGCCCGCGCCACCCCGTCATCTAGCGCGGGCGCATCGCCGGTGGTACCAAAGGTGCCCGACTTGAACCCGCGCCCTGCCCGGCCCGCGATCTGCGCCAACTCATTGGGCGCAAGTGGACGCATCCGCCGCCCATCAAATTTGCTAAGCGCCGAGAAGGCGACGTGATCGACATCAAGGTTAAGCCCCATGCCGATGGCATCGGTGGCGACCAAATAGTCGACTTCTCCGTTCTGGTACATCTCTACCTGCGCATTGCGCGTACGTGGTGAAAGTGCGCCCATCACCACAGCTGCACCGCCCTTTTGGCGGCGGATCAGCTCAGCGATGGCATATACATTCTCAACTGAAAACCCGACAATAGCGCTGCGCGGCTTCATCCGGCTTATCTTTTTCTGACCAGAATAGACCAATTCGCTCATCCGGTCGCGGCGCATAAAATCGACACCCGGAACCAGCGCCGCGATGGTGCCGCGCATCGTATCAGACCCCATGAACAAGGTCTCATGCAGACCACGCGCCCGCAGCAAGCGGTCGGTGAACACATGGCCGCGCTCGGGGTCGGCGCAGAGCTGAATCTCATCAATGGCTACGAAATCCGCGCCCATCTCTTGGGGCATCGCCTCAACCGTGCAGACCCAATACTGCGTGCGCGGCGGCACGATCCGCTCTTCGCCCGTGACCAGCGCCACGACCGATGGCCCGCGCGCCTTGACGATCCGGTCATAGACTTCACGCGCCAACAGCCGCAGCGGCAGGCCGATCACCCCGGTCCGGTGCGCCAGCATCCGCTCGATTGCATAGGTCGTCTTACCGGTATTTGTCGGGCCGAGAACGGCCACGACGCGCTTGTTGCCTGCCACCTGTTTATCCTTGAATTAAAGCTCGCGTCCGATGCCGTCCCGGCGCAGCCCCTCAAGGGCCGACCGAGCGTCTTCGTGATGCGGGTTGAGGGCCAGCGCTTTGCGGTACATCTCCGCCGCACGGCCCAGATCTCCAAACTCCTGCAGCATCACGGCAAGGCCGAAGATCGCGTTATAATTGTCGGGGTTCAGCGCCAGCGTCCGCTCAAGATCATCCAGCGCAGGACCATAGAGGTCAGCCCCATAATAGGCCTGCGCCCGCGTATGAAACCCTTCGGCAAAATCGGGGGCATGGTCGGTCAGCGCCGTCAAATGCTCAATTGCCTGCCGCGGATCACCGTCCGCCATGGCCTCTCGCCCGCGCGCCAACAGCAAATCCATCGCAGCCGAGCCTGACCGCTGCCAATACGCCTCGATCTCATGAGCGATCCCGGGGGCTTCGGCGGCAGGTGCCTTGCGCAGCTTTTGCATAAGCTCTGGCGGGGCCATTTCGGCCACGGCCATGCCCGCAAGCAACACAAAGCTACCAACTGCCGCAACGGTATGTTTGAGGTTGACGGGTATGATGCGCATAACAAAACTGAATGTAACAGGCTGCCGCCGCAATTCCAGACGTAGCGGGGCCAAATGCCAAAAAAGGGCGAGCGATGAGCGATATTGTGAACGAAGCGGTAGTGGTGCTGAACGAAAAGCTGGCCGGCAGCGATTTTGACGGCACGGCCAAGTTCGACATCGAAGGTGAAGGCACCGTGATGATGGACGAAAACGGCGCCCGCGCCGCGGATGAAGAAGCCGACGTGACGCTCAGCGCCGACACGGAAACTTTCCAGTCGATCCTTGAGGGCGACACCAACCCGACATCCGCATTCATGACCGGCAAGCTCAAGATCGACGGCGATATGGGCATGGCGATGAAACTCGCCGCTGTTCTCGGCTGATGCAGCTGGACCCGGCCCCGCTTTACACCGATATCGCCCCCGGCCCCGAAGGGGGCCAAGCCCATTGGGCCGAGACATCGGATGGCAAGCGGATCAGGCTGGGTCATTGGCCTTGCGCTGGCGCGCGCGGCACTGTGCTGCTTTTCCCCGGACGCACGGAGTATATTGAAAAATATGGGCTTTGCGCCGCCGAACTGGCGCGGCGCGGCCTTGCCACCATGGCGATCGACTGGCGCGGTCAGGGTCTTGCCGACCGGATGCTGCCGGACGCGCGGATCGGCCATGTGGATGTTTTCAGTGACTACCAGAAAGACGTCGCCGCCATGCTGCGTGCCGCGCGCAGCTTAAACCTGCCGCGCCCCTATTTTCTGCTGGCCCATTCCATGGGCGGCTGCATCGGGCTGCGTGCCGTGATGGAGGGGCTGCCGGTTCAGGCCGTGGCCTTCACCGGCCCGATGTGGGGCATCTATGTCGCCCCCCGGTTGCGCGCTATTGCGTGGTCTTTGGCGCAGTTCATGCCGCGGGTCGGCCAAGGCCACCGCCTGCCCCCGGGCACCAAGATCGACGCCTATCCGGCCATAGCCCCTTTCGAAGACAATCTGCTGACCACTGACCCCGAAATGTACGACATGATGCGCGATCAACTGGCCGCGCATCATGAGCTCAGCCTCGGCGGCCCCAGTTTTGTCTGGCTGCGCGAAGCTTTAGCCGAGACGAAGCACCTCGCCGGGCGCTCGGCACCCAACATTCCCTGTGTCACCTTCCTTGGCAGCAACGAACGTATCGTCGCCACCGACCGGGTGCACGCGCGCATGGCACAGTGGAAAGGCGGGCGGTTGGAAATCGTGCCGGGCGGTGAGCACGAAGTGCTGTTCGAAACCCCGGAGCTGCGCAAACCGATCTTCGACGGGCTGGAAAAGCTCTATCTGGGCAATATTACCGGATAACCCCTCGCCCGCGTCATTTTCCTGTGCAATCGGCCCGCGCCGCCTAGATTGCTTGGCATGACACGCGAACCCGTCCTTAGCTTCACCGAAAACGGCATCTACTGCGCCGCCGGTGACTTCTACATCGACCCTTGGCGCCCCGTCGCCCGGGCGCTGATCACCCACGGCCACGCCGACCACGCCCGCGACGGGATGGGCAGCTATCTGGCCACTCACGCCGCGCTGCCGGTAATGCGCCACCGTCTGGGCGAGATCGCCATCGACGGCATCGCCTATGGCGAGACGCGGCAGATCGGCGGGGCGACGGTTTCTTTCCACCCCGCCGGCCATGTGCCCGGCAGCGCGCAGATCCGGGTCGAGGTCGGCGGCGAGGTCTGGGTTGCGTCAGGCGATTACAAGGTGATCGACGACGGCATGTCAGAGCCTTTTGAGCCGGTCAAATGCCACCATTTCATCACCGAAAGCACCTTTGGCCTGCCAGTCTTTCGCTGGGCGCCGCAGGTGGACGTCGCGGCGGATATCAACGCTTGGTGGGCAGGTTGCAAGGCGGCTGGAAGGACGGCCTTCCTCGGGGCATATTCTCTCGGCAAGGCGCAGCGGCTCTTGTCGATGCTCGATCCAGAAATCGGCCCGATCCTGACCCACACGGCGGTTGAGAACACCAATGTGGTGCTGCGCGGTCAAGGCATCACCCTGCCCGGCACAGTGCTCGTCACCCCCGACCTCGCCCCCAAAGAACACCCCGGCGCGTTGGTGCTCGCCCCGCCTTCGGCCTTGGGCAGCCAATGGGCGCGGCGGTTTGGACCGCAGGAGAGCGCCTTCGCCTCAGGCTGGATGTCGCTGCGCGGCGTACGCAGGCGGCGCGCGGGGGACAGGGGATTCGTCATTTCGGACCATGCGGATTGGCAAGGGCTGCTTTGGGCAATCCGCGAAACAGATGCGGAAAACATATATGTGACGCACGGTTACACGGATATCTTCACGCGATACTTGAACGAGCAAGGCTGGAACGCGCAGGTCGTTCCGACCCAGTTCGACAGCGACGGAGGCGACAGCGAATGAAGGACTTTGCCGCTCTTTTCAACGCCGTAGACCAGACCACCAAGACCACGGTCAAAGTCGCCGCGCTTGCCGACTATTTCACCACGGCTGAAGAAACCGACAGGCTTTGGACCGTCGCCCTCTTTTCAGGCCGACGTCCCAAACGTGCGGTGACGACAACGCGCCTGCGCGAATGGGCGTCTGAGGCGTCCGGCGTGCCGCTGTGGCTGTTTGAGGACAGCTACGCCATTGTCGGGGACTTGGCCGAAACCATCGCATTGGTCCTGCCCCCGGTCGACAGCACCGACACCGGGACGCTGACTTCTTGGATCAACGCCCTGCGCGGGCTGAAAGAGGAAGACGACGCGGCGCGCAAGGCGTTTGTTCTGTCAGCCTGGCAGCAACTTGGCGGCACCGAACGCTTCCTCTTCAACAAGCTTATCACCGGCGGTTTTCGCATCGGCATCAGTCAAAAGCTGATGACCCGCGCCCTGTCACGCGCCACCGGACGGCCCGAGCCGGAAATGGCGCATCGCCTGATGGGAAATTGGCACCCTGATGACGTCACATGGCACAGCCTGATCGAGGCCGAAGACGCCAGCGCCGACGCCTCACGCCCCTACCCTTTCTACCTCGCCTATGCGCTAGAGGACGGGCCGGCAGCCTTGGGCGACCCGACCGACTGGCGGGCGGAATGGAAATGGGACGGCATCCGGGGTCAATTGATCCTGCGCGATGGGAACTATTTTGTCTGGTCGCGTGGCGAGGAACTGATGACCGACCGTTTCCCCGAACTCGCCCGCGCTGCTGACCACCTGCCCCCCGGCACGGTGCTGGACGGCGAGTTGCTGGTCTGGCAGCCGGAGGCCGAGTTCCCTTCATCCTTCAACGCGCTACAGGCCCGCATCGGACGCAAGACGGTGCCGAAAAAGCTGCTAAAAGAAGCCCCCGTGGTACTCCACGCCTACGACCTGCTGGAATGGCAGGGCGCGGACATCCGCGACCGCCCCTTCGCCGACCGCCGCGCGCTGCTGGAACAGGCCGCCGACGATCTGCCCGCAGACGCGCCCGTGCGCCTTTCGCCGCAGCATCAGTTCACCGAGTGGAACCAACTGGCCGACCTGCGCGACACCGCCCGCGAGGCCCAAGCCGAGGGGCTGATGCTCAAACGCGCCGACAGCCCCTATCTTTCGGGCCGCAAAAAGGGCGACTGGTGGAAATGGAAGCTCGACCCGCTGACCATCGACGCGGTGATGATCTACGCGCAATCGGGCTTTGGCCGCCGGGCAAACCTTTTTACCGATTTTACCTTCGCGGTCTGGAACGGCAACGATCTTGTCCCCTTCACCAAAGCCTATTCGGGCCTCACGGACGCCGAATTCCGCTCGATCACCGCTTGGGTGCGCAAGAACACTCTGCAACGCTTTGGCCCGGTACGGCAGGTTACCCCGCATCATGTCTTCGAGATCGCCTTTGAGGGCATTCAGCCCAGCCCGCGCCACAAATCCGGTGTGGCCCTGCGTTTTCCGCGGATGCTGCGCTGGCGCAAGGACAAGCCGCTGCAAGAGGCAAACACGCTGGATGACCTGAAAGAGATGCTGCGCATCTACGGATAGGTTGTTCCCGCCCCTAAGGGCGCATAGATGTGACGAAACGCAAATGAGGTACACCGATGTTTCAGCTTCCCTTCCCGCTTCGCGACGCCAATGCCACTGCCGGGGGCAAGGACCTTGGCAATCTGCCGGAATGGGACCTGAGCGATCTTTACACGAGCGAAGATGCAGCGGAACTGAAGCGCGATCTGGACTGGTTGGAAGAAGCCTGCGCGAGCTTTGCAGCGGACTACGAAGGCAAACTGGCCGAGTTGGACGCCAAGGGGCTGCTCGACTGCGTGCTGCGTAACGAAAAGATCAATCAGGTCGCCGGGCGCATCATGTCCTACGCGGGCCTGCGCTATTACCAACTGACCACGGACTCGGGCCGCGCCAAGTTCATGTCCGACATGCAGGAAAAGATCACCGATTATACCACGCCGCTGGTGTTCTTTACATTGGAGTTGAACAAACTGCCCGACGATCATCTGGCCAACCTGCTCGACCAAGACCCCGATCTTGCACGTTACAAGCCTGTGTTTGACCGCATCCGCGCCATGAAGCCTTATCAGCTGTCCGACGAAATGGAGAAATTCCTCCATGATCTCGGCGTCGTCGGCGATGCTTGGGAACGGATGTTCGATGAGACCATCGCCGGCCTGGAGTTCGAGGTCGATGGCGAGACACTGACCATTGAGGGCACGTTGAACCTGCTCACCGACCCCGACCGTGCCAAGCGCGAGGCGGGTGCGCGGGAGTTGGCCGAGGTACTGGGCGCCAACATCCGCACCTTTGCCCGCGTTCACAATACGCAGGTAAAAGAGAAAGAGGTCATCGACCGCTGGCGCGGGATGGAGACGCCGCAGACCGGGCGGCACCTAAGCAACCACGTAGAGCCCGAGGTCGTCGAAGCCCTGCGCAACGCTGTGGTTGAGGCCTACCCGAAGCTAAGCCACCGCTACTATGAGTTGAAGCGCAAGTGGCTCGGCCTTGATGTGATGCAGGTCTGGGACCGCAATGCGCCGTTGCCGATGGAAGACCCAAAGGTGGTCAATTGGGCGCAGGCCGAAGAGACCGTGATGGAAGCCTATACCGCCTTCGATCCGCGCATGGGTGAATTGGCCAAGCCGTTCTTCACCAAGGGCTGGATCGACGCAGGCGTGAAACCGGGCAAAGCACCGGGTGCCTTTGCGCATCCCACCGTCACCAACGTGCACCCCTATGTGATGCTTAACTACTTGGGCAAACCACGCGACGTGATGACGCTGGCACATGAGTTGGGCCACGGCGTGCATCAGGTTCTGGCTGCCGATCAGGGCGAAATGCTCTCCTCTACTCCGCTGACGCTGGCCGAAACCGCGTCGGTCTTCGGCGAAATGCTCACCTTCCGCAAAATGCTCGACAAGGCCAAGACCCAAGCCGAGCGCAAAGTGCTGCTGGCAGGCAAGGTCGAGGACATGATCAACACGGTCGTGCGCCAGATCGCCTTCTACGATTTCGAGTGCAAACTTCATGAAGCGCGGCGTGGCGGGGAGCTGACCCCCGACGACATCAACGCGCTGTGGATGTCCGTGCAGGCGGAAAGCCTTGGGCCTGCGTTCGAGTATATGGAGGGCTACGAAACCTTCTGGGCTTATATCCCCCACTTCGTGCATTCACCCTTCTACGTCTATGCCTACGCCTTCGGCGACGGGTTGGTGAATGCGCTCTACGCGGTCTATGCCGAGGGTGAAGCGGGTTTTGAAGAAAAATATTTCGACATGCTGAAAGCGGGCGGCTCGAAGCACCACAAAGAGCTTCTGGCCCCCTTCGGACTCGACGCTTCTGACCCGGCTTTCTGGGACAAGGGGCTTTCGATGATCTCTGGCATGATTGACGAGCTTGAGGCGATGGAATAAAGCCTCAGCGAGCCGCGTGAGGGTCACTGGCTGACCCTCACTGCACCACGACATCCGATGTTGCCGCGCCTACTTTAGCTGGCTGTCTTTCGATCCGCGTCGATTGATCCCGCCGCGGAACTGCTTTTGGCCGTCACGTTCTCGCACACAATCGATGCAAAGCTTCACCCCCGGCAGCGCAATGCGCCGCGCTTCGGGGATCGGCTCTTCGCATTCGGCGCAATGGGTCAGGCTTTCGCCCACCGGAGCGCGGCGCGCTTTAAGCCGTGCAAGCTCGTCCGTAATAGATGCTTCAATCTGCTCGCTCACCGCGCCATCGCGCGCCCATCCCCCTGCCATGTCACGCCCTCCTATCGGGAATTGCTGCTTTATCTTGATTGATATGGGTCAGACGCGCGCCACGTCACGCTTTATTCGCGCCAGACGGGAGGCTACGTTTCGTCCCATTCATTAGATGGGACGGGACATGCGTATTATCAAGATCATCCTAGCCGGGCTGCTGGCGGTCGTTTTATTGGCCGCTATCGGGTTTTTCGCCTTCGCGCCGGCCTATGTTGAAAAGTCCCGCAATGCGGTGGCAGCACATGACCCCTACCCCGTCTCTGACGCCGCACGCGCGCTGCATGGACAGATGATTGTCGGCGATTGGCACGCAGACCCGCTTCTGTGGGATCGCGATCTTACTCAAAGGGGCGCCTATGGTCAGGTTGATGTGCCAAGGCTTCTTGAAGGCGGCGTGGCGCTGCAGGTCTTTACCGCTGTGACCAAATCGCCCGCCGGGCAGAATTACGAAATCAACTCAGCCGACGCTTTCGACAATATCACCGCACTCGCGGTCGGGCAGCTTTGGCCGGTCCGCACATGGAACAGCCTGCTTGAACGCGCGCTTTATCAAGCGGAACGTCTGCATGAAGTCGAAGCGGCCCTGCCGGACAGGTTTCGCATCATCCGCAGCCGCGCTGACCTTGAGGCGCTGGTGGCCGAACGCAAAGCGGGCAAAGCGGTTGTCGGCGGCATTTTGGGCATTGAAGGTGCGCATCCTCTTGAGGGGGACCTCGCCAATCTCGACCTGATCGAAGCCGCCGGGCACCGCGTTATCGGGCTGCACCATTTCTTCGACAATGAACTCGGCGGGTCGCTGCATGGGCAGGGCGATCACGGGCTTAGCGACTTTGGCCGTGCGGTTGTGGCAGAGGTGGCCAAACGCGGCATGGTGCTTGATCTGGCCCATTCCAGCCCGCAAGTTGCCCGCGATGTTCTTGAAATGACAAAGATTCCGCTGGTTGTTAGCCATACCGGCGTGCGTGCCCATTGCGATGTGAAACGCAACTTCCCCGATGATCTGATGCAAGAGATCGCGGCCACGGGCGGTGTGATCGGCATGGGGTATTGGGACGAGGTGGCCTGCGGTGACATCCGACCCGAGGGGATTGCCAGAATGATCGTCAAAGCAATTGAGGTGGTCGGGATCGACCATGTCTCGCTTGGCTCTGACTTTGACGGCTCGGTCGCAACGGCTTTTGATACGTCGGAAATGCCCGCCTTGACGCAAGCCTTAATAGATGCCGGACTAACCGAGACGCAGATCCGCAAAGTGATGGGGGAGAATATGCTCCGCGTCCTACGGGCCCGGCTGAACTAACAGGCATAAAAAAGCACCCCCAGAAGGGGGTGCAGTTGCTAGGCATTGGGCTGTAAGTTAAGCAGCGCGCAGGGTGGTATCTCCTCCATTTAGACGATCGAACAGGGTGGATAGGTTAACGGCACTTTGGATGAGCCGTTGGCGTAACTCCTGGCGCTGACCGATGCGGCGTAGGGGTACGTTGGCCCGCAGGCATACGCTACGCGTCTGTTCTGCCGGATGGCGCCTGTAGGTCACTTCGACCATCGCCTCTACTTTGCCGAAGTCGCGGGCGAAGTGAACATTCTCAAAACGCGCTTCGATAATTTCAAAGGCAACGGGGCCGGATGAACAGGAGACGGTAACGGGATCATAGCTTCGCGTGCGCCGGATAATGTCGCCTGTGGTCAGGGACGCGATAGGGGCGGATTTTTCTGGTACTAGGGGGCGGGTTAGCATGTCTGATCCTCTTCTTAGTCGTCTGTGTTCAAGTCTTCCCTTCCTATGGGCTTTTGCGTTTCGTCAGTGGCGTCGCCGTTTGCCCAAGCTGTATACATGTTGTCGGGCTCAATTGTGGCAAGAATGAGGCAACAATAGGCCGACAATAGGGCTTTCGTATAATTTGCAGAAATTATTTCATGAAACCTATCCGAACGGGCGCTTTAATAGCCTTCTTCCCGGTTCAGCAGCCAGTTTTCTTGCAGTCGATTTTCGATTGCCTCAGGGAAATGTGCTCGTACTAAAGCAATGGCGTTTGCCGCCGGAAGTCCTGCGCGCATCAGCAGCCACGCCGCAATTAGCCCACTGCGCCCTGCCCCGTATTGGCACGACAGCGCAACCGTCTCTCCGGCATCCAGCGCTTGCACAAACCGATCACGGAGATCGGGCCACTGCTTTAGAAAAGCCTCCCCCGGCACGTTGAAATCCTGAATTTCCGCAAAGTGGAGCTCTAGGCCGACCTTCTGCGATACTTGCCCAATCAGAGGGAAAGCATCTTTGGGAAGCTCTGCCTCTTCTGTCAGGATAAGCAACCGATGCGCATCGACCGCGTACAGCCCTTCCAGTGTCTCGGTCATTTGTTGCGGGTCGAGATAGGTCGAGCCATCGACATGGGTCAGCAGCCCCGGGAAGCCGGTCATTGCCAGGTTCCCGCCGCGCGGGGTCGGAATCACCGCCCGGATGGAGGTCATCTCAGGATCGAAAAAAGGGGCATCAATAGGCATAAACAACATCCAAATAAATTGAGTATGCGCATCAGTACCTGTATACATGTTATTCATGCAAGGATGCGATCAGACCTAAGGATGCAGGGCCATGCTCAACCAAGTTAAATCCAGCGCCGCGATTGCCGACATACTTCGGGCGGACATCTGCCTGAACCGCGATATCGCAGATGGTATGCTACATGAAGTGGCCTTGGCAGAGCGTTTCGGCGTCTCCCGCACGCCTATCCGGCAGGCGCTTCAACGGTTGGCTTATGAGCGGGTGATATCGGTGAAGTCGGGCGTCGGCTCAGTCGTCACACCCTTAGACGCCTCTATGCGCGTTCATGATATCCGCGCGGCAGTGGCCATTATCGAGGCGGTCGCCAAATGCGCCCCCTCACACCCTGTGCCGGCCTCGCATTTCATGTCGGTGGTCGGGATTTTGGGGATGATGGACATCAGCCAGCTGAACCGCACCGAGGACTTTTTCGAAATTCGCGCACGGTTCTTGACAGCCCTTGCCGAGATGATCGAGAACCCGATCCTGAGCGACGCCTTCCGCGCTGCCTATTGGCGCCTTATCAGATGGTCTCTTCAGGACTTGGGCGCTGCATCGGAGCCGCAGGTCGCGCACCTACGAGAATTGCTGCAAACGGCAGCACGGACGATGAGGGCGGGCACATTGGCCGAGGGTTTTGCGCAGATTGCCAAGGTCGAAAGCAGGCTTGCGGCGGCGAGCTAGGGAATAACAAAAGCCCCGCTCATATGAACGGGGCTTTCTGCATGTAACACTCCGGCGGCTTAGCTAGTCGCCATCATGCCTTTTTCCTTGGCCAGATCGCGCATCCGTTTCTGCAGCTTCTCGAATGCGCGCACTTCAATCTGCCGGATACGCTCCCGGCTCACGTCATACTGCGCCGAAAGATCTTCCAATGTGACCGTTTCATCCGACAGGCGGCGTTGGGTCAGGATGTCTTTCTCGCGGTCGTTCAGCACGTCCAAGGCCTCCGCTAGCATTTCGCGCCGGGTTTCCAGTTCGTCCCGCTCCGCGTAGTCGCCCGCTTGGTCGGCGTCTTCATCCTCCAACCAATCCTGCCACTGCATTGTCCCTTCGCCTTCGGAACCCACGGTGGCATTCAATGAGGCATCACCGCCCGACATACGTCGGTTCATCGAGACGACTTCGGCTTCGGTTACGCCCAACTGAGTGGCGATTTCTTTCACATTTTCAGGACGCAGATCACCCTCTTCCAAGGCGCCAATCTTGTTTTTGGCCTTGCGCAGGTTGAAGAACAGCTTCTTCTGACCCGATGTCGTGCCAAGTTTCACCAGCGACCAAGACCGCAGGATGTATTCCTGAATCGACGCACGGATCCACCACATCGCATAGGTGGCTAGGCGGAAGCCTTTTTCCGGATCAAAGCGTTTCACCGCTTGCATCAAGCCGACATTCGCCTCCGAGATCACCTCAGACTGCGGCAAGCCGTAACCCCGGTATCCCATCGCGATCTTCGCAGCGAGACGCAGGTGCGAAGTGACCATTCGGTGGGCCGCTTCGGTGTCTTGTTCCTCTACCCAGCGTTTGGCCAGCATGTATTCTTCCTCAGGCTCCAATAGCGGAAACTTGCGGATTTCTTGCATATAGCGGTTTAGCCCGCCTTCCGGTGTCGGTGCGGGCAGATTTGCATAATTTGCCATGTCTTGTCCCTTTCCTCAGTTTGACCGAGGCCTATGTTATTTCGCTTAACATGCAATATGGGCGGCCCCCTTCGTGCTTTCAAGACAGAAGCCTTCACGCTTTTGTTCATGGTTGCACAGCTTCTGTGAACAAAACGTAACCCGCGCCGGGGTGGTTCCTTGGGGCGGCGGGGTCACGCCGAAGGGTCGACAGGCCCCTCACGCAGCAGTTGGAGCAGCGCTGCCATATCCGGCGGGAGGGGGGCTTCAAAACGCAGGTTTTCGCCGGTCACTGGGTGCTCAAACCCCAAAACAGCGGCGTGCAGCGCTTGACGGGGGAAGGCGCGGATGGCGTCGGCGGTGGCCTCGGGCAAGGCCGCTTTGGCCAGCTTGCGCCGCCCGCCATAGGTTGCATCTCCCACCAGCCCGTGGCCTGCGTGGGACATGTGCACGCGAATCTGATGGGTACGGCCTGTCTCAAGCCAGCATTCCAGCAGCGCCAGAACGGCGGGCGTGCCGAAACGCTCAATCGTGCGGGCACGGGTCACGGCGTGGCGACCGCCTTGGAACAGAACCGCCTGCCGCTGCCGGTCGGTTTTGTGCCGCGCCAGTTGTGTGGTCATGCGCAGGATGTTTCCCGCCTCAAAGGATGCGCCTTTGACACCGCGCAGGCGCGGGTCATTGGCATCCGGCACACCGTAGACAAGCGTTTGGTAGTACCGCTCAACGGTATGTTTCTCGAACTGCCCCGCCAGCCCATGATGCGCTGCGTCGGATTTTGCGACAACGAGCAGCCCGGTGGTATCCTTATCAATGCGGTGCACAATACCGGGCCGCTTCATGCCGCCCACACCCGAGAGATCGTCGCCGCAATGTGCGAGCAATGCATTTACCAAAGTGCCCGATGGCGAGCCCGGCGCAGGATGCACCACCATGCCCGCAGGTTTGTCGATCACTATGAGGTCAGTATCCTCAAACACCACCGACAGGGGAATATCCTCGGGTAAGATATGGCTCTCAGCGGCCTCCTCCACGGTTATCTGCACCACCTGCCCCTCTGCCACCTTAGCGCGGGGGTCTCGCACCACCACACCGTCCAGCGTCACAGCACCCTCTTCGATCAAACGGCCCAACCGGGTGCGCGACAGGTTCGCGGCCTCTGGCACATCGCGGGCCAGCGCCTTATCAAGACGGGCGGGCGGGCTTTCGCCCAGAATGAAATCAATGCGGCGGTGAGACATGGACACGGACAACCTTGATGAACCGGCGAACCTGCGGTTTCTGCGGCGGATGGTGACGGTCTTGACCGTCGTGATGATTGGCGGGGTTCTAGTGCTGATCTTCGTGCTTGTCACCCGCCTGAGCGATCAAGGCCCGACACTGCCGCGCGCGATCACCCTTCCAGATGGCAGCAGCGCCCAAGCATTTACGCAAGGGCGCGGCTGGTATGCAGTCGTGACGGATGCAGACGAAATCCTGATTTTTGACCAGCTCACCGGCGAATTGCGCCAGACGATCCCGATCGAATAATCAGCCGCGGATCGTTTTGGCGAAGGTCGAGAAGACCGGTTCGTTCGAGCAGACAATCTCACCATGTTGCAGGATGTTGCGCTCAGGACGGATCGCCTCAACAAGGCCGCCGGCCTCTTTGACGATCAACATGCCTGCGGCCACGTCCCATGGCTTCAAACGGCGCTCCCAGAAACCGTCGTAACGGCCTGAGGCGACGTAAGCGAGATCGAGCGATGCAGCCCCCCAGCGGCGCACACCGGCGCAGACGGGCAAGAGACGGCCCAGATCCTTCAGTGTTTCAGGCAGATCGGCACGGCCACCGAAAGGCAAGCCCGTGGCAAAGATCGATTCGATCATGCGGTGACGACCCGACACGCGCAGCCGGCTTTCGTTCATCCAAGCGCCGGTGCCTTTCTCGGCAAAGAACATCTCATCCTTGGCGGGGTCAAAGACCACACCGGCGACGATCTCACCCTTATGCTCCAACGCGATGGAGACGGCCCAATGCGGCAAACCGTGCAAGAAATTCGTGGTGCCATCCAGCGGGTCAACGATCCAGCGGCGTGTGGGGTCTTGGCCCTCATCCTCGCCACCCTCTTCGGCCAGCCAGCCGTAGGTGGGGCGCGCGCCCATCAGGTCGTCTTTGATGATCTTTTCAGCACCAATGTCGGCCTTGCTCACGAAATCGCCCGCGCCTTTGACCGAGACCTGAAGGTTCTCGACCTCGCGGAAATCCTTGACCAATGCACGTCCCGCTTTGCGTGCCGCTTTGATCATGATGTTGAGATTCGCACTGCCGATCATTATTCGCGCCCTTTGATGGATAAGGCGGGACGTATAGGGCGCAAGCGCGCAATTGCCAAGGGGGCAGAAACCCAAGCCGCCGGGGCATTCTTACGCAGCGTGCGGGTTGTTTTCGAACCACAAGGTGACACCTTGGGCCCGTAGCAATCAGCACGAAGGAAACCCCATGTCCGACCAGATGCAAAAAATCGTCCTCGCCAGCCGTCCCGACGGCGCGCCGACGCCGGAGAACTTCCGCCTTGAGAGCACGGATATGCCCCAGCCGGGCGACGGAGAAATCTTGGTCGAAGTGCATTACATGTCGCTCGACCCCTACATGCGGGGCCGAATGGATGACGCGAAATCCTATGCGCAGCCGGTGCCCATCGGTGGGTTGATGGAGGGCGGCAGCGTGGGCAAGGTGATTGCCTCGAAAGACCCCAGCTTTGCGGTAGGCGACTTTGCCTTCGGTGCCTTTGGCTGGGCGACCCATGGCGTTGCCCCAGCCAAACAGTGTCAGAAAGTGGATGCCGAGGGTGTTCCGATCACCGCCTCGCTTGGTGTATTGGGCATGCCCGGGCTGACGGGGTGGTACGGCTTAAATGAGATCGGCCAGCCGAAAGAGAGTGAGACGCTGGTCGTCGCCGCGGCGACCGGGCCGGTCGGCTCTATTGTCGGGCAATTGGCCAAGGCCAAAGGGCTGCGCACTGTCGGCATCGCGGGCGGTGCGGAAAAATGCGAGATCGCCACACGCGACTTCGGCTTTGACGTCTGCCTTGACCACCATGCTTATGACGACGCCAAATCGCTGCGCGCCGCGTTGAAAGAGGCCGCACCCGATGGGATCGACATCTATTACGAAAACGTCGGCGGCAAGGTTCTGGATGCCGTGCTGCCGCTGATGAACCCGCATGGGCGCATTCCACTTTGCGGCATGATTGCTTGGTATAATGCTGGCGGTCTGGGCGCCGAGGCCGAGGCCGAGGGTGCCGGCCTGACCGCGCCGCGTCTGTGGCGGACCATTTTGGTGAACTTCCTCACGGTGCGGGGCTTTATCATTTCGAACCACTGGAACAAGCTGCCGCAGTTCCTGGGCGAAGTGGCCCCAATGGTGGCGGACGGCCGGGTGAAGGTGAAGGAAGACATCACCGAAGGGCTGGAGAATGCTCCGCAGGCCTTTATCGAGATGCTGACCGGGGGGAACACTGGGAAGGCAATCGTAAAGGTGAAGTAAGCTTCGGAATGCGTCGTTCCGCTATATGGGACGGCGCGTTCATTCACTCGGCCCGGAGTCAAGCCGCAGGCGCCGGGCATGCGATGGCCCTCAGGGCTCCCTTTAGGCCTGCTGCAACTTCCGCGCCTCCTGCCCGGCCAGTTTTAGCAACTCAGTCATAAACGGCTTACCCAAATCATCCTTGCGCACCGCCGCGTAAAGCCTGCGCGTAATGCCCTGCGCTGTCAGGGGCCGCGTTACGTAGTCGGAGGAATATTTCACCTCACGCACCACCCAATCGGGCAAGACAGACACCCCCCTATTCGACGCTACCAAGAGCAAGATTACCGCCGTCAGTTCCACCTGCCGGATCGCAGCAGGCTCGACCTTAGCCGGGATCAATAACTGGCTGAACACATCCAACCGCGAGCGCTCTACCGGATAGGTAATCAGCGTCTCACCGCGAAAATCCGCTGCCTCGACAAAAGGTTTCTCGGCCAATGGGTGGCTCTGGGACGCCACAAAAACCGGATTGTAATCAAAAAGTTCGACAAACTCGACGCCCGGCAATTCTTCGGGATCCGACGATACCACCAAATCCACTTCCTCGCGCAGCAGCGCGGGTAAAGCGTCAAAAGCCAGACCGGGGCGGATATCGACATCCACATCCGACCAATGCCGCCGGAACTGCTCCAGCACCGGGAAAAGCCATTCAAAACAGGCATGACACTCAATGGCGATATGCATCCGCCCGGTGCTGCCTGCCCGCAGGCCCGAGAATTCATCCTGCAGGGCCTCGACCTGCGGCAAAACTTGCTGTGCCAGTTTGAGCAAGCGCTGCCCGGCAGGCGAGAGTTTCAGCGGTTTCGAGCGCCGCACAAAAAGCTCGACCCCAGCCTGATCCTCCAGCCCCTTCACTTGGTGGCTTAAGGCTGATTGCGTGATATTCATCTGTTCCGCCGCGCGGGCCAGCCCGCCCGCCTCGTGAATGGCCTTGATTGTGCGCAGATGTCGGAACTCAATGTGCATGTGAGGCATTACTCATGTTCAAGATGAATGTTATGAGTTTGTCTCACAGCGATGAATGTGAGACAAGACGTGAAACCGTCAAAAGGATCTCTCGATGACCACGCCTGCTGTTTCCTTCGAAGTCTTCCCGCCCCGCACAGTCGGCGCGGCGTTCAAACTGTGGGATGCAGCTCAGGCGCTGGCCCCACTTGCGCCGCGCTTCTTCTCGGTCACCTATGGCGCAGGCGGCACCACCCGCGATCTGACCCATGATTCGGCCCATGTATTGCACCGCACATCTGGCTTGCCGGTAGCCGGCCACCTAACCTGCGTCGGCGCAAGTCGCGCAGAGACGATGGACGTCGCCGAGAAATTTGCCGAAGCGGGCATCAAAGACATCGTCGCCCTGCGCGGCGATCCGCAGGCGGGCACCGATAAGTTCCAGCCGCATCCCGAAGGCTTTGCCGACAGTTGTGAGTTGATCGAAGCGCTGGCTAAAACCGGCAAATTCACCATTCGGGTCGGCGCCTACCCTGATCCGCACCCCGAAGCGGCGGACCAGCAGGCCAATATCGACTGGCTGAAACGCAAGTTCGACGCCGGTGCCGATGAAGCACTGACGCAGTTCTTCTTTGAAGCCGAAACCTTCCTGCGTTTCCGCGATGCTTGCGTCAAAGCGGGTATCGACAAGCCGATCACGCCGGGCATCCTGCCGGTGGTCAACTGGACCTCGGCGCGCAAATTTGCGGTGAAATGCGGCACGCCAGTGCCCGAATGGGTCGATCAAGCCTATGACGCGGCCATCCGAGATGATCGCCACGACCTGCTGGCCCAAGCCCTCTGCACCGAGTTGTGCAGCGATCTGATCGACGAAGGCGTCGACGCCCTGCACTTCTACACGCTCAACCGTGCCGAGCTTACCCGCGATGTCTGCCGTGCCATTGGCGTGACCCCGCAGGTCGACCTTTCGGACGTCGCGTAAACTAAATCACGGGCGCGCAGGGGCTTGTCCCTGCCCCCTTCGGGCGTATCCTCCGGCGGAATTCATTCGCCGGAGAAGACCATGCCCCGCATCGCCCAAAGCCCTGCTGACCTTCTGTCTCAATCCGAGGCCCTGAAACTTTCGGGGTTGGAGTTCATGCAGGCGATCCTCGACGGCACCAACCCCGGCCCGCCCATCGGTCAGACCATGGGCTACGCGCTGCACTCTGTCAAAGACGGCCGTATTGTCTTTCGCGGGGCGCCCAGTTTCGCCATGACCAACCCAATGGGCACGGTGCATGGAGGCTGGTACGGGACGCTGCTCGACTCAGCAATGGCCTGCGCCGTCATGACAAAAGTTCCCCGCGGGTCGGTCTACACCACTCTGGAATACAAAATTAACATACTGCGCGGCTTGCCCGTGGGGATGGAAATCGATTGCATCGGGGTAACCGACCATGTCGGCCGTTCTACCGGTGTGGCGCATGGGGAAATTCGCGGGGTTGAAGATGGCAAACTCTACGCCACAGGTTCGACCACGTGCATCGTCATGAAGTTGGGTTAGATTCTGATGCTGTGGCGGGGTGAGTACGCTGCCCGCATAAAATCCGAAAACACACCGAATGATGCGGATCGACCTAACCGAAACCTAGCATGAGGGGGGATGGTACCACCTCCTGGTCTCGAACCAGGGACCTCTTGATCCACAATCAAGCGCTCTAACCAACTGAGCTAAGGCGGCACTGGGGCGGATTTAGCGCCCGTGGCCGAGGAATGCAAGACCTCAGGCGCAGAAGAATTGCCGCTTTAGAGCAGAATCTCCCATGTCTGTTCGACGTTGGCTTTGCCAAAGGAAATAACCGGGCGGCTGTCGGTCAGTCGCCAGCCGCTCCGCCGGTAAAGCGCGCCTGCTGCGCGGTGGGATTCGTGTGTCCATAGTTGCATCGCCGCATAACCCTGCGCGCGGGCGAACCCCATGCAATATTTCAGCATCCGGTGGCCCAGCCCAAGCCCCCGTACCTCGGGCACCAGCAAGAACAGCCGCAGCTTTGCCCGCTGGTCGTCGAGCTTCACACAAAAGATCGACCCTAAGCGCTGATCCCCACGTTGGGCGATCCAGCCCCTCTCGCAGATGGGGTCGTGAATGTTGAGAAAATTATCAATGATCTCTGTGACCAGAACACCAAAGCTGTCATCGAACCCTTCCTCGCGGGCATAATGCTTCTGATGCTGGGCGATAAGCCAGTCACGGTCCCCTTGGTCAAAGCTGCGAATCTCAATGTTTTCCATAGGCCAGCATGGCTGCAAGATTGCTTGCCTTTCAACCCGCACCGCGCTAGCGATAAGCCCCACCAAACCGGAGGCTCCTATGGGCATCGACACCGAACGCGACATCGAAGCAAACCTGCAAATTGGCCCGACCGACAAAGGGATGGTCCGTCTCTTTGTTGAAGGTGGCGGTGTGGAAATCCCGATGGATTTCACCCCGGATGAAGCCCGCGAGATCGCGGAAGAGATCATGGCCGCTGCAAGCCGCGCAGGCAAAAAGGGCCGATAGGCCCTTGTCTTTCAAGACCAGTTCGGCGCCATGTCGGGATCGCGCAGCCTGTGCAGTCGCCGGGCGGCATGGGTCGCGAACTTTTGCACCATCACCTTGCGCCGGGCGGGCGCAAGCTTGGTCTCATCGCTCATTCGCACAATCTCGGCCCCATAGGCGTCACCGATGATGAGGCCGCTTTCCTCTGGCAGCAGATCGACAGGGAAATCGCTGTCGACGGCCCAAAAAAACCGGTCAGCCCATTCTAAATAGCCCTCCCATTTTGCGTCGCCCGTGAAATCGGCGCGGCAGGATTTACATTCGACGATCCAAATCTCTCCCTTAGGGCCAAGCGCCATCACATCGACGCGCAAGCCCCGTGCCGGAACCAATTCCTCGACGCAGGCGAAACCGAGATCGGCCAAATGTCGCATCACCCCCCGCGCCAAAAGCTGACCGGGCTGAAACCTTTGTATGTCTCTCTCCATCATAGGGACAAATATGAACATTTAGTGAACACTCGCAAGAGGCAGTACCGGAAAGTTTGGTAATTTCTCTACCGCCCCCTATCTTGGAACAAGCAAAGCGAGGGGATTCCATGGCAGATCGCGAACCGATGAGTGAGACGCAGGCGCGCGGTGTGCGTTACGCCCGTGAGTTGGAGGGCCATCTGACATGGCTCGATACCTTCTCGGGCACAGCGCTTGGCGTTCTGGCCGTGGCCTCCGGGATCTACACTTACCTTGGCGTCTCAACGCTGCTGGACGACAATGGTGCAATGTCCGCCTTTGCCGCGATTGCCTATTCCGTGGCGGTTTCGGTGGGTATCTTCGTCTTTTGGTCATACCTTTTGCGCCTCTTCCCCGCTGTGCGCAGCGCGCGGGCTCGGATGGGGCTTTTGGGGGCCATGGGCCTCGGCTCCGTCGCGATCATTGCGATGTCGAGCTGGCTCAACGCCGCTGCACTGGCCGGGTCGGCAGCGGTGGAACAGCACCTCGCCGAAACCGTGCAAGACTACCAAGGCGCTCTGGAGCGCACCCATGAAATCGCCCTTTCCGCTCAAGGGCTTGAACGCGATGTTGCCCGTGTACGTCAAAGTTTCGAAGACCTCAGCGAACAGGAAGCCGCAGGCAGTCTTTCAGGCCTCGCCGGACGCGGTGCGGTGTTCCGGGTACTGCGGCAGAAATCGGCGGAACTGGCGGGTCTAGAGGCCCAAATCGCTACCCAGACCCCTTTGGTGAATGACGCCTTCGCCGAAGGCAACCAAATCCTCAGCCGGATGCGGGCACTTACGGTAGAGCCCGGCCCGGTCGAGGCCCGCTCAGTCGAGTTTTCGGAACAGGCGGTGCGGTTGGCTGGTCTGATCACGCAGCTTCGGCAACTTTCGGTGGCACCTTTGGTAGAACGCGCAGCGCAGGATCTTGCAGCTTCCGTCGTGCTGCCCGAGCTGGATGGCAGCAACGAAGAACAGCGCGGCGCCCAAGGAGCGACGATCACCTCAGTTCTCGAAGTTTTGGCCCAGCGTGCGGCGACTTTGGAGCGCGCGGCACAGGATGTGCAGGCCATGCCGCCCGCCGATGACACGACCTACACACCGATCTCCAGCGCCGATGCGGTGATCCTCTACGCGCGCAACTTCGTCCCGTCTTGGGCCGGAGCGATTGCGATTGACCTGTTGCCTGCCGTGTTGGTGTTGATCCTCGCCATTACCCAAGGGGCGATCCGCTCGGGCCGCGAAGGGGCTGCTGTCGAAGACACGCTGACCCTTGCCGAGCTTCGCGCCGCGCTGGCCGCAGTCCGTGACGTCGATGCAGCGATGCAGGAAAGCCCTGCCCATAAACGGCCCGTTGCGGAAGCCCCCCCTCCGCCTGAGGCACCCCACCGCGAAGAAACCCCTGCCCAAGTCACGCCGATCAAAAGCACATGAGCGAGAGCACATCGGAAGAGAGCAAAGCCACAACCCGCCCGCCCATCGTGGGGCGGGTGCTGATTGGCGTTTTGATCTTTCAGTTGGGCCTTGCTGTGCTGCTGTTCTGGGGCGACTTAGGCGAAGGGCTGCGTCTGCCGGGCTTTGGCCCACGCGCGCCGGAACTGACCGAACCCATTCGCCCCGGTGACCAGACCCGGCGCTTCCGCCCCGAACGCGCGCCCAACCCCGGCCAGCCGATGCCCGATACGGCCCTGCCCGACCGGCTGATCCTCACGCCTGTTTCTGGCGGGCGTGCGGCTTTGCTGGAGGGGGCGATTGAAGCGGGGGATGCAGAGCGGATCACCAAGCAATTGGCCGACCTCACCCCCGCCCCCGAAGAAGTCTATCTCAACTCTCCCGGTGGATCAGTGCAAGACGCGCTGGAACTGGGCCGCTACCTGCGCCGCGAAGGGTTCAACACCGCGTTGCGGGACGGTGACATCTGTTATTCCGCCTGCCCCTATCTGCTGGCCGCCGGCGAGGCGCGCGCGGTGCCCGACAGCGCCTCGGTCGGGGTGCATCAGCATTACTTTGGCGAAAGCACGATCCTGCCCGCCTTTGTAGCCGTGGAGGATATCCAGCGCGGCCAAGGCGAAGTAATGCGCTATCTTGATGAGATGGGGATCGATCCGCTGGTCATGCAGCATGCGCTGGTGACTCCGCCCGATGAGATTTATGTGCTGCTGCCCGACGAGTTGCGTCGCTACGGCTTTATTCCGTCCGAAGACTGAGTGGCCAAGAGAAGTTTGCGAAATCCACCTTCGCCCCCTTGCCGCAGCCCCCTGCGCCGCCTACATCGGGGTGGACGGGTTCTGCCCTGTTCGTGAACGTTACATTCCAGTGGCCTTAAGCAAATCCGAGGGAGCTGGCTCTGTCCGAGCCCTGGTTCGGTTACCTGGCGCCCACCTGTACATACAGGTCCTCGGGAATATAAAACAGCAGCGGCAGGTGCGGTTCCCGTCACTTTTCCCAAGATTATAATGTGGTGAATGGCCCCTCGGGGCCACTTTCCCGTGCTTAAAAGGCCTCGGGACGCGCTTCGCGTGCCATATGGTCAAGCACGGCGTTGACAAAGCTCGGCTCGCGCCCATTGGGGAAGAACGCATGGGCCACGTCGACGTATTCTTTGATTACCACGCGCGGCGGCGTGTCATCATGGCGGAACTCGGCCCCGGCGGCGCGGAACAGCGCGCGCAGCGTCGGGTCGATGCGAGCAATGGCCCATTTCGCCACAATAGCCCGGTTGGCCATCTGGTCGATCGGCGCTTGATAGTTTACCGCATCTTCGAGCACGCGAGAGAAGTGATCGACGTCCCCCTCCTGCATCTCGTCGCCCTCATAGACGGCACCAAAACGGTGGTCGATGAACTCGTGACGCACGACATCGACGGTCTGCGCGGAATGCTCCATCTGGAACAACGCCTGCACGGCATAGAGCCGCGAAGCCGACTTCATCTTACGTTTCTGATTGCCCGAAAGCGCGTTGCTGGTCATGCGATGTTTGATCCGTCCGTGTCGCCGGCCATCAAAGTGTCCTGCCCGAATGGCTTGAACCCGATGCCCTTGCTCTGGCGGCCCCATTTACGAGCGAGCTCGATAAGATGCAAGGCCGCAGCCGCCGCGCCACCGCCTTTGTTTTGCCCCGCAGGGTCGGCGCGGACCTCGGCCTGTTTTTTGTTCTCGACCGTCAGAATGCCGTTGCCGATGCAAAGCCCTTGCAGACCAAGCAGTTGCAAGGCGCGGCTGCTGTCGTTGCAGACGGTTTCGTAATGCGTCGTCTCGCCACGGATCACACAACCAAGCGCGACATAGCCGTCGAAATTGCTGCCCCGGTCGGAAATGCCGATGGCGGTGGGAATCTCCAACGCGCCGGGCATCTCAATGACCTCATAGGTCGCGCCCGCGGCCTCAAGCTCGGCCTTGGCGCCGGTCAACAGACCGTTCGCGATGTCCGAGTAATAGGGCGAGACGACGATCAGCAGCTTCACCGGTTCGTCGAAGCTGGGGCGCGGCAGGATGGTGTGTTCTTCGGCAGCAGCCATGGGTTTACTCCGTGGTGATGGGCCGGGTGCCCACGATTTCCAGCGCATAGGCGTCGAGGCCCAGATAGCGCGTGTCGGGATTGTCGGTCAGCAGGACCAGTTCATGCAGTCCCATCGACGACAGGATCTGCGCGCCCAGCCCGGTGCGTTTGATCGTGCGCGGGCGGTCGTCATCCTCTGGGTCCAGCTTGAGGCGCGGATAAGGATCGCGGAACAGCACAACAGCGCCGCGGCCCTCATCAGCGATGATCTGCATTGCGCGGGGCAATTCATCCGCCGGGCTGGGGCCGAGGCCGAGGATATCCTCCAGCGCATTGATCGCATGGGTCCGGATCAGCACCGGCTGGGGGGTTGAGATATCGCCCTTGGTCAGCACCACATGGTCGGTGCCGGTGATCTGATCGGAGAACACCCGCATCTGCCAGTCGCCGCCATAGGCCGAGGTCACGGTGCGGCTGTCCCGCTCAACCAGCAGGTTGTCATGCTTGTGGCGGTAGGTGATGAGATCGCTGATCGTGCCGATCTTGAGCCCGTGTTCGGCGGCGAATTCCACCAGATCGGGCAGACGGGCCATTTCGCCATCGTCTTTCATGATCTCGCAGATCACGCCCGAAGGGTGCAGCCCCGCAAGTCGCGAAATATCGACTGCCGCTTCGGTATGCCCTGCCCGCACCAGCACGCCACCATCACGGGCGCGCAGGGGGAAGACATGGCCGGGGGTGGCGATATCCGCCGAGCCCGCTTGCTCAGAGATCGCCACCGCCACGGTCAGCGCGCGGTCGGCGGCGGAGATACCCGTGCTCACGCCTTCACGCGCTTCAATACTAACGGTGAATGCCGTTTCATGCCGCGAGGAGTTGTTCACCGCCATCATCGGCAGGCCGAGGTGATCAACCCGCGCCGAGGTCATCGGCAGACAGATCAGCCCGCGCCCGTGGGTCGCCATGAAGTTGATCGCCGCGGCATCGGCAAACTGCGCCGGGATCACCAGATCGCCTTCGTTCTCGCGGTCCTCGTGGTCCACCAGAATGAACATACGGCCTTGGCGTGCGTCTTCGATGATCTCTTCGATCGAAGAAATCGCGTCGCTCAGCCCTGTCTCGACCGGTCCGGGTTTGTCAAATTGCATCGGCTGCTTTCCATCTATCTGTTGCCCGGCTCTTAGCCTGACCCGCGCCGCTTGGCCAGAGTGGGCTACGCAGGGCGCGGCGTCACATCTCGTTCAGGCGTGCCACGTAACGGGCCAGCGTGTCGATTTCGAGGTTCACCAGATCACCCACGCGTGCGTCACCCCAAGTGGTCACCTCTTTGGTATGCGGAATGAAGTTGATGCCAAAATTGCAGCCATCGACGTCATTCACCGTCAGCGAGGTGCCATTCAGCGCGACCGAGCCCTTTTGCGCGATGAACCGCGCCAGTTCCTTTGGCGCGCGAAGCGTAACGCGGGTGCTGTCGCCCTCATCTTTCATCTCAATAATCTCGGCCACGCCATCAACATGGCCCGAGACGATATGCCCGCCCAGCTCGTCGCCCACCTTCAACGCCCGCTCAAGGTTCACGCGCCGCCCTTCGGCCCAATGCTTGCCGAGGTTGGTCTTGGATACAGTCTCGGCGCTGATCTGCACCTCGTACCAATCATCGCCCAGTCCCACGACCGTCAGGCAGACCCCATCGCTGGCGATCGACGCCCCCATGTCGATACCAGAAGTGTCATAACGCGTCTGGATACGCGCGCGCAGATCGCCTTCCTGCTCCAGCTTGGTCACGGTGCCAACGTCGGTGATAATGCCGGTGAACATGGGGTGGGCTCCTTTGCAGTTTGGCGCAGTGGTAAACCCGCGCACCGCCACAGGCAAGAGCGGGTGACGCCACATTGTCGCCCCTATTATATGGTGGTTAAGAGGGCAATGACCCACCGAAGGACCAGAATGACCGTGACCGCCGCCCCGACCAGAACCTTCCTGTTCCTGCAAGGCCCGCACGGCCCTTTCTTCAACAGTCTGGGCAAGATGCTGCGCCGGGCCGGCGCTGAGGTCTGGCGCGTAGGGTTCAACGCGGGCGACCGGGCCTTTTGGTTTCATCCTTCGACCTACATCCCCTATCGCGGCACGGTCGAGGACTGGCCCCAGACTTTTGCGACCCTGCTGGGCGAAAAGCAGGTCACCGATATCGTGCTCTACGGCGACACGCGGCCCATCCACGCCGAAGCAGTGGCCGAGGCCAAGCGCCGGGGCATCACCGTGCATGTCTTTGAGGAAGGCTACATGCGGCCCTATTGGGTCACCTATGAGCGCGGCGGGTCGAACGGCAACTCGCGCCTGATGGAGATGACCATCCCACAGATGCAGGCAGCGCTGGCGCGCTCGGACATGGAAGCCCCCCTGCCCCCGGGCCATTGGGGCGACATGCGCCATCACATCTTCTACGGCGCACTTTACCACTGGTTCGTGATGTTCCGAAACGGCGATTACCGCAATTTCAAACCACATCGCAGCCTGCCGGTGACCAAGGAATTCCGCCTCTACCTCAAGCGTTTATTGCTGATGCCGGTACTTGCCGCCGACCGTCTACTGGCCACGCTGAAAATCCGGCTGGGCGGCTTCCCCTATCATCTGGCGCTGCTGCAACTGGAGCATGACTCCTCTTTCCAGAAACACTCACCCTTCAACACAATGGCAGATTTCCTTGAACTGGTGATCGAAGGTTTCGCCAAGGGCGCGCCGCAGCATCACCACCTCGTCATCAAGGCGCATCCATTGGAGGATGGTCGCGTGCCGGTGCGGCGCGATGTCAAACGGTTGGCCCGCACGTATGGGGTTTCTGACCGTGTGCACTTCGTACGCGGCGGCAAGCTGGCGCAGCTGCTCAACGACACGCGCAGCGCGGTCACAGTAAATTCCACCGCCGGGCAACAGGTGCTCTGGCGCGGCATCCCGCTCAAAGTCTTTGGTCGGGCGGTCTATTCTCAGCCTGAGTTCGTATCGGAGCAGCCCTTGCCGGAATTCTTTGCCACGGCCACCCGCCCCGACAACCGCGCCTATAAGGATTACCGCCGCTATCTGCTTGAAACCTCTCAGGTTCCGGGCGGCTTCTATGCTGCGCGGGGGCGGCGTCAGTTGCTGCGCCAAGTGGTCGATATGATGCTCGCGCCCGACGATCCATATGATGCGCTGGAACAGGGCACCGCGGCCCCTCGGCAACAGTTGCGGGTCGTCACCTGACTTAACCCATTCCGCCCTGTAGATTTTTTCTCAGGGCTCCGCTAAGTTGCAAAGTAATACGTCAAAACAATTGGCGATTTCGAGGCAGATATTTCAGGTCGAGGAGACCGGGCAGTGAAATCCGTAACATTCCGGTGGGCGCGTCCCGTCGCAGCATTGGCGGCATTGGCCGTCATCTCATCTTGTGGCTTGCCACAGGTCGGGCCGAACAAACGGCAGATTTACGCAGGATCCGTACAGCGCGAGGGCGACGCCTTTGTCGTGGCCGTGAACGACCGCGTGACCCGCGCCATCGCCGTGGCCCCCGCACTCGGCTTTTCGGAAAGCTTCAAAAACGCGGGCCGGGTCGGTTCTGACACGATTCAGCCGGGTGATATTCTTGGCATTACCGTCTACGAAAACGTTGACGACCCGCTACTGGGTGTCGAAGGCGCCCCTGCCACCCTGCTTGAAGAAGTGCAGGTCGATGGCGCGGGCTTTATCTTTATCCCCTACGCCGGCCGGATCCGCGCTGCGGGCAATACGCCCGAGGCCATCCGACGCATCATCACCCAGAAGTTGGGCGAGCAGACCCCCGATCCGCAGGTCGAAGTGCGCCGCGCCGCAGGCGATGGCTCGACCGTATCACTGATCGGCTCCATCGGCGCGCAGGGCGTTTATCCGATTGAGCGCCCCACCCGCACTCTGGCCGCCATGCTGGCGCGCGCAGGTGGTGTGACCATCATTCCCGAAATTGCACAGGTGACCGTGATCCGTGGCGGGCAGCGCGGCAAAATCTGGTTCCAAGACCTCTACGACCACCCCGAACTCGACATCGCACTGCGCCCCGGCGACCGTATCTTGGTTGAGGAAGACACCCGCTCTTTCACCGCCCTCGGTGCCACCGGCGGTCAGGCGCGCGTGCCCTTTGAGTCGCAAAACCTATCGCTGCTAGAAGGCATCGCACAGGTTGGCGGGCTCAGCCCGATCTCTGCTGATCCCACAGGTGTCTTCGTCTTCCGCAACGAGCCCGAAGAGGTCGCCGAGCAGGTGCTGGGCCGCAGCGACCTGACAGGCGCGCAGCGTATGGTCTATGTGACCGATCTGACCAAACCCAACGGCATGTTCATGGCCCGTGACTTTGTAATCCGCGACGGTGACACAATCTATGTGACCGAAGCGCCCTTTACCCAGTGGAGCAAGGTAATCTCGGCCATCACCGGCACCGCAGGGTCGGCAGACAGCATCTCATCGCTTACCAGCGGCTGATCCACGCCGGTGGCCTTTGAACCTGACCCATACCAATACCCCGCCGCCGGTCCCGAAAGGGGCCGGCGGCTTTTCGTATATAACGGTGGGTTTCTGACGCAGCGCCGGGTGCGGCGCATTTTGCAAATGTCCGGCCATTCCCTACGGCTTGGCCTGCCCGGCCCCGGCGATGCCGTGGCAGTGTGGGGCAACTCCCCCACCGCGCATCGCGGGCTGGCCGTGGCGGCAAAGCGCGACGTGCCGGTGATCCGGGTCGAGGACGCGTGGCTGCGCTCGCTCCATCCGGGGCGCGCGGGCGAGCCGCCCTTGGGCCTGCTGATCGACAGTCGGGGCGCGCATTTCGACCCTGCCCAGCCCTCGGACCTTGAAGAGCTTCTTGCCCATCACCCGCTCGACGACACCGCGCTCTTGAACCGTGCGCGGGGCGGCATGGCGCAGTTGGCCGAAGCGCATCTAACCAAATACGCAGGTTTTGACGCGGACACGCCCGCGCCCGATCCCGGCTATGTGCTTGTGATCGACCAGACACGCGGCGATGCCTCCGTGACCGCCTCAGGGGCGGATCGGGGGCGGTTTCTGGAGATGCTCGTTTTCGCGCAGGAAGAACACCCCGGCGCGCGGGTCATCATAAAGAGCCATCCCGAAACGGCACAGGGCTACCGCGCCGGGCATTACGGCCCCGAGGATACCAACGACCGCATCACCCTGCTGACCGATCCTGTCAGCCCTTGGACGCTGTTCGAAGGGGCGGTTGGCGTCTATACCGTTTCCTCGCAAATGGGGTTCGAGGCGATTTTCGCAGGCCACAAGCCGCGCGTTTTTGGCCAGCCTTTCTACGCCGGATGGGGTCTGACGGAGGATGAAATCCCCGTCCAACGCCGCCAGCGCCGCCTCACCCGCGCGCAGCTTTTTGCAGCGGCGATGATCCTTTACCCCACATGGTACGATCCCTATCGCGACCGGCTGGGCAGCTTTGAGACCGCTGTTACGTCCCTCGCCGCGCAGGCCCGCGCATGGCGCGAGGATCATGCCGGCTGGGACGCTTGGGGCATGCGCCTGTGGAAGCGCCGCCCGTTGCAGCAGTTCTTCGGCCAGCCGACCCCAATCCGCTTTCGCAAAGGCCCGCCGGAGGCGCCTGCGCCCCCCCGCCGCGCCATGGTCTGGGCCAGCAAGGCTGACACCGCGCCAAGGGATGCCTTCCAGGTGGAGGATGGGTTTCTGCGCTCACGCGGCCTCGGCGCCGAACTGGTGCCGCCTTTGTCGTTGGTCTGCGATAATCTGGGAATCTACTACGATCCCGAAGGGCCAAGCCGCTTGGAAAAATGGATCGAAAAACGCGCTGTCCTTCGCTCTGATCAACATGTCCGCGCCCGCGCGCTGATTGAAACGCTCACCGGGGCGGGCCTGAGCAAATACAACCTCGGCGGGGCCGCGCCCGAGCTGCCGCCAGGCCGCCGCATTTTGGTGCCGGGTCAGGTGGAGGATGACGCCTCGATCCTTACGGGCACAAGCGGGGTGCGCACCAACGCGGCTTTGCTCGCCGCCGCCCGCGCCGCCAACCCCGATGCGGTGATCCTCTATAAACCTCACCCGGATGTCGAAGCCGGGCTGCGCAAAGGCGCGACCGACGCAGGACATGCCGATCTGGTCCTGCACAATGCCGATCCCATGGCGCTGCTGGGCCAAGTCGATGCGGTCTGGACCATGACCTCGCTTCTGGGGTTTGAGGCTCTGCTGCGCCGCGTGCCGGTCGTGACCTTGGGCGCGCCCTTCTACGCAGGTTGGGGCCTGACCGAAGACCACGGCGACGTTCCGCCCCGCCGCCGCGCGCGGGTTACGCTGGAGGGGTTGGTACATGCCGCGCTCATCGACTACCCGCGCTACCGCGATCCCGTCAGCGGCTTGTCCTGTCCGGTCGAAGTCGTGGTCGAACGGCTCGCCACCGGGCATATGCCCCGCGCCGGGCTGGACAATCGGCTGCTGTCGAAACTCCAAGGGGTCTTTGCCAGCCAGAACCATCTTTGGCGGCGGTAGCGATTAGGCCGGAGCGTTGCGCCGCCAGACATGAAGCAGGTCCGGTCCAATGCGTTGGCTCGATTGCAGCGCGAAACGCGGTGCTTCGGCCAAGCGCGACAGGCCAAGCGCGCCGATGCCGGGCAGACCCTCGGCCCCGATCACCAGCCCGGCGGTAAAGCCTACCAAGCGGTCCACCAGATCGGCCTCGATCAAAGACGCCGCCAAGGCGCTGCCGCCCTCGCAGAAAATCCGCGTCAGCCCATGTGTGGCCAACTGGCGCACTACATCCGCAGGGTCCAACTGCGCGCCCCGTGCCGCGCAGGGCAGCAAAGTCGCGCCGAGATCGGACCAAGTGCGCACAAGCGCCGGATCAGCGTCGCTGCCGTGGCAGAGGATCAAAGGAATATCCGAAGCCGTCCGCGCCAACTGCCCCATCAGCGGTAAATCGAGCCTGCGTGAAACCACAACGCGAGCGGGTTGATGTGCCACGCCCAAGCCCCGTACCGTAAGGCTTGGGTCATCCTTACGCGCCGTGCCCGCGCCAACCATCACCGCGTCGTGACGGCTACGCATGGCATGGGTCAGCCGCCGCGCCGGAGCGTCGGTGATCCACTGGCTTTCCCCAGTGCCGGTGGCAATGCGCCCGTCAAAAGAATTGGCGAGCTTCAGCGTCAGCATCGGGCGGCCCAGATCAGTACGGCAGAAGAACCCGGCATGATCGGCGCGGGCCTCAGACTCGCGCACCCCGACCTTAACCTCAATCCCCGCCGCGCGGAGCATCGCAATGCCGCGCCCATTGACCCGCGCATCATCGTCCTGTGTGGCGATCACCACCCGCGCGACACCCGCATCAATCAATGCCTGTGCACAGGGAGGCGTTTTACCGTGGTGAGAGCAAGGCTCAAGCGTGACGTAAACCGCCGCCCCCCGCGCGGCCTCACCGGCCTGCGCTAGCGCCTGTGGCTCTGCGTGGGGCCGCCCGCCGGGCTGAGTCCAACCGCGCCCAACGATACGGTCCCCTTGGGTAATCACACAGCCGACCGCCGGGTTAGGCCAAACATTGCCCTGCCCGCGCCGCCCCAAGGACAGCGCCAACGCCATGAAGCGCGCGTCGCTCACTCTATCGCCGGTCACTCTTCCGGAAGGGCGTCGGGGCGCAGTTCTTGAACGAATTTGTCGAAATCATCCGCTGCTTGGAAATTCTTGTACACAGAGGCAAAGCGCACGTAGGCCACAGTGTCGATCCGGGCCAGCGCCTCCATCACGATCTCACCGATATGTTTGGAACTGATATCGGTCTCGCCCATGCTTTCCAATCGGCGGACGATGCCCGAGATCATCTGATCGATACGTTCGGGATCAATGGGGCGTTTTTGCATGGAGATGCGGATCGAGCGTTCCAGCTTGTCGCGGTCGAAATCCTCGCGCTTACCGGAGGTTTTGATCACCACAAGATCGCGCAGTTGCACCCGTTCGTAAGTGGTAAAGCGGCCCCCGCAAGCCGGGCAGAACCGTCTGCGCCGGATCGAGACGTGATCCTCGGCCGGGCGGCTGTCTTTCACTTGGGTGTCGATATTTCCGCAAAACGGGCAGCGCATGGGCCGTCCCCCTCTTCATCCTGCCTCACTTGTGGGGCCCGCGGCCCTCTTGTCAAAACTTATAGGGGAGCCGCGAGGTTTTGGGTAGAGAAGATTTTCACAGCTAGATGTTGCGTTCAAATATGTGTCATGGACCCAACGCTCTGCCCCCGCGTTGATCTGTGAAGATTATAAACGGAGCACTCCATGACCAAGACACTTTTCCTCACCGGCGCCTCCAGCGGGATCGGCGCTGCCACTGCCCGTGCCGCCGCCAAAGCAGGTTGGAACATCGGCCTTTTTGCCCGCAGCGAAGACAAGTTGAACGACCTCGCCGCCGAGATTGGCGATCAGGCGCTGGTGCTTGTGGGCGATGCCACGGACTACGATGCGCAGAAACAGGCGCTCGACAAGCTGGCCAATCACTTTGGCGGGGTAGATGCCGCCTTTGCCAATGCCGGGCGCGGCACCAGCCCTGCGGGCACAGAGAACGGCGATCCGCAGGATTGGAAGGCGATGGTCGACCTCAATATCATGGGCGCGCTCTATACCGCTCATGCCGCCATGCCGCATCTGCGCAAAACCACCGGGCAATATGTCGTCACCGGCTCCGCCGCAGGGCGCCGCCATATCCAAGGCTCAATCTACAGCGCGACGAAGTGGTTCATCCACGGCTTAGCGGGCAATCTGGCCGATGAGATGGCCGAATGGGGCGGGCGCTGCATGGTTGTGTCCCCCGGAATGGTCGACACCGCGTTTTTTGATGAGGCCAAGCCCGACAAGCTGCAGCCCGAGGACGTGGCAAATGCCGTCATGCATGCCCTTGAGGCCCCGGCTCGTGCAGCTATCCGTGAGATCCACCTGATGCCAACGGGATAAGCCCTTCCCGGTCCGGCGTCAGTCGGGCCGGAAATGCGCAGCGATTTGGCGTTGATGAGGCGCGTCACGATGCTCAAACAAGTAAATGCCCTGCCATGTGCCCAGCATCATACGCCCCCGCGCCACGGGGATGCTGAGGCTCACCGGCAGAACCGAGGCTTTGATATGCGCAGGCATATCGTCCGGACCTTCCGCCACATGGGTGAGATACCCCATCTGCGGCGCGTCAGCGGGCGGCACCAGCCGCGTGAAATAGGCGAGCAGATCGCGCTGCACGTCTGGGTCTGCATTTTCCTGTATCAATAGGGAGGCGGAGGTGTGGCGCAACAATAGAGTCAACAGCCCATCGCTCTGGCCCGCAAGCCAACGGGCCACGTCATCAGTAAACTCGTAAAGCGCTTGCCCTTGCGTTTGAAGGGTAAAGACGGTCTGCATCGGTTTAGCACGGCTCCCAAGTCTGCGCTTCGAAGTCCCAGCATTGTCCAGCTGCCTGTTTGGCATCGCTCAACGCAAGGAGGCCCAGCTCTGCCGATCCACGGTCACAGGTGAGCGCGGCAATCTCACGGTCACCTTCGCCAACCGTGACCCCACCATGGCTGGACTGATCGAATTTGTCGTAGGAACTGTAGACCTCATAACTGTATGCGCCATTGCGAAAGGTCGTGATTTCCCAGATGGCGCGGCCAATGCCCGGCCACGGTTGGTGCGGGACCTCATGGATCGGCGCGGTCAGGGTAAGGTCCGGCGGGTCTTTCGGGCCAAAGCGGTAAGTCACGGCATACCCGGTGATACAGACGTCGAGCTGCTTTGCCCCATTGCCGATCGTGCAGCCTAGTACCGTGGTGCTGTCAGAGGCGCAGAACGCAGTGGCTTGGCCGACGCCAAAGGTCAGAAACAGACTGGCAAACAAGAGACGCATAAGGTCGATCCGTAGCTGGGTTCCGCTCAGAATAGGCCCGAGGGGCGGCGGAAACAACGGTGTCGGCCCTGAACTGCCGCCCTAGAAATCCTCTAGCTCGATCTGACGGTCCAGACAGAACTGTCGCGCGTGATGGCTGGGCAGGTTCTCTCCGGCGCGGCGCACGGTGACAGAGTAGGACTGCCCCGTATCCCCGCTCACGCGTTCCGGATCAGTGGTGAAAACCACGCCAGTTCGGCCCACGCCGCTGACCGATGGGCCGCGTGGCGTCTTGACGAAGAGCCGCTCACCTCTCGGCAGGCCCAATACGTTCTGAGCGAAATCCGCAGCGGCGCACCAGATATGGCGCGCACCCGCGCCATGATCCTCAATCACCTCAAAGTCGCGCGCGGTGAGCGGCACAACGATGAGCCAGTTCTCGGCCCGGTAAGCCTGCGCGGCAGCGTGAAGCGGCATCAACAGGCAAAGAAGCATAAGGATAGATTTGCGCATCGGAGGATCCTTTTGGCGGCATCCCTCTGATGTAAGCTTTGTGCGGGGCGGGTCAAAGGTCCACCCCGCAAAAGAAGGCGCGGCCACCGGGGCCGCGCGATATTTTATTGATCGAGGAAGCTGCGCAGCTTGCGCGAGCGGCTCGGGTGTTTGAGCTTGCGCAGGGCCTTGGCTTCGATCTGGCGAATACGTTCGCGGGTGACTGAGAACTGTTGGCCAACCTCTTCAAGCGTGTGGTCGGTATTCATGCCGATCCCGAAACGCATCCGAAGGACACGTTCCTCACGCGGGGTGAGCGATGACAGCACGCGGGTGGTGGTTTCCTTCAGGTTTTCCTGAATGGCGGAATCCAGCGGCAGAACCGCGTTCTTGTCCTCGATGAAATCGCCCAGCTGGCTGTCTTCCTCATCACCAATCGGCGTCTCGAGGGAGATCGGCTCCTTGGCGATCTTCATCACCTTGCGGACCTTCTCAAGCGGCATTTGCAGCTTTTCGGCCAGTTCCTCTGGCGTTGGCTCGCGGCCAATCTCGTGCAGCATCTGGCGACCGGTACGAACCAGCTTGTTGATCGTTTCGATCATATGCACCGGAATACGGATGGTGCGTGCTTGGTCAGCAATCGAACGGGTGATTGCCTGACGGATCCACCATGTCGCGTAGGTCGAGAATTTATAGCCGCGACGGTACTCGAACTTGTCCACGGCCTTCATCAAGCCGATGTTGCCTTCCTGAATGAGGTCAAGGAATTGCAGGCCACGGTTCGTGTACTTTTTGGCGATGGAGATCACGAGACGCAGGTTCGCCTCGACCATTTCCTTCTTGGCCTGACGGGCTTCTTTTTCGCCCTTCTGAACCTGCTGCACGATGCGGCGGAATTCTGAGATATCCAGACCAACGTACTGACCAACCTGCGCCATGTCGGCGCGCAGTTCTTCAACCTTGTCGCTGGAGCGTTCGATGAACATCTGCCAACCGCGACCGGACTTCTCGGCCATGCGCTCCATCCAGTTGGGATCAAGCTCGTAGCCACGATAGTTGTCGACGAATTCCTTGCGGTTGATCCGTGCTTGGTCGGCCAGCTTCACCATGGCGCTGTCGATCTGCATGATGCGGCGGTTGATGCCGTAAAGCTGATCGATCAGGGCTTCGATGCGGTTGTTGTGCAGGTGAAGCTCATTCACCAAAAGCACGATCTCGGAGCGCAGCTTTTGGTACATCGCTTCTTGGTCCTTTGAGAAGGACCCGTCTTCGTTCAGCGTGGCCGAGATGCGGCTGTCCTGCATCGCGCTAAGCTTTTCGTAATCATCTGCGATGATGTCGAGCGCTTCGAGCACTTGAGGCTTCAGCGCAGCTTCCATGGCCGCAAGGCTCATGTTGGCCTGTTCGTCCTCATCGTCATCATCGTCCGTCGAGATCGGATTGCCGTCAGCGTCGTACTCGGGCTTCGAGTCTTCGCTCTTGGTCTCGCTCCCGGCGGTGGGGGCGACCACGGGAGAGGTCTCTTCCTCGTCGCCCATCTGCGTGCCGAAGGTCGCCTCAAGATCGATCACATCGCGCAACAGAATGTCTTCGGAAAGAAGTTCGTCGCGCCAGATTGTGATCGCTTGGAAAGTCAGCGGGCTTTCGCAAAGCCCGGCAATCATCGTGTTGCGGCCAGCCTCGATGCGCTTGGCGATGGCGATCTCGCCCTCGCGGCTGAGCAGCTCAACACTGCCCATCTCGCGCAGGTACATGCGCACCGGGTCGTCGGTACGGTCAAGTTTCTCCGAGGTGCCCGAAGACAGCGCCACATCGCGGTTGGATTCAGTCGTCGCGATTTCGGTCGAGCCCTTGGCCTCTTCCTCTTCGGCTTCCTCATCCTCAATGATGTTGATGCCCATTTCCGAGAGCATCGACATCACGTCTTCGATCTGTTCCGAGCTTACCTGATCAGGTGGCAGCACGGTGTTCAACTGATCGTAGGTGATATAGCCCTTTTCGCGCGCCTCACCGATCATCTTCTTCACGGCGGCCTGGCTCATATCGAGCGAGTGGCCTGCTTCGGAATCGTCGGTCTTTGCGTCGTCGTTCGTATCTTTGGCAGCCATCTCATGCTCCTCCAGCGCGTCAGCGCGAATCATCCGCAGATGATTCGGTTTTCCGAATCATGCGGGGTTCTTGGTGATTCTTAAACCCGTTACCCGGCATTTTCAAAAAGTCCTTCAAAAGGGTCACGTTGATGCCTCATCCGCGGCCCTTCGACTTGTCATATTTAATCGTTCCTAGCAGCGCGTCGAGGGCGCTGCGTTCATCGCGGCTCATGGTCATGCCGTTGTCGCCAACGTCAAATTCACCGTTGTTGTCTTCCTGTGCACTGCGGCGGGCAATGTCGGCGGCGCGGGCCGCTTCGCTCAGACGCCAGGTGACCCCCTCGTCTGCCGGGCCGCTTAAGTCTTCTACGGCTTCGGCAATTTCCTCGTTCAGCCCGCGGGCGGCGTCCAATTTGGCCAGTTCCTCGGCCACGGTCATCCGGGTCATTTCCACATTGCCGGGTTTACGGATGCAGGGCGTGATCGCAACGTGGCGTTGCGCCTTGATGTTTTCAAGGGTTTCCCAGCCCAGAGAATAGGAAATCTCTTCGCGCAGCACCTCTTCACCGGCATGGCCAAAGCGCAGCAGAAGGTCGCGCAACCGCGCGTGGTCGGGGTCCGCGCAGCCCATCCCTTCCAGCCCGGTCTCAAAGGTTTCGATCAATTGGGGGCAGCCTGCCAAAGCGACTAGGATCACGGCCTCGCGCAGATGCATGCCCACCTGATCATCGCTCATCGCCACAAGGGCTGAGGCTTTGGTGCTAGCCAAGGGTGCCAGTGGAGCGCCCCAGTTGCCCCCTTTGCCGCCCTTACCGCCGCCCTTGCCCGGCCCCCTGCCCCCTTGAGGGCGGAAATCAGCGCGCTGTTTTTGCGGGCGGAAGAGATCCCACCGTAGGTCTTTGATCTCTTGCCCGTAGTGGCTGCGGATCGACGGATCGCGGATAAGTTTAATCTTTTCGCGTAAACTTTTATCCAGCGCAGCCTTGCGTTCGGGGCTGTCGAAAACCTTGCCTTCAGTCTCGCGCTGCCAGAGCAGGCGAACCATAGGCAGGGCGCCGTCCAGCAGTTTTTGCAAGGCGCCCGCCCCTTGTGCGCGCAGCAAATCATCGGGGTCTTGCCCCTCGGGCATCATGGCAAAGCGCAGGCTTTGCCCGGCCTCCAACAGCGGCAGGGCCAGATCAATCAGACGCAATGCCGCGCGTTGACCCGCCGCATCGCCATCCAGCGTGATGATCGGCTCGGGCGCGATACGCCAAAGCATCTGCAATTGGTTTTCGGTGATCGCGGTGCCGAGCGGTGCCACGGCTCCCTCAAAGCCCGCGCCATGCAGGGCAATCACATCCATATAGCCTTCGGCCACGATCAGTGGCTGACCCCGGCCTGCAGCGGCGCGGGCGTCTTTCACGTTGTAGAGGCTTCGGCCCTTGTCAAAAAGTTCGGTCTCAGGAGAGTTGAGGTATTTAGCCTTATCTTCCGGGTCCATCGCGCGGCCACCAAAGGCAATCGCCCGGCCCCGGGCATCCCGGATCGGGAACATGATGCGGCCGCGGAAAGTGTCGTAAGGCCGTCCGCCCTTCGTCGAAGGTTTTGCTAGCCCCGCGCCAAAGATCAGGTCATCCGCGACCCTTTTCGCCTTCAGCGCGTCCCACAGCCCCTGCCAATTATCTGGGGCAAAGCCAATTTCCCAATGCGCCTGCGCCTGTTCCGACAACCCGCGCTTGGCCAGATAGTCACGCGCCGCCCCTGCAGCCCCAGTGCGCAGCTGCAGACGGAACCATTGCACTGCCTGTTCCATCACCTCGGCCAGTTGCGTGCGTTTGTCGGCCTTGGCCTGCGCGCGCGGGTCTTGCTTAGGAACCGGCATGCCGACTTCGCGGGCGATGATCTCCACCGCCTCCATGAAGCTTACATTCTCGGTCTCGCGCACGAAAGAGATCGCATCGCCCTTCGCGTGACAGCCAAAGCAATAGTAGAACCCCTTGCGGTCATCGACGTGGAAGCTGGCCGATTTCTCCTGATGGAAGGGGCACGGCGCCCACATGTCGCCCTTGCCCTGATTGGACTTTCGATTGTCCCATATGACCTTGCGCCCCACCACCTGAGACAGGCTGGCGCGGTCACGCAGTTCTTCCAAAAATCCAGGGGGCAGGCTCATGACTTCATATACCGGGCGGGGCGGATCAGAGTCCAGAGGAGGCAGGTCAGCCACGGGCGGCAAAGCGCCCTTCCATACTGGGCAGCGCCCCTGCCCAGTATGATGCTTGTCAGCTTACTGCGCGAGGCACATTTCTTTCCATGCAGCGGAAAGATCGTTCTTTTTCACATCGCGCATTTTCATTTCATAGACCCAAGGGGTCACCAGCGGGATCGCGGTGTTAAAGCTCTCGGGCCATGTTGCCTTAGCCTTCACGGCGGCGGGGACTTCGCGTTCTTTCACCCGGTCCAGCCGTGCCTGCTGCACGGCGGCGACCACGGCGGCCTGATGCATACAGCTGTCTTCTTTTTTCGAGGCTGCCAGCGCCGGGCCCGAGACCGCCATGCTCATTGCGGCCAATGCGGCCAAAATCGTTCTGTTCATGTCTATGCTCCATCGTTTGCCAAACGGGGATTCGGGCCCCCGCCGGATAACCTAGCGCCGCGATGCCACCGCTTCCATAGCGCGGCGCAATTCCTGCACCAATGTGGCGGCCATCGACCGATAGACCATCAGCAGAAACCCGGTCTCGGTGCGGGTGATCGAAGCGGGCATGTCGCGCAATTGGCTGCGCAGGGTCTGGCCGGATTTGAACGCCGCATCGCGCAGATCCACCGGTGCCAATCGCGCCAGCACATCCTCGGCCCCCGCCCCCTGCAATTCCGCCACCGCCCATCCGTCCGAGACCTCTACAAGGGCTGCATGTTTCGCAAGCGCCTCATCAGGCGTAGGCCCGACAAGCAGCGCCTCTTCCCGGCCAAACCACAGGCATTGGGCATCGCCCTCAGCGGTGCTCTGAAGTGGCTCTGGCAGTGCAACCCCATGGGCCGCCTCAAGCGCTTTGGAGAGGCCCGCCCGATCAAACACGCCCAGTACGGTCAACTGGCCCAGATCACGGGCCGCCACCGTCATGTCACCGATGTGCAGCGGGAGCAGCTCGCCGAACGGCGTTTGCGCTTTCAATTCAACCACGGGCGCGCCCTCCTTCCGGGTCCACAAAGACCGGGGCGCAGATCTCCACCTCGGCCTCGATTTCGCGCAGATGGTCGACCATGCGCATCACCTCCCCATACCGTGCGCGGCCCCGGGTAACAAAGCCCAGCCCGACAAAGGTACCGACATCCGGCGCAAAACCGACCGAAGTCGTATGCCCCTGCACATTCTCGCGCATGGCCACGGCCCCGGCCTCGAACAGAAACGCCCCTGCGGTCAACTGCTTCACCGCGCCCACAGGCCGCAGCCCCACCAGTTGCGCGCGGCTTGGATCGCGCAGGCCGGGGCGTTCCGACATGGTCTTGCCGATACAGTCCTTGCCGTCCGACACCATGCGCTCCATGCCGATGTCGCCCGCCGTGGCGCGCCCATCAATCTCTGCATGGGTGATATGGCCCTTTTCCAACCGCAGCACGTTCAGCGCCTCCATTCCGTAAGCGCCGCCCTCCATCGCCTCGGCCCGCGCGACCAGCAGATTGAACAGCGCCGCGCCAAAGCGCGCTGGCACCGCGATCTCATAAGCATGTTCGCCGGAAAAGGAGATGCGGAACAGCCGCCCATCCACCCCGCCGAGCCGCACGTCGCTACAGGCCATGAAAGGAAAGCTGTCATTTTCGACCGGCTGCTCCAACAACCCATTCAGCAAATCGCGCGACTTCGGCCCTGCCACGGCAAACTGCGCCCAGTGTTCGGTGACCGGGGTCAGATGCACTTGCCATTTGGGATGCAGACATTGCGTCACGAATTCCAGATGGCGCATCACATCACCGGCAGCGCCGGTGGTGGTGGTCATCAGGTAATGCGCCTCCCCCAACCGCGCGCAGGTGCCATCGTCCATGACGAAACCATCCTCGCGCAGCATCAGCCCATAACGCACCTTGCCGACCTTCAAAGTGCTGAATTTGTTCGTATAAATCAGATCGAGAAGCTTGGCCGCATCCGGCCCCTGAATGTCGATTTTGCCTAAGGTCGAGACATCGCAGATACCCACCGTCTTGCGGACAAACCCGACCTCGCGATCACAGGACTGACGCCAGTTGCGTTCCTGCCCGCGTGGGAAATAGCTGGGGCGATACCACAGTCCCGCCTCCACCATCGGGGCGTTCATGGCAAGGCTGGCCGCATGGCTGGTGGTCAGCCGTTCGGGCGCAAAGCCCTTGCCCTGCCCGCCCGCTCCCATCGCTGCAATCGCAACCGAGGTATAGGGCGGGCGGAAGGTGGTCGTGCCCGTCTCAGCAATCCCACGCCCCGTGGCATCGGCCAGCACCGCCAGCGCCGCTACGTTGGAATTCTTACCCTGATCCGGTGCCATACCCTGCGTCGTGTAGCGCTTCATATGCTCGACAGAGCGGAAGCTCTCCGCCGCTGCTTGCTGCACGTCTTTCACGCAGACATCGTTCTGAAAGTCGAGCCACGCCCGCCCTTTGCCCGGCACCGCCCAGAGGGGCTTGAGGCTATAGGGCGCGTCATCGGCCTGCGGCAGGTCCACGGCCTCTGCCTTGCGGCCCAAAGCCTCCAGCGCATCCCCTGCCGCTGCCACACCCGCCGCAAGACAGCCATGGGTTGAGAAAGTTCCGTTGCAGGCCCCCGCCACATGCATCCCCGGCACCGCGCCGGGGCTCGGTACGAAGGCGTGGATCGCTGGATCCCAAATGGGTCGCCCACCCAGATGGCAGGTCAGATGCACCGAAGGGTTCCAGCCGCCCGACATGGCCAAGCAATCCACCTGTATCTTATGCTCTCCGCTCGCTGTGCGAATGGTGACCGACTCCAATTCTTTGCGCCCCGATGCTTTGCAGACAACGGCACCGTTCAGCACCGGGTAATCCGCGCCAACAACGCTGACCCCTTCACGGCTGTCGATCAGCGCGGCCACATGCACCCCCGCCGCCGACAGATCGCGAGCGGTGCGATGCGCGTCGTCGTTGTTCCCAAAGACCGCCATCTGTTTGCCCGGTGCCACGCCCCAGCGGTTCAGATAGGCCCGGACCGCACCGGCAGTCATGATGCCCGGGCAGTCGTTGTTGGCGAATGCGACCGGGCGCTCCAAGGCCCCCGCCGCGAGGAGCGATTGCTTGGCCGCGATGCGCCAGAAACACTCCAGCGGCGCGCCCTCGCCCCGCCGCGCACGGTGTTGATTGACCCGCTCCAACGCACCGAACATGCCGCCGTCATAGGCCCCGGTGACCGTCGTGTGCGGCATAAGGCGCACGTTGTCCGTCGCCGCCAGTTCCGCCACCACGCCCGCGGCCCACGCATGGCCCGGCTCACCGTCGACACGTTCGTTCTCGGCATTCAGCCGCCCGCCCATCAGCGCATCTTCGTCGGCGAGGATCACATCCGCCCCCGCCCGCGCCGCCACCAGCGCCGCCATCAGACCCGCCGGGCCTGCGCCGATCACCAAGAGATCGCAAAAGGCATAGGCTTTCTCATAGGCGTCGGCATTGGGCTGGCCGCTCAGCCGACCAAGCCCTGCCGCGCGGCGGATCACTGGCTCGTAGACATGTCGCCAGAACCGACGCGGCCACATGAAGGTCTTGTAATAGAACCCCGCCCCCAGAAAGGGGGCGCCAGGGTCGTTTACCGCCATGAGATCAAAATCAAGGCTCGGCCAAGCGTTCTGGCTGCGCACCTGCAAGCCTTCGTAAATCTCTTGCATCGTAGCGCGAACGTTGGGCTCCGATGCGGGGCCAACCCCGGTGGTCACCAGCGCGTTCGGCTCTTCGCTGCCCGCGCTGAGCACCCCGCGCGGGCGGTGATATTTGAACGACCGCCCAATCAATCGCTGACCGTTCGCCAGCATGGCCGAGGCGACCGTGTCGCCCGCAAAGCCGTCATAGCGCCGCCCGTCGAAAGTAAAGCTGACCGGCGTCTCCCGGTCGATCAATCCGCGCCCTGCGATCCTCATGCCATGGCCCTTTTCACATCAGACGCCAGTTCGACGGCGTGAACCGCATGGGTCACCGTATCGCGGGTGACGACCAGCCACGCGCCGCAACCGCCCTCATGCTGCCACAGGTCGCGGGTCTCTCCCGCCGGGTTGTCGCGCAGGTGAAGGTAAGCATCCCAATCCTCTTCCGAGGCGTCGGGCGCGGGCCGCGCTAAGGCGATGGCATCGCCGCGATAATAAAACTCCCGCCGGTCCCGGCTGCCGCAAATGGGGCATTCAATCCGCATGGTCGCCCTCCCTTAATGCAAGTTGTGCTGAGACCCGGTGGCCTCTTCATCCATCAGACCTTCGCCCGAGCGGAACCGGTCGAGCCGGAAGCCCGCCGCTGTCTCATGCGGCTGCCCGGTGGCCATCAGATGCGCCAGCGCATAGCCCGATGCCGGCACCGCCTTGAAGCCGCCGTAGCACCAGCCGCAATCGATGAACAAACCCTCGGTATCCGTCTTGTCGATGATCGGGCTGCCGTCGGGCGTCATGTCCATGATCCCGCCCCAAGAGCGCAGCACGCGGGCCTTGCCCAGCATCGGCATCAGGGTCATCCCCGCCTCCATCACATGTTCCATCATCGGCAGATTGCCGCGCTGCGCATAAGAGGCGTAGAAATCCAGATCGCCGCCAAAGACCAAGCCGCCCTTGTCGGACTGGCTGATATAAAAATGCCCCATGCCGAAACTGACCACATGGTCGATCACCGGCTTGAGCCCCTCGGTGACGAAGGCTTGCAAGACATGGCTCTCGATCGGCAGGCGCATCCCAGCCATGGCCGCCACCTGCCCCGAGCGCCCCGCCGTGACAATCGCCACCTTCTTGGCCCGGATCGCGCCGCGCGTGGTTTGCACCCCGCGCACCGCGCCGTTTTCAACGTCGATCCCGGTGACCTCGCATTGCTGGATCAGATCGACCCCGCGCTGGTCCGCGCCGCGGGCATAGCCCCAAGCCACTGCATCATGCCGCGCCGTGCCGCCGCGCCGGTGCAGCAACCCACCATAGACGGGGAAACGCCCGTTGTCGTAATCTAGATAGGGCAGCAGACGGCGCAAGGCGTTGCGGTCGAGCAATTCCGCGTCATCGCCTTGGTTGATCATCGCATTGCCGCGCCGGGCCGAGGCATCGCGCTGCGCGTCGGAATGAAAAAGGGTAATCACCCCGCGCTGGCTGAACATCACATTATAGTTCAACTCCTGCGACAGCCCCTCCCAGAGCTTCAGCGAATGGCTGTAGAACTCGGAGTTGCCCGGCAGGATGTAATTGCCCCGCACCACGGTGGTGTTGCGCCCGACATTGCCGCCGCCGAGGTACCCCTTCTCCAGCACCGCGATATTGGTCATGCCGTGATGCTTGGCGAGATAGTAGGCCGTGCTCAACCCATGCCCGCCGCCGCCGATGATCACCGCGTCATACTCAGGCTTCGGCGCGGGATCGCGCCAATGGGGCGTCCAGCCGCGATTGCCGGTCAACCCTTCGCGCAACACCCGCAATCCTGAAAAGCGCATTCCGATCCCTCCCCCAGACCGGGCCACTGAACCAAGTCTGCGCGAAAGTATCAATCACCGAAAAGCTCTACCGAAGGGCTGCGCCCGCCGCATCGCCAAGCCGCGCCGCCATTTCGCGATAGGGGAATGGCCCGTGGCTGATCCGAGCCACGCCACAGGCCGAAAGTGCTGCGTTATCCGGGGCGGTTGGTGATTTCAGCACGTTCACTGGCAGATCGACTGCGGCGCAGACCTGCGCGATCAGCGCAGGGTCGATAAGACCGGGCACGAAGTAGCCGCTTGCGCCAGCCTCCCCATAGGCCCGCCCCCGGCGGATGGCCGCGTCGATCTGCGCGGCGTGATCTTTGACCGCGGATTGCAAGAACAGATCGCAGCGCGCGTTGATGAACAACGGCACTCCTTCTGCTTCCGCCGCCCCGCGAATTGCCTCGATGCGCCGTCTTTGCAGGTCGATGTCATGCAGACCGTCGCCGCCCACCACCTGATCTTCAAAGTTCAGGCCCACCGCACCCGTGCCGATCAAAGCGCGGATGTTGTCGCCCAAATCCTCTGGCGAAATGGCGTAGCCGCCCTCGAAGTCGATGCTGACCGGAAGATCGACCGCCTGCACAATCTCGCTCGCAACGCGCAACAATCTGTCCAGCGGCAAGGCCTGCCCATCCGCAAACCCCTGCGCTGCGGCAACCGACCAAGACCCTGTCGCGATCGCCTTGGCCCCGGCATCTGCCACAGTCCGGGCCGATCCTGCGTCCCAGATATTATACAGCACCAGCGGGTTGCCCTTGCTGTGCAGAAAGGCAAACTCCCGTGCAAAACCCTGCTGATCCACCGCCGAGACCTCCCTAAATGCAACTCGGGGGGGCGCATGCCCCCCCGGTATGATCTTTTACAGTCCCTTGGCGCGGTAGCTTGCCGCCACCTTTTCGATTGAGACCAGATAGGCCGCCGTGCGCAGGTCGTCTACGTCATCGCGGCTGTGCCAGACATTTGCCATGGCCTCATAGGCTGTGCGCATCGTGTCATCGAGACCCGACCGGACCAGTTCCAACTCGCCCGCCCCGCGCAGATACTTCTCTTTGAAGTTCGGGCTCAGGGTCCAGCCCAGTTCCTTGTCAGCCGAAAGCCGCTCCAACTCGTCGACCACCAGTTGGTGGCGCGATTCCTCGGCGCGGCGCTGCATGCGGCCAAAACGGATGTGGCTCAGGTTCTTGACCCATTCGAAATAGGACACCGTCACACCGCCGGCGTTGGCATACATGTCCGGCACAATCACGGTGCCCTTCTTGCGCAGCACTTCGTCGGCCCCGGCGGTCACCGGGCCGTTCGCGGCCTCGATAATCAGCGGAGCCTTGATGCGCTTGGCGTTGCCGAGGTTAATCACCCCTTCAAGTGCTGCCGGGATCAGGATGTCGCATTTCGCTTCAAGCAGCTTGGCACCATCGGCTTCGCAATGGGTGTCGGGATAGCCGGTGATGGTTCCGTGTTTGGTGATCCACTGGTGAACCGCCTCTACGTTCAGCCCGTCTTCGTCATGCAACGCGCCGTCGCGTTCGATGATTGCGGTGATCTTGCAACCGTCTTCCTCGCTCAGGAACTTGGCGGCGTGATAGCCCACATTGCCGAGACCCTGAATGATGACGCGCTTACCCTCAAGCTTACCGCTTAGACCGGCCTTTTTCAGCCCTTCGGGATCGCGGAAGAACGCCTGAAGCGCATATTGCACGCCCCGGCCCGTGGCCTCGGTCCGGCCTTGGATGCCGCCCGCGTTGATCGGCTTGCCGGTCACACAGGCGACACCGTTGATGTCGGTGGTGTTCATGCGTTTGTACTGGTCCGCGATCCACGCCATCTCACGTTCGCCCGTGCCCATGTCGGGCGCGGGCACGTTTTGGGCGGGGTTGATCATGTCGCGCTTGATCAGCTCATAGGCAAACCGCCGGGTGATCAACTCAAGCTCGTGCTCGTCATAATCGCGCGGGTCGATGCACAGCCCGCCCTTAGAGCCGCCAAAGGGCGCTTCGACCAAAGCGCATTTATAAGTCATCAACGCCGCCAGCGCCTCGACCTCGTTCTGGTTCACCGCCATGGAATAGCGGATGCCGCCCTTTACGGGCTCCATATGCTCGGAATGGACCGAGCGGTAGCCGGTGAAAGTATGGATACGGCCGCGCAGGCGCACGCCAAAGCGCACGGTATAGGTGGCATTGCAAACGCGGATTTTCTCTTCAAGACCGGGTGGCAAATCCATCAGCGCGACCGCGCGGTTGAACATCAGGTCCACACTGTCGCGGAAACTCGGCTCATTGGCTGGATTCATCGGTCTCTCCTCTTCTTATCTGGCCGCGTTACCTCTGGTTCTGGGGCGCGACTCATCTGGCTGCCCTTGGGGCATGCCGCGGCACCCTAGGATGCCTCTTTGCAAGGTGCGACCTATTTAATCGCTATTTGCAAAACTTTATCAACCGTGGGTAGGCAAGGGTCAGCCCCCCTCCCCGAACAAGGGAATACCCGCGACTTTGCAGGGGCTTTTTCCCGCGAAACCTCCCCCGTTCGCCGCCTAATGCCCCAGATGCGCCAAACTCTGGACACTTTCCCCCAGCAAAAGAATGACAAGGCAAATGCCGTCCATTCCCTTTGGCGCATGCTGCGTGCCAAAGGAAGAAAGGTTGATGACGATGACCACACCACCTCGGAGTTCAGGGTTTCCCCGGCGGCGCTTGCCCGCGATGCTTCAGCGTTTCGCACGCGAAGAAGACGGGCTGGTCACACTGTTTGCCATTCTGATGATCCTGTTGATGATCCTTATGGGCGGTGTCGGCGTTGACCTGATGCGCCACGAGCGGGAACGCTCAAGGGTGCAGGCCGTAGCCGACCGTGCGGTGCTGGCGGCGGCCGACCTCGATCAGACACTCAGCCCCGAAGCTGTCGCCCGCGACTATTTCGACAAGTCAGGGCTGGCCGACTACATCTCAAGCGTGAAGGTTGAAGAGGGGTTGAACTACCGCCGTGTCACGGTCGATGCCTCGCGCGATCTGAACACCATGTTCATGAGCAAGTTCGGCCAAGACAAGCTGCATGTCCCCGCCAAAGCAACGGCGGAAGAAAAAGTAGCCAAAGTTGAGATTTCCATGGTGCTCGATATCTCCGGCTCCATGCGTGAAAACGGCAAAATGGCCAACCTCCATGATGCCAGTGATGTGTTTATTGATACCGTGCTCAAGCCCGAGAATGCCGATCTGATCTCAATCTCGGTGGTGCCCTATACCGCGCAGGTGAACATCGGGCAGGACATCATGGATCAGTTGAACATCACTCAGTTGCATTCCTTCTCCCACTGCGTCGACTTTGACGACAGCGAATTTGACCTTACCGGCATCAGCCAGACCCGCAGCTATGAGCATATGCAGCACTTTGAGGCGGGTTTTAACTGGAACGGCTATCACCGCGAAAACACCGGGCGCTACGACAATATCTATAACCCCGGCTGTCCGAAACAAAGTTACGAAGAAGTGGCGACCTACTCGCAGAACGCGACCGCGCTGAAAAACCGTATCTCCAATTTCCAGCCCCGTGCGAACACCGCAATCCATCTGGGGATGAAATGGGGCGTGGCCCTGCTGGACCCGTCCTTCCGCCCAATCAATCAGGCCATTGGCGGCGATGCTGTGTTCCAAGGACGCCCGGCTGAGTATGACGACATCGACACGCTTAAGACGGTGATCCTGATGACCGACGGCGTGAACGTGACCACCCGTCGGATCAACCCGCAGGCCTATGCCAACAAAGATCACTACCGCCACTGGAGCGATTACCCCTTTTACTGGTGGCTTAACCGCAATGTCCGCTCCAGCGAACATTACCGGTGGTACACGACCAAATACACCGCCACTCAGGCCGATAATTTGCTGGATAAGATCTGCGATGCGGCCAAGGCTAAAGGCATCGTGATCTGGTCCATCGGCTTTGAAGTGACCGACCACGGCGCGTCTGTGATGAAAAACTGCGCCTCGTCGGACAGCCATTTCTTCCGCGTCGAAGGGGTTGAGATCGTAAACGCTTTTGAAGCCATCGCACGGCAGATCAATCAGTTGAGACTGACCCAATGATACAGAGAACCATCAAAGCATGGCGTCGGTTTCGCGGTGATGAGAATGGCTCGGTGATGCTGATGGAGTTCGCCATCCTGTCGCCGCTGCTCTTTGGCTGTCTGCTTATGTCGCTGGAGATGAGCTTTTACGCCATGCGCCACATGTTCCTCGACCGAGGCTTGGATATGACGGTGCGCTACATCCGGCTGAACACCAATACAGAGATGACGCATCAGACGATCAAAGACAAAATCTGCGAGTCGGCTGTGTTTTTGGAGGACTGCAAAACGACCCTGCGCCTTGAAATGATCCGCGTTGATCCACGCAATTTCGCAACCTTTGATCAGACCCCTGATTGCGTCGATACTTCCGAAGACCCCAAACCGGTGCGCGGCTGGAACCTTGGGGTGGAGCACCAGTTGATGCTGCTGCGCGCCTGCGCCCAATTCGAACCCTTCTTTCCGACCACCGGCCTTGGCTATGCCCTTAAGAAAGACGGCGCAGGCCGTGTTTCCATGGTCTCAAGCGCGGCCTTCGTACAGGAGCCGAACTGATGTGCGTGCTGTCCTCCATGCTGACCCGATTCAAGCGGAGCGAAGAGGGCTCGATCGCCGTTGAGACGGTGATCATGCTGCCGCTGATGTTCTGGGCCTATCTGGCCATGTATTCGACCTTTGACACCTTCCGCATGTACAACCTCAACCAGACGGCAGCCTATACCGTCGGCGACGCCATCTCACGCGAGACACAGGCGATTGATCCCAATTACCTGCAAGGGATGCATGAACTGTTTGAGTATCTAACCCGCGGCACCGGTCAGACGGCGATCCGCGTGAGTTCCATTTGGTATGATCAGGAAAACGATCGCTTCCACACCGATTGGTCGCAGGTTCGGGGTACCGTTCAGCCTTTGACCAGTGAGGATGTGCACAGCTGGCACAGCAAACTGCCCGTCATGCCCAACAACGAACGTGTCACCTTGGTGGAGACATGGCGCGATTTCGATCCGCTGTTCAAAACCGGGTTAGAGCGCCGCGACATCTATAACTTCGTCTTCACCCGTCCACGCTATGCGCCGCGCACGGTCTGGTCTGACAGTTAAGTGGAGTTGCGTTCGGCCAGTTTGGCGCGAATGATCTCGGCAATCAGCTTGGTCTCATTGGCCGGGGTCATGCCGCCCACACCGATACGGCGACCAAGGCTCCACCACAGGCCCAAGCGCCAGCCGCGTGGCACGCGGCGGTTGGTCTTGAGCAGAAAACCGTTTGAGGGTTTGACCGCGAACGCCCCCTGATCAATACGCTCGATCTCGTCCATGCGGACGATCACCCGGCCATCGGCATCGCGCAGCGCCTCATCGGTGAGCTGCACGGCGCTGGCTGTTGAGCGGCGCATCACCTCGGCAATGGCAATGAACCCAAGCCCCACAAGCGCCAGCGCGATCTGCCACCCCGGATCCGGCGAGCGGTTGAAGGCAGAATAGAGCAACATTCCACCCAGCCCCGCCAGCGACAAAAGCCCGATCCCGCGCCGTGCCGGGGAAGCCTTGGCCGTGGCCAGGACGTTGCCAGTGCCTGTATGCATCATCTGGGAAGTATTGGTCATCAGGCTGGGCTTTCTGGGGGGCAAAGGGGCCGTGATCCTGCCGCGCCTGCCGATTTCACTCGCCCTCGGCCTAGCTCGCTGTTGGGCAAAGGGCAAGACCGGGCACCCAAAGCACCCTACCCAATCACCGCTCAGGTTTGCTCCCGCGCTTGGCCCTTTTGCGGGCGTGCCCTGCCTCCAATCGCTCCTGCAACTTATCGGCATAGGCCTTGCGCGCGGCAGCATCCATGGCGCTGACCTCGGCCAACCAAGCGCCATGGGCCACGCTTTGAACACCGGCTGCCGCCACGCCTTGGGCGGCAAGAACCGCAGCGGCCACATCCGGCTCAAACGGGTCGGCCCGCAGCGCGCTGAGCATCTCGTCATAGAGTGCGCGGCGTGCGCTTCGATCAAGATGATGCGCCTTGCTGCTTGCGCGCATCTTCTCATGCAGATCGCGCCGGGCCTCGGGCGGCAATGCTTGGACATAGGGCGAGGCATAGCTGCGCACCCCCGGCAGATCGCCATCGCTGCGCGGCCCCGGCCCACCGTGTCGCCACATCGCGCCGCCAAGCGCGCCGAGGATCATCACGTTCAGGGCCAGGGATAAGCCAAGCGCCAATCGCATGAGGTGCCTGCGGCGTGGTGTCGGAACCTGTGTCATCTCAACTTTCCTCCATGTCCCAGCCATATCCGCCAAGTTCGACCGCCGTATCAAGCTCAGCCCTGTCCAAAGCCTCGGTCTCCCATGTGCCAGTCACGAATTGCCCGGCCAAATCCGGCATGCCCTCGGGGGGGGCAACACCAACCCAGATGCCCACCGCCGCGGCGGTGGCAAGACCGCTCAGCCCTGCCGCACCGCCCAAGATCTGCCAAAGCGCTTGGTACCACGGCTGGCGCGACGCCTTGGGCATATGCGCTTCGGCATCGGCCAGGACCCGTGCCTGCAGATCGCCAGAGACCTGCGGCGGATTGGCCCGTGCCGCGGCAAAGAAATTTTCCAATGCCCCATCACTCAATGCGTCGTCAAAGTCATTCATTTTCAAACCCCAATGCGTCCCGTTGCGCAGACAGATGCGCGGCCAACGCCCGTTTACCCCGTGCGGTCAGGCTCTCCACCGCTTCCACCCCAATGCCCAAGACTTCGGCAATCTCGGGGTTTGCCATACCGTCAATATGCCGCAGCACCACCGCCTGACGCTGCCGGTCGGGCAGGCTGGCAAGCGCCTGTTGCAGCGCGTCCACACGGGCCGTCTGCTGCATCCTCTGTGCCGCGCCGGGTGTCGGATCGGCGGGTTCGGCCACGTCATCAAGACCCGTCGCCCCCGCACCGCGACGCCGCAGGCGGTCGGTGCAGAGGTTGGCCACAACTCGGTAGACCCATGTCGTAACCTTGGCCTCTCCTGTGCGCCACTTTGGCGCTTGGCGCCACAGACGCAACATCGCCTCTTGGGCCACATCCTCTGCCTCGGCACGGTCGCCCAGCACCCGCAGCGCGTGGCCGTGAATGCGCGGCACCAGCCGGGCGGTCAACAGCCGCGCCGCTGCCGCATCGCCACTGGCGTAGCGCTGCAACAACTCGGCATCCGCATCCTGCTGCTCGTCGGACAAATCCTGCATCCCGTCCATCGCTAAGGCCCGGGCGCGCCATGATCAAGCGCGCCCGGCGCATCACTTAGTCGCGCTGCGGCTTGTCATGGTCCATCTTGTGGCCCTTGCCGTGCCGCTTGCCATGCATTTTCTTGGCCGCTTCGAACTCTTCGGCGCTGATGCTGCCGTTCTCGTCCTTGTCCAGACGCTCGAACATCTTGGCGGGGTCGTGGCGCTGCGTCATTTCTTCCATCGACAGCTTGCCGTCGTCATTGGCGTCCATACGCTCAATCATGCGCTCGCCGCCTTTGTCACCGCGCTTGCCATGCTTTTTGCCGTCGCGTTTGTCGCCGCGCTTGTCACCCATGGCTTCCAACTCAGAGGCGTCGAGGCTGCCGTTGCCGTCAGTGTCGAACCGCTCCAGCATCTTGGCCGAACGCTCGGCCCGGCGCGCATCGCCTGCGGCTTTCAGTTCTTCGCCAGTCACGAAACCGTCGCCATCGGCGTCAACCTTGGCAAAACGCGCCTCGGCATGGGCCTGAAACTCTGCCTGTGTGATCTCACCGTTGCCATCAGCGTCAAGCTGCTGGAACCGGTCTTGCCCGCTTTGCTGCGCGGTGGCGGCGACGGCACCGATGGCCAGCAATCCGCTGAGGGCTGCGATCTTCATGTTTGTGCGAATGGTCATCTTGATACTCCTCGTTTTTTAAAGACCGTCTCACGCTTTTGCGCCGCGATCACAGGGTCAAACGGCTGGCGCCAGAACTTCCGTCGCAGGTTTTCGAACTTTTTCTTAAAAAGGCACCACAGCCCCAGCCTGCGCGACATGGCGCCGCAACGGCAGCCTCGGGGCTTTTCATTTCATGCCTCAGGTTGCATCTATCTCCCAACCAAAGGATCGCTTCCATGTCACAGACACAGCAACTCTCTCCCGATGCCGTAGAGACTCAAGACGGCGAAGAGCGGCCCCGCCTGCCCGCCATGCTGCGCGGCTGGCGTGGCAAATGCCCCTCTTGCGGGGGCGGGCAGTTGTTGCACGGCTATCTTAAGGTGAATGACGATTGCGCCGTCTGCCGCCAAGAGTTCCACCACCACCGCGCCGATGACGGCCCGGCCTATCTGACCATTCTGCTCGTCGGTCACCTGCTGGCACCGGGGCTGCACATCGCCTTCGTCGTTTGGCGGCCCGAGCCTTTGACGCTGTTCACCATTTTTGCGGTTGGCTGCACGGCGCTGTCGCTCTACCTTCTGCCCAGACTGAAGGGGGCCATGATCGGCTTTCAATGGGCCAAAAGGATGGGCGGCTTCGGCGGCACCACCTAAAGCCGCCCGCCCTTCGGCCCAAACCGCCGGAGCATCGCCGCATGACAATCGACAAGACCAAAATCCGCAACGCAGCCACGGTGATCGTGCTGCGTGATCGTCATGTGACCCCGCATATCCTGATGGGGCAGCGGGGGGCCAAAGCAGCGTTCATGCCCAATAAATTCGTCTTTCCCGGCGGGGCGGTGGACGCAGCCGATGCGCGCGTGCCACTAGCCGCCCCGGTGAACGCACTCTGCAATGGCAGGCTTTGCGATGACACCGAACCGTCCTTGGCCCATGCCATCGCCGTCGCGGCCATCCGTGAATTGTGGGAGGAAACCGGGCTGGTGCTGGGCCGCAGGGGGACGTGGGAGGGCGACGTGCCCGCCGATTGGAAAACCTTCGCTGCCACCGGCCATCTGCCTGACGCCTCCGCCCTGCAATTCGTGTTTCGGGCGCTGACACCTCCGGGCCGGCCGCGCCGTTTCGATGCGCGGTTTTTCCTTGTGGATGCCGATGACATCGCCAGCGACCCAGATGATTTCGACGCCGCCTGTGATGAGCTTTCGCATCTGCAATGGGTGCCGCTCAGCCGGGCGCGGTCGTTTGACATGCCCTTCATCACCGAGGTCGTGTTGGCCGAAGTCGCCGCCCGCGCGCGTGACACAAACCCGCCCGCCTCGGTGCCGTTTTTCAAGAACAACGACGAAGAAAGCCTGTTTCTGCGCCTGCATGGCCGCCCGATGCCGGGTTAAGTCACCAGCACCAGCATCAAGATAGAGACCGCGAGCACAGCCATCCCCGTCCATTCGCGCCCCGAAATCCTTTCGCGGAAAAACAGGGTTGAGGCGGCGATGCTCAGCATCAACTCCACCTGCCCTAAAGCCTTCACATAGGCCGCGTTTTGCAGGGTGAAGGCGATGAACCAGCACAGCGATCCGCCCAATGACGTCAGCCCGATCCACACGGCCACGCGGCGCGCGGCCCAGACCCTGCGCATCTGCCCCGGTTCGCGCAGGCGCAGCCAAACGGCCATGATCAGCGTCTGCATCAGCACCACCGCCGCCAGCGTCACGCCCGCACGCAGCAGCGGATCGTCTGAAACCACGGCCAATGACGCGCCCCGATAGCACACCGCCGAAATTGCGAAGAGAAACCCCGAAGCGATCCCCAACCCGGCCGCACGGTTGCGCAGATCGGCAAGGCGCAGCCCCTTGGCCTCAGCCCCGCCGGATAGAAGCAACAGGCCAACAACCCCAAGTGCAATGGCCGCGAACCCCGCGCCAGAGACACCTTCGCCCAACACGATCCAGCCCATCAGCACAGTCTGGATCACCTCGGTTTTCTTAAAGGTGATGCCCACGGCAAAGTTGCGTTGCTTGAACAAAAGCACCACGCAGACCGTCGCCATAATCTGCGCCGTGCCGCCCATCAATCCATAAAGCCAGAACCCCGGACCAAGCGTGGGCACCCCCTGCCCGCTAAGCCCCAGATAAAGCGGCAGCAGCACGGCCACGAATGGCGCGGAATACAGGAAGCGCGAGAAGGTCGCCCCGCCCGCCGACAGGGTATCGGTCGCCAGATGCTTTTGCAGCATGAAGCGCCCGGTCTGAAAAACGGCGGCAGCAAGGGTGACGAGGATCCACAGATCGGGGGCGAAAATACTGTCCATAAAAGCCTATAGGCCGAAGCCGGGCGGCAGTGCCAGCGCGGTCAGCGTCTCATTTGTAAGGCGCTGAGGTCATATCCGTTGAAATCCAGTATCTCTTGTGCCGCAGTGATCCGGTCTTCGCCCCCCGTCGCTTGACGGTCAAGGATCCAGCCATAGCCCCCCTCGGGGCTGCCGACAACGGCGGTGCGGAAGCCTTCATCGACCCAAAGCACCCAGAAGGCGCGCTCGGCCCCACCCACGGCGGCGCGCATGGTATAGCGCCCCGGCCCCTCTTCGCTCAGCGCCCAGAGGTCGCGCCGGTCGGTGCAAACCCCGGCGGCATCGCACGCCTCTCGGGTTTCGATCAATGTCGGCCCCTGCGGCGCGAAAGTCACTGCGAGCAGATTGGCGTCCCCCGGAAAGGCCGCACGGATCTGCCAATCGCCGCCGAACCGCGCCGCGTCAAAGCGGCTGGTGGCCCCGATCAGCGCTTCGGCATTGCGAAAACCGGTCTGCACGGGGGGCGGTTCGCTGCGGTTGCAGGCCGCCAGAGCGCCGAGCAGTAAAAGCACAGCGGCACGACGCGCCCAAGGGATTGAACAGCCCATCAATAAGGCATCGGATGGGATTTATGCGCCGCATCAAGGTCGGCCATCACCTCATCGCTCAGGGTCAGGTCGGCCCCGCCAAGCGCAACATCAAGCTGCTCAAGGCTCGTCGCGCCAAAGATCACCGAGCCCATGAAGGGCCGCGTGGCACACCATGCCAGCGCCATTTGAACGGGGTCGAGGCCGTGTTTCTGGGCCACTTCAAGATAGGCCGCGACCGCCTTAAAAGCGCGCGGCGTGACGCGACCGCCCAGGTCTTCGTTCAGCGACAGACGCGATCCGGCGGGGATTTTTCCGCCCTGATATTTCCCGGTCAGCAACCCGGCGGCGAGCGGCGAAAAGGCCAGCATGTCGATCTGCTCATTCACGCAGGTCTCAGAGACATCGGTATCGGCCAAACGGCACATCAGCGAATATTCGTTCTGCACCGAGATCGGGCGCGGCCCGCCCGTGCGCTCGGCCACGGCGGCCCATTGGGTCAGCCCCCATGCGCTTTCGTTGCTCAGACCAAAGGCGCGGATCGTGCCACGCTCAACCTCGCGCTGCAGCGCGCCAAGGGCGTCTTCCATATGGGCGATTGTCTCGGCCCGGTTCTGACCGGACGGGTCAAAGGTCCAATTCTTGCGGAACATATAGCTGCCGCGGTTGGGCCAGTGAAATTGGTACAGGTCGATATAATCCGTCTGCAACCGCTTCAGCGACCCTTCGATGGCACCGGGGATCGTGTCGGATGAAATCGGCGCACCGTTGCGGGCATGTTGCATCCCTTCCCCGGAATGTTTGCTGGCCAAAACCACCTCGTCGCGGCGCTTGTCGCGGGCGACCCACTGGCCAATGATCTCTTCCGTCCGGCCAATCGTCTCGGCGCTGATCGGGTTCACCGGATACATCTCGGCCGTGTCGATGAAGTTGATCCCGGCGTCGAGCGCGCGGTCGATCTGCGCATGGCCTTCCTCGGCGGTGTTCTGGGTGCCCCAAGTCATGGATCCCAAACAGAAATGCGAGACGTCGATATCGCTTGAGCCGAGCTTGTTCATCTTCATCGTCTGGTCCTCGCTTGTGATTTGCCCGCAACCTAGCCGCCTGCCCGGCCTTCGCAAGGGCAATTGCCAAGCGCCGATCCATAGGCCCCGGCAAAAGCGTAAAATGGCTGCATTCTCCCTTCCCCTCGCCGGGCAATGGACGCAATGTGCGCCCATGCGCCTGCTCATATCCTTCGCCGCCCTCTTCTTTTCGGTCATCCTCCTGCAACTCTCTACCGGAGGTGTAGGGCCGCTCGACGTGCTTTCAGGCCTACAGCTTGATTTCTCGCGGCAGGAAATCGGTATGCTCGGTTCGGCGCATTTTCTGGGCTTTTTCATCGGCTGCTGGTGGGCACCGCGTTTGATGGGCAGCGTCGGCCACAGCCGCGCCTTTGCCGCTTTCACCGCTGCGGGCTCCATCGGATTGATGGCGCATATGATGGTGGTGGATCCTTACGCATGGGGCCTGATGCGCGTGGCGTCGGGCATGTGCGTCGCCGGGTGCTATACGGTGATCGAGGCATGGATGCAGGCCAAGGTCACCAATGAGACACGCGGGCGCACCATGGGGGTGTACAGGGTGGTCGACATGAGCGGTTCGCTCGCCGCGCAACTGATCGTCGGCGTGCTCGCCCCAGCCTCCTATGTCTCCTACAACCTGCTCGCCATCGGCTGTTGTGCTGCACTTTTCCCCCTGACGCTGACCAAGGTTCGCCCGCCTGAGACGCCCAACCAACCAAGGCTGCGCCCGCGCCTTGCTTTTGACCGCTCGCCCTTGGCGGCGGCGGGTGTCGTGGTAGCGGCGGTCTCAAGCGCTTCGTTCCGGATGGTCGGGCCGATCTACGGGCAAGAGGTGGGGCTCAGCGCCACACAGATCGCATGGTTCCTCGCCGCCTTCGTGCTGGGCGGAGCGCTCGCGCAATATCCGATGGGGATGCTGGCCGATAAATACGACCGCCGCTGGGTTCTAATCTGGCTCTCGGTTGCGGCGATGGTGGGCTGTGCTGTCACGGTGATGGGCGCGGGCTATGGCACCATGGGGATCATGCTTTCGGCAGGGCTCTTCGGGGCCACGACCTTTCCGATTTATTCGGTATCTGCCGCCCACGCCCATGACTTCGCCAGTTCGGACGAGCGTGTCGAACTGTCTGCCGCCTTGATGTTCTTTTTCGCCGTGGGGGCCATCGGCGCGCCCTACCTTGCCTCTGTGCTGATCGAAGGCTTCGGTGCATCGGCGTTGTTCGTGATGATCGCAGCGGCGCATGGGGTTTTGGTGATCTTCGGCCTCGCCCGGATGCGCGCTCGCCCCACACGGACCGACCGCACACCCTACGTCTACGCCCCGCGCACCACCTTCCTCATCGGACGGCTCTTGGGCCGCACCCGAGACCGCGACTAGACTATTCCCGTCTTTTGCTGGCAACAGCGCAGCCCTTGCGATAAGGCTGCGCCAAGCACCGGGAATATAGATATGACACGCCACCTCATCACCTCCGCCATCCCCTATATCAACGGGATCAAACATCTGGGTAACCTCGTGGGCAGCCAGTTGCCTGCCGACCTCTATGCCCGCTACCTGCGGGGGCGTGGGCAGGAGGTTCTGTTCCTCTGCGCCACGGACGAACACGGCACCCCAGCCGAGCTGGCTGCCGCCAAGGCGGGCAAGCCGGTCGAAGAATATTGCGCCGAAATGTATGAGACACAGGCCCGCATCGCCGAGGGCTTTGGTCTGAGCTTCGACCACTTCGGCCGCTCCTCCAGCCCGCAAAACCGCAAACTGACGCAGCATTTTGCGGGCGCGCTGGCGGACCAAGGCCTGATCGAAGAAGTCTCACAGCGCCAGATTTACTCCCCCACCGATGGCCGCTTTCTGCCCGACCGCTATGTCGAAGGCACCTGCCCCAACTGCGGGTTTGAGGACGCGCGCGGCGATCAATGTGACAACTGCACCAAGCAGTTGGACCCCGAAGACCTAATTAATCCGCGCTCCACCATTTCAGGCGCGACTGATCTGGAGATGCGCGAGACCAAGCATCTGTTCCTGCGCCAGAGCAAGCTGAAGGATGAGCTGGACGACTGGATCAATTCCAAGACCGATTGGCCCGTGCTCACCACCTCCATTGCCAAGAAATGGCTGCATGACGGCGACGGTCTGCAGGACCGTGGCATCACCCGCGACCTGAGCTGGGGCGTGCCGGTGAAGCGCGGCGATCGGGACTGGCCGGGAATGGAAGGCAAGGTCTTCTATGTCTGGTTCGACGCGCCCATCGAATACATCGCCTGCGCGCAGGAGTGGGTCGATGCGGGCAAAGGGTCTGATTGGGAAAGCTGGTGGCGTACCGACAAGGGCGCGGATGACGTGCGCTACACCCAGTTCATGGGCAAGGACAACGTGCCTTTCCATACCCTCAGCTTCCCGGCCACGATCAAGGGCTCGGGCGAGCCGTGGAAGCTGGTGGATTACATCAAATCTTTCAACTACCTGACCTATGATGGCGGGCAGTTCTCCACCTCGCGCGGGCGCGGTGTGTTCATGGATCAGGCGCTGGAAATCCTACCGGCGGACTACTGGCGCTGGTGGCTCTTGAGCCATGCGCCAGAGACATCGGACGCGGAGTTCACTTGGGAAAACTTCCAAGCCTCGGTGAACAAGGATCTGGCCGATGTGCTGGGCAATTTCATCAGCCGGATCACCAAGTTCTGCCGCTCCAAGTTTGGCGAAGCGGTGCCGGAGGCGGGCGAATATGGGGAGGCCGAACAGGCGCTGATCGAAGACATCACTGCCCGCGTCGCGCGTTATGAGACGCTGATGGAAGCCATGGAGGTCCGCAAATCCGCCGCCGAACTGCGCGGCATATGGGCGGCGGGGAACGAATACCTGCAAGCCCAAGCACCTTGGACCACGTTCAAGACCGACCCCGACAAAGCGGCGGCACAGGTCCGGCTGGCGCTCAACCTGATCCCGCTCTACGCGGTGCTTTCTGCCCCGTTCATCCCCACGGCCTCGGCGTCGATGCTCGAAGCGATGAAGGTCGAAGACATGCCTTGGCCCGACGACGTGCTAGCCGCCTTGGGCAAACTCGCCCCCGGCCATGCCTTTGATGTGCCTGAGGTGCTTTTTGCCAAGATCAGCGATGAGGACCGGGAGAATTGGTCGGAACGTTTCGCGGGCAAGCGGCATTGATCTGAAACAATAAAACAGCGGCGCACCGCGATGAGCCGCTGTTTTATTTGCGCGATGCCCGCTTCAAATGCCGCGTCGTGTTTCTGGTGCTCCCTGTTCTACGGCTTCTTCAGTATCAGGCCCTTCGCTGCGACCTCTACCCCCAGAAATTGCAGGCCTTGAACCGTGCCATCTGGCGCTTGCAGGGCGGTGAACCGGCCTTCGACAGTGCGGGCCGTCTCTTCCCCCGGGTGCATCTCGAAACATCCCGATTGCTGCTGACCTCGCAAGACCTGCGCAAACAAACTTTCGATTGCGGCCCCGTCGCTCAGGCGCGGGCCAAATAGATCGATGATGCGTTGGTCGGTAAGGCAGTCCCCCAACCCAAAGGTGACACCGCATGCCGCCTCATTGGCGTGGCGCACACGTCCGGCTGGATCAAAAACCACCTCAATCTCAGCGCTTTCCACTCTGACGAGAGGTGCTGCACTGTCCTCATTCAAATGACCTTCGTGTCTCGAATAATCAGCCTTCACAGCCGCATCGCCTTGGGTCGGACACTTAAGGCTCCCCCCGGGCCCATATTCTTCCACCCCATGAAACCCCATGAAACCCCATGTGACGCGGCAGCTTCCCCGAGGTCAAACTGACACCGCGTCGCGCAGCTGCACCATGGGTGGCCATTCGCTCGAGACACCGCAGACCCCCGCGCCACCTCAGTCGCGCGGAGAACCACCACAACAGATGGGCTCCCCTTTGACACAGACCGAATACCAATCTTTGCAATGGGTTAATCGGACTTGTTCCACCCCTCGACCCTGCCATCTCGCCCCCTAAGAATAACCGAGCCCTCAGGCTCACTGCTATAGGAGGCCTAGCCGCTAGGTCTTACGACCCAGTTAAAGAGACGGCACAGTGTAAACTTGAGAGGGCCATATTTTGGCCCTATTCGCACAGCAATTAATTAAGTGTTAAATTTAGTTAGGATAAAAATGTTCCGGGTCGCCCATAGTATTCATCATGACCACGACCTTGGGCTGGTGCTGCTGGCGGCCCTGCTGTGCGTTTTTGGAAGTTGGGTCGTCTCGCGGCTCTATCACCATGTGCTTGAGCAGCCGCGCTCACAGGCGATGATCTGGTGTTACCTCACCGCGATGACCGCCGGGGTTACGATTTGGTGCACCCATTTCATTGCGATTCTCGCCTATCAGCTTGATGCGCCCGCAACGTTCCACTTTTCGCTGACGTTCCTGTCGCTGATCATCGCCATTGTCGGATCGACATTGGGCGTCATTATCGCAGGCGTAATCAAGTCGCGCCGCGCAACGCTCTTGGGCGGGACGATCTTTGGACTGGCGATCTCGGCCATGCATTACACCGGCATGATCGCCTACCGGGTGCAGGGCGCGATCAATTGGGACATGGGCTATCTGACCGCCTCAGTGATCATTGCAGTGGTGCTCGCGACGCTCGCGCTCGGCGCTGCGCGGCGCGGGGGGCTGGGCAGTATCTTGTGGATGACAGCGCTCTTGGCCTTGGGCATCATCCTTTTGCACTTCACCGGCATGGCCGCCTTTCAGGTGACACCGCTCACCGCGCAGCCGCTCTATGTCAATCCGGTCGAGTACCGCCTTATTGCACTTATCATCGCGGGCACAGCCGCCATTATCGCGTTGGCCGCGCTCTTTAGCTATGTCGTCGAAAATCGTACCCGCAATGAAAGCGTCGAAGAATTGCGCCAAGCCCGCGATGCCGCTGAAAGCGCAAGCCGTGCGAAATCGGAATTCATGAGCGTGCTCAGCCATGAGCTGCGCACCCCGCTGACCATCGTTATCGGCTACGCCAGCTTCCTGTCGGAACTCAAACGCCACAACCTTGCCAAGCTCGCACCGGAGGAGAAACCGGCGTCTGAGCATTTCGACAAAATGGGTGATCAGGCAGAACTTTACGGCCAGCGCATCAAATTCGCGGGCGGGCAATTGCTGACCATCATCAACGATATCCTCGACTACACAAATATGGAGCTCAACGACCTCGCGCTGGACAAGACCGCCTTCGACGCCCGCGAGCTGTTGGAGGAAGTGGTTGAGCTGCACCACGGCTCTGCCCATGACAAGTCCGCAACACTGCATATCGACACGCCGCCGCTCACCGTCACAGCCGACCGCCGCCGTAGCCTGCAACTGCTCGGCCATATTGTCGGCAACGCGCTGAAATTCTCCAAGGCGCGCGATATTTACCTGCGAGTCCGGCCCCATACAGGCGGGTTCTGCTTTGATGTCGAAGACAATGGCGTGGGCATCGCCGCGCAAGATCTGGACCGCATTTTCGAAGCCTTCACGCAGATCGAAGACGCCGATGACCGCGCCGAAGGCGGCACGGGTTTGGGGCTGGCGATTTGCAAGAAACTGGCCCTCGCCCATGGCGGCGACATCACGGTCAAAAGCACGCTTGGTCAGGGCACGACCTTTACCGTTTTCATATCCGGCGCCACGCAAATGGCGGAGCCTGCGATGCTCGCCCAAGCGAGCTAAGTTTCGGCAAAAGTGGTGCGGGCGGTGGGCATCCAACTACTATATCTTGATGCACCACGGAATGCCGAACCCCCAGTAAAATAGTTGCATCTGCTGGATTTCTTGTATCAAGGCACTTCACAATACCCCGTGGCATACCATATCTTGAGGGGGATAGAGAGGTGGACTGATAATGGGCCGCGCAACAAATCGACTGAGTGCATCGGCGGTCAAAGCCGCGCCCGCTGGCAAACATGCGGATGGCGGAGGTCTCTGGCTGGTCAAGCGACCCGATGGCGGCGCGCAGTGGGTGCTTCGTGTCACCCCGCACGGTAGACGGCGCGAGATGGGCCTTGGGGCTTATCCGGACGTTTCACTGAAAGAGGCCCGCGAGTCTGCGGAGCAATGGCGGAGACTTGTGCGGGAAGGTCTGGACCCTATCAAGGAACGGGAACGACAGCGCCGTGAAGCGGCCCGCAACATTCACAAGCTGGCTGATATCGCTTTGGACGCGTTCGAAAGCCGCAAGGCTGAGCTTAAAGGTGACGGTAAGGCGGGGCGCTGGTTCTCCCCTCTCGAATTGCACATCCTGCCAAAGCTGGGGCAAGTGCCAGTAGCAGATATCGACCAGCGAGACATTCGCGACACCCTTGCGCCTATCTGGCACACCAAAGCCGCGACTGCCGAAAAAGCAATGAGCCGCCTGAACATCGTCCTGCGACACGCGGCGGCGCTGGGGCTGGAGGTGGATCTGCAAGCGACCGAAAAGGCTAAGGCGCTACTAGGTCGCCAACGACACACTGTCACGAATGTTCCCTCTCTGCCTTGGCAAGAGGTGCCAGCTTTCTACCAGTCGCTTGGCGGCAGTATTACAGAACTGGCGCTGCGCTTGCTAATCTTGACCGGAGCGCGGTCTGGGCCAGTGCGGAATATCCATATTGACCAAATCGAAGGCGATGTTTGGACCATTCCGGCAGAGGGCATGAAGGGCCGCAAAGATGCGACAAAAGACTTCCGCATCCCTTTGTCGAAAGAGGCCCAGCGCGTGATTGCAGAGGCGCGCAAGTTTGCTCGCGACGGATTTTTGTTTCCTAGTGTCAAACGTGGCGTGATTTCTGATATGACTATGACTGCGTTTATGAAGCGTCGGGGCATGGCCGAACGCCCTCATGGATTCCGTACATCTTTACGTGTCTGGCTGGCAGAGGCCACTGACGCTCCCTATGACGTCGCAGAAATATGCATTAGCCATGTCGTAGGCTCAAAAACAGTACAAGCTTACAAGCGGACAGACTACTTAGAACGACGCCGAGCACTTTTGGAGCGATGGGCAGATGTTGTAGCCGCTGAAAGTCCAGAGATACTTCGTTTTGTCGGAGCGAAAGCCCCATGACACCTAATGCGAAGAAGTTCAAAGTCGGGCTTGACGAGTATTGGAGTGTACCTGCTGAGGATTTGCCGGAAATGGGTATATCTGTGGTTGGGAACTATATATTTCCGGTCGAGAAGCCAGACGATAAATTAAAGTTCCCATCTTCAAGCTCTAGCGAGAATATGGGGTTCTATGCGACCTCCGGCGCGATTCAACACTTTGTCAATCGAGAGCGGCCCTATGGACCACCCGCGCCCATTCGCCCGTCGGATCAATCGAAGGGTTTTGCCGCGATACAATTAGCGCTGTTTGACGATTTAGAGGTAGATTTTGAATGCCTTGAAGTCCTCAATGCCCATGGCTGGCTGGAGAGGAACGGCGAGATTAAGCGAGATTTAGTCGCGGATATTGCTAAGATAGACGGCGTTTGCTCCATAACTAAAGCAAAAATTCAGTTTGGAGAAAATTGGGAGGTTCTTCTTCTGGAACGCGCTGCCGTTCATTTTGCCGAACCACTTTCAAGGCTTTGGTATGCCGCGAACATTCGGTCACTTTATTATGCGCACCATGATGATATCCGCGTAGGCTACCTGTGGGCCGAATATCGGTTTAAAATGAAAATGGAACTGAATACCCTTAGAGGAGAAAAGGTTCTGAAGGCGGCAGCTAAAGCGGCAGATCAAACAAATTCGGCCCATATTGGCCTTAGAGAAGCCCGCTTCAGAGTGATGGAGAGGTTTGTTCCGACAATCGGGCCTGACAAAGCCGCCATTGAATGTGAACTACGAGGGCTCGGGAGCGCTCAGGCCGTCAAACGTCAGTGGAATAGGTTTCAAGGCGGAGGGAGAGACACCCCAAAATGAAACCCCCTCTCGATAAGCTAGTCACGATAGATGGCATAGAATTTACCGTAATTGACCATCCTTCCGGAGAACGGTGGCTGGCTCCGCATGATTCAGAGAAGCAAAAAAAGCATTTCCCTGTAGAATGGCCACTTCTGCAATCTTATCTAACTGCCTCTCGCGGCATCTCTGCTCACATACTCGATCCGTTCTCGGATAGAGAAAACAAAGAACTCGGCTTGCCTTCAAACCGTTCAACCTCTGGTTTTTCGGCTGCCCACCTCAACCTCACTGGCGATTGGAATTTCTATCCGGAGTGTATGGATGTTCTAGATGCCAACGATTGGCTAGCGGAACCGTATGGCCCACTTTCAAAGCAGATATTGGAAACCGTGTGCCGTGAGGATGGAGAGGGCATCTTGACCAAATCACAGGATGTCTTCGGGGATGGATGGGAACATTACATTGCGGAGAGAGCTAGCATATATGTCACCGAACCGTTTACGCGCGTTTGGTACGCGGCGAATATGCTGTCGGCCTATTTTGCGCGAAACGATGAGCTCTTATTTGGTTACCTTTGGTGCGAATATCGTCTTAAAATGCGCATGGAGAGAAATGCTCGCACTGGCTCAAAAGTAATCGCAGGAACTAAACTCGCGGCCCACCAAACCAACATTGCTCATTCCAGTCTTAGAGAAGCACGCTTTAGGATGATGGAGAGGCTTGTTCCGACAATCGGGCCTGACAAAGCCGCCATTGAATGTGAACTACGAGGGCTCGGGAGCGCTCAGGCCGTCAAACGTCAGTGGAATAGGTTTCAGAGCAAAAAGAGGGACACCTAGGCCGCTGTCCCGAAGTCAGATCGGTAGAAGTGTTTCATGCGACAACATGGAGCACAAACATGCAGTATCTTTCATTTCGCGACCTTCAAGCCAAGCTCGGCGGACGTGGCCGCACCACCATCTATCGTGACGTCGATCTAGGCCGCTTGCCTAAACCACTAAAAATTGGCTCCCGTCTTTACTGGAACGAAGCTGATATCGACGCCATCCTTCAAGCAAATGCCAAATAACCACATCCCCGCCATGCAGAGCGCATGGGCGGCGGATGTAGCGTTTTCCGTGGAAGGAATGCTTGCACCCTACCCCCAGCGCCTTGCGGCATCAACCGTGAGGACTTCCCTATGTCTCAAGACCGTTTTTACTCTAGCGACTCTCATGTGTTTTGGACGTGCAAAGCACTGCTGGACAAGCGCACCATCAGCCACAAGACCGAGATACGCGAGGTTAAAGGATGGCGGCTCGGCGCTATCATCCACCGACTACGCCACCACTACGACTGGCCGATCTATGCCGAGTATCGCGGCCCGCAGAACGTTGCGCATTATTCCCTGAAAGCAGGGGTAGACCGCAGCAAGCTGCGCTTCCCTCCGTCCGCGCGCGCCTTGGCTGATGAAGGGGGCGCAAAATGACCCCTGCTATCATTCGCCGCCTGTGCCGCCAGTTTGGCCTGACCGATACACAAGCCCGCTTGATCTGGGCGCTGCACTATGGGGGCAAACATGACTGACCCACATACGCGCATAACTAAAGACAAAGGCAAATGGCACGTCATGGCCCGCAGGACCGCGCAGGGAGCCGCAGAAGGCGTCTGGGTGTCTCTAGGTGGCTGCGCTTGCCAGATGACTGCTGTGCGGCTCTGGCTGGCCTGTCTTACGGTGGACAAACGCTGATGGCAGGCAAACCATACAAACACAAAAAGAGGGGGGCTGGGCGTTTCGTCCAGCTTCCCGAATGGGTGCTGGCGACACCAGCATGGGCTACCCTGCCCCCCGGTCCACGCGCGCTCTACGTTGAATTGAAACGGCGCTACAACGGCGCAAACAACGGCGAGATATTCCTCAGTCACCGCGACGCGGCAGTTGCCTTGCACGTTCACCGCAACACGGTCGGGCCTTGGTTCAAGATGCTAGAGGAACGCGGCTTCATCCACATGACCCGCGCCCCGCACCTTGGCTCTTCCGGCGTTGGTCGCGCATCGACATGGGCATTGGCAGAGGCGTCTACAATCGACGGCAGTAGAGCGTCGCTAGCCTTCAAGAAATGGAGAATCCCCGCATGAATACTGTGTATGCCTTGTCACAAATATTGGGCGTCGTTTTGCGATTGGGGCAGTCATGCCCAGAATATGTGACGCCTTCCATTCGTTCTACCGTGAGCGGCGACACAGCAAAGGTGACACATATACATTTAGCCATAGGCTGGGATGAAAGGCGGGAGGCACCAAGAAGTTCAGCCCGCATGTTCTCGGACCCGATACGGGCTGCGAAATACGCACATCCACAATTCAGGGAACTTGGGGGCCATTGGGCGGGAAACCCCCAACTTGGCTTATGATTTCGTTGAAAAAACGGGGAATATCGTATGGGCGGTTTCGGATCTGGGCGTAGCGGCCACAAACTGAAGGCAGAGCATTGTAAGTCTCTGGACGTGAACCGCCTTCACCGGGAAGGATGTTTGCGACCCGGCATGCGCGGCAACTGGGTTTGGTCGCGCGACGGGGAGGAAGTTGGGCGGATTGGCTACTCGGCAGAGCAAGGCCGACTTACTCTAAGCTACCGCTTTCAGCGGTATGGTGAGGAGTGGGAATCGATAAAAGAGGCCGTCCACCTCAGCCACGCGGATTGTCACTACGGCAACCAGCGGCCTTACTTTCTTTGTCCCGGCGTTCTGAACGGACGGCACTGCGGGCGGCGCGTAGGAAAGCTTTTCTTAGGGGGCCGCTACTTCCTCTGCCGCCACTGCTGCGGCATCTCCTATGCCAGTCAGTCAGAGCCTCGCTATGACCGCATGCTGCGCCGCGCCAACAAACTTCGTGTCGCGCTGGGCGGCGAACCGGGCACGGTGAATTGCATAGCACCCAAGCCAAAAGGCATGTGGCATCGCACCTACCAGCGTAAACGGTTTGAAATAGAATGGTGCGAGCACCAAGCAGACCGACTTTTCATCGCAAAATATGCACATCTTCTTACCGGGGACGAGCGAGCCTTGTTCGACTTGAGTTAAGTAGTGCACAACGTCGCGCCAGTAGCGGAAGACCTGCCAGTTGAGAGCAGAGGACGTGTGAATATGACACACTTCAACCATTGCGCGAAGATTGACTTGTGAAGACTCGAAAGCTTTTGCATTTTCTCCGCGGAATCAAACAAAAGCGCAATGAGTGAATGACCAATAAAATTTTAACTGCATTAACTTCTGCCTTCATCATGGCGGCTTCGGTAGCTGCCTCACAGCCCGAAGAAGGATACCCCTCCCCAGCTGGAAATGTTCGGGTAGTTGGGGAAAGCTACGAAAAAACTCTCTATGTAGGAGAAACGAAGTTTGACCTTGGTTCTCAACACCTAATCAGTGTCAGAGAGCCGTCCGAAGAAGGGTTCTCGGAACATTTCCCAAATCATTTCCTAATCTGGGAATGGGGTGGAGGAAGTATGTGTCACGGTTTCTTCCGCTGGCTAAATGCAAACGAGACGCCGCCAAAGCTGACTGAGAGTTTCGGAACTTGTAAGGACGTTGCAAATAACCTTCGTGTTGAAGACGGAAAGGCAATTTTCGAGCTTTACGGAGCAGGCAGCGAAGGCCGTGTCTCTTTTATCTATGATGGGGAACAAGTAACCGAGCGGAACGCTGGTCTTGACGGAATTTCTAAGGTCGCCAACCCGTATGACCCGGAAGCTTGGATCGGAGAACATCCGTGGATCTACTTCGCAGCTCCCGAAAATGAAGCATTCTTGACCGACCTTCTCGGCTGGGAACTGCTTGACCAGCTCAGGTTCTACGGAGTGGGAAGCGAATTTACTGAAGACGAAGGCTGGGTAGTGGGAAGATTGTGCCAACAATCCCAATGCAACACCAACAAGCTTGTAGTTGCGATATCAAAATCTACAGCAATGCCCTATATCGCGTACAAGCATTGGAAACACGAGGAATGGAGGTTTATTGGGGACGCCCCGGAAAAAATGCCGAACTCAGTACGCGGCTATTTGGCGGAGGGCTAAACTTAGATGTTCCAGATTCTTTCTCGGATTTCCCCGCTCGGCAAACTAATCGAGCATTCGGCAAACGCACTTACGGTCGTAGGTGGCGCCATAGGCCTCTATGCTGTCGCACATCCAGAAACCATCGCGACCTACCTCGATCGCATAGACCAAAATGTCGACATTATTGCCGAAAGCATCCCGCTCTGGCCTGTTGTTGAGGGTCTTGAAACTCAGTTCACGCCACCTCGCTTCGCCGGATTCACGGTAGAAATAGCCAACCCCAAGAACCTTGTAGTTAACGATTTCTCAATCCACGCCGAGTTCAACCATCCGAGTGCAGGAGAAAGCTTCACTCTTGTAGGCCCCAGCCTCCTGCCCCCAAATGAAGTTGTCACTTTTTCGAGGAATATCATTCGAAAGCCGTGGTTCGTCGCTCTACAGCGCAACGGCGAAGTGCAACTTCTTGTTTGCATGTCTGGCTCCCTCGAAGGAAACGATGAAGTTTTCTATGAAGGGCGGCTTTATACCGTGGATCTAGCTGAAGAGACTTCAGTCCTAAGCGGACGAAAATTCTCACTTGGTGAAAACAGCGCATGTGAAAAGTGATAGTCGATCATCATCCGCTCTAGTGAGTTGCCAAAGTGGGGAGAGCGACATGCTCTTCCCACATTTGTTGACAAGCTAGCTTTGCTTTGCACGCACCGGAACTCGAACGGGGGACCAATAGGGGGATAGGCCACCCCGTATCGATGCCAACGCACTGATATAAAGCATAAAACAGAAAAATGATGGTGCGGGCGGTGGGACTCGAACCCACACGGGGCTACGCCCCAACAGATTTTAAGTCTGGTATGTCTACCATTCCATCACGCCCGCATCGGGGCGCACAATAAGCATCATGCGGGCGGTGTAAATGGGCGAATGACCCAGCCCCGACTCATGCGCTATCCGCCAGCATCGTTTCTTTCACCGCCTCCATCGCGACGTAGGTCGAGGTGCTAGCTACATGCGGCAGGGTCGAGATGACTTCTCCCAGAAAGCGGCGGTATTCCGACATGCTGCGCGTGCGGACCTTGATCAGATAGTCGAAATGGCTCGCAATCATATGCGCCTGCTCAATCTCAGGTACTTTGGCCACAGCAAGGTTGAACGCTCGCAGCGCTGCCTCGCGCGTGTCGTTCAGCCGGACTTCGACGAAGGCCACATGGTCAAGCCCCAGACGGATCGGGTCCAAAAGCGCGCGGTAGCCGAGGATCACGCCGCTTTCCTCCAAACGGCGCAGCCGTGCTTGGGTGGGGGATTTCGACAGGCCAATGCGCCGCGCAAGGTCGGTGATGCTGATGCGGCCATCCTCGGCCAGAACCGATAGAATCGCGCTGTCGAACCGGTCCAGATCGAAAAGTTCATTTGCCATGTGATTACCCTACACTTCAGACATATCGACCGCATTATTGATCATCTTCGGTCGAAACTCCTGATCATCATCCGGTATTCTGGGTCAAACATCAACTGGAGCTTGCCATGGCCCTCGATCACGCCCCCGCCCTTCGCCAAACCATCGACGCGCGCACCTACGCCGACCCTGACGCGCTGCTGACCGAGCTTAAGGCGCAGGCCGATCTTTCTGCCGAAGACCGCGCCCGAATCACCGCCAATGCAGCGGGCCTGGTCCGTGACATTCGCGGCACCTCGGCTCCCGGCATGATGGAAGTCTTCCTCGCCGAATACGGTCTCAGCACGGACGAAGGCGTGGCGCTGATGTGTTTGGCCGAGGCGCTGCTGCGGGTGCCAGACGCCGATACGATTGATGCGCTGATCGAAGACAAAATCGCCCCCTCCGATTGGGGCCGCCACATGGGCCATTCGACCTCCAGCCTCGTGAACGCCTCCACATGGGCGCTGATGCTGACGGGTCGTGTCCTAGATGACGACCAGCCCGGCCCGGTGCGCCACCTGCGCGCGGCGATCAAGCGTCTGGGTGAGCCGGTGATCCGTACCGCCGTCAGCCGCGCCATGCGCGAGATGGGCCGCCAGTTCGTTCTGGGCGAAGACATTCAGGCGGCGATGAAACGCGCCAAGGGGATGGAGAAAAAGGGCTTTACCTACAGCTACGACATGCTGGGCGAAGCGGCCCGGACCGAGGCGGACGCCAAGCGCTATCACCTCAGCTATTCCCGTGCGATCTCGGCCATTGCCGATGCCTGCACCCATGACGACATCCGCAAGAACCCCGGCATTTCGGTGAAGCTTTCGGCCCTGCATCCGCGCTATGAACTAGCGCAGGAAGAAGCCGTGATGCGCGATCTGGTGCCGCGCCTGCGCGCACTGGCACTGCTGGCGAAATCGGCGGGCATGGGGCTCAATATCGACGCCGAAGAGGCCGACCGCCTCGCGCTATCGCTCGAAGTCATCGACACGGTGATGGGCGAGCCTGCGCTGGCAGGCTGGGACGGGTTTGGCGTGGTGGTGCAGGCCTATGGCCCGCGCGCGGGCGTGGTGCTCGACACGCTTTATGACATGGCCAAACGTCACGACCGCCGCATCATGGTGCGTCTGGTGAAAGGGGCCTATTGGGACACCGAGATCAAACGCGCGCAGGTCGAGGGCATCGATGGTTTCCCGGTTTTCACCCGCAAGGCCGGGACCGATGTAAGCTACATCGCCAACGCCCGCAAACTGCTGAACATGACCGACCGCATCTATCCGCAGTTCGCCACGCACAACGCCCATACCGTTGCCGCCGTCTTGCATATGGCCGACGACCCCGAGGCCTATGAATTCCAGCGTCTGCACGGCATGGGCGAGACCCTGCATGACATCGTGATGGAAAAACACGGCACCCGCTGCCGCATCTACGCCCCCGTTGGCGCGCACCGCGATCTGCTGGCCTATCTGGTGCGGCGTTTGCTTGAGAACGGCGCGAACTCCAGCTTCGTGAATCAGATCGTCGATGAGAACGTGCCGCCAGAAGTCGTGGCCGCCGATCCCTTTGACCAGTTGCAAGACAGCGCCCCGACGATCCCGCGCGGGCCGGAGGTGTTCTTGCCTCAACGCGCCAACGCCAAGGGCTTTGATCTGGCCCATAGCCCGACCCTTGCCGCCATTGAAGAGGCTCGTGCGCCCTTTGCGGATGCCACATGGACCGCCACGCCGATCCTTGCAGGCGACGCCAAGCCCGAGGCCGAAGAGACCGTCAGCAACCCGACCGGCTGCACCTCGCCAGGCACGGTGCAGCCCGCCTCCGAGGCCGATGTCGCCACGGCGCTCGACAATGCCACCCCTTGGGACGCGCCGCTGGACACCCGCCGCGCAACGCTTTTGCGGGCCGCTGACATGTTGGAGGACCGCTACGGCGAGATCTTCGCCATCCTTGCCCGCGAAGCAGGCAAGGGGCTGCCCGACTGCGTGGCCGAGTTGCGCGAAGCCGTCGATTTCCTGCGCTACTACGCAGCACAGGCCACCAACGAGCCGCCCGCGGGCATCTTCACCTGCATCTCGCCGTGGAACTTCCCACTGGCGATCTTTTGCGGGCAGGTCACAGCGGCGTTGGCGGCTGGCAATGCGGTGCTGGCCAAACCGGCCGAGCAGACCCCGTTAATCGCCAAACTCGCCGTCGAAGTGCTGCATGAAGCGGGGGTGCCGCGCTCTGCCCTGCAACTCCTGCCGGGTGGCGGCAAGGTGGGCGCGGCGCTGACCGGCGATGCCCGCATCAACGGGGTGGCCTTCACCGGCTCCACCGCCACCGCCCTGCGCATCCGCGCCAACATGGCCGAACATTGCGCCCCCGGCACCCCGCTGATCGCCGAGACCGGTGGCCTTAACGCCATGATCGTCGACAGCACCGCCCTGCCCGAACAAGCGGTGCAGGCCATCGTCGAAAGCGCCTTTCAATCGGCAGGGCAACGCTGCTCTGCCGTGCGCTGCCTCTATGTGCAGGAAGACATCGCCGAAGACCTGATCCGCATGCTCACGGGCGCCATGCAGGCGCTGAACATGGGCGATCCGTGGCATCTGTCGACCGATGTCGGCCCCGTTATCGACGACACCGCGCGCAAAGGGATCGTCGAGCATATCGAAGCCGCCCGCGCCGAAGGCCGCGTCATAGCGGACCTCAAAGCGCCCGAGGGTGGCACTTTCGTCGGCCCGGCGATCCTGCGGGTGGGCAGCATCAGCGAGATGAAACGCGAGATTTTCGGCCCCGTGCTGCATGTGGCGACTTTCAAAAGCCATGAACTCGACGCCGTGATCGACGCGATCAATGCCACGGGCTATGGGCTGACCTTTGGTTTGCACACCCGGATCGACGACCGGGTGCAGCATGTCTCGGAACGGATCGAGGCGGGCAACATCTACGTCAACCGCAACCAGATCGGTGCCATCGTCGGCAGCCAACCCTTTGGCGGTGAAGGGCTTTCGGGCACCGGGCCAAAGGCAGGCGGGCCGAACTACCTGCCGCGTTTCTCGGCACCTGACCATCAGGACGCTGCTGGCACATGGGACAATGCAGAGACCAAGCTCCCCGCCCTGCCCGCGCATCAGAAAACCGTGCTGGAAACCCAATCGATGCCCGGCCCGACCGGCGAGAGCAACCGCCTTTCGACCCTGCCGCGCCCGGCGCTGTTGTGCATGGGACCGGGCGCCGAAACGGCAGAGGTGCAGGCCAGGGCCGTGCGGGCGCTCGGCGGTGTCGCGGTCACGGCCTCGGGCCGGATCAACCCCGATGCGCTGACCACCGGCCCAGCCTATGGCGGCGTGCTCTGGTGGGGTGATGACACCACCGCACGACAGATCGACCAAGCACTTGCGGCCCGGGGCGGCGCAATCATCCCACTGCTGCGCGGCCTGCCCGACACCGCGCGTGTTAGGGCCGAGCGTCACGTCTGTGTTGACACCACTGCCTCCGGCGGCAATGCACAGCTCTTGGGCATGATGGCCTAAGACAGAAATCGGAGGAGCACCATGCTGACGAACAGCGACATCGAAGACCTGACGCAGTTTCGCAGGGCGCTCCACCAATATCCCGAGGTCTCGGGCGAAGAGATTGAGACCGCCCGGACCATCGCGGCGGAATTGAAGAAACTCAGCCCCACCCGCATCCTGACGGGTTTGGGCGGGCATGGCGTCGCTGCTGTTTTCGAGAGCGGCACCCCCGGCCCTACGGTCCTCTTCCGCGCTGAGTTGGACGCCCTGCCGATCCCCGAAGAACATGACATTCCGTGGGTCTCAAAAGTGCCGGGCAAAAGCCATGTCTGCGGGCACGATGGCCATATGACCATGCTGCTGGCGCTTGGGCGATTGATTGCGCGCCAACCGGTCGCCAAGGGCCGCGTGGTGCTGATGTTTCAACCCGCCGAGGAAGACGGCAGCGGTGCACGCGCCGTGGTGAACGACCCGGCCTATGCCGAGATTGCCGCCGATTATGCCTTTGCCATCCATGTCGAACCGGGCCGCCCTTTCGGCCATGTCGACACGGCCCCCGCCTTGATCAACTGCGCCTCGAAGGGCATCGCCCTGACCCTCAGCGGCAAGACCGCCCATGCCGCCAGCCCCGAAGACGGCAGATCGCCCGCGCCTGCGCTGGCCGAGTTGATCCCCGCGCTGCAGGCGCTCGGCCCGGGTGGGGCGCTTGATGACAATTTTCGCCTCGTTACCCTCACCCATTTGCGCATGGGCGAGCCAACCTTTGGCGTGGCCCCGGGCGAAGCGGTGCTCTACGCCACTCTGCGCAGCACCCGCGACGACGCCCTAGCCGAGATCGAAGAGGCCCTGCGCGCCGAAGTCGCCCGCGCCGCCGAGACCCACGGGCTGACAGCGGAATTCGCGGAATCCGACCATTTCGCCGCCTCCATCAATGACCCCGAAGCCTATGCCATTGCCGCCGCAGCGATGGACGCACTTGGCGTGTCGCACGGGCAGAGAAACTTGCCGATGCGCGCCTCCGAAGATTTCGGCCTGTTCGGACGCGACGCCAAGGCGGCGATGCTCTGCCTCGGGCCGGGGGAAGATTACGCCGCGCTGCACAATCCCGACTACGATTTTCCCGATGACCTGATCCCCATCGGCGCGGGTATTTTCGAACGGATCGCGCGGGATTTGCTCGGCACCGCTTGACAGATGCACCGGCGGGCGCAGCTAACTGCGCTAATCCCTCCGCCGCTTGACGCGGTGCAAGACTTGGCAAAGGCTGGCCCGCATGTTCCCGATCCGCGATCATAACCCCTCGGGCCGCACGCCCTATGTCACCTACGCGCTGATGGCGGTGAACATCGGGGTGTTCCTGTCCTATCTGTCGCTGATGGCGGACGAGCGTGCCTTAGGGGAGTTCTATTACACCTACGCCCTGCTGCCCGCGCGGCTGACCCATGGGGAGGGGTATTTCGGCCTCATTACCTCGCAATTCTTGCATGGTGGCTGGATGCACCTGGCCGGTAACATGCTGTTTCTGTGGATCTTTGGCGACAATGTCGAAGATGAGATGGGCCGTGGGCGCTATCTGCTTTTCTACCTCGCCTGCGGCATCGCGGCGGGTCTGGGCCAAGTCGTGACGGAGCCGCTCTCGTGGGTGCCCATGGTCGGGGCCTCGGGCGCGATTGCCGGCGTCATGGGGGGCTATCTGCTGCTGTTCCCCCGTGCCAAAGTGGATATTCTGGTGATTTTTATCGTGTTTTTCCGCATCTTCGCGATCCCCGCGTGGATCATGCTGGGCCTGTGGTTCGGCATGCAGTTCATTGGCGGCATCGGCGCCACACCCGGCACTGGAGGCGTGGCCTATTGGGCCCATGCGGGCGGATTCATCGCGGGGCTGGTTCTGGCCCTGCCGCTTTGGCTGCGCCGGGGCGGTTTTGCCTTTTGGCGACAGACCGACGGCCACCCGCCCCATGCCGCGGCAAAATACGACCTGCGCGAAAGTCGCATTCCCAAGGTAGGACGCAAATGACCGAAACCTCAGAAACCCGCCGCGCCTCCTGTCACTGCGGGGCCGTGGTGATCGAAGCGCTGTTTCCGCGCGGTCTGGCCTCGGCCTCGCGCTGCACCTGTTCCTTCTGTCGCCGTCGCGCAGCGGCCACAGTGACGGCACTGGCCGAGACGGTGACCGTGTTGAAAGGAGCCGAGAACCTTACGCTCTACACTTGGGGCACGCATACCGCGCAGCACTATTTCTGTAAGACCTGCGGCATCTACACCCACCACCGCCGCCGCTCGAACCCGGATGAATGCGGCGTGAACCTCGGCGCGATTGACGGGGTGTCGCCATGGGAGATGGAACCGCTGCCCTATAGCGACGGCATCAACCACCCATCGGACCGCAAGGGCGACTAGAGGCTAGAGATCACCCCCTGCATCCGCGCCAGAAGCCCCGGCTGCGGCTCGCCCTGTGCGCGGCGCTGATCCACGCTTTCGTGCAGCCGTTCTGACGGGTCGGCCCCCACCACTCGGCGGCGGCGGGTCACCAGCATTTTCCCATAGCCGCGCCATTGACCAATGGAGGGCGCTGTGGGGTCTTGTTCAAACCGCTCAGCCCATCCTTCGGGCAGCGGCAGACCGCTGTCCTCCATCCGCGACAGCAGCCAGACCAGTGGGATATTGGCCAAGGGCCGAGCCGCCTCATGGCCGCCCAACTGCCCGCCGATGTCGCCATGGGTGCCGGGGAACCAGACCTGCTCCAACCGCCCGGTGTAGCCTTCGGGCGTGGTCCACATCACCGGCGCATAGGAGACACGGGATTCGTTCAGCGCCAGCGCCTGAAACCCGTTCTTCACGATACCGCTCAGATCATGGTTGTGGAACATATGCAGCGGTTGGGACAGCCGCCAAAAGAGCGGTGCATTCAGGCCAAGCGATTTCACCGTGTCCCAGACGCCAATCGCCTCAATCTCGACCTGCGGGTGGCAATTGGCCTTGGCAAATAGCGCCCCGGCTTTGCTCAAGGTTTGTGCTTCGTAATGGCGGTAGACATCGCGGATGTTACGCTCTGTCGCGACCTCGGCACGCAGGAGGCCCACCCGGTCGATCACCCCGGCGAGCGAGCGCACGGCATAGCCGCCACGCGAATAGCCCATCAGGAAAATCCGATCTCCGGGTCGGTAGCGCGAGGCGAGATAGCCATAGGCGCGGCGGATCTGTCGGTTGATGCCACGGCCCATCACCACATCGCGCGCGCTGCGCCAGTCGCGCCACTGCAGGCCCGGCTCATAATAGATCGACAGGGCGCTGCCCATCTCGCGGCAAAGGCCATAGGCAAGGCCCGCATTGGTCTCGCTCCCCCGGTCGAGCGAGGACATGGTGCCATCAAGGATGATGACATGGGTCACCGCCCCCCGGCGCGGGCCGAAGTCAGTCGCAGGCCGCCGCCAGAGCCGCCCGAACAACCGTTGAAACAGGGTTTTACTCGGCTGCGATTGCGGCACCTTGCAGCATCTCCCAGACCCGATGCGGTGTGAAAGGCATATCCGCCTGCCGCACACCGCGTTCCCAAAGTGCATCCTGCACCGCGTTCGACACCGCCGCGAGTGCCCCCACGGTCCCGGCCTCTCCGCAGCCTTTCATGCCCATGGCATTGGCGGTTGAGGGGACAGGCTCAGACGTGAAAGAGATCATCGGCAGATCAGCGGCACGGGGCATGGCATAATCCATGAAAGTCGCGGTCAGCAACTGGCCGTCCTCATCATAGACAACCCGTTCCTGCACCGCTTGGCCGATGCCTTGGGCGACCCCGCCATGCACCTGACCTTCGGCCAGCATCGGGTTGATCAGATTGCCAAAATCATCGACCACCGTATAGCGATCGAGCATCACCACCCCGGTTTCAGGATCAATCACTACCTCAGCCACATGCGCCCCGTTGGGATAGCTGCGCCCCGGCAGGCTGGCGCGTTCGTGGTGAGACAGCAGATCGTCTCGGCCCTTGGCACGGGCCATCTCGGCCACCTCCAGCATGGTGGGCGTGACGTTTGACCCTTCGGCGCGAAAACGTTCATCGTCGAAGGTGATATCGCCCGCGTCCACGCCCAATTCTTCAGCCAGAAACGCCGCGAACACCTCGGTAATCTTCGCCACAGTGGCCAAGGTCGCCGTGTTCTGCGTGGTGACCGAACGTGAGCCGCCCGTGCCACCGCCTTTTTGGATCAGGTCGCTATCGCCCTGCACAACGCGGATTTGCTCCGCCGGGATGCCGGTTTGGTCCGACAAGAACTGCGCATAGACCGTCTCATGCCCCTGCCCATTGCTTTGGGTACCGACATAGATCGTCACGCTGCCATCCTCCTCAAAGACCACTTTGGCTGCTTCGGAAGGATCGCCCAGAATGCTTTCGATATAGTAACACAAGCCCTGCCCCCGCAGCAGGCCGCGTTTGGCGTCCGCCGCCTGGCGGGCAGCGAACCCCGCGCGGTCACCCTCCTCGCCTACACGGGTCAGCAGGCGCGCGAAATCGCCCACGTCGTAGAGCTCTCCCGTGGCGGTGGTATAGGGAAATTGATCCGGTTTGATGAAGTTGATGCGGCGCAGCTCCCAAGGATCGACGCCCAACTCTCGCGCGGCGCGGTCCATCAACCGCTCCAACACATAGATCGCCTCGGGCCGCCCTGCACCGCGATAGGCGTCAACCTGCACGGTGTTTGTGTAATAACCCTCTACATGCAGATAGGTGTCTTGCACGTCATAGACGCCCATCAAAACCTTAGAGAACAGTTGCGACTGGATTGGCTGGCCAAACTGGCTGTTATAGGCCCCGAGGTTGCAGCGCGTATCCACGCGATAGGCGGTGATCTTGTGGTTTTCGTCAAAGGCAAACTCGGCCCATGACACCAGATCGCGCCCGCCATTGTCGGTCAGCATCGCCTCCGTTCTCTCCGACATCCAGCGCACCGGACGGCCCAGCGCCCGCGCGGCTTGGGCGACGCAGAAATACTCAGGGTAGGTCATGGCTTTCATGCCGAAACCGCCGCCGATATCGGGGTTGGTTACGCGCACGCTGTCTTCGCTTAGTCCAAAGGCTTTGACAAAAAAGTTCTTATGCGCCCAGACGCCCTGCCCGCCCAGCGCCACATGCAAACGTCCCTCGGCCCATTCGGCATAGCAGCCGCGCGGCTCCATCGAATTGACGATGATGCGGTTATCGCCGACCTCCAGCTTGACGCGACGTGCGGCCTTGGCAAATGCCGCCTCCACCTTAGCCTCATCCCCCATGCCCCAGTCAAACGCACGGTTGTCTGGCGCTTCAGGGTGCAATGTTTCGCCACCCGGGGCGATGTCCATCTTGGCAGGCAGGTCATCGGCATCAAAGAGGATCAACTCAGCCGCGTCGCGGGCCTGTTGCAGGGTATCCGCCACGATCAAGGCCACCGGCTCGCCCACATAGCGCACACGGTCTTTGGCCAAGATCGGGCGCAGCGGTGCCGCCCCTTTGCTGCCGTCGCGGTTATCAACAACCGTATGCGGCAAGGCGATATCCATCCCCGCCGCTTCCAGATCGGCGCAGGTCAGCACCAAATGGACGCCCGCCGCTTCGCGGGCATCGCTCACGTCCAACTCGGTTATCACCCCATGGGCCACGGGGGCTTGGAAAAAGACACCCTGCAATGCGTCCCGGGGCGCGATGTCATCCACATAGCGGCCCTCGCCGGTCAGAAAGCGGTGGTCTTCCACCCGTTTGACCGGCTGACTTTTCCCGAACTTCTCCATCTGACGCTGCCCCTGCTGCCCTGCCTATTACAGCGCAACAGTAGCGGGCGAAGCGTCAGTGTCCAGAGGCTCAGGCCGCCTTGCGCTTGGGCTGAGCCCCGAGGTCCGACACAAGTGCGACCCCCGCCAGACCATAGCCATTAAAGACGGTCGACATGGCGATGGAATAGGCCCCCATACCGCCGAACAAGAGGTAATCCCCGGTCTGCGCATCCTCAGGCAATGGCAGGCCGTCGGGCAAACGGTCCAGCGAATCGCAAGTCGGGCCAAAGACCACACGCGGTTTGGGTGCCCCTTGGCGCAGCGCGCCATCAGGGCCGACCACATCGACCAGCCCCGACAGGCCCATGTCGCGCAGATCGGGCAGCCCCCCATAGATTCCGTCGTTCAAGAAGACAGTCCGCCCCTCATTGCGCATCCCCTTGATACGGGTCGCCAAGACAGCCGCATCGGCAACCATCGCGCGGCCCGGCTCGCAGAGCAGCCTCGGTGCTTCCGCGCCAAAATTCTCAACCAACGCCGCTTTCACGGCAGCGAAAACAGCCCGGTGATCGGGCGAGTCAAACCCACGATCGACGGCAAAGCCTCCGCCAATGTTCAACCGTTCGATCGAGACATCCGCCATCCGCAGGATATCCGCCGCCGCGTGGACGTATTGCACCCAAGCTTGCGGGTCATTGCACTGCGTGCCGGGATGGAAACACATCGAAGGGGTGAACCCCATCTCTACCACCGCGCGCAGCAGCGCCGCCGCCTGCTCAGGCGCCGCGCCGAATTTGGACCCGAAATCATAGGCCGCACCCTTGACCGGCAGCGCGAACCGCACCGCCACCTCATTGTCGCGCGGCACGTCGTGCAGCTTGGCCAGTTCCGACATGTCATCAATCGACCAGCTATAGACGTCCGCCGCGATCCCGGCCTTTACCTCCGCTGCCGAACGCACCGGGTTGTTGTAATGCAGCACCGCCTGCGGGCAGACCGCGCGAACCGCTGCCATCTCCGCCGGAGAAGCGACATCAAAAGTGGTGATCCCGGCGGCGACGAGGTTCGACAACACCTCTGTCCGGTCATTGGCCTTGACCGCATAGGTCACCAGCCCATCAAAGTCCGCCTGAAAGCGCCGCGCCGTGGCTTGCAGTACCGAAGGCGCAAGGAACAGCACCGGCGCGTCAGGGCTGTGTTTCGCCAGATAGGCGGCGGGCGTGGCTGAAAGGGGGGCGGTATGCTGCATGGTGGCCTCTTGTTTGCTTTCCCCCAGTGAACCGCGAATTTTGGTCGATTCATCGTGTCAAACCGCCTAAAGTGACGGAAACTTTCGGCATAGTGACGACATGAAACCACAACTTGACGATACAGACCGCGCTTTGATCGCGGCACTTCGATCCAACGCCCGCCTGCCGGTCGCTGATCTGGCCCGCAGTCTTGGGCTTGCCCGCACCACCGTTCAGGCCCGGCTTGAGCGGCTAGAGCGCAGCGGTGCCATCGTCGGCTACACCCTGCGCTTGGGCGAGGCTGCCCGCGCGCCGCTGCACGCCACGGCTCTGGTCAACATCGAACTGCGCGCCGGCCCCGCCGTGCTGGCCCGGCTGCGCAGCCTGCCCGGCGTGCAGGTCGTCCACACCACCTCGGGCCGCTTTGACTTGCTGGTGCAGATCGCCGCGCAAACCACGCAGGAACTGGACGAAACCCTCGACCGTATCGGCGAGACGCGGGGCGTGAAGGGCAGCGAAAGCCTGATCCACCTGAGCACCAAGATCGACAGACGCGGCTAACCCCTCCCTCGCTATGGCCCAAGCCCTGCCAGGGGTCTTTCCCTCGCCGCGCCAGACCGCTAAACGGGGCGCAACAAAAGGGATCATTGACCATGGCACTCGAAAAGACCTTCAACGCCGCCGAGGCGGAAAGCCGCATCTACGCCGATTGGGAGACCAAGGGCGCGTTCAAGGCCGGCGCGAACGCGCGGCGCGACGAGCATTTCTCGGTGATGATCCCGCCGCCGAATGTCACCGGCTCGCTGCACATGGGCCATGCCTTCAACAACACGCTTCAGGACATCCTCGTGCGCTGGCACCGGATGCAGGGGTTTGACACGCTCTGGCAGCCCGGTCAGGATCACGCGGGCATCGCCACACAGATGGTGGTCGAGCGTGAGTTGGCCGCCACCGGCCAGCCCGGCCGCCGTGAATTGGGCCGCGAGGCGTTCACCGCCAAGGTCTGGTATCAAAAGCAGAAATCCGGCGGCACGATCATCGACCAGCTGCGCCGTCTGGGCGCCTCCTGCGACTGGTCCCGCAACGCTTTCACTATGTCCGGCGCCCCCGGTGCGCCCGAGGGCGAGGAAGGCAATTTCCACGATGCCGTCATCAAGGTCTTCGTGGATATGTACAACAAGGGGCTGATCTACCGCGGCAAGCGGCTGGTCAACTGGGACCCGCATTTCGAGACCGCGATCTCTGACCTCGAGGTCGAGAGCACCGAGGTCGACGGTCACATGTGGCACTTCAAGTACCCGCTGGCGGGCGGCGAGACCTACACTTACGTAGAGCGCGACGAGGACGGCAAAGTGCTGTTCGAAGAGACCCGCGACTATATCTCCATCGCCACCACACGGCCCGAAACCATGCTCGGCGACGGTGCTGTTGCAGTTCATCCATCGGATGAACGTTATGCGTCAATCGTCGGAAAACTCTGCGAAATCCCGGTCGGCCCGAAAGAGCAGCGCCGTCTTATCCCGATCATCACCGACGAATACCCAGACAAGAACTTCGGCTCCGGTGCGGTGAAAATCACCGGCGCGCATGACTTCAACGACTACGGCGTCGCCAAGCGCAACAACATCCCGCTCTACGCGCTGATGGACACCCAAGGTCGGATGCGTGCCGATGGCCTGCCCTACGATCAGGCAGCCGCCCGCGCGCAGGCCATCGCCGAGGGTTCCGAAGCAGCGCCCGAGGACGCGACCGAGATCAACCTGGTGCCCGACGCCTACCGCGGCCTCGACCGTTTCGAGGCCCGCAAGCGCGTGGTCGAGGACGTGACTGCCGAGGGCCTTGCCGTGATGACCGAGGCCACGGACCCCCGCCTTGGCCGTTCCGCCAAGAAGGCCCCCGTCGAGCCCGGCGAAGGCGGCGAGATGCGCACCGAGGAGGAGAACCTCGTGCCGCTGGTCGAGGCCAAGAAGATCATGCAGCCCTTCGGCGACCGCTCCAAGGTGGTGATCGAGCCGATGCTGACCGACCAGTGGTTCGTCGCCACCGACAAGATCGTGCAGCCCGCCATCGACGCCGTGCGCTCGGGCGAGGTGACGATCCTGCCCGAACAGGACCGCAAGGTGTATTTCCACTGGCTGGAGAACATCGAGCCCTGGTGCATCTCGCGCCAGCTCTGGTGGGGGCACCAGATCCCGGTGTGGTTCGACGACGAGGGCAATGAGTATTGCGCGCCGACGGAGGCCGAGGCGCAGGCCATGGCGCCGGGCAAGACGCTGCGCCGCGACCCCGACGTGCTCGACACCTGGTTCTCCTCCGGCCTTTGGCCCATCGGCACGCTGGGTTGGCCCGAGCAGACGGCGGAATTGGAAAAATACTTTCCTACCTCCGTGCTGGTCACCGGTTTCGACATCATCTTCTTCTGGGTCGCCCGGATGATGATGATGCAATATGCCGTGGTCGACCAGAAACCCTTCGACACTGTCTATGTCCACGCGCTGGTGCGCGACGAGAAGGGCAAGAAGATGTCGAAGTCCTTGGGCAATGTGCTCGACCCGCTGGAGTTGATCGACGAATACGGCGCTGACGCTGTGCGCTTCACGTTGACTTCTATGGCGGCAATGGGCCGTGACCTGAAACTCAGCACGCAACGCATCGCGGGTTACCGCAACTTCGGCACCAAGCTGTGGAACGCGCACCGCTTTGCCGAGATGAACAACGTCTTTGCCAGCATGCCCGCCGCGATGCCGCAGCCGCAGGCGACGCTGAACAAGTGGATCGTTGGCGAGACCGCCCGCATCCGCGAAGAAGTGGACGCCGCCCTCGGCAACTTCCGCTTCAACGACGCGGCCAACGCGCTTTATGCCTTTGTCTGGGGCAAAGTCTGCGACTGGTATGTGGAGCTTTCCAAGCCGCTGTTGCAGGACGACGCCCCCGAGGCCGAGGAAACCCGCGCCACGATGGCTTGGGTGCTGGAGCAGTCCTTGGTGCTGCTGCACCCGATCATGCCCTTCATCACCGAAGAGCTTTGGCAGACCACCACCAAGCGCGACCAGTTGCTCGCTCTGACCGATTGGCCAACCTACACCACCGCCGATCTGTTGGATGCAGAGGCTGACCGTGAATTGAACTGGGTGATCGGCCTAATTGAAAGCATCCGGTCCGCCCGTCAGCAGATGCATGTCCCTGCGGGCATGAAGGTGCCGATGCTGGTGACCGAGATGGACGCCGCTGCCCAAGGCGCATGGGACCGCAACGAGGTGATGATCAAGCGGCTGGCACGGGTCGAGAGCCTTGAGCGCGCCGAGAGCTTTCCAAAGGGAACGGTCTCTATTGCGGCACCGGGGGCCAGCTTCGGCTTGCCGCTGGCCGGGTTGATCGACATCGATGCCGAGAAGGCGCGTCTGCAAAAGTCGCTCGACAAGCTGGGCAAGGAGATCGGCGGGCTGAAGGGGCGTTTGAACAACCCCAAGTTCGCGGCGTCTGCACCGGAAGAGGTTGTCGCCGAGGCGCAGGCCAATCTGGATGCACGTCAGGAAGAGGCCGACCAGTTGCAGGCGGCGTTGGATCGCTTGGCCGAACTGGGCTGACGACAAACACGACGGAGCCGGGCAGCGCCAGACCGCGGGATGGCGCTGCTCACGGGGCAGTTGGGCAGTTTATCTCTGCCGCGCTTAGGCAAAGATCACAGGACGGCACTTCGCTTGCAAAAGCGCCAGCCCGTCCGGGCGGTCTGGCGCTGCCCGGCGGCCTTTGGCCGTGATTCCGGGCTGTTTCGCAGAACGCCCCTAGCCCTATTTAAACACCGCAGGCCGCTTGCCGAACTCTGCCGCGATCACCTCCATCTGCTCAGGCTTGCCCAAGAGCGCCGCCTGTTCCCGCGACTCGGCCTCCAACACATCCGCGTCCGACGCCCCTGATTCCGCATAGCCAATCAATCGCTTCGCCGCCCGCACCGCATTCGGCCCCTTACCTGCGATCGCCTGTGCCAGCGCCAAAGCCGCCGCGTGTGGATCGTCGGCTAGTTCTGTCACCAACCCCCAGCGCTCGGCCTGCGCCGCGTCAATCGGAGCCGCCGTATAGATCAACCGCCGCAGCACGTCCGAACGCACTAAACGCGGCAGCAGCACCATTCCCCCCATGTCCGGCACGATGCCCCATTTCATCTCCATCACTGCAAGCTTAGTCTCGGGCGCCGCAATGCGGATATCCGCCCCAAGCGCCAGTTGCATCCCGGCGCCATAGACCACGCCATGTAGCGCCGCGATCACCGGGATTTCCAGACGGTGCCAAACCATCGACACCTCCTGCCACTTGTTCGTCGTCCCCTCGCCATGGGTGCGCGGCATGATCAACGCTTCGACATCCTGCCCCAGCATCCCCGAGAGCCCGCCGATATCAATGCCGGCGCAAAACCCTTTGCCCTCACCCGACAACACCACCGCGCGGGCATCCGAGGCCGCAACCTCCTGTCCTGCCGCGATGATCGCCTCAATCATATCATCATCCACCGCATTCATCTTGTCCGCGCGGGTGAGGGTCACATGGGCGATATGGTCTTCGATCCGGGTGGTGACGCGGGGCATGGCTGTTCTCCTGAATGTTTGGCGCAGTTCAGCGCAGATCATCGCGCGGCACCAGCAAAACGTGGCGGCAGGTGCGGCGGCACTTGCCCTCTCAACGGCGCAACCCTACACCTTGGCGCATGACATATGCACGCCTCACCCCCCTCGCCGAACGCCTGCCCGCCAACGTCCCCTTCGTGGGCCCCGAAGCGCAGGAGCGCAGCCTAGGCCGCCCCTTCAAAGCGCGGCTTGGCGCCAATGAAAACGTCTTTGGACCTTCGCCCCGCGCCATCGCGGCCATGGCAGAAACCGAGATGTGGAAATACGGCGATTCCGAAAGCGTAGATCTGCGCGCGGCGCTGGCCGAACTGCACGGCATCGCGCCCGAAAACATCATCGTCGGCGAAGGGATCGACGGGCTGCTGGGCTATCTCGTTCGTCTGCTGGTGGGCGAAGGCGATGCGGTGGTGACCTCCGAGGGAGCCTATCCGACCTTCAACTACCATGTCACGGGCTTTGGCGGCGTGCTGCACAAGGTGCCCTACCGCGACGATCACGAAGACCCGGCGGCGCTTTTCGCCAAGGCAGCGGAGGTGGATGCTAAGCTCGTCTACCTTGCCAATCCCGACAACCCGATGGGCACCTGGCATAAGGGTGCGGCACTGGCGCGCGCGCTCGACGACCTGCCCCAGGGCAGCCTGCTGTTGCTGGATGAGGCCTATATCGAATGCGCCCCCGAAGGCACCGCGCCCGTGCTTTCCGCCGATGACCCACGGGTGATCCGGATGCGGACCTTCTCCAAAGCCTACGGGCTTGCCGGGGCGCGGATCGGCTATGCCATCGCCGCGCCCGAGTTGATCACGGCCTTTCACAAGGTTCGCAATCACTTTGGTCTGAACCGCGCGGCACAGGCGGGTGCCTTGGCGGCGGTGCAGGATCAAGCCTACCTTAATGAGGTTCAGACCAAGATCGCCGAAGGTCGGGACAGGATCGCTCAAATCGCTGAAAAGAACGGGCTAAGCACCCTGCCCTCCGCAGCCAATTTCGTCGCGATCGACTGTGGCGGCGATGGCGCCTTCGCCAAGGCGGTCCTCGATGCGCTGGTGGCGCGGGGCATCTTTGTGCGCATGCCCTTCGCCGCGCCGCAAAACCGCTGCATCCGCATCAGTTGCAGCACGGCGCAAGAGCTGGATCACTTTGCCGCCGCATTGCCCGACGCCTTGACCGAAGCGCGCGGGGCTTAAGCCCCGCCGATCACTTCCGCCGCCGCTTGCAGTGCGCCGGGCCCGTGTTCGATCTTCAGCGCCGAAAGCCCAGCTTCAATCCCGCCGAGCAGCCCCATGACCATATGGCCGTTCACATGGCCCATATGGCCGAGGCGGAAAAAACCATGCCACGCAGGCTCCCCCGGCAGGGCCATGCCCAGCCCGACACCCAGCGTCAGACCCAGATTGCTTTGCACCCAATCGCGCAGTTCAGTCGCATGGGGCGCTTGCAGCCGCAACGCGGTGACGGCATGGCTGCGCAAGGCGCGGTCTTCGATGTTGAACCGCAGGCTGCCTTGGGCCGACCATGCTTCACAGGCCGCCCAAACCGCGCGGGCCAAGGTCTCGTGGCGCTGCCAGACCTGCTCGATCCCCTCTTCGTGGATCATATCAAGGGCGGCGCGCAGGCCATAAAGGTGATGCGTCGGGGCGGTGCCGCCGTGGTATTGGTAGAACTCCTCCGCATGGGCGCGCGGCGACCAATCCCAATAGCGACTCACTCGTGGCAGACGCGCGCGGGCCTCCTCCGCTCTGTCGTTGAAGAACACGAAAGCCATGCCCGGCGGCACCATGAGCCCCTTTTGCGAGGCGGTGACCATGACATCGACGCCCCAAGCGTCCATCTCGAACCGCTCACATCCAAGCGAGGCAATACAATCGGCCATCAAGAGCGCAGGGTGGCCTGCCTCATCCAACAGACGGCGCAGCCCGGGCACATCGTTGCGCACCGAGCTTGAGGTGTCCACATGGACCGCCATCACCGCCCTGATCTGATGGCCGCTGTCAGCCTTTAATCGCTCGGCCACCTGCGCCAGATCAACAGGCGCGTTGCGGCCAAAGTCGAGGATCTCCACCTCGGCCCCCAGCCCCGTTGCCATCTCGGCCCAGCCATGGCCAAATCGCCCCGTGGCCAAGACCAGCACCCGGTCGCCGGGTGCAATGACATTGCTCAGCGCTGCCTCCCAAGCGCCGTGGCCGTTGCTGATATACATCGCCACATGACGATCTGTACGCGCCACGCGCTTCAGGTCAGCGGCCAGTGCAGGCATCATCTCAACCAACTCGCCCTCATAGATATTGGGGGCCGCGCGGTGCATCGCGCTTAGCACCGCTTCGGGCATGACCGAAGGGCCGGGAATGGCAAGGTATGAACGACCTTGAGCGAGTTTAATATGCGTTGTCATGGTATTAGCTGCCGTTTTGAAAATGCGTGACCAGGCTGCGGTCGGGCGCAGCTTACTGCCCGCCGGGCCGGGGTCAACACGCGATCGAACCCAAGGTCAACCGCGCCAAGAATGGCCCCCAACTGCGCGCATATCGCGGATGCCCCGGCTAAAGTGGAACCGCCGCGACCGCTTGCCCTGCTTGCCACGCTTTCGTACACCGGAAAGGACTGCCCAAAAGGATCAGGCACCGGAATGAATGATGACAGTTACACCTCCGCACAGTTGATGCGTTGGCTCTGGCGAGACTATCTAAAGAAGCACACCGGCCTGATGGCCATCGCAGTGATCTTCATGATCATTGAGGGCTCGACCTTGGGCGTGCTGGCGAAACTGATGGAACCGATGTTCGACCGCGTCTTCGTGGGCGGCGACCGGGGTGCGCTGGTCTGGGTCGGTCTGGTGCTGGTCGCGATCTTTGCCCTGCGCGCACTGGCCACAGTGGTGCAAAAGGTGCTGCTGACCCGCGTGGCGCAGCGCACGGCGGCGGATCTGCGTATTGATCTGCTGGACCGGATGATGCGCCAAGACGGTGCCTTTCACCAAAACCATCCGCCCGGGTTTCTTGTGCAGCGCGTTCAGTCAGACGTCAACGCGGTCAGCGATGTATGGCGGGCGGTGATCACCGGCGCGGGGCGCGATCTGGTGGGCCTGGTAATCCTGATGGGGGTCGCCATTGCGATTGATCCGATCTGGGCGCTTTTGGCGATGATTGGCGTGCCGCTGATGGTGCTGCCAGCCGCCCTCGCCCAGCGTTTCGTCCGCGCCCGCTCGCGCGAGGCGCGCGACATCGGCGCCAGCCTCTCGACCCGTTTGGACGAGGTCTTTCACGGCATCGTCCAAATCAAGCTCAACGCGCTGGAAGCCTATCAGGCCCGGCAATACCGCGAGTTGACCCGCACCTTCATCCGCACTGAGGTTCGCGCCGCCTTTGGCAACTCGGCGATCCCCGCAATGATCGATATCATGTCGGGCATCGGTTTCATGGCCGTGATCGTCTACGGCGGGTCCGAGATCATCGCGGGCAACAAGACCATTGGCGAGTTCATGACCTTCTTCACGGCGCTTGGGTTCATGTTCTCCCCCCTGCGCCGTCTGGGGGCGATCAGCGGGCTTTGGCAGATGGCCGCTGCAGCTTTAGAGCGGATCAAGGAACTGCTCGACGCGCCGCTGCACCTGCGCAGCCCCGCCAAACCTGTGGCCGCGCCCGATGGCCCGCCGGATGTAGCGCTGCGGGATGTCTCGCTTTCATATGGCGAATCCAAGGTGCTTAACGGGCTGAACTTGACGGCGAAAGCCGGTGAAACCACTGCGCTTGTCGGCGCATCGGGGGCCGGGAAGTCGACCATTTTTAACCTGCTGACTCGGCTGGTTGATCCGCAAAACGGCACTGTGCAGATCGGTGGGGTGGACACCACCGCCATGGCAATCCCTGACCTGCGCGGCATGTTCTCGGTCGTGACCCAAGAGGCGCTCCTGTTCGACGAAACCCTCCGCGAGAATATCGTGCTGGGCCGTAATGATGTGACCGATGAAGAACTCGACCGGGTGCTGAAAGCTGCCCATGTGGCCGACTTCCTGCCGCAGCTTGAACTGGGGCTTGAGACCCGGGTCGGGCCCCGCGGCTCGGCCCTGTCGGGTGGGCAGCGTCAGCGCGTGGTCATCGCCCGCGCCCTCCTGCGCGATACCCCCATCCTCCTTTTGGACGAGGCCACCAGCGCATTGGATGCGCAATCAGAGCAGGTTGTGCAAGACGCGCTCGATCTGCTTGCCAAGGGCCGTACCACAATTGTCATTGCGCACCGTCTGTCGACCATCCGCAGCGCTGACAAGATCGTGGTGATGGATCGAGGCCGCGTCACCGATGAGGGCACCCATGATGAGCTGATGGAGCGCGGCGGCATCTATGCGGATCTCTACCGCCTGCAATTCCGCGACGGCAAAACGGTTTCCGATGCTCGCGGTCTGGGCGCACGCGCGGCAAAGCAGCACCGCGAGAGGCTGCGACAGCCCAACCTGATACAGCGCATCGGCTCTATGTTCTTCAGTTAATCTGGCAGGGGCGCAGGAGAAATCCCGCGCCCCTCTCACGAGCGCCGATAGCTCTGCGCGAGGTCGTCAGGGCTTGCCCCCATCGCGTAACGTCCAAGTGTCCATAGATTGCGGCCACCCCGGCGAAGCCACCCTTGGCGGCGGTACTTTTCGGCGCTGGTGATGGCCAGCCCTTCCAGCCGGTGCAGCCGACCGCGCAGAGCGCGGGCCAAGGCAACATCCTCCATCAGTGGCTGATCCGGATAGCCGCCCACCTCTTCATAAAGCGCGCGGGGCAGCAACAGACCCTGATCGCCATAGGGCAGGCCAAGACCGCTGCGCAGGTTTGCCCAGCCCGCCACCAACCGCGGTACCAGCCCCCGCTGATCGAACCGTAGGCGGAACCATCCCGCAGCCCCGCCCCTGTTCGTCATGTGGTTCTGCGCCGCATCGGTCCAGCCCGGCGCCAGCACTGTGTCTGCATGAAGCACCAAGAGCCAATCGCCCCGCGCAGCCCCACACCCACGCCGCAACTGCCCGCCCCGTGACGGCGCGCCCAAAATCACCTCTGCCCCCCAGCCTTCGGCCAATGCGCGGGTGTTATCCGTTGATCCGCCATCGCTGACGATCACCTCGCGGATCAACCCGGCCTGCAATCCTTCGACAAGAGCAGCGAGGCAGGCGGGCAGCGCGGCGGCTGCATTCAGGCTGGGAATGACGATAGAGATCGGCGCGCGCATGGTTGCCCCTTTTGGATGGGTTTGACAGGTTATATGTCATGGCCAGCAATCAAAGGACAACCGCATGACCACCCGCCGCATTCTGCGCCTCTCCGGCCCCGACACCCGCGACTTCCTGCAGGGCATCGTGACCAATGACGTTGGCAAACTGGACCAAGGCCCGGTATATGCCGCCCTGCTGACGCCGCAGGGCAAATATATGGCCGATTTCTTTCTGATCGCTGAGGGTGAGAACGTTTTGCTCGATGTCGATGAGAGCCTTGGCGATATGCTCACCCAACGGCTGTCGATGTATAAGCTGCGCGCAAAAGTAACGATTGAACCCACGGAACTGCATGTGCACCGTGGAACTGGCCCCGCCCCAGAAAATGCCGTGGCTGACCCGCGTCATCCAGAAATGGGCTGGCGCGCCTACCGCGACACGCCGCAGACCGAGGACACGACCGATTGGGACGCTCTGCGGGTGGCGCATCTGATCCCTGAAACGGGCGTGGAACTGACCCCGGATACGTTCATCCTCGAAGCCGGGCTTGACCGGATCAATGGGCTCGACTTTCGCAAGGGCTGCTATGTCGGGCAAGAGGTCACGGCACGGATGAAGCACAAGACCGAGTTGCGCAAAGGGCTAACGCGGGTCGCGGTCAGTGGCACCGCCGCGCCGGGTACAGCGATCACGGCGGTGGGCAAACCCGCCGGCACGCTTTACACCCAGTCGGGGGGGCAAGCGCTGGCGCATCTGCGCTTTGACCGTGCCACCGGCCCGATGCAGGCCGATGGCGCTGAGGTTACTTGGCCCGGTCCTGCTGTCTGAGCATCCCCTAGAGACGAAAAAGCCCCGGCAAAACCGGGGCTGATCCTCATTTCAAAAGATGACGTGGCGTCAGGCGCGTTCGACATATTCCATGGTCTCGGTGTTCACGACGATGTCCTCGTCCTGCCCCACGAAGGGCGGCACGGTGATTTTCACGCCATTTTCCAGCACAGCAGGTTTGAATGAATTTGCCGCTGTCTGACCCTTCACAACTGGCTCGGTCTCGGCGATTTTGCACACCACTTTCTGAGGCAGACGGGCGTTCAGCGCCTCTTCCTCATGGTACTCGACCACGATCATCATGCCGTCTTGCAAGAAAGGACGTGTGTCACCCAGCAGTTCGGCATCCAACTGCACCTGCTCATAGGTTTCGGTGTCCATGACAACCAGCATCCCACTGTCTTCAAACAAGAATTGCTGATCTTTCTGCTCCAAACGCACGCGCTCGACCTTGTCCGCAGAGCGGAAACGTTCGTTCAATTTGGAGCCGTTGCGCAGGTTGCGCATCTCGACTTGGGCAAAGGCGCCGCCCTTACCGGGCTTCACGTGATCGACCTTAACAGCCGCCCAGAGGCCACCGTTATGTTCAAGGACGTTTCCGGGGCGGATCTCGTTTCCGTTAATCTTGGGCATGTGACAAAACCACGACATAAGGTTGATGATAAGATGTCCGGGTCTATATCGGGAGGGATGGTCCCCTGCAAGCGGGCGATATCTGCAGTCGCTACGGCAACTAGATATGCGCAAGTTGCATGGGAGGTATGCTAAATAGAGGTATCCGAATCAAAGGATATCCGTCATAAGGACCTCCACGCCCGAATGACAAGAGCAAGAATAATCGAAAGGACGACGAGATGAAAGATTTCGTTGATGGCACCGCTTTCAACAACGAGCAAGGCAACCGCGCACGCAAGCTCTTTGCTGCTGTGGTGCTTGCTGCTTTGGATGACGCAATTGCCGACGACAAGAAATATGGCAACGGCCCAGAACAGATCGCCCGCTGGGCCCGTTCGCGCGATGGCCGCGAAGTGCTGAGCTGCGCCGGGATCGACCCCAACGAGCGAGTCGTCGAAGGTTTGATGGAATTTGTGGGCAAAGGCGTGCGGACTTCCGTCGCCCTGTCGCGCGAAGAATCCGAGCGCCGCAATGCCGCGCTTCAGGCCGAAGCCGCCTAAGAATATCCGCCAAGCGGAGCAATTGACGCAGCCTTCGGGCTGCGTTTTTTTGTGTCCGCTGTTTGGGGGCCGTTAGCCTGCGCCGAAAAAGAAAATCCAATTGCGTAGCGCCAGCCCTTCGGCCAGCAGCAGCGCGAGGGTCACGCCCGACAGCACCCACCCCGGCCTGCGCCACCAGAGCGAGAGAGCAGCCAGCGCGCCGACTAGCGCTTCAATCGGGGCGACCCAGCCCGCGCCATGCCGCACATCCCAATAGCTGACGGGGCTTTCGAATATCCAACCCGTCAGCGGCCAGAAATGCGCCCGTCCGTCATCGTGATGCAGTGGCAAGTCGAACAGAAGATGCAGCAGCGCCGCCCCGGTCAGCGCCACGGCCCAGCCCGCTTGCCGCCAAACCGCCAATGCCAGAAGCGCACCCCAAACGATGAAGGAGTTATCTATCGAAAAGACCGTCTGCCAGAGATCCGAGTAGTAAAGCTGGCCAAAGACCACACTCCCCGGCAGCCCTTGGACATAAAGCGCAAAGCCCGCCATCAGATAGAGCGACAGGTCCGGCAGCAGCGCCCCGGCGAGCGCCGCCCAGATCAACGGCTTGGTCCCTTCTCGCCCCATCACGGCAGCACCCAAAAGCAAATGTGCAGGCGTGTTCATCGCAGCTCTTTCCCCTTGGATGATTTTGCGCCAGTTTGCGCGAAACAGGGGCAGAATGACATGACCAAAGCCATCATGATACAGGGCACCGGCAGCAATGTCGGCAAGTCGATGATCGTTGCCGGATTAATCCGCGCCTGCACCCGGCGCGGGCTGCGCGTGCGCCCGTTCAAACCACAGAACATGTCCAACAACGCCGCCGTCACCGAAGACGGGGGCGAGATTGGCCGCGCGCAGGCATTGCAAGCGCGTGCCGCTGGTGTGTCGCCGCATACAGACATGAACCCCGTGCTGCTCAAACCCCAGAGCGCCACCGGCGCGCAGGTCGTGGTGCAGGGCAAGATCGCGGGCCAGCAAGAGGCGCGAGAGTTTGGCCGCAACAAAGCCAGCCTGATGCCCGCGGTGCTGCAATCCTTTCACCGCTTGGCCGAAAGCTGCGACCTGATCGTGGTCGAAGGCGCGGGCTCTCCGGCAGAGACCAATCTACGCGCGCGCGATATCGCGAACATGGGCTTTGCCCGTGCCGCGGGGGTGTCGGTGGTGCTGATGGGCGACATTGACCGGGGTGGCGTCATCGCACAGATCGTCGGGACACAGGCGGTGCTGGACGACGGGGACAACGCCCTGATCCGTGGCTTTGCCGTCAATAAATTCCGCGGGGACCGCAGCCTCTTTGACGCAGGCCGCGATGACATTGCCAAGCGCACCGGCTGGCCCAGTCTTGGGGTGATCCCGTGGTTCGACGCCGCCCACCGCCTGCCCGCCGAGGACGTGATGGACCTGCCCGCCCGTGCCCGCTCGGGCGGGTCGGGTTGTGTTATCGCTGTGCCGCGCCTGCCGCGTATTGCCAACTTCGATGACCTTGACCCATTGGCCGCTGAGCCGGGCGTTGACCTGCGGATGATCATGCCCGGCTGCCCCCTGCCCGCCGATGCGGATTTGATACTGATGGTCGGGTCAAAATCCACGATTTCGGACCTCGAAGCCTTTCGGGCCGAGGGGTGGGACATCGACCTTGCCGCCCATATCCGACGGGGCGGCCATGTGCTGGGGCTTTGCGGTGGCTATCAGATGCTGGGCAAGACGATCACCGATCCGCAGGGCATCGAAGGCCCGGCGGCGCAGGTCGCGGGGCTGGGGCATCTGGATGTTGAGACGACCATGGCCCCGCTGAAACATCTGTCCGAAAAATCGGGCCAGCATCCCGCCAGCGGCACAGACCTCACAGGCTATGAAATCCACATCGGCGAAACCACTGGCCCCGATTGCGCCCGTGCGTGGCTCAGCTTCGACGGAACACCCGAGGGTGCGGCCTCCCCTTCGGGCCGGGTGCAGGGGTGCTATATGCATGGAATTTTCAGCTCAGACGCCTTCCGCCGCGCCTATCTTGGCGGTTTCGGCGTGACCTCATCGCTGGATTTCGAAAGCGGCGTGGAAGAGGCGCTGGACGCGTTGGCCGATCATGTCGAGACCTATATGGATGTCGACCTGTTCCTCTCCCTCGCGGAAGAGGTCTAGGCTGGAGAGCGTGCAGCCCTCCAGCCTCATGTTTAAAACTCGACGACCGCGCGGATAGATTCACCTTTGTGCATCAGCTCGAAGCCTTCGTTGATCTGATCCAACGTCAACTTGTGGGTGATCATCGGGTCGATCTCGATCTTGCCGTTCATGTACCAGTCAACGATCTTAGGCACGTCCGTCCGCCCTTTGGCCCCGCCAAAGGCGGTCCCGCGCCAAACACGCCCCGTCACCAGTTGGAATGGCCGCGTGGAAATCTCGGCCCCCGCAGGTGCCACACCGATGATGATGCTCTCGCCCCAACCCTTATGCGCACATTCCAGCGCGTCGCGCATGACCTTGGTGTTGCCGGTCGCGTCAAAAGAATAATCCGCGCCGCCTTTGGTTACTTCGACCAGATGCGCCACCAAATCGCCTTCGACGTTTTTCGGGTTCACAAAATCGGTCATCCCGAAATAGCGCCCGACCTCTTCCTTGTCGTCGTTGAGGTCCACGCCCACGATCTGATCCGCCCCCGCCATCCGCAAACCTTGGATCACGTTGAGCCCGATACCACCCAGCCCAAAGACCACGCAACGCGCGCCCAATTCGACCTTGGCCGTGTTGATCACCGCACCGATGCCCGTGGTGACGCCGCAGCCGATATAGCAAATTTTGTCGAAAGGCGCGTCTTTACGCACCTTGGCCAGCGCGATTTCCGGCACCACGGTGTGGTTGGCGAAGGTCGAACAGCCCATGTAATGGTGGATCGGCGTGCCATCGAGCATGGAAAACCGCGTTGTGCCATCGGGCAGCAGGCCCTGGCCTTGGGTCACGCGAATTTTTTGGCAGAGGTTGGTTTTGCCGCTCAGACAGTATTCGCACTCGCGGCACTCGGGTGTGTAGAGCGGGATCACATGGTCGCCCGGCTCCAGCGTGGTCACGCCTTCGCCGACTTCCAACACCACGCCCGCGCCTTCGTGACCAAGGATCGCGGGGAAGATGCCTTCGGGATCATCGCCCGAGCGGGTGAATTCGTCGGTGTGGCACAGGCCAGTCGCCTTGATCTCGACCAAGACCTCGCCGCGCTTCGGCCCTTCGAGGTTGACCTCCATGATTTCAAGCGGTTTGCCAGCTTCGACAGCGACGGCGGCACGGGTTCTCATCATGGGTCTCTCCTTTGAGGTTAATCACTTGGTGCTATATGGAGCACGGCTGCATCAAATGTCCATTTCTGAAAGCAGTGCTGCCCAAGATGCACCGTGCATGTCGCGGTCGTCTATCGCCCCTTGGATGCTGGGACGCGGCAGGCTGATCTTGATCACATTCAGCGCGGCAATGTCGAAACGCTTGATCTCTTGGCTATTTGCCCCCAACCGCGCCGCGACCTTATCGGTGTCCAAACGGTCGCAAACCGCGTCATAGGCCGCCTCTGAGCCGCAGAAAATATCGATGGTCAGCCAGAACGGTCCGGCGTTCTTGGAGCGGACCTTCTGAACGAGCGTGCCGAGTTGGGTCATGTCTCAACCACCTCCAGCGTAAAGGCCTGCATGGGATCGTCGAGCGTCAGAACGTGATGCAGAGCAAACTCATAGACCGCCCCGCGCGGCATCTCCGCAGGAGAGAAGGGAAAGGCAAAGGTCGGCTGTTCTTCGTCACGGGTCAGCGGATGGTGCAGCAGATAGGGATTCAGCATTTTGCCCAACTCATCGGCCAGCGCGGCCGTTTCTGCCGTAACGATGGCCATCACGCCCACCTCAACCGGTGCGGCTTCGCGGGCCTCAAGATCGCCGAAGCTGGCGTTTTGCCCAATCAAGCGCAGCTCAATCGAATAGCTGTCAGGCGGCGCGTCGAGCCGTTGGCCCGCCTTCTCCAAGCATTTCGCGGTGATGTCATCGGCCCAAGTCTGCGCGTTGGCAACGTAATGCGCGTCACGCAAGAGCACCATGAGCACGGTCTGATAGCCCGCAACCCGCGCCCCTTCGAGCTTAACGGTATATTCATCCGACGGCACCCAACGCGCGCCGCTGACATGAACGCGGCTGTCGTCCAAAGCGCGGTAGAGCGCGCGGGTGACATCCAGATGGCCACCGGGCTCATAGAGGATGAAAGGGTCGGAATTTTCATAGAGCATATGTGCTGAGACGGTATGCGGCGTGGCATGCGCCCCGTCAGCCAAGGGATGAATAACGAAGCCGCCTGCATCGTCAAACTCAACCATCAGCACGCCCGATTGTGGGTTGCTGGCGCAAAGCGCGCCGCATTCGCCGATCTTGGCCGCGTGCCATGCCGCACCTGCGTCGATGCCCATTTGCAGCGGCAGAGCTGCGATGATCGCCGTGTCGGTGGTCCGCCCGCAGATGATAACTTCCGCCCCGGTCTCCAGCGCCGTCGCCACCTGTTCGGCCCCGGCCAGCGCCACGATATTGGTGCAGGCACGGATGCCGTCGGCGTCGATCTCCGGCGCGCCGGACAGCGCGGTGATACGGCCCTCGGTGAAGGCCTGCGCGGTTTGGGCGGGGTCTTGGCCGGAACGAAGCACGGCGATGCGCGGCTGCACCCCCTGCTCGGCGGCAATCTCGCGCGTGATGTCGAGCATCCAATCCACCGCCGTATCGGCGCCACAGGTGCCCGCAGTGCCGATCACCAGCGGGCATCCGGCCTCAGCCGCCGCCGCCATCAGCCCGGCCCATTCCAGCTTGATCGAAGCGCGGGCGTATTTTGACACGCCGCGTCCCAGATAAGACGGCCCACTGTCGGTCGAGCCGCCATCGATGGCGATGATATCAGGCCGGGCGTCGATGCCACGCTGCAAGGCCTGCGCGTCATAATTCAGCCCAAGCGCGCCGGAGGGGATCAATACTTTAACCATGGTTTAATCGGTAATCCTCTGCGGCTTCTTCAACAACCCGCGCATGAACATTGGTGCGACAAAGCCAGCAATGGCGAAGATCCACAGACCAATGGCAATGGGCGATGACCACAGAAACAGCGCGTCGCCGTCCGACAGCACCATGGCGCGGCGCAGGGCGTTCTCCATATTGCCGCCCAGAAGGATGCCAAGGATCACTGGCACCGTTGGCACGTCCAGCTTGCGCAGCACATAGCCCAACACGCCAAAGCCCACCATCAACAGCAGATCGAAATAGCTGCCCGACAGGGAATAGATGCCGACGAAAGAGATCATCGTCACCCCCGGCAACAGCACCCATGCGGGCACCATCAGGATTTTGACGAAAATCTTCACCATTGGCACGTTCATCAGCAACAACACGACGTTGGCAATGAGCAGCGAGGCGATCAGCCCCCAGACAACCTCGGGCCGGTCGGTAAAGAGCGTCGGCCCCGGCGTGATGTTGAGCGTCATCAGCAGCGCCAGCAGCACCGCCGTGGTGCCAGAACCGGGCACGCCCAACGTCAACATCGGCACCAGTGCCCCGCCAGCGGCCGCGTTATTGCCCGCCTCTGGTGCCGCGACGCCTTTGGGCACACCGGTGCCAAAACCGCCCTTCTCCCCCGCCAAAGATTTCTCGGACATATAGGCAAGGAACGAGCCCAGTGACGCGCCCGCCCCCGGCAAGATACCGGCGATAAAGCCCACGCCTGAGGCGCGCAGCATGGTCCATTTCGTGTCGATAATGTCTTTCCAAGGGATTCCAACCTTGTCGAGTTTCACCCCGATAGACGAGCCCTTGCCGTGGCTTTCGATAAAGAAGAACACTTCGGCGATGGCAAACAGCCCAACGATGGCCACAAGGAAATCCACCCCATCCATCAGGTGCATATTGCCGTAAGTAAGCCGGGGCATCCCGGAGTTGTTGTCCACTCCGATCATTGCAATCGCAAGTCCGATGCAGGAGGCCAGCGCGGCCTTGGCCTGATTGTTCGAGGCCATGCCGCCCAGCGTGCAAAACGCCAGTAGATAGAGCGCGAAATATTCCGCCGGGCCAAAGAAATAAGCCACGCGCGCCAGCATCGGGGCCAGCAGCATCAGCCCCACGGTAGCAAGGAAAGCGCCAACAAAGGACGCAACACCCGACAACACCAGCGCATCGCCTGCCCGGCCCGCCTTGGCCATCGGATAGCCGTCGAGCGTGGTCATCAGCGCAGGCTCATCGCCCGGAATATTCAACAGGATCGAAGAAATCCGCCCACCATACATCGCGCCGTAATAGACCGCCGTCATCAGCACCAAGGCCGAGGTGGCATCAAGCCCCATCGTGAAAGTCAGCGGGATCAGGATCGCCACGCCATTCGACGGCCCCAACCCTGGCAGCGCACCGATGATCGTCCCAAGAAAACAGCCCGCCACGGCGAGCATCAGGGTAAAGGGCGACAGCGCGATGCCAAAGCCCATCGCGAGGTTGCTCAGAATATCCATGGTTTAAAACCACCCTTTGGGGAAGCCGATGAGGCTCAGCCCCAGTGCAAATTTGAACACAACAAACAGCCCCAGCGACAGGCCAACACCCGCAAGCACCGCAGCCAGTGGTCGGGGTGAGATTTGATAGCTGAGGATACCAGCCGCGATGGCCGTTGGGATCACAAACCCCCAAGGCTTCAACGCGAACGCGTAGCCGACCAGCACCAGAACGGCGAGGCAGATTGACAAAAGGCTGCGGCCCGCAGGCCAATCCGGGTCGGGATCGGGGCGCAGGATCATCACGAGGCAAGACAGCGCCGCCACACCTCCTACCAACAATGGAAAGGCGCGCGGCCCTACAGGATCGGCAAGAAAACTGGTCTGAATCTGTGATGCGCTGGCCATATAGGCCAGCGCGAGAAACAACATGACCAGACCGAAAATCCGGTCAGAGGCCATTACTGGATGACCCCCAGTTCTTTGGACATTGTGTTAATGTCGGCGATCAGCCCATCGACATAAGACTGGAAATCGCCGCCGACCTTGGTGAAGGGCGCAAGGCCATTGGCTTCCATCGCGGTTTTCCACTCTTCGCTGTCGGCCACCTGCTGCAGCTTATCGGCCCAGCCGTTAAACGCCTCATCCGAAATGCCCTTGGGCACGTAAAGCCCGCGCCAGTTCACCGCAACCACATCGTAGCCCTGCTCTTTGGCGGTCGGGATATCGTCAAAGCCCGGAACGCGCTCTTCGGTCAGCACCGCAATCACACGCACATCGCCAGATTTCAGGAAGCCCACGACCTCAGACATGTCGCCCGTCATGGCTTGGGTAAAGCCGCCCACGGTCTGGGTGATGGCATCCGCACCGCCGTCCACGCCGATGTACTTGATCTTGCGAATGTCGGTGAACCCGGCCTTTTGCAGGATCATCAGCGGCTTCATATGGTCAAAGCCCCCTACTGCCGAGCCACCTGCGAAGGCCACCGAGGATGGGTCTTCTTTGATCATATTGACCATATCGTCGAGGTTCTGGATCTCGCTGTCCTTGGCCACGACGATCACGCCCGGATCGGCCCCAATCGCGCCTACGAAGCGCACTTGATCGGCGGTCATCCCGGCATAGGCGTTCTGCGCCAAACGGGTGGTGGTGGCCGAGGAGGCCGCGATGATTAGGTCCTCATTCTCATTCTGCTCAGACACCACATGGTTGAACGCAAGTCCCCCGCCCGCGCCCGCCATATTGGTGACCTGCACCGGCTTATCGACCGCGCCGATGTCATGCATAATCTTACCGATTTGGCGGCAAGTAAAATCCCAGCCGCCGCCGGGGTTGGCCGGTGCGATACATTCCGCCGCAGTGGCGGCTCCCCCCGCCCCTGCAGTTAAAACAGCACCAGTTACCAGCGCCTTAATAAGACGAAATTTCATAGTGTCCTCCCAGACTTGTTTTTATTCAAAACAGAATAAAACCATGCCCCGCGTCGGATCACGTTTCAACTATAGAGTTATTGACCCGACATCGCCGCCCATCTCAGCCCGTGATCGGCGCGTCGGATTTGATCTGCCGGAGGATCACATTGGTGGTGGCCGAATTCACCGCCGGGTGAAGGAAAAGGAAGCTCTCCAAAAAGGCGTTATAGGCCTCAATATCCCGGCAAAGGACGCGCAGGTGATAATCGGCCTGACCGGTGGTGGCGAAACATTCCGTCACCTCCTTACGACTTTGAATCGCGCTGATGAAACTGGCCAAGGCCGAGGCATCATGCCGGGTCAAATGCACATGCACCATCGCCTCAAACCGCAGCCCCATCGCTTTGGGATCAACCACGGCAGCATAGCGTCTGATGATCCCAGATTGCTCCAAAGCCTTGACCCGCCGCCAGCAAGCGGAGGCGGAAATATTCAGCCTTTCGGCAAGCTGTGCGTTCGGCAAACGCGAATCTTGCTGAAGCAACATCACAAGTTGACGGTCTGTCGCGTCCATTTGACTCATCGAATAAATCTTTCGGAACTTCTGCCTCCGTCGAACAGATTATCCGCTGGATGGTAGTAACACCAGCAAATTTGGTGCTAATATCCGCACTCACTGCGCTATACTACCCATTGAGGAGCACCCCAATGGCAGAACAACCGCGCGAATTTACCACTTATAAACTTGATGATCGCTACGATCAGACCGAGGGCCGCGTTTTCCTAACCGGGACGCAGGCCTTGGTGCGGATCATGCTTGATCAGGCCCGCCGTGATCGCAACGCGGGGCTAAAGACGGCAGGTTTTGTCTCGGGCTATCGTGGCTCGCCCTTGGGGGGGCTCGATCTTGAATACTGGCGCATTAAGGATCGTGTCGCCAAGGCAGGTGTGAAGTTCCTGCCCGCCGTGAACGAAGACCTCGGTGCCACCGCCGTATTGGGTGCGCAGCAAGCGCATCTCGACCCTCATGCGGAGGTCGAGGGCGTATTTTCGATGTGGTACGGCAAGGGGCCGGGGGTGGACCGCTCGGGCGACGCGCTGAAACATGGCAACGCCTACGGTTCGGCCCCCAAGGGCGGCGTGCTGGTGGTGGCGGGCGACGACCACGGCTGCGTCTCGTCTTCGATGCCGCATCAGTCAGACGTGGCCTTCATGTCGTGGTTCATGCCGACGCTGAACCCGGCGTCGGTGGCCGAGTATCAGTCCTTTGGCGAATACGGCATCGCGCTATCGCGCTTTTCCGGCACATGGGTCGGCTTCAAGGCGATTTCCGAAACCGTTGAGAGCGGTGCCTCGGTCGATTTGACTCCGGATCGCGTGTTCAACCAGCCTGATTACACCGTCCCGGCAGGCGGGCTGCATGTCCGTTTGGGCGATCTGCCCTCCCCCGAGATCGAAACCCGCATCCACCACAAGCTGGAAGCTGTCCAAGCCTTCCTTCGGGCCAACCCGATCGATCGACATATCTATGACACCAAAGACGCGTCCTTTGGCATCGTCACCACTGGCAAAGGCCACCTCGACACGATGGAGGCGCTGCGTCTCTTGGGGTTGGATGAGGCGAAGTGCCGCCGCCTTGGCATCGACATCTACAAGATCGGCATGGTCTGGCCGCTGGCGCTGGACGACGCGCTCGACTTCGTGAAGGGAAAGCGCGAAGTCCTTGTAATCGAAGAGAAACGCGGCATCATTGAGAGCCAGTTCAAGGAGGCCTTTTACGACTGGCCCGGCTCCAAACCGGCGCGGATGGTCGGCAAGCACGACGAGAACCTCGAAGAACTGGTGCCGTGGACGGGCGAGTTGTCGCCACTGAAGCTGGTGCCAATCATCGCCGCGCGGCTCAATGCTTTCTTTCCCGAAGAGAACCTTGTCGAAAAGGCCCGGGCGCTGACCGACCAGCCGCCCGTGCTGCTCAACGTCCCCGGTGCCACACGCACCCCCTATTTCTGCTCAGGCTGCCCGCATAACTCCTCGACCAAAGTCCCCGAAGGCTCTACCGCCAATTCCGGTATCGGCTGCCACGTCATGGCGTCATGGATGGACCGCGACACGGCGGGTTTCGCACAGATGGGCGGCGAAGGCGTGCCGTGGATCGCGACCTCCATGTTCAACGGCAATAAGCATGTGTTCCAAAACTTGGGCGAAGGCACATGGTACCACTCCGGCTCGCTCGCCATTCGCCAAGCGGTCGCCGCGCAGACCAATATCACCTACAAGATCCTCTACAACGACGCCGTTGCCATGACGGGCGGACAGCCGGTGGACGGCCCCGTTTCCGTCGCGGCCATTGCGCAGGCTTGCCGTGCGGAAGGCGTGGAGCGCATCGCATTGGTCTCCGATCGGCCCGAACTCCTGCCCAAGGCGGACTTCCCCGCCGAGACGACCTTCGACCACCGCTGCGATCTCGACCGCGTGCAACGCGAATTGCGCGAGATACCGGGTGTCACGGTGCTGATCTACGAACAGACCTGCGCCACTGAGAAACGCCGCAAGCGCAAACGCGGGCAAATGGACGATCCGAAGAAATTCGTGATGATCAACGATCTGGTCTGCGAAGGCTGCGGCGATTGCAGCCTCGAGTCGAACTGCCTCAGCGTCGAGCCGAAGAAAACCGAATTTGGCACCAAGAGGCAGATCAACCAGTCGACCTGCAACAAGGACTACTCCTGCCTCAACGGTTTCTGCCCCTCCTTCGTCACCGTTGAAGGCGGCAGCCGCAGCAAGCGTTCCGGCGCGGGATTAGATGTGGCGAGCCTCTCGGCCGCCCTGCCGATGCCCAATCTCCCAAGCCTCGACCAGCCATTTAACTTGCTGGTCACCGGCGTTGGCGGCACCGGCGTGGTGACCGTAGGTGCGCTCATCACCATGGCGGCGCACCTCGAAGGGCTGGGCTCCAGCGTGCTCGATTTCACCGGCTTCGCCCAGAAATTTGGCACCGTGCTCGGCTATGTCCGCCTCGCCAAACGGCCTGAGGACGTGCACCAAGTGCGCATCGACCAAGCCGCCGCCGACGCGGTGATCGGCTGTGACATGGTGGTCAGCTCAGCGCCAAAGGCCTCGGCCCATTACCGCCGCGGCACCCGCATCGTGTTGAACCGCGCCGAGATGCCCACTGGCGATCTGGTGCTGAACCGCGACGCCGACCTGCGCATTGACGACCGCGAGGCGGTGATCGCGCAGGCCGTGGGGGCCGAAAACCTTAGCGCCTTTGATGCCAACGCCATGGCGGAGAAGCTGATGGGCGACGCTGTTTTCGCCAACGTCATGATGCTGGGCTATGCGTGGCAAAAGGGACTGGTGCCGGTCTCGCTTACCGCGCTTGAGCAAGCGATCGAGTTGAACGGGGTCGTGCCCGACAAGAACCGCGCGGCCTTTGGCTTCGGCCGGGTCATGGCCGGGAACCCACAGGCAATCGAAGCGCATTTTGCCCCGGCCCCCGCGCTGGACGACAGTGTCGAGAGCCTCATCGCGCGGCGGATGGAGTTCCTCACCGGCTACCAGAACGAAGCCTATGCCCAGCGCTACAGGGCCGAGCTCGATGCGCTCGCGGGCAAGTTACCGGAGCGCTCCGAGGACCTGATGCGGGCGGCGGCAAAGTCGCTTTTCAAGCTCATGGCCTATAAAGACGAATACGAAGTCGCGCGCCTGCATCGGCAAATCGGCTTCGAGGAGCGCATCGCGGATACCTTCGAAGGCGACTACAAGGTGCACTACCATCTCGCCCCGCCCGCGTGGCCCACGGGCAAGGACGGTCGTGGCCGCCCCAACAAGCGCAAGTTCGGCCCTTGGATGGGCCGCGCCTTCGACCTGCTGACGGCGATGAAGCCCCTGCGCGGCACATGGGCCGACCCCTTTGCCTATGGCGCTGACCGCAAGTTCGAAGTGGCGCTGATCGGCTGGTTCGAAGACGTCATGGCAAAGGCCCCCGCCCTGCCCCATGACGTGGCGCTTGAGGTGCTCAGCGCGCCGATGGAAATCCGCGGCTACGGTCCGGTGAAAGAGGCCGCCGCCGAGAAGGTGCAGGCCGAGGTCGCAGCCCGCCTAGCCTAAGAGCGTCGTCGCAAAATCACCGCGCAGCCCGGCTTCGAGCAACTCGAGGTCGGGCGAGCACTCAGAATATTGCGCCACCATCCCCGGCGGGATGATAAAGGCATCGCCTGCTTGCAGTCTGCGGCTTTCCTGCCCCTCGGCACTCAGCACCATGCTGCCTTCCAGGACAAAGGTAAAATGCATGTCCGCGTCATGCTTGGCGAGGGGCGGCGTGCCGCCGTCAAACCGCGCCACCTGAATGCCCGCCACGCCCTTGGTTCCCGCCGTGATGCCCGCATCCCGAGCGATGAAGCCCGGAATGCGGAATGGGTGCCAAGTCGCTTGATCCTTGACGTGATGCACAAAGGTCTGACCGTCCCACTCGCGGGCCGGATCGCCTTTGCCGTTCGGCAGGGTCATCTCATGGTCGATGGTCGTCACATGCTCTGCTGGCACGCCGATCTCGATCACCTCGATGGCGGGCGAAGCTTCGACCACCCGGTGCCGGATGCCCGGCGGTTGTGTCACGCAGTCCCCCGCCTGTAGGCGGATCACATCGCCCTGATCCTCATAGAGCACATCGACCCAGCCGCGATAGCAATAGATCAATTGAAACCCGACCGTATGGTAATGCACCATATCCGGCACCGGCCCGCCGTCCGGGATGCGAATATGGCTGGCGATAATCGACCCACCCAAACGCGATGGAATTAAGTCGCGGTAATGCATCCCCGCCCGGCCAATTACCCAAGGGGCCTCATCCGCGAGCCGCCTAACGGCGAATTCATGCCGAGTTTCTGGCTGTTCCACCTGAGGAGAACGGGGCAAAATGTCGATCGTCGTGCCATTGGGCGCAGTCAACTGGCGCTGACCTTGGGCAAAGCTGTCAGGATCATCGGTGAGAATACGCAGATGCCCCGGTGGCACTTTCGCTCCGCGCTCAATCCGCACGCGCACCCCATAGCCCGAGAAACTGGCGACCGAAGGGTCATCTGCTGGAAAGATATTCTCCAGCCGCATGCCCAGCACCTTGGTGAAGAAGGGCAGATCATCCCTAAGCTCCTGCGTGGGCAACAAGAATTCGGCTAGGATATCATTTGGCTGACGCATCGCTAGCTCCCTTTCACGGCTCGCGAGCGAGTTGAGCGTGGGGAGCGGCAGGCGTCAACTTATGGTTTTCCTTACGCCCGATAAAGTTCCCGGACAGTTCCGCGTCCGCTCCCGACTCAAACCCCTCCTTCGCAGCACAGTCACAAGAACCGCACTTTCTTGCCCAGTTTTGACAGTTCAGAACGCCCCCTTTTGCCCAAAATCCTCCACAATCTGCACCAAATCACCTCCCGCCATGCGGGAAAATAAGGGCCTTCGCCGACCCCTCGCTGGGAATTCAAAGGTTTCCCGGCCCGTCAAAATATGGTTAATATTGCTGGGAACAGCACAAGCTATTGGTGCAGTAGCGTCACAATTTCGCCGGGTTTATGCGACTTAATGTAAACTGAATGTGAAGACACCCGGACTGCCCGTCTGCCCCACGAAAGAGGTGCCAAAATGAAAATCCTTGCTGTTGACGATGACCCTTTTATCCGCGAACTGCTGCCTGTCGTTTTCCGCGAGGCTGACTACCCCCATCTGACACTGGCCGAGTCCGGCGCTGCGGCTTTGGCGTTACTGGAAACGACCAAAGAGCATTTTGACTGCTTGCTTCTTGATATCGAAATGCCCGAGATGGACGGCATTACTCTGTGCCGTCATGTCCGCGCTTTGGAGGCCTATCAAGATACGCCGATCCTGATGGTGACCTCACGTGCCGACGCGAGTTCGATTGAGCGCGCCTTTGCTGCTGGCGCAAACGACTATGTCACCAAGCCTTTCGATGTGAAAGACATCGCAACCCGCGTGCATATTGCCGAGCGGATGCTGGAAAACACCCAACGCGCCCCGCGCCTTGACCCGCGTCATTTCCAAGAGGTAGGCGATCCCGGCGCGCATGAATTTGCGCTCGCCGATCCAGTGCATATAAATGGGGTCGAGCAATTGGTGCTACCCTTCTCACTGGGCAACTACCTGTCGCAGCTCTCACGTCAACACCTTGATATCTGTCAGGTTTTTGCCGCCAAGATCGAACATATCGACGAGCTTTATGCCACCTGCAACACCCGCGAATTCGCCCGCGCCATTGCCTCCGCCGCTAAGGCGATTGCCCGCGTGGTCGACTGCCCGCAATTGTTGATGACCCATAACGGCTCCGGCACGCTGCTGTGTATCGTGACCGGCGACAGCCTGCCCGCGTGGCCCGAGATCGAAGTATTGATCCAAGGCGAGCTGGACGGAATGGACCTTCGCCACGACGATAACTCCCCGATGTCGGTGATGCTCTCCGTGGGTGGCCCGATCCAGCCCAACGCCAGCCGTACTCAACGGGTCAGAAAGACATTCGACCGCGCCATTCGCCGGGTCACCATGCGGCAGAAGGTAAAACTCGACACCGCCCCGACAGAGAAACCCTCTGTCTCCGCCGCGCATTAACAGCGGCCTAGAGTGGCTACGAAAAAACCCGCCGGTTCGGCGGGTTTTCTCATTCTGGGCAGTGCGAATTCAATTGATTGGGAATTGCACCAAACACCGCTCTGCAATTTGGCGATAATCCTCCAGCGTATCCGCAACGCTGCGCCGGTCGCGCATCACCTCCATCGCCGCGCGTTTTTGGGCCCATGTGCCCTCCACATGGCGGTCAAGAATACGCACGGTGATGCCCAACATCACATTCTTCTCCCCCTCCCCGATCAACTCAGCCGCCGACAGTGCCACAGCGGTCAACGCGAGCGTATTGGCACAACGCAACGCCGCAGCTTCACGCCCCTCATAGATACGCGGGGCGGCTGTGGCCGCACTGGGCAGGGCCAGCAGCGCGACGAGGGAGAGGGCAAAAAGCGAAACCGGGATCAGAGAGCTACGGCGCGGCACCTCAAAAGACCTTGAAGGTCATCGTGGTCAGCGACCGCTCAATCCCCTCGATGTCCAACAGATTGTCATTGATATATACGCCCACATCCTCTCCCTTGGGGATATAGAGCTTCATCAACAGGTCATATTCTCCGGATGTCGAATAGAGCTCGGAATGAATTTCGCGCAGGGCGATTTCTTCGGCCACGCGGTAAGTCGTGCCCGGTCGGCAGCGGATCTGGATGAATACGCAGGTGGTCATGTCGCGCCTCTTTCTGGGATTTGGGTTAAGCTGACATATGGGCTCTGCCCCCGCAATCCCTGATCGCGCGGACATGAGGGAAAGGCAAGGCACCGCTTGGGCTTGGCGTGGCGGCGTGCCCTGTTATAAGAGCGCAGCAATTGCCTTCGGAGATGCCCCATGCGTCGCAGCACCCTGACCCGCACCACCGCCGAGACTGACATCACTGTCGAGATCAATCTCGACGGGAGTGGCAGCTATGACAATGAGACCGGCGTGGGCTTCTTTGACCATATGCTCGACCAATTGTCGCGCCATTCGCTGATCGATATCAAGGTCCGCGCTAAGGGCGACCTGCACATCGACGACCACCACACCGTCGAAGACGTGGGCATTACGCTGGGCCAAGCGCTGACCCAAGCGCTCGGCGATAAACGCGGCATCCGCCGCTACGGGTCTTGCCTGCTGGCGATGGACGACGCGCAGATCCGCTGTGCGCTCGACCTATCGGCGCGGCCCTTTTTGATCTGGAACGTGGATTTCCCGACCAGCAGCATCGGCACATTCGACACCGAACTGGTGCGCGAGTTTTTCCAAGCGCTCAGCACCCATGGCGGCATCACCCTGCATGTCGACGCACTTCATGGTTTTAACAGCCACCACATCGCCGAAGCGGCCTTCAAATCCGTCGCCCGCGCGCTGCGCGAAGCCGTCGAGACTGACCCCCGCAAAGCGGACGCGATCCCCTCGACCAAGGGTGCCTTGTGATCCAATGCTGACAGCCATTATCGACTACGAATCCGGCAACCTGCATTCGGCCCACAAGGCCTTTGAACGCATGGCCCGTGAGACCGACGCGGGCGAAGTCTTCGTCACCGCTGATGCCGATGTCGTGGCCAGCGCCGACCGATTGGTGCTCCCCGGCGACGGCGCCTTCCCGGCCTGTATGGCGGCCTTGAAAGGTGCAGGCGGCCTCTATGACGCGATGGTCGAAGCAGTTGAAGAGAAGGGTCGTCCCTTCCTTGGCATATGCGTGGGCATGCAGCTGATGGCAAGCATGGGCCGCGAGTACAAAAACACCCCCGGTCTTGGCTGGATTGGCGGCGAGGTGACCCAGATCACCCCTGCCGATCCCAAGCTCAAAGTGCCGCATATGGGTTGGAACGATCTGGTCATCGACCATGACCACGCGGTCTTCGACGGGTTGCAAACCGGAGACCATACCTATTTCGTGCACAGTTACCACATGGCCGTAGCAAACCCCGCAGAACGTCTGGCGCATGTTGATTACGGCGGCGAAGTCACGGCCATCATTGGCCGCGACACGATGTTGGGCATGCAGTTCCACCCGGAGAAAAGCCAGACCACCGGGCTGCGGCTGATCTCGAATTTCCTGAACTGGAAGCCTTAACGAACGCCGCGCCCGCTGCACCGTCGGACGGTATTTAAGAAAGGATGAAGGAGAAAAAGACTTTCTATTTTCATCCTTTTACAAATACCTCTGCGCTGTGCCTGCCTTTCCCAGAACGCAAAGAAGGCGCGGAGGTTTTTCTCCGCGCCTTTTCATCTTCGCAACAATGAGCTTGCGTTACTTAATGCGTGCCCATGTCTGCTTCGAACAGATCAGTCCGCCGGCAACGCAGCCCGAAAGCTTTAGCGAATTGCCGGAGACATCCATCTTGCCGATGTAAATTTTGCCATTCGATGGGCGCCAGACTTTGCCGGCGTATTTACCGCCGCCTTCAGGTTTCATGTCGATCACAAGCGTCTTGCCAATGTTTGGTGATTTATACTCACCGCCGTCGTTGAACGTACGCGCGATTGTGCCGCAGACTGCGTCGCCGCAAGGGGCCATTTTCACATGGGCATAGGCGCCATCATCTACCTGAGTTTGCCAAACCCCGATTGCCGGACCCGCCGCATAGGCCGCGCTGGTCAAGCCAAGGCCCACAAGGGCCGCTGCAAAAAGCTTCTTCATGATCTCTCCTCCCGATCTGACTTTACTGTTATCCATCACTTTGTTTCGGGCAAGATTGACCTTGGGTCGCGTTGCAAAATCCGTGATGACGTGCAAAAGGAAACCAATGTTCAAAACAAGGGCCCGGCCATGATCCTCTATCCCGCCATCGATCTCAAAGACGGTCAGGCCGTGCGCCTTGTGCATGGTGACATGGACCGTGCCACTGTCTTTAACGACGATCCCGCAGCACAGGCACTTAGCTTTGTAGACGCGGGCTGCGAGTGGCTGCATCTGGTTGATCTCAATGGCGCCTTTGCCGGGACACCGGTGAATGCAGCCCCGGTTGAGGCGATCCTGAAGGCCTGCAAGGTTCCGGCACAATTGGGCGGCGGCATTCGCGATATGGCGACCATTGAGAGCTGGCTCGATAAGGGTCTGGCGCGTGTCATCCTTGGAACCGTAGCTGTGGAAAACCCCGATCTGGTGCGGGAGGCTGCCGCCGCTTTCCCCGGTCATGTGGCCGTTGGGATTGACGCGCGAAACGGGCGTGTTGCGACCAAAGGTTGGGCGACAGAGACCGATGTTATGGCCACTGACCTCGCCAAATCCTTTGAAGACGCAGGCGTGGCGGCGATCATCTATACCGATATTAACCGCGATGGCGCGATGGGCGGGCCGAATGTCAGCGCCACCGCCGATCTGGCGCGGGCCGTGTCGATCCCGGTGATTGCCTCGGGGGGCGTGTCCTCGCTCGATGATCTGGCAGCACTGCGCGATACAGGCGTGATCGAAGGCGCGATCTCGGGCCGGGCGCTTTATGATGGGGCGATTGATCTGGCGACTGCCATGCAAATGTTAAAGGGCTGAGCCATGCTGAAGACCCGCATCATCCCCTGTCTTGACGTGGCCGATGGGCGCGTGGTGAAAGGCGTAAATTTTGTTGGCCTGCGGGATGCGGGTGATCCGGTTGATGCTGCGATTGCCTATGATGCGGCGGGGGCGGATGAGCTGTGTTTCCTTGATATTCACGCTACCCATGAGAACCGTGGGACGATGTTTGATCTGGTCACGCGTACGGCAGAGCATTGTTATATTCCGCTGACCGTGGGCGGCGGTGTTCGGACCGTAGCAGACGTGCGCGCCTTGCTGCTGGCGGGGGCGGATAAGGTCAGCTTCAACTCTGCCGCTGTGGCCAACCCGGATGTGATTGCAGAAGCCGCGGATCATTTCGGCAGCCAGTGCATTGTCTGCGCCATTGATGCCAAAACCGTCAGCCCCGGCAAATGGGAGATTTTCACCCATGGTGGACGCAAGCCCACGGCCATTGATGCGGTGGAATTTGCACGGTTGGTTGCAGAGAAGGGCGCGGGGGAAATCCTGCTGACCTCGATGGACCGTGACGGCACAAAACAAGGGTTCAACCTGCCGCTTACCCGCGCGATTTCGGATGCGGTTTCGGTGCCGGTGATTGCCTCAGGCGGGGTTGGCAATTTGGATCACCTCGTCGATGGGGTGATCGAAGGCGGCGCTTCGGCGGTGCTGGCGGCCTCCATCTTTCACTTTGGCGAATATACCGTGCAGGAGGCCAAGCAGCATATGGCCGCCGCCGGCATTCCAATGAGGCTTGCATGACGCTTGATGATCTTTACGCCACCATCCTGAGCCGCAAGGAGGCTGATCCGTCAAGCAGTTGGACCGCGCAGCTATTGGCTAAGGGGCCGGAAAAATGTGCTGAGAAGTTCGGCGAAGAGGCGGTCGAGGCCATCATCGAGGCGGTGAAGAACGACCGCGCTGGCCTTACCTCTGAAGCTGCCGATGTTCTGTATCACCTCTTGGTCATGCTGGCGGCACGCGATGTGCCGCTGAGCGACGTGCTGGATGAACTGGCGCGCCGCCAGTCGACCTCGGGCATCGCCGAGAAGGCCGCGCGCAAGTAATCACCAAAGCAGGCGTGGGATTTCCACCTTGGGGCAGCGGTCTTGGATCACATCCACGCCCCGCGCTTCGGCCTTGGCCGCTGCCTCGGCGTTGGTGATCCCCATCTGCATCCAAATCGTTTCCAGTTCTGGAAAGGCCGCGAGCGCCTCATCGACGACGGGGGGCACATCCTCGGAGCGGCGGAAGATGTCGACCATTTGCACCGGCGGGTCGATCTCAGCCAAAGTGGCGACGATGGTCTTGCCAAAGACCTCTTTGCCAGCATGCATGGGGTTGACCGGCACCACGTCATAGCCCTTTTGCTGAAGATATTCAGCGACATAGTGGCTGGGCCGCGCCGGGTTGGGGGACACGCCGACCACCGCGATGCGGCGGGTGCGGGTGAGGACGTCTTTGATAAATGCATCTGTCATAGGCTGAACCTAAACGCGTTTGCGCGGGTTTCAATGGTCTTGTGACGCCGCGTAAAGCAGGGCACATCCCCCTGCCCGCGATTGGCAAGCCTGCGGTGATTGCATAGGCTCCTTTTTAACAGACCCGTCGCGCGGAGGAGCGGGGCGGCATCTTATACCATCATCACCGGGAGCACAGGATGATCGATCAGACCTTGGACATGAACAATCTCGAAATGTCGGAGAAGGCCAAGCCGCTTTTGGCCGCTGTTACCAAGCACATCCGCGAGAATGTCGATCCGATCACCGAGGAGTTCTTTCGACTAGGCGAAGGCCGCGCCGACCGTTGGTCCTATGCCCCCGGTCAGTTGGAACTGCTCGACGGGGCCAAGCAAAAGGCGCGTGAGGCGGGGTTGTGGAACTTCTTTTTGCCGAATGCCGAGACGGGCGAAGGGCTGGCGAACCTCGATTACGCCTATATCGCCGCTGAATTGGGCAAAAGCCTGCTGGCGCCTGAGACCCTGAACTGCTCTGCCCCCGACACTGGCAATATGGAGGTGCTGGAACGCGTCGGAACGCCTGAACAAAAGGAGCAATGGTTAAAGCCCCTGCTCGCGGGCGAAATCCGTTCGGCCTTTGCGATGACTGAGCCGGATGTGGCCTCTTCTGATGCGCGGAATATTTCGACCAGCGCGGTTTTGGATGGCGACGATTGGGTCATCAACGGCGAGAAGTTCTATATCTCCGGCGCAGGCGATCCGCGCTGTAAGATTATGATTGTGATGGTAAAAACCTCTCCCGAGGCGGAGACGTTCCGGCAGCAGAGCCAGATCCTTGTGCCGATGGACACGCCGGGCGTCGAAATCCTTGGCCCGATGCATGTGTTTGGCCACGATGACGCGCCGCATGGGCATATGCACATCCGCTTTACCGACGTTCGCGTGCCCCGTGAAAACGTGCTTTGGGGCGAAGGTCGCGGGTTTGAGATCAGCCAAGTGCGGCTTGGACCGGGGCGGATTCACCATTGCATGCGCTCCATCGGATCGGCGGAAAAGGCTTTGGATCTGATGATTGAACGCGGGCTGGGGCGCGAGGCCTTTGGTAAGAAAATCATCGACCTAGGCAAGAACATGGAGACCATCAGCCGCGCGCGGATCGACATTGAAGCGATGCGGCTAATGGTGTTGAAAGCCGCCAAAGCGATGGATGTGCTGGGCAACAAAGAGGCGCGCATCTGGGTCAGCATGATTAAGGCGCTGGTGCCGGAAAAGGCCTGCGAGATCATTGACGCCTCGATGCAGGTACATGGTGCCACGGGGATGAGCCAGTGGAGCCCGCTGTCAGGCATGTACACTTGGCAGCGTGCGCTGCGCTTCGCCGATGGGCCGGATGAGGTGCACCATCAGGTGATTGCGCGGGCCGAGGTGAAGGCGTTTCAGGCCTCGAACACGCGCGGCTCCGACGGCGACATCTGACATGGAGTTGCATGGGCGCGTCATCGTTATCACTGGGGCCGCCAGCGGCATCGGGCGGGCTCTGGCGCTGCGCTTTGCGCGGGAGGCGCCTGCACATATCGTCTGTGTGGACATCGACGGCGCGGGGGCCGAAACGACGGCGACCAAGGTTGGCGGCACGGCGTTTCGGGTCGATGTTGCGAACGAGGCCGAGATCGCGACGCTGATCGCAGAAGTCGAGCGAGATATCGGGCCGATTGATCTATTCTGTTCCAACGCCGGGATCTCAGTCGAGGGCGGTGTCGAAGTGCCGGATGCGGACTGGCAGCGCATCTGGGAGATCAATGTGATGAGCCACGTCCGCGCGGCCCGGCATTTGGTGCCGCTGATGAAGGCGCGGGGCGGTGGCTATCTGCTCAACACCGCCTCAGCGGCGGGGCTGCTCAATCAGGTGGGTGCCGCGCCCTACGGTGTGACGAAACACGCAGCTGTCGGTCTCGCGGAATGGCTGGCGATGACCTATGGCGATGATGGGATCAAGGTCTCGGTGCTCTGTCCCCAAGCGGTGCGAACTGAGATGATGCGCGGGCTGGAAGATCATGTCGCGGCGATTGACGGCATGCTGGAGCCGGAGCCGGTGGCCGAAGCCTGTGTGCAGGCAATCCGGGATGAGGTGTTTTTGGTACTGCCGCATCCGCAGGTGCGCGATTATATGCGCGGAAAGGCGCAGGACTATGACCGCTGGATTGGCGGGATGCGCAAGCTGAACCGGCGTTTTGGAAGGTCAAAGGGCAGCCGGTAAGCGCCTGCCCGGTGTCACACCGGGCATCGCCCTCCCTCCCCCCGGAGGGCGATTTTGCAACGCCTGCCTATGTCACTGGTCCAGCGGGTTTCGCGACGCCGTAAACAAAGCGAAGCAGCGGTTCGCCCCCCAGGGAGGGCGCTGCCCTTAGCTATTCCCTTTAGGCTGGATCGGGCGCAGCAGTCCCTCTTGCGCGACACTGGCGACAAGTTCGCCACTTCGATTATAAATCATCCCGCGATTGAACCCCCGCGCGCCGCCGGTAAAGGGCGCATCCAGCGCATACAAATGCCATTCATCAAAGCGGATCGGCGCATGAAACCACATGGCGTGGTCAAGGCTCGCCGTCATCACCTTGCCTTGAAACCACGTCAGCCCATGAGGCCGCAGCGAAGAGCCCAAGAGATTCATATCAGAGGCATAGGCCAATAGCGCGTGCTGCATCACCGGCCCCTGCCCCTCGGCAGCGGCCATGCGGAACCACAGGTAGTTGCGGTCGCCGACCTTTTCCGGTGTCATGAAATCGCGCGGCTCGACCTCACGGATCTCAATAGGCCGCTCACGCAAAAAATCGCCACGGTATTTTTCGGGCAGTTTCTCGGCAAAAGCCTCACGCAGTTCGGGGCGATCCGGCCAGTTCTCAGGGGCTGAGACCTGCGGCATCTCATGCTGCCAGTCAAACCCCTCTTCCTCCACCTGAAAAGACGCCGACAGGTTGAGGATCTGCTTGCCATGCTGGATCGCCACCACCCGACGCGTGGTGAAACTGCCCCCATCGCGGGCACGGTCGACCTGATAGATCACGGGGATCTTCGGATCACCGGGCCGGATAAAATAGGCATGAAGCGAGTGGCACGCGCGGTCAGGCACAGTACGATAGGCCGCCATCAGCGCCTGCGCGATCACATGGCCGCCAAAGATCCGCATCGAGGTCTCACCCCCGGCCCCTGTCCCCCGAAACAGGTCGACCTCAAGCTGTTCGATATCCAGCAGATCAAGCAATTGCCGCGCAGCAGTGGTCATGGGTCATCCTTTCGGGCCGAAGTGTTCCGGCCCTAGCAACAGGTTTTCGCGCCGAAGCTCAAGCACCAATAAGCCGCTGCCTCGCTCAGCCGTCGCGATCAAGCGCCTCCAGCCCGTGGCGCGCAAAAACCGGGACATATTGCCCTAATCTTAGCCCATATTCGGGGTTGGATGCGTTGCCATCCAACGCGCGTTTCAGCACACCTTGAATGATCGCCGCCATGCGGAAGAAGCAAAAGGCGAGGTAATAGCCGAAGTTATCGATCCCCTTCAGCCTGCGCCGGCGGCAATAGGCGGCGATAAACTCCGCATCCGTGGGCAGGCCAAGCGCCTTGCGGTCCACTCCGGCCAAGCCGCGCCCCTCGGCGCCCACGGGCATCTGCCATTGCATGATAACGGCGGCGAGATCGGCAAAGGGGTGGCCGATGGTGGACAACTCCCAATCCAAAACCGCGCGGCAGGCGGTGCCATGGGTGTCAAAGATCATGTTGTCGATGCGATAATCACCGTGGACCAGCGTGCGCTGCCCGTCATCCTTGGGCAGCTCTTCGACCAAACGCTGCATCAGCGCATCCATATCCGGCTGGGGCTCCGTCTCGGACGCCCGGTACTGCTTTGACCAGCGGCCTACTTGTCGTTCAAAATAGTTGCCCGGAGGGCCGTAGTCCGACAGACCAACCGCGTCGATATCCACCTCATGCAGGGCGGCCAACACGCCGTTCATCTCATCCATGACCGCGCCGCGCTCCGCCGGGGTCAGTTCCGGCAGGGTCGGATCGTTGAAATTGCGGCCCGGCACGTGGTCCATCACATAGAACATCGAGCCGATGACGCTTTCATCCTCGCAGAGCAAATGCATCCGCACGACCGGCACCTGACTGTCGGCCAATGCCTTTTGGACCCGAAACTCACGGTCGACCGCGTGGGCCGATTTGAGCAGCGTTCCCGGTGGCTTACGGCGCAGAACATAGTCATGCGCAGGAGTCGAGAGCAGGAAGGTGGGGTTTGATTGCCCCGACTGAAACTTGGTCACCTCAAGCGGCCCGGCAAAGCCCGGCAGATTCTTTTCCAGCCAACGGCAGACCGCCGCCTCGTCCAATGTTTGCGTGTCCGTGCTCATTGCGCAAACTCCGCAGCCAGCCGGGCACCAGCGGCGCGGTATTCAGCTTCGATCCGATCCACCAGTTCAGCCACCCCGCCGATCTGTTTGACCGCACCAATGCCCTGCCCCGCGCCCCAGATTTCCTTCCATGCCTTAGGCTTGGACGACCCGGAGCCGAAGTTCATCGAAGAGGCGTCCGCCGAGGGCAGATCGTCAGGGTCCAGCCCCGCCGCCACAATCGAAGGCCGCAGATAGTTGCCCGACACCCCGGTGAAGAGCGAAGAGGTCACGATGTCATCCGCCCCGCCCGAAACGATCATGTCTTTGTAACCGGGCACGGCATTAGCTTCCTTCGTCGCGATGAAAGCCGAGCCCATATAGCCCAAGTCCGCCCCCATGGCCCGCGCAGCCAAAAGCCCCTCGCCCGTGGCCAATGCCCCCGAGAGCAGAAGCGGTCCATCGAACCATTCACGAATTTCGCGGATCAAAGCAAAGGGCGACTGCGGTCCCGCGTGCCCCCCGGCCCCGGCGGCCACAGCAATCAGCCCATCCGCGCCTTTCTCAATCGCTTTGCGGGCAAAGCGGTTGTTGATGATGTCATGTAACACCACCCCGCCACAGGAATGCGCGGCCTCATTCACTTCCACCCGCGCGCCCAGCGAGGTAATCCAGATCGGCACCTTATGTTTGACGCAAATCTCAAGGTCCCGCTCCAACCGCGCGTTGGAGCGGTGCACGATCTGGTTCACCGCAAAGGGCGCCGCAGGCCGGTCCGGGTTCTCTTGATTGTGCTTGTCCAAGTCTTCGGTGATCTGGATGAGCCACGCGTCAAGCAGCGGCGGCTCGCCCTCCGCCTCGCGTGCGTTCAGGGCTGGAAACGACCCGACAATGCCCGCCTTACATTGCGCAATGACCAGTTCCGGCCCCGAAAGGATGAACATAGGCGATGCGACCAAGGGCAGGCGCAGACCACGCAGGGCTTGGGGTAGATGGCTGTCGTCACGCATGGGCGCTCTCCGTCTGAATTTTCGTATGTGTCATGACAAGGCCCTTTCAAAAATATTCGGGCCTGACATCACGTTGATGCCGCCGCTGACCGGGATCACCGCCCCGGTGACATAAGCCCCGCCGCGCCCGCATAGGAACAGCATGCAGCCCGCGATATCCTCATCGCGGCCAACGCGGCCCAGCGGCACGTCTTGGCCCACGGCCTTGCGCGTTGTCTCATCCTGCGTGGCAAAGGCGGTCATACGCGACACGAACGGGCCTGGTGCCAGCGCGTTCACGGTGATCCCCTCCCCGGCCAATTCCTTGGCAAGGATCTTGCTCAGATGGATCACCGCGGCCTTGGAGGCCGCATAGCTATAAGCCCCATCCCCCATCTCTCGCTCGCCCATGACCGAGCCGACGTTGACTACCCGTGCCGGATCATCCGCCGTGGCCCCGGACCGCAGAAGGGGAAGCAGCTTTTGCGTCAGATCAAAGAGACCGGCCACATTCACGCCCATGACTTTGTCCCATGCAGCAAAGGGAAATTGCCCCAGCGGCGCGCCCCAAGTCACCCCGGCGTTGTTCATCAGAATATGAAGCTGGTCGCAGCGCGACTGAACCTCGGCCAGCAGCGCATCGACGCCCTCTTCGCTGCTGACATTTCCAGCGAAACCTTCGGCGCTGCCACGCGCGTTGAGGGCGTTCAACTCTGCCGCCACCGTTTCGCAGGCTTCACCCGTCCGACTGGCCAGCAAAACCCGAGCACCGGCCCGCACCAAAGCTTCGGCAGCCATACGGCCGATCCCCGTGGCGCCACCTGTGATGAGCGCGGTTTTTCCCTCCAGCCCAAAGAGTGTCTTGATATCCATGTCCTGCCTCCCAGCATCGGCCTTGGCGTTACTGTGACAGGGCAGTGGGCGGGGTCAAGCGGGTGGCACGCAGCCGGCTGAGTAACCGGGCGTCAAAACGATTTTAGAAAGAGAATACCCTTCCCAACGCAAAACCGCCGCTGCATGTTATGCAGCGGCGGTTTTGAATGATCATCGTAGAGAGATACTGATTATCAGGAACTTATTAGGTTTGGCGATGACCTACTCTCCCACGTCTTAAGACGCAGTACCATCGGCGCTACGGCACTTAACGGCTGGGTTCGGGATGGGACCAGGTGTTTTGCTCGCGCTATGATCACCAAACCAAATAAATTCCTGACGCGCTTTGCTCTGCAGAGCGACGGCGGGAGGCAGGGTATCCGTAGGATGCCCGTTCCCGCACCGTCTCCATTGGAGCGCAAAGCGTTTGTTTTCCAAGTCATGTACAACTGATTGTATGTGTATGCTTTTGATTGATAAGTTGAAGTCTTGCTTCTACTGGATCAAATCAAGCCTATCGAGCAATTAGTACCAGTCAACTGAACGTGTTACCACGCTTACATCTCTGGCCTATCGACGTGGTGGTCTACCACGGCTCTCAGGGATACCTTGTTTTGAGGGGGGCTTCCCGCTTAGATGCCTTCAGCGGTTATCCTGTCCGATCATAGCTACCCAGCACTGCTATTGGCATAACAACTGGTCCACCAGTGGATCGTTCACCCCGGTCCTCTCGTACTAGGGGCAACTCCTCTCAAGTATCCTACACCCACGGAAGATAGGGACCGAACTGTCTCACGACGTTCTAAACCCAGCTCACGTACCTCTTTAAACGGCGAACAGCCGTACCCTTGGGACCTGCTCCAGCCCCAGGATGAGATGAGCCGACATCGAGGTGCCAAACACTGCCGTCGATATGGACTCTTGGGCAGTATCAGCCTGTTATCCCCGGCGTACCTTTTATCCGTTGAGCGATGGCCCTCCCACTTGGGACCACCGGATCACTATGGCCGTCTTTCGACTCTGCTCGACTTGTCAGTCTCGCAGTCAGGCTGGCTTCTGCCATTGCACTCAACGAGCGATTTCCGACCGCTCTGAGCCAACCTTCGCGCGCCTCCGTTACGATTTAGGAGGCGACCGCCCCAGTCAAACTACCCGCCACACAGGGTCCCGGAACCGGATAACGGTCCGCGGTTAGACATCAAGCAGAACAAGGGTGGTATCTCAAGGGAGGCTCCACCGAGACTGGCGTCTCGGTTTCAAAGCCCACCACCTATCCTGCACATGTTCGGCCTAATGCCAGTGTGAAGCTGTAGTAAAGGTGCACGGGGTCTTTCCGTCTAACCGCGGGTAACCGGCATCTTGACCGGTAATTCAATTTCGCTGAGTCTATGTTGGAGACAGCGGGGAAGTCGTTACGCCATTCGTGCAGGTCGGAACTTACCCGACAAGGAATTTCGCTACCTTAGGACCGTTATAGTTACGGCCGCCGTTTACCTGGGCTTCAATTCAGAGCTCTCACCCCTCCTTTTAACCTTCAGGCACCGGGCAGGCGTCAGACCCTATACGTCGTCTTACGACTTCGCAGAGCCCTGTGTTTTTAATAAACAGTCGCCACCCCCTGGTTTGTGCCCCCAGCCTCTAGTTGCCTAGAAACCGGGCCTCCTTCTCGCGAACTTACGGAGGTATTTTGCCGAGTTCCTTCAACATAGTTCTCTCAAGCGCCTTGGTATTCTCTACCTGTCCACCTGTGTCGGTTTAGGGTACGATCTAGCGATGGAGCTATTTCCAGGGACCTCTAAGCAGCCCATTCAATCCGATAAGGATGAACTACCCTCGAGATCCGTCACTTCCATCTGGCCCAGGAATATTAACCTGGTTCCCATCGACTACGCCTTTCGGCCTCGCCTTAGGGGTCGGCTTACCCTGCTCAGATTAGCTTTAAGCAGGAACCCTTGGACTTTCGGCGAGAGTGTCTCTCACACTCTTTGTCGCTACTCATGTCATCATTCTCACTAGTGATCTCTCCACCGGATCGCTCACGCGCCAGCTTCACAGAAAGCTCCTTGTGTCCAATCCGTCCCGAGGGACGATAAGGACACATGGAACTATGTCACACTACGCTCTGCTACCATGCAATAAATGCATCCTCAGCTTCGGCTCATGGCTTGAGCCCCGTTACATCTTCGCCGCAAGACAACTTATTTAGACCAGTGAGCTGTTACGCTATCTTTAAAGGATGGCTGCTTCTAAGCCAACCTCCTGGTTGTTTTGGTCGTCTCACCTGCTTTCCCACTTAGCCATGAATTAGGGGCCTTAGCTGGAGGTTAGGGTTGTTTCCCTCTTCACGACGGACGTTAGCATTCGCCGTGTGTCTGCCGACTAGTACTCACCGGTATTCGGAGTTTGGTTAGGATCAGTAAGCCTGTGGGGCCCCATTACCCATCCAGTGCTCTACCCCCGGTGGTATTCGGTCGACGCTCTACCTAAATAGATTTCGCAGAGAACCAGCTATCTCCGAGTTTGATTGGCCTTTCACCCCTAGGCACAGCTCATCCCGATCTTTTTCAACAGATGTGGGTTCGGTCCTCCAATAAGTGTTACCTTATCTTCAACCTGGCCATGCCTAGATCACTCGGTTTCGGGTCTGATCCCACGAACTCAACGCCCTATTAAGACTCGCTTTCGCTACGCCTACACCTAACGGCTTAAGCTTGCTCGTGAGACCAAGTCGATGACCCATTATACAAAAGGTACGCTGTCACATCGCAAGGATGCTCCAACTGATTGTAGGCGTTCGGTTTCAGGTACTGTTTCACTCCCCTCGTCGGGGTGCTTTTCACCTTTCCCTCACGGTACTGGTTCACTATCGGTCAGTAAGGAGTACTTAGCCTTCGAAGGTGGTCCTCCGATCTTCAGACAGAATTTCACGTGTTCCGCCCTACTTAATACGTCCAATCATGCTTCTTATACGGGACTATCACCCACTTTGGTTGCGCATTCCAACGCATTCTAACCACAGTCATGGCTCGGCTGGTCCCCGTTCGCTCGCCGCTACTAGGGGAGTATCATATTGATTTCCTTTCCTCCGGGTACTTAGATGTTTCAGTTCCCCGGGTTTGCCTTTTTAAGCCTATATATTCAGCCTAAAAATACCTGGTTTACCAAGTTATTAGCTGCACCGAAGTGCAGTAATAACAAAGTATCAGGTGGGTTGCCCCATTCAGAAATCCATGGATCAAAGCTTATTCTCAGCTCCCCATGGCTTATCGCAGAGTATCACGTCTTTCATCGCCTCTTACTGCCAAGGCATTCACCAAACGCCCTTTTCGCGCTTGATTTGATCCAGAAAAAGCAGGACTTGGCGTCTCGCGCGAAGATCAGAAGCTGGTAAGAAACTGATCCTCTTATTCTGCATCAAAAGCATACTTTTACCCGCCCAGACTGTCGTCTGGACAATGAGCGATGCAGATAGCGAACCGTCCGTGCAGGAGGTCCGCGTCATCGCTCTGGTTAGTGTACTTGACTTGGACAACATATTCGTTTCGGTCGCGATATGTCCGACAGGCCGAGGAAACAGCCCGTCAAACACCGGCCCCGAAGGGCAGCAACCGAGATCATCCCCTAACGCGGGGCGATCAAACATGTTGTTAGTATCTCTCTTTACGATGTCAATTCGTCCAGATTGGACGAGCAAAAGCGCCGTAGCGCTCTTGCTGATCTAATCTGTCAGCAGTCTTTAAACCAGTCTGGCAGTTGTGTCCGATACTCAAAGTTAACCGACTTTGCTCGGAGCACATTCAACTTTGCATCCCGTATCGGACTGCGGTTAATGGTACGGTAGGCTTTCGTCCGCGCCCGTTTCCATTCGAGGTCAGGCAAGGTTGCCAACCGTTCGTAGAAGCGCCCAGCATCTGTTGTCGCCTTTGCCCAAATGTTACC